>CAVSLE010000013.1:0-294334 GCA_963728805.1 uncultured Acidobacteriaceae bacterium
GCATTGCGCACCTCAGCATGAAATCCTTCGAGAGCCTCCGTGTCGTTCTGGAGTGAGGCCGGAAGAAACTTGAGAGCTACAACATTCCCGAGCTTGAGATCTTCAGCGCGGTAGACCTCGCCCATGCCGCCGCGCCCCAGCAGAGCAACGATCCGGTATCGTTCGACGAGAACAGTGCCCGGCGAGAATCCCCCACTTCGTGGCGGGTGCGAACTGATGGGAACCCGCACAGGCGCGACAGCATTTCTATCCGGCTCCAGTGTGGGGGTGTCGAGAATGGAAACGGCGCGCCCGCATGAAGGACAGAAACGGACGTTCTCGGAAGATACGGTCCCGCAGCCAGAGCAGGTAACCATGCGCACGGATTGTATCCCACTGCGACGCGAGGCAGTGAAGCCTTATGTGTGCAATACCCCCAATTCTTGGAGGTGGGTCTGACTAACGGTGTGTGGCTCGCCCATCCGACCATTCGGTTGGCGGATCGTCAGCCATCCGGTAGCAATCCACATGAGCGAGTAGTCGGCGTCCCGTCCTTGTGGCCGGACCTCCAACACGATGGGTTGGGCGTTTCTCGTCAACTTGACCGTCGAAGAGCCCAGTTCGGGATCGCCCCTTATTTGCACTACAACAGCTCTCGCCGGTTCTTGCAGTAACTTACTGAGAGTCGAGGAATTTGCGAATGAGTGCCACCGTTTCCGCAGGGCGCTCTTCCATCAGCCAATGCCCGGAGCCACCGACGACCGCCTCTTGAACATTGGTCGCAACGTTTCGCATGATCACTGCCTGGAGTGGACCAAAGGATTTCTCTCCGCCAACGGCCAGCACAGGCATCGTGAGCTTCACGCGCGCGAAAACTTCATTGTCCTTCGCATCCTGGGAAAACGCGGTGAACTGGGCGAATCCAGCCCGCATTCCCCCCGGTTGCGCATAAGTGGCGGCAAAGAAATTTCTGGTCGCCTCGTCAGGCTCTGAGGGATCGCCAGTGAAGTCATTCCAAATTCGATCGAAGTAGATGCGCTCACGCCCAGCCACGAGCCGTTCTGCATCCGGACCATGAAAATTGAAATGCCAGACTCCGGGGTTCACCAGAATCTCCTTCCACGGCTCGATCCCCGGAATCGGTGCGTCCATTACGACCAGCCGCTCAACCTTGTCTGGATACATGGCAGCGTAGGCGTAAGCCACCATGTTGCCGATGTCGTGCGCGACCACAAACGTCTTGTCATATCCCAACGCAGTCACGACCGCGCGCATGTCTTGGGCCTGCGTCTTCTTGTCATACCCAGATTCAGGCTTCGATGACTTCCCAATTCCGCGAAGGTCCGGCACCACAACGGTGTGATCCTTCATGAGATCCGCGGCCAGAGGAGCCCAGGAGTCGCTGTTCTCAGCGTATCCGTGAATGAGCACAACTGCCGATCCCTTTCCTCCCCAGCGCACGAAGATATCCGCTGCGTCCGGGCTGTGAATGGTCTTTGCCTGAAAACTGGCCGGCAGAGACGGCGGCGCGGCAGAACCTCGAAGCATGATTCGTTCACCCTAATGTTTGGATTTCAGCGCTAATCGCGATTGCGCCATGCACGACATGATAAAACGTTCTACGGTCAGGGCGGTACTCAGAAGGTCAGGCCCTTCAATGGCATTCCTTCATATCAGAATCCAGAGTCAATTACTGCGCGAATCGTCGGACACTCGGAAACGATCGCTCGCTGCCAACTGGATGAATAGTCGGCTACGCTTCCCTGTGTCCAGCCCCTCGGGACGCGTTTAGGCAAGAGAGCGGAACGGGCGTTTCTCGTCAACATGAACGGGCCTGCTCAACATTCCGAGTGGCCCGTCATCCGCTCCCCGGGTCCCCCGCTCATGTCAGTTGTCATGGTCATTTCCTCAGTGAATTGTTTCCGATAACCCGTCAGACGCGCCGCCGCAGGAGCACCAAGTCGGCCGCTTCCTCGGCATCCCTGAGAAGCGTCTTGCGCGGCGTGCCTATCTGCGCACGCATGGTAAAGCCACGAGCAAAATCCGTGACTTGGATCGCGCGCACGGCTACCGGAAAGTCAGGCGGGATGTCTCCCGCACAGATCCCCTCCGGAAACGGCGCTCCACCAGCGCCGCGCCGCCCGCGACCGTGCTCTGCAGGAACCGCCGAACCTCAGCGTCGTTCACAATCGGCGCGACGCACACAAGAAGGCAGCCCCGGGCGGACCCTTCTCGGTCGCACTTTCGACGGCGTACCTCAGAAAGCCCGCGATCGAGTCGCGAAGACCCTGTGGCGAGAGGAGTGCCTTCGCGGCTGATGCGCCCCTCCGTTCTGCATACGCCCTAAGGACGCGCAAGAATATCGCCCGCTTGTCCCCAAAGACGGCATACAGGCTCGGCCGTCCCACACCCATCCCGGCGACGAGATCGTCAATCGTCACTCCGTCGTAGCCTTTCGACCAGAACACCTGAGTCGCCTTTTCCAGCGCCCCCGTCTCGTCGAAGCTGCGCGGTCGACCCCGCGGCCTAGCGGTATTTTGAATCATTCAGTTCACAACTCCTTTACAATGGCCATCGCACCAATATATAACTGAATAGTTCTAAATTCGCAAGCTGGCCCTAGCCTCGCCGGGCCTCACGACTCGACCTCACCCTTCACCACGGGGACGCCCATGGAACATTCGATCGCTCTCGTCACCGGCACCACCTCCGGGCTCGGTCATGCGGCAGCCCGCTTGCTCGCCATCGAGGGCTACCGCCAGGTCATCGTCACCGGGCGCAGTTTGGCCCGAGTTCAAGAAACGGCCGCTCAACTCGCGGCTGAGACCAAGACACAGGTTTTCACGCCGCTGGATCTGGATCTGGACGCGCCGTCCAGCGTTCAATCCGCCCTCGCCGAGCTGGTTAAGCGAGGTCGGCCGATCGATTTCCTGCTGCTCAATGCAGGGATGGTCCCAGGTAAGAAGCGCGTGCTCACTGCGGCGGGCGTCGAGGCGGCTCAGGCTCCGCTGATCGGCCATCATCAACTGACTGCCGGGTTGCTCCGCGCCAACCTGCTGAGCCCCAACGCGCGGATTGTTATCGCCGGCGCGGAACCTGCCCGAGGGGACGTACCCATGTTCAGCTACACTGACGTGGCAGCCTTCGCGGCCAAACACCACCAGGGTGACCGAACCGCCGCTGTTGAAGCCCTGATGCGCAACGGGCCGAACGTGAAGTACGAGCCCAACCGGACGTATGCCGACGCGAAGCTCATCGTTGCTTGGTGGGCGGCGGCGCTGGCGCGGCGGCTACCCTCCGGCATGGCCGTGTACGCCGTCTCGCCCGGTAGCGCGCCCGACACCAAGGCGGTGCGAAACCTTGGGCCGGTCATGAAGCGGGTGATGATTCCACTCGTGAAGCTCATCCCCGGCATGTCCCAGACGCCGGAGACCGCAACTCGCCGGTATCTCCAGGCATCGGAGTTCGGAACCGACGTCTCGGGCCAATTCTTCGCCTCGGCGCCGAAGAAGCTCACCGGCCCAATCGAGGCGATGCGCCATCCGCACTTTCACGATCGCGCCAACCAGGAAGCCGCGTGGCAAGCCGTCGTCAAAGTCTCTGGCGTCGATTTCTCTGCCGCAGCAACTTGAGAGCGGTGTCCAAGAAGTCTGTTCGGGGAAGTTAGCAGAATCGAGGGCGGGCGCGGCCACTCGGCTGGTTAGTCGGCTACGCTTCCTTGTGCTCGGCCCCTGGGGACGCGTTCAGGCAAGAGAGTGGAACGGGCGTTATACGGCAAGTGCGCGTGCCGTGCCTTCACCAGATGCTGGCCGACTCCCGAGGAACATATTCCATCCGGTTTAGATAGGGTGCGAGTTGGCCTGTTCTCGCTAGTTACACATTTCGAAGCTGTCTTGATAGCGCGCCACCGCGATTGCACTCAGGTGTGAACCATACATACGACCAGTCATCCAGCAGAAGCGGATACATCAATTTGTCGGCTGAATATTCTGGTTGATATGGAAAACATTTCCGGGGTCCCATTTGGCCTTGATTTGCGCTAGCCTGGCGTAGTTTGCGCCGTAGGGGCCGGAGAGGTCAGCACTATCGTCCTGATCAAGATAGTTGACGTAGCGGGCTTTTGCGCAGAACGGTTCCAGCTCGGTAAATACCTCACGTGTCCAAGCTATATTCGCTTCATTCTCAGCCGGAGCCTGCCATTGAGAAATTAGCCCCAGGTTGAAGCCTTCGCGGCGGTGCGGGAAGGCTGTCTTGTGCTGCGGCACTCGAGCCAGGGCGCCGTGCCAGTGCTCCACGAGAATACCGGTATATTTCGACGGACACCGCTCAACTGCATCGATCATCTTGTCGATAGAGTCGTCGCTCAGGACGTTCAGGAAACTCGATTTCCAGTAGTACAACATGCCTTTCGGGTAGGTGGCGTCGAACATTGTGTTCAGGTCACAATAGCTCGTCGGCTGAATGGAATCGAAGAGCGGCGATCCTAATTCCTTAATGGGTCGCAGCACTCTTTCGCCATCGGCGATGGCGCCGCAATGCGAAGCTCCGATGATGACCACCTTGACTCCGGAACCATCCGGCGCATGCCCAACTGCCGACATGGAGATGACTTCGTCCGGAGTCGACTCGGCGAACTCGCGGAAGAACCGCAACACTTCTTGGGCTCGTGAGAATGGCCACGCAACCGCACCTGCCATAATTGCTGGCCCCACGGGATGCAGCCGGTACTCGAAGGAGGAGACAATGCCGAAGTTGCCGCTTCCGCCGCGCAAAGCCCAGAAGAGATCGGGATTCTCGTCCTCGCTGGCGCGTACCACCCGCCCGTCCGCGGTAACAACGGTAGCGGCCACCAAATTATCGACCGCCAACCCATGCTTACCTGCCAGGTAGCCGAACCCGCCGCCGAGTGTCAGTCCGGCGATGCCTGTCGTTGAGATGACTCCCCCGGTGGTTGCAAGGCCATGCTTCTGCGTTGCGCCGTTGAACTCGCCCCAGGTGACGCCGCCTTGGGCAACGGCACGCCTTTCCGCCGGATTCACCGACACCGCCTTCATCAGGGAGAGATCAATCATCATCCCGCCTTCGACGCTGGCGCGTCCGCCAACGTTGTGACCTCCGCCCCGAACGGCGATCTCCAGGCGGTGCTCCCGCGCAAAAGTGATGGCGACGACTATATCGGCGTCTTTGCAAGGCCTCGCGATCACGGCAGGGCGTTTGTCCACCATGCCGTTAAACAGCGCGCGGACATTGTCGTACTCCGGATTGCCGCGTTGAAGAACGGTTCCTGCAAACTTGCTCCGGAAGGTGGCTAGGGCGGAGAGGGCTATTTGCGGTTGTGCCATTGCTTAGTCTCCGAACAGGACGCAAGATTGTACTGTGCTTTGGATGCGAGGCACAATCCTTCGCACTCAGCTAGCCCTATCCGACGATGGCGCGGGATAGCTGGCGACAAATCGCCATCTAGTAGGTAATCCTGAAGCATGGCCTTCAGTCGCCACACAGTGGGTGACCAGTCGCCGTCAGAGCGGCTCTGCCTATACCCGGACAGCGGCTCATTGATGCGGGCCAGAAATCTCGTTCGGGGAAGTCACCTGGACGTATTGTTTGAATGCTAAGTCCAGGAGGAGCGCGTGGTGTACAAAGGTGAACTCAAGGGAACGTTGATTCAGAGAACAACCACGGAGGCTCCTCGAAGGACATATGTATTACATCGGACTGGATGTTCACAAGAAGACGATCAGCTATTGCGTAAAGGATGCCAGCGGTCAGATCCACCAGGAAGGCAGGATCGGTGCAACCCGACGCGAATTGGACGGCTGATTGGTCGTGGTTCGGCGGCGCTAGAACGTGTTGAGCGGCTTGGCGGGACAGGGGGAGTTTATGCGATTCAGGCTGCGATTGCCGCCTGCCATGCACGGGCGGCGACCGCCGAGGAAACGGATTGGGCGCGCATCGCGGCGCTGTACCGTGATCTTGCCGAAGTGTCACCGTCTCCAGTTGTGGAGTTGAACCGGGCGGTGGCGGTTGGTATGGCTTCTGGGCCCGCGGCTGGACTGGGGTTGGTGGATGCACTGCGCGATGACCCGGCTCTTCAGGGCTATCATTTGTTGCCCAGTGTGCGCGGGGACTTGCTGAAGAAGCTGGCGCGTTTCGATGAGGCGCGTGTGGAGTTTGAGAGAGCAGCATCGATTACGCGGAATGCTCGGGAACGGAACTTACTGTTGGAGCGATATTAGCCAGCTTTTTCACGACTCTCTTTCTCCTTCGCCACCACTGCGACGTTTACGGACTGAGGATGCGCACCTGGAATTTGTGCGGCCGACTTAGTCAGCCAGGTTTCGAAACGGGTCTGGCCGAGCCGTGCGTTATTGCCCGGAAGAAGTGTTTTCTCGCTGAGTTTCGCTCCAGCATAACGCGCGTTCGGATCAGCGATGACTTCGCGAGGATCGTTGAGCGAGGTCAGGCGCCGCCGGACTAGTTCATCGATGCGAAACTGTTCCGGGCCTCCAATCTCGACGATGCCGTTTACCGGCGCGCCTACGGCAACCTTGGCCACCCCGCTCGCGACGTCACCGGCGGCTATCGGCTGGAAAAGCACCGGAGCCAAATGCACTTTGTCGCCGACCATCGAAATGTCGGCAAGGCCCTTGAGGAACTCGAAGAACTGCGTCGCCTGCACGATGGTGTAGGGAATTGAAGATTCTGTAATCAGTTTCTCCTGAGCGATCTTGGCCCGGAAATAGCCGCTTTCGGACAGCCGCTGCGTCCCCACGACCGATAACGCAACATGATGTCCTACGCCTGCGGCCGCTTCATACGTGAGGAGGTTACGGGTTGATGTTTCAAAAAACTTCAGCACTGCTGCGTCCTCCCAATCGGGAGAATTTGATACGTCAACCACTACCGAGGCGCCTTTCAGCACTTCGGCGAGTCCTTCGCCCGTGACGGTGTTGACCCCGGTGTTGGGTGCTGCCGCTACTGCTTCATGCCCGTGCTCACGAAGCTTGTTGACGAGCTTTGATCCGATAAGTCCAGTCCCGCCGATCACTACGATTTTCATAATTTTCTCCTTCATGATTGACCAATGCATTTCGGAGCCATCGGTCCCTTGTACTCGCACTACTTTGCCGGGGAACCATCGTCGGCATAGCGCCAACTCCTGGATTCCGAAGGGCTGGAGTATTTCGTGAAGCGTGATCGCGGGCCGCCGCAGGATCTCCCTGCGGACCATGCTTCAGCCCGAGATAAAAAGCCCTGGACCAGACCTCACCGCACGCCGAACCCAGCGCATCCCTTTGATGAACCGTAGCATTGCACCTACTCACATTCAACGCAAGGACAACCTGGGGGCAGTTCACCGACTTCCATACTTCCGAAAGCCTCTCTTGCCTCCAGCGTTTGCTGTGGCCCACCACTTAGCACTAGCCGACCTTCTTCGGTTTCTACACCAAGGCGCGTGATTATGCCGTATTTCAGTCTGGAACATCGTCGTCATCCTAAAGATGACGTCGACTGGAAGGGTTAGCAAGTGAACCAGTCAACTGAGAAATTACTCGCGTTGGTCGGCGCTGGAAGTGATCCACATGGCCGAGAAGTCGGCTATGCGCGGAAGTGTCAGCTGGTGTCAACTCCCGAGATACCGGCTTCTGGGACATTAATTCGATCGCTCTCACATGGCCGGCAATCCTGAAGTTGTCCCAGCGCCTCACTGAGGTGGGTCGCACTCCCAGACGCGCCTTATAAAGGGGGTCACGTTCACACTGCCGCAGGAACGCTGGCCCCTGTTCCACGATAACCCGCCCTTGGCTAAGGCTCTGCCAGTTCTAGCCGCGAAGGTCATGACCTCGAGAATTGCGGCTAAATCGTCATCGAATCCCAATAAGCTCGTGGGATCCCATCCCCGGCTACTGTGGGGAATCTCCTCGAACCACCGGTTGCTTGGCGTCGCTCCATTCGCTGTAGGAGCCGTCGTACATCGTGGCGTCGAAGCCCACATAGCGCGCCAGCAGGTAAACATAAGAGGCTTGGAGGCCGACTTCGCAATACGAAACGGCCTTCTTGTTGCCTGTGACCCCGGCCGCAGCAAAGAGCTGTCGAATCTGCTCCGGGGACTTCAGCAACGGCTCTTTCTCACTGACTAGCGCGTTCTCCCAATAGAACGATCCCGCGCCGCGCAAGTGACCGTTGCGATATCGCTTCGAAGGACGAGCGTCGACAATCACAATGTCGCTCTCCGGATGATCAACCAGCTTCTTCATGTAATCCATCTTCGCGACGATCTCGGGGTGCAAGTGAATGGTCAGGGTGGCGGGTTTCGCAGGGCTGACTTTCCGTCGAGGTCGGGCGCTTCTCACGCATCCACTGATCAAGCCCGCCGTCGAGCAGTGCAGCCTGGTTGCCGTGTCCCAGGTAATCCAAAGTGAAGAAGAGGCGTGTCGCCATGGGATCCCAGTCGGGTGCGTAGTACACCACACGGGTGTCGTCGCCTATACCGATCTCCTCTAAGTTTTTCTTCAGTTCGTCCGGGGGCAACAGTTCGGTCCCGGGCGGGGTGTGACCGGTAGCAAATTTGTCCATTGAGAGGTACCGGGCTCCAGGGATATGGGCCGCGCGATAATCGCCTTCGTCATGCGCAATGTGAACGATCACCAGATTCGGATCAGAGAGATGGTTGGCCAGCCATTGTGTGGAGACCACCAGTTCGGGGTGGGCTGCACCAGAGGCCGCAGACTTCTTCGGCGTGTCACTGGCGGCAAAACTGGGAAGGCCGGCCAGCAAACACGCGGCCACTGTGGAAAGAATGAAATTGCGTTGCATCGTTTCCTCCGCCAATCGGCGAGATTTCTTAAGGCTGTGAGTTCCCTGGGGGCTTCGCTCCTGGGGACACTACAAGTTCATTGCCGGCTGCGTGGACCCACTCGTAGACCGAACCGTCGTACATAGCGGCCCGGTATCCCAGATACTTTGCGACAAAGTACGTAAAGGACGACTGCATGCCGGTGCGGCAGTAGGTGATGATCGACTTCCCTGGCGTGGCGCCCGCCTCGATGAACTGCTGTTGCAATTGTTCGACTTCGACTAGCTGCGGGTTCGCCCCGGAGCGAACCAACTTCTTCCAATAGAGACTTTGCGAGCCGGCTATATGGCCCGCCTTGGGCACGGCCTCAGATTTGACGATGCCATCGTATTCGGCTTCCGGTCTGGCATCGAGAATTACGTAATTCTGCGAACGATTGCGCGCAATGTCGTGGCTCAGCTTTTGCATCTCCGCAGTACTGCAGCAGAACTCCAGGCTGAACATGCGGTGTGAAGTGGGCCCGCTCAGAATGGGCGTCGTCCCGCGACGTTGTTCTCGACTCTCCTTCCCACCTCTCCAGGCCTCCGTCCAACAGCGCGGCATGGTCGCCGTGCCCAAGATAGTCCAGCGTGAAGTAACCGCGAGCTGCTAGGACACCTCCGGCGTCGCCCATCAGCACCACGCGGGACTCATCGCCCACTCCCAGGCCCTCGAATGTTGCCTGCAAATCCGAAACTGGTGGAAGTTCGTTCAACGAGTCCTTGTGCTGTTCGACCAGTTCGTCGAGTCGGACAAAGCGCGACCCCGGTATGTGTCCCGCATCGAACTGGGCCCGATCGCGGCCGATGTAAAGCACAACCAGGTTGCGGTCATGCAGGTGCTGCTCCAGCCATGTAGTGGATACGAGCATTTCCGAGCGCACCGCCGGTCGGCTGCTTTCCTGCGCCCGCATGGGGCAATAGACCTGGCCCAGAACTGCGGCGCCTATCAGCGCTACGGCAGCCCTGTTTCTCACGTCCTTGAGCATCGCCTCTTCCTCCTGCATGGGGATCACTCGGCCCTCAGTAACACCACGGGATCGAGTTTGGCGATCCGTGTCAGCGGCACAAAGGACGAGGCCGCCGTCACCGCGATCAGCAGCGCCGACGAAACTGCGAAGGTCGCGGCGTCGCGTGGTGCGATACCGAAGATGAGGTGCGACATCGAGGTCGACATTACCCAGGCGGCGCTGAAACCCGCGCCCAGGCCCAGCATCATGAGAACAAATACCTGCTTCATCATCGCCCGGATGACCGCACCCGCGGTCGCGCCAAGAGCCAGCCGCACACCAATCTCGTGCTTCCGCTCTCCGACCGCCAGCGCCATCATTCCGCTGATCCCCGAGGCTGTAATACACAACGCTAAGATCGCGAATACGCTCAGGAACATTGCGGTCGTGCGCCGTGACGCGAGCCAATTGTTTCGGACCTGCGTCATTTCCTGCACGTCCGCTACGACGGCATTCGGGTCAATGTCGTGAGCGATCCAGGCAATCTGCTGTCTGAGTTCCGGCGAGGCCTGCGAGCTCCGGACAACCAGGCTCATCGCGGCTTGGGGTGATTCGGCAAACGACGCATACGCTTCATCCACTGGTTCTTTGTCGAGTCCCAGATGCCGGATATCGCTGACGATCCCAACAATAGGAAGCCACCTCCCAGGGGAGACGGCAATCTGCTTCCCGACCGCGTTGCCACCCTGCCAGTAGTGATTGGCCATGTGCTGATTGACGATGATGACAGGCATCGATTTATTCCTGTCCTGCTCGTTGAAATCGCGGCCTGCCAAAATGCTGGCGCCAATGGTCCGGAAGTAATCCGGCGTCACAGTTCGAATCACGGGAGGGATGATTTTGCCGGTGCCGGGTGGCCTCCGCCTCGCGGAGTTCAATCGGCACCGGCTCATCAGAGCCGGCTTCGTGCAACGGGATCGTGCTTGCCAGCCCAGCGGACTCTACCCCAGACAGCCGTCGTGTGCGCTCCAGCAATTCCTGGAAGAACTCGCGGGAATTTGCCGTTCAGACTATAGATTCGAGCCGTAAGCACCCCGCTGGGCTGGAACCCTGCCTCAACCCGCTCTAAATGGATTACGGTACGCAACGCCAATCCGGCAGCGACGAGCAATATCGCGGAAAGTGCAAGCTGGGCGGCAATCAGAGCGCCGCGCGTCTTCGAAGTGATTCGATTGGCCATGCTGGCAGTACCCGGCTCCAGGGTGAACAGGGCCGTGTAACGCATTCCGATTGCCGGCACGATTCCTATGGCAACTCCGCAAGCTACCGACAGCAGAAAACAGAAGACGATAACCTGTGGCGTGAAGTGCAGTTGCGAAGCCAGGCTGGTGAACTTGGCTGTGAAATCCACCAGCAGCCCGACGCTCCAGTACGCGAGCACAAATCCAAGCATGCCGCCCAACAGCGCGAGCATGATCCCCTCAGTTACCAGACTGCGAACGATCCGGCTACGACTGGCGCCGAGAATGGTGCGAACCGTCAGCTCCCGAGTACGCGCTAGCATTCGTGAAACCATAATTCCCGTCGCGTTAGCGCATGCCAGCAACAGCAGCAGCCCAACTGCCGCGGCGAGGATGACCAAAACCGGGCGGATGTCGTGGGAGAGCTCTTCATGCACCGGCAACAAGCCAATCTCGTAGCCTTTCGCGCTCGGGTAATCTTCAGGGTAAGCAGCCTGCAGGCGGTTCGCGATCTGGTTAAGGTCAGTCTGCGCCTCCGCCAGCGTTACGCCCGGCTTTAGCGTCGCGAACACGTTCATCATGTGCCACGAGCGTTCATGGAGGGCGTGAGGACCCGAACGTGTAGGACACGCCACAGTCGGCATGTAAACATCAACTTCTGCCGGAAACTGCGGGATGGAAGGTAAGATGCCCACGACGACGTGCTCTTTGTCGTTCATGGAATACTTCTGGCCAACCACGTTCGGATCGCCGGCAAAAGCCTTCTGCCAGAAGTTGTAGCTTAGGATCAGCACCGGACGGGCATTGGGGCGATCGTCCTCGTCCATGAAAGTGCGGCCATAGAGTGGCGTGACTCCCAGCACGCGGAAGAAGTTGGCCGAAACTACTCCGGTGTCCACGCGCTCGGGCTCCCGGCCGCCCAGCAGGCTGAACGTCATCTCGTGGAACTCGACCACAGAATCCAGGGTATGGTTCTGGGAGCGGTAGTCTTCAATTTCCTTCACCGAGAAACCCATGTTCTCGACGCCAATGTTCGGTCTCCGCTGCTGCAGATGAATCAGTCGATTGCCGCCGGAAAATGGCAGCGGCTGAATCAAAATCGCATTGGCCGCCATGAAGGCCGCGGTGCTGGCGCCAATCGCCATTCCCAGAATCGCGATCACGACCACCGTAAAGGACATGTCCTTCCGCATCAGGCGAAGGGCGTAGCTCGCATCCTGAAACAGGATCTCCCGATGCTCGCGCAATGCTGTGGCGGCCAGACCGCGTGCCGTGTCCCAGCAGAACCGCGCATACGCTAAACCACCAGCCGCTCGCGCGTCGCTCCGCTGGTCGCGAAAGACTGCGCGCATCTCGCCCGCGAAACGCTTGCGAAAATCCGACGGAAACAGGCGCAGAAGCGCAGCAAACAGACGCTCCGGCAATCCCGTTTCTGGACCGCTTCCAGCTGCCATGCTCACCTCAGGCGTTCTGCGGGCCCAGCACGTGCTTGGCGCGCGCCAAGGCCAATACCCGCTGCATGCGTTCGGCTTCGGCTTCGGCCACCGCTTTGCCCAGCTTGGTCAGGCGGTAGTAGCGGCGCCGCTGGTCGTCCAGGCTGAAGTCCGGACGCTCCGCTGACTCTTCAATCATGGCGTCATCCAGCAGCCGCTTGATGATGCCATATAGCGTGCCGGTGCTTAGCCTGACCTCGTTGTTGGTCCTGCGGGCAATCTCCTTGCTGATGACATAGCCGTGCTTCTCGCCATCGGCAAGCGCCAGCAGGACGTGGAACAGCGCCGGTGTCAGCGGCAGGTACGACTCAATCGTTGGTTTCTTTGGCAATGGAATGCCCTTTCATTTCCGCGCTGCGGCCTCGGTCTGCGGCAAAATTTTGTGCACTCATCATATTCCCGTTGCATTCACACGTTTAACGGTGTATTAGTACGTATCACGACTTATATGCTCGTTCGCAGACTGAGTCAAGAGAAAAATGGAGGCGCCATGTTTACCCTGGTTTCGCTGCTGTTCGGGATACTGATCGGAACAATTTCCGGGATGATCGGATTGGGAGGCGCCGTCTTCCTCATCCCGCTGCTGGTGTACGGTTATGGCATGGATCAAAAGGGCGCTCAGGGCACATCCCTTGCTACCCTGCTGCTGCCGATTGGCGCACTGGCGTTTTGGAAGTACTACAGCGCCGGCCATGTGGACATCAAACTGGCAGCACTGCTGGCGCTCGGTTTCTTTGTCGGCGGCTATTTCGGCGGTTCTCTGGCGCAGCTTGCCACGGGCTTACAACTCCGGCGTGTGTTCGCCGTGTGCTTAGCCGGAATTGCGGTGAAGATGTTCCTGCAGAAGTGAATGCCATGAAGCAACCGGCTCAAGAGATTGGCTGGTTCGAAATCTGGTTCGGGACAAGGGGGCCGGAGGTGAACCGCGGCTGTAACGTTTAGAAGCAGCCTTCGGCGTATTGGCCCTTCATCGCCACTAACTGTTCATGCGTTCCCGATTCGATGATGCGGCCTTCCGACATTACATGAATCTGGTCCGCCAGCCGGGCGGTTGTAAAACGGTGCGTAATCATGATCACGGTGCGCCCGCCGGCGAGGCGCCGAAAACGGGCCAGCCAATCCGCTTCCGCCCACGGATCCATCGCGCTGGTCGGTTCGTCGAGAATCAGTATGGGGGCCCGCCGCAGGAAAGCTCGCGCCAAGGCGATGCGCTGCCACTCCCCAACGCTCAGCTCGGCGCCATCTGCGAACCAGCGTCCGAGCAACTGCTCGTAGCCAGCGGGAAGCTGGTCGATAATCTCGTCGGCGCCCGCATCAGCAGCAGCTTTGGCCACAGCATCGGGCGCAGTGATCTTGAGGTCTCCCAGCGCGATGTTTTCTCTCGCGGTGGCGTTGTAGTGGACGGGCTGCTGGAACAGCACGGTGATGGAGCGGCGGACGTCGTCGAGAGCGAACTGTCGCAAGTCCACTCCGTCGAGTTCAATCGCGCCGGCATCAGGATCGTAGAAGCGGCACAACAGCTTCAACAAGGTACTCTTGCCGGCGCCGTTGGGCCCGACAATGGCAGCAATCGATCCTGCAGGGACTGTGAGATCGAAGCCATCGAGAGCAAAGCGTTGCGTTCCGGGATAACGGAACGAGACGCTTTGAAAGCGGACCTCGATGGCTGTCTGGCGAGGAATTGGGCAAGGAGAGGGAGGATCGGCAACTTCAGGCCGAAGCGCCAGGAATTCAAACAGGCCGCCGAGAAAGAGACTGCTGGCATAGATCTGCCCCACGTTGGTGAGAAGCGCGTTCATTAGGCCGAGGCCTTGCTGAAAGGCCTGGTAGAACATGGCCAAGTCACCCGGCGACACTAGACCCCGGACTGCCTTCCACCCCATCCAGGCAATGGCCCCGCCGCTCGATGCGAGCGCGAAGACCGCTGCTCCGAACTCCGCCATGGATTGTTGCCTGGTCAAGTCCAGACGCTCGCCACGCAGCATGTGGCGCAGCGAACCATACGCATTCTGGAAGTAGTCACCCAGCGCGAAGAGTCGCAGCTCGGCCGCCGTTTCCCGCGCCGTGAGTAGCCAATCGTAGTACCAGGTCTTGCGCTCATCAGTCGTAGTGCGGAGACGCCACTGGTGTTGACGCACCGCAGAATTCAGCACGACATAAAATGCCGGCAAGGTGCCAACCAACAGCACCACGATAGGCCAGTATCCAAAGCGCAAAATCACGCCGGCCATGGCGATCAGCGTCACAGCGTTCTGCAGCAGGCTGCCGACACTTTCGATCAGGATGGCGGGACGGTACGCGGCCTCCTCGCGCGCGCGATGCAAATGGTCATAGAAATCAGGCGAATCGTAGAAGGCCAGGTCCGCAGCCAGCGACTGGCGATGGACCAGCGCTGTGATGTGGTCCTGGACCAGGCCGGACTGCGCCGTTCGCACCCAGTTGCTGATGCTCTTCAGCAGTTCCATCAGCAACAGCACGACCGCAATCAGAGCAGCGGAAACGAGCGCGGGGCGAAGCGCGCCAGGATCTCCGTGCGCGCGGAAAGCCACCACCAATTCGTTAACCAGGTTACGAACGAGATAGACAGTGGCAACTGGAAGAAGACCCTGCAAGAGCAGGAGGACACCCCAGGCGATGGTCCACGCCGGGGCTGCATCCCAAACCAGCTTGAGCGCTCTCGGCAATTGCGCGAACTGAGCCGCTGCCTTGCGCAGCTTTGCATTCAGGATGCGAGTGTTATCGGCCAAGATGATCGATTATTACCCTGAATCCATGGAGGCGCAAAGCAAATCCTGCGGACTGTAAGTCAATACTAAAAAATCACGGGCTTAAGATTCAGCAGATTACCCTCGGGAAAAAGATGCAATTGCAGTGCCTTCGGGCATAGTTCAGGCACAGAAAATCGAAACTCAATAGTCCACAAGAGCGCCTTTGCTGGGCGCTCTTGTGTTCTTGGGTTACCAACAGTTATGCGAAGCGGAACAAACCGATCATGTGTGGACGACGGAAGGACCGTTGAATGCTGGTGCCTCACTACCCAATGCTTGGGTTACTTCGCACAACCAATTTTGTTCGCATCTACGAGTCGCGGAGACTCACTCAAGCAGTGGCGGATGTTACACACCTCGTGTGTAGAAAAGAACCATTGAACGTGGAAAGAAGCAAGAGTCAACGCATACAAATCTGACGTTGCGGTTCGGGAGCAGTCCGAGCGGAGGCCGGAAAGAGCAGCATGGGAAATAGCGTTGACATGGGGTTTTCTCGGGAGTGAAATATCCAATTAGGATATCAACATACTTGCCTGACCACAGGCGAGATAGCCCGACTGTAATTTTTACTTAAGACGCAAAGATGAGGATGCGATGAGTCAGAAGACTTTCTCGCTTGTAGCCGGATTGATCTTTTTCGTGGTGGCCTTGCTGCATATCTTGCGACTTGCGATTGGATGGCAAGCAGTCTTTGCAGGTTGGACGATCCCCATGTGGGTAAGCTGGATCGCGCTCCCGATTGCTGGGGTTTTAGCGTTGAGGGCCTGAGATTAAGCAGAAAGGGCTAAGCTTGAGCGGCATGATCGAATCGTTCTGCATGAGTTGTTTTCTAACCGTGTGTCGATCCCGGACTGAAGAAGAACTGGAGAGGGAAGAGGTCTTGCACGTCTGCCAGGACGACCCAAGCCCCGCATCTTTCCTGTTCTTCTAGACAGCTTGCCAGCGCACTCTTCAGACACGAGGTAGTGGGTCAGTTTGAAAAATAACAGCCCACGCCCTCGCAGGCTGTTATCGTCAGGTCGGCCTTGAATTGCTCTCAAGGCACGTGTGGGGATGAGGATCATCCTGACTGATAAGTATCTGCGACCCACAGATCGCTGTCTGTGACAGTCGTCACGGGGGGTGGGTAAAGAGTCTGTAGCTAATCTTTCGGCTTACTGAAGCTGGTATTTCTCGTGCACTGGGCTGCGGACTTGGGAGAAGGTCTCAAGGCTGGCAATCGGCTTGAGAATCTCAAACAGAGCATGGCCAATGAGATACATAGCCGAAGAAGATGAGCACGAACGTAATCGCTATCACTGCGATCCACATGGGGAGACCTCGCGGCCCGAACCTGACTAGTCTCGCGTGGGCGACTAATCACGGCCCGCAGAGAGAGAAAGGAGTGTCGCGGATATCTCTCTGCGGACCTTCCATGCACAACTTGCGCCAGTATTGACAAACCGGAGGTTGCTGTCTGTGACGGAGGTCACGGAATGGTGTTCTGTCTTCTTGACCCTCGATAATCCACGGCCAAAAAGTACAGCCCGTGGGGTGAGTCACGGGCTGAGACTCGCCAGGATATTTGGTTCCCCAAGAGGATTCCCGATTCCTGACTGATTGTCAGCAATAACAGTAAGAGTGCGCCGGACTTGCCGTCAGTGACCTATATCACGAAACAGTGTTCGAGAGACAGAGAAAGCCCGCAAGGGATTGCCGGAGTTGACTGATCCCCCTCTCCAGCAATCCCCCAGGAGACCTACCGTGTAAAGGAGGGTCGAGGCCAAGTATCAACGTATCGACAGGTCGACGTCAATGGCAGTGATTACGTTGGAACACACGAAGGTAACCAACAAATGAAGTCCCCGACATCATCGCCCATCTCATGCCGTGCGAGAATATCAGCCGCTCATAGAATCGCTTGTACCGGTTACCGAAGGGGGCCGTTTTTTGCGTATGAGCACAATTGACCGACCAAGGCTCGGGCTTTTGAGTCATTATCTGAAAGCCATGAAAAAAGAACCTAGCTCTCACAAGGCACTCGCTGTTCAGTGCCCGAGGTGTGGCGCCGCTCCGGGGGAAAGATGTGAGCTCAATACCGGCCAACCGCGCGACGACCCACATCCCGACCGCAGATCATTTGCAAAGGAAACGAAGTAATGAATAACGACCTGTTTCTCATACCGATTCAATGTCCAGTTTGCGGCAGCAAAACACTAAGAGAATGGAATTGCCAAACCATCAGCATGGATCACTCCACCGAGAAAATCTCCACAACGCGCCGCTATCGGTGTGCTGATGGACATGTTTTCACGTCCCCCAACAATTCAACCGCCGCTTAACTTTCTCCGCCGACTTATCCCCAATCTCAAACCCTTGATTTCGTTCGTGGATCAGCTACGGCTAAAAATGTTTCTAGCGGGATGGCGTAGTTTACCGATTAACACGAAACCCCCACAGAACCTTTTCGGCCCTGCGGATTTTAAGTCTCGAGGAAGTGGCGGGGTTATGCGGGCTGAAAGGCGGCGATCTGCACCAAGCTAAGCGGCGCAGAGGACGCCTTCTTGAGAATCATGTTCGCGGAGGGAATCCCGGTTCTCGCAAACGACTTCTCGCAGTCTTGCGTGGACGGACCGCGCATGTTGCCTTCCTGGTAGGCGAGGCCCGGGCAACGGGTGCAAGAGCCAACGTGGTTACAACTTGAGCAAACCGGCAGCTCACGCGCGGTTATGGTGCGCACTTCGTTGAGCTGGTCCGAGTGTCGCCAGATGTCGATAAATTTCTGCTGGCGTACGTTCCCGCTGGGCAAAGGAAACTGCACACATGGAAATACGTCGCCATACGGCGAGACATAGCAGGCGGTATGGCCTGCGCTGCACGGGAGCTCTTCCAGAACATCATCATTCACTGCCGGCGGCGGCGCACAGAACTCGTCGACATTGCCGACCAGGTCCTCCGTGCGGAACACATCCTGCAGTTGAGGCACACCCAAGCCCAATCGCAGAACGTTCCTGTCCCCATCCATCATGGGGGTAATGGTTGGATCAATGGTGTACTCCGCCCCCAACTCCTTTGCCAGCTCCTTTACCCCGCTATGATCGCTCAGGTTCTGCATCATCAGCACATTCGCAATGACCACCTTCACGCCGTGAGCACGGAGCAGTCTGATTCCGGCGACGGTCCGCTTCAGCGACCCGGGAAGCAACGTTATGGCATCGTGCACGTCCGGACGGTGCGAATAGATGCTGACTTGCACGTCCTGCACATCCAAGTCGCGAAGGCGCTGGGCTTCCTTCTCGCGAATCATGAACGCGTTGGTCTTGATTTTCACGCAGAACATCAAGGAGCGGGCGTACTCGATGATGTCGAAGAAGTCTATGCGCATGAAGACTTCACCGCCACTGAGTGTCAGGAAGAAGACACCGGCCTCGGCAAGTTGGTCGAGCAGACTGCGGATTTCGGCGGTGGTCATCTCGCCGTGATCTTCGTGGTCAAGATAGCAATGCACGCAGCGCTCATTGCAGCGATAGGTGACGTCGAGTTGCACGCTGAGCGGCACGCCACGGTCCAGCGCGCGTTGCCCGAGCTCCCCCATCAGGCTCATTGGGCCGCTCCTTGCGCCGGCTGCGGCGGGCTGATGGGCGTCTCGGAAACCAGCAGGATGCCATGGCTGGCCAGGTCTGTAACAAAGCTCTCCGCGTCCTTCATAGCTTCCGTAGGTTCCACGTCAAACTCAGCGCATACTTTGCGCTCCACAATCTCTTGCAGCGTGGTCTTGCCATCAGCCGATTGCCAGATGATGGTCCCGATCGGGTTCAGGGTGAACAGCGTGGAGTCCCGTGCCGACATGATCATCATCTCGCCATCCAGTACACGAGCGGCGACCGCTGTAGTTCTCGCTATATAAACGTGACTCATGCGATCAACTCCCACACGCGCGCGTCGGGAACGAAAGTCAGGCGATAGACGGGCGTCCGTTTCACCAGCTCGCAAGCCGACTCGAAGACCATGCCCACCAGCTCCGAATCATGGGCAAAGAACAGCACGTTTTCCAGCAGTGAGCGAACCGCATCGCCCGTACTGACCGGCTCGATGGCGTTCTCCGGCCCCTGCCGCAGCAGATACAACGCCGCAAGAGGAGCCTGGACATTCTCTCCGACCTTGGCGAGCTCTCCGGCGAATGGCGTGCCATAGGCCACGTAACCATCGCCGTCGCGGCGCAGGTACGAAATCTCGTCGGTCAGCAGGGTGACGTCGGCGGGCGCCAGGCGCGAGATGGTCGTTTTACCGGCCCCGGAGAGGCCGGCAAACAGGAACGCGCGGCCATTGCGGACCGCGCTGGCGGCATGCACCAGCAGGCCCCCTTCGCGGGCCAGTATCAGGCTATGAATGATTCGCAGGGCGGAGTCGATGGAATACGGATTGGCCGATTGCACAATACGACCGCGGCCTGATGCCGGGTCCCATTCCGCGCGAAGGTCGCCACGCTCGATGAGCCAGTGCCCCGACTCGCAGCGCACCAGCACATCATCCTCGTCGCTGATTTTTCCCGGGGGCACCAGTTCGACATCGAATTCGAAGGCGGGACTTGCAGCTGGATTCACAAAACCGGCATAGCGCCCTTCGAGCATGCTCAGGAATTCGGGGCTCTGGGTGCGGACTGCCACCGGCATGCCGCCGATCTCAATGACAACTTCCTGGCCGGCCGCAGTGGCTAGCTCGCCCATAGAAACTCCATCCTGCGAAGACGCTGCAAACGACGGCCAACACGCAGCACCATGCGGGTGCAGAAGTCTGAATGCCGCAGAAGCGAGGAGAGGGCGCGCTGCCAGGCGGACTGTTCCGGAGAGAGGCGGCGGCCGTTGCGAAGAATAGAGATCACCTGGCCTACGACGTTCTCTGTCTGGAATGGACGGTCGTTGTGCAACAACGAGTCGCCGCGGGTGACGAGAAACTCACCACTCCGGCGCACAATGCGATGGGCCACCAGTTCGCCGTCGCGGAGGCATAAAATCACCTGCGCTGGATGCAACTGGTCGAAGTTCCGGCGCTGAACCACGAGGATGTCACCCGGCCAGACCGTCGGCAACATGCTGGCGCCGGTGACCTTGAGGCGAACCTCAGCGAAGGCGCGAGCCACGTCGGCGACGAGCTCGCATTGCACTGCCGTCCGCTGATGAACCTGTGTATCCATGGGCGCGTTGCTTACGAGCTCTTGCGGTTATGGGCGCACGACCCCTGCGTCTGCTGGACCTTACCGCAAGTCAGCGCCCGGGTCTCGAACACCCGCTCGAAGCGAAACTCTGGCTTGCGATAGGGCTTCTTGTCCTGCGCTGGTTCTCTCGGATTTTCTTGATCGCTCGTCATAGTTTTCACTTCGAACCTCACTGCAATCCCGATTGTGTCAGCTTGATGGCACGTGGGTAGTTCCGCCGGTCAGGGTGCCGAAATAGATACTCGATGCCTGCGGGAAGCTCGATGTATTAGCGATGTTATCGATGATGATCGCGCTCGTCCCCGTGGACTCGGCGGCACCAATTCCAAGCGGTGGAAAACCGCTGGTGATGTCGAAGTTCATCACGCAACCTGCCGTGCCAACCCCAAGAGTTGAAATACAGCCGTTTGGCACACTCACAAACATCCAGTCTTTGCTGGTTGTGGTGTTATATATCTCAGCGAGAGGAGAGCACTCTACCCAGCCGTACCGAGGTTCAGAGTCGTGGTGCTCGCCCCTTGCATGACGCCGCTGGCGTTAAAGCCAATTTGGAACAAGATCGGGTTGTTCTGAAGAGAGGGTTCTCCACAGACGTAGAGGTGACCATTCGAGATGGTCCCCGTGTAGTAAGTGTTGTCAAAGGCCCCGATGTGCGTATTGTTGGTACCCGAGGCGTTGCCCACCGGAGTCCAAACAGGACTTGCCAACGATGTAGCTGGCCTGCATCACGTAGGCATATGAGAAAGGGGAAGTGGTGGAAGCCGTGCAGGCGCTGTTATTTGTGGCGGACAAACCGCAGCCGATGAAGGCGAAGACATGCCCGGTGCTCGCATCGACCACTGGTGGGTCGATGATGGCCCGGCCGCTGGGGGTGCCGTAACCGTTCACAGCACCCACGTTCACGGTCGTGGCTCCCACGCAAGGGGGCGTCGCGCAGCCGCCGCCTGCAACGGTTTGGACATACTTCAGAACGCCGCTTCCGTCACCCACAAAGACATTGCCGGTATTGAAATCGAGCGTAGGTCCGGTGAGTATCGGGCTGGCGCTGGTACTGACCGTGATTGGCCAGCCTCCGGTTGTAACTTCCGCCAGAGTGCCATTGAATACCCCGGTAAACTTGTGGAGCTTGCCGGTGTCGTCGCCGACATAAGCGAAGTCCTGGCTATAATCAACGTAGGGCGACGACAGCGTGACTTGGACGCCACCATTCATCGTGATTGCAGTGTCAGTGGCATTGTTCCCACTGCCCGGCTGGGCCGGCGCAGTGGCGCTCGTGCCGTTGCTCCCTGTTGTGCCTATCGTAAGCACGTGAAACCTGGATCCGCCGCTCACGCTCTCGACATAAGCGATCTGCGTACCGTCCTGAGAAAGCGAAGGTGAAGTGGCAGCCGTGCCGTTGCCGACGTAGTAGGAAAACTTGATAGTCGGGGCGGTGCCGCAATAGCCAGTGGGCAACGTCCCGCTGTACAGATTGGTGATGCCAACAAGATTGCCCTGAGTGCCGTTGGTGCCGCCGCTGAAGGCGACCAGGCCGATGTTCGTGGCATTGTCTGTCGTTAGAGATAGGCTGTTGCCGGCCGTACCGGGGACGAGGGCCGTTAAGTTAACCCGCCCCCTGCTGCCGCCGCCACCAGCAAAAGTTGAGGTGACGCTCGGATTCGCCGTCTGGCCGCTGTAAACGCAGCCAGCATCGGTACAGAGTGCAGAATCATTGTTAATAACAGCGTTGAGGTTGTGCGCCGTGTCGTCTCTGTCGGTGTTGCTGTTGCCACTGGTGTGCATAAAAACCTGGTTGGCAGCCGCCGGAGTGGTGGTGACGAACGTGTACAGCACTCCGGCGATGGTTACGGTAGTCGCGGGGCTGACCCAGCCGGCCGGATCGGTGGCAATGGTCACCCTACCCGTAGCAGCAGTGCCATTACCCGCTGCGTTCGCCGGGAAGACCGCGTAGTCAGAACAACTGGGCGGTCCGCTAATGCTGAAGGTGTACTTGGCCGGATACATGGTCGCCGCCACGCCGCCGCCGCCCAGAGCTTACGCTCCAATCCCGGTTGAGCTTGCCCTTGGTTCGTGGGCCATCGAGATCTGTACCCGTCTCTTGCACTTGTCTCCAGGGGGCCTGCCGCTTCGCCTTCTGCATCTGGAACCGCGGGTTGCTGGTGATCTGGTACCAATGCTCGTAAGTACCGTTCGCCAGCGCATCCTGCATGGTTCCCGGATCGGAGAAGATGACGTGATGGTGGCTCCAGTCGTCGGGCACACCTTTAGGTTGGCTCTGGTCATCTTGCGCACCTGCGGGGACGATCAGGCAGGCCACAAGAAAAACCGCAGCTATTGTATGAATAACATTCGAAAGGGCCAGATTCCGCTGTAGCACAGGGACACCTCAACAGAGAAGTGGTCAATCAAAATAGGGTGTCCAGAGGGTAACCCAGTACGATTACCGAAGCAAGGAATAACCGCCGCTTGGGCGATGAAATTGTGGGATTTAGCAGGGGCAAAGCGCGGCCCTGCAAGTGGTTCACGACGGGTCAAAGCTACCGCAGTCGCAGCAGTTTACGAGCTCTTGCGGTTGTGGGCGCACGACCCCTGCGTCTGCTGGACCTTACCGCAAGTCAGCGCCCGGGTCTCGAACACCCGCTCGAAGCGAAACTCGGCTTGCGATAGGGCTTCTTTTGCCAGTTTCGGTTTCGCAGTATCCAACTCACCGCTCATTTCTTCTTCCATTCCAGCCTCACTTTTCCGCCTGCAATGCATTCCGTACAGCCGAGAAACCCGCGGCAGCCTTACACAAATGACACTCAGGGCACCATTGTAACGTCTGGATAGCGCAGCCGCCCGTGCCAGTCGAGGTCGTACAAAGCTGGTCCAGCAGTGTAGAAAAGTAGATGTTCGACGCGCCTGCCGCGGCGTTATCCACCACGATTCCGCTGGTCCCGCCCGCTTCCGGCGCCGCACCCGTAGGAGGCGTGCCGCTACCGAACGTTCCGCTGTTGGTAACGTCGAATCCCAGGATGCAGCCGATGGATACGCTCAGGGTCGTGCCGCAAGCAGCCGTCGTCGCCGGGTTGCCAAACGCTAGCACGCTCAAGAAAATGTAATCATGCGTAGAGTTGAAGATCTCAGCGACCTGAAGGCCGGCCGCGTAATAGCTGTTTGTGTAATTGGTGCTTACGACAGGGCCCGCGACGGTCGTCCCGCTCATTGCGCCGCTGTTAATCGATATCTGATACAGGGTGTTATTCGCCGGGCCCGTGTTTCCGACGACATAAAGGTGCCCGGTGGGCGGGTCGTTCGAGATAAAGTACTCGTTGTCGAAGTTGCCTGACATCATGAATTCGTAACCCGGTCCCACAATAGCTTCGGTGCCGGCGGCGCCGGCGCTGAACGTTACGGGGAATTGGAAGACCGCGGCGCAAGGAAGGCGGTTTGGGACGAGGTGCAATTGGTTGAACCGTCGTCCCCGACAAAAGCGTAAACCGTGCCGGCGCTCGAATCCACCAGGGGGCCGTCCAGAATGCCGATGTTGTAGTCCAACTCGTCGAGACTGAATGACCGCTCCCGTCGACGAGTAGGACGGAATAAAGGTAGCCGCAGGTGGCAGTCGACGCGGTGTCCCGAGGGCTCACACGTGGACGAGGAGTTGAGCAGATAGTCGCCGACAAAGACCTTCCCGCTTCCCGAATCATAGACGGGGCTGCCCAGCGCAACCAAACCAGGTTCACAGAAGTCGTAGGAAACACCGTCACCGGCCACGGGCTTGGCGCTTCAATCGGAGTGCCGGAGCGGAAGATGCTGGTGAATTTGTGTAGTTTCCCGCCGTCATCGCCGGCGTAAACAGTGTCAGTCGCATAATCGTAGTACGGGAAAGAGTAAGTATCGCTAGGACTCCCACTGAGGGCGATGGTGGTCATGCAGGGCAACGCCGTGCAGGAGCCGCGATAGCTCGTAGGTGGCCACGGAGGTCGGGGTGACTGGAGCACCCACAGTGCCACCGCTTGCCCACTTGAGCAGGACCAGGTGGCAACACCGCTCACGCTCTGAACGAAGCCCACCTGCGAGCCATCGACGGAAAGGACGACCGCATTCGTGATTGTCCCACCGGTGTTGTAGGCCCAATACGCGGTAGGTACGCCGCCGTTGCAAGTAGAGTAGAGGTTTCTATAAGCAATGATGCTCGCCTGTCCCGACGCTCCCGTCAGGCCGGTATTGAACACCGCAAAATCATTGCAACTTGTGGAGCCGGTGCTATAGGTCGCGGGGAAGTCCCCTAAGCCGACGGTGCCGGTGGAGCCCATGTCTTCGCTCCAGTCGGTCATTCATGCGATTCTTTGGTGGCCCAACACCGATGTTTGTTGAAACGAAGCCTGGCGCAAGCGCCTCCCCGGAAGGAGGTATGAGCGCCCTGCTCAGCCCCGAGGGCAGATTCCGGTTGCCACCGCGAGAGGCGTCTCGTTCCTCAAGAGTCATCTCGACTGCTGCGGCTGTAGCGCCCGAAGCCGCGATGCCAGCGTCAGATTCGGCCCTTGCCCGGAGCGCCGGCTCGGTTACGCGCGACTCCATCGCCGCGGGCCCCGAAGCGCGGACACTTCGTCTCTGCTGCTGCATAATGTAACGCGGATCGCTGACGATCCTGAGCCACCGCTCGTACTTGCCCGCCCGAATCGCGTCGCTCTTCGAGCCGGGATCGGAGAAGACTACATGATGCGGTAGTCCAATCCTGGATCACAGGCTTGGTTCCCTCCCGTCCGCGTCTTGCGCTGATGTCGAAACAGCCGGGACAAGCATCATCGCCAAGGCGAGGGAGATCATGCCTACTCTGGAGATCGATCTGGATGTGGTTATCACGGTCTTAATCCTCCTGTCCTCCGGGTTGAGACCGGACTCACCAGGCACTGTTGAAGACCAGGTTATAGGCATTGACGCTGCCGATGCCGGTGGCGAAGTCCCAGCCGGGGGTCGCGCCATAGGCGGGTTGCCACGCTGGTGCGGCGGTCGCAAGGGTCGGCGACGCCGAGCACGTGGCGCCGGTCCTCCACCGCCTGTTATCGTGCAGGTGGTCCCGCCCGCATAGCCCTGGCCGGCATTGTTGATGGTGATAGAGCTACTGTGCCGCCGGTACGTGTCACGGCGTGCAAGTGGCCTGCGTTCCGCCCGCCCCAAAGGGTTGTGCCGCTCGGGCTAAGATATTTGTTGAGATTGCTGGGGGCGCCGAAGCGTGCAGGTAGGGGTGCTGGTGTAGCCTGACCCGGCCGTAGTGACGGTGGCCGGTGGTCAGGCGCTTGCGTGCTGAGAGAGCCGTAGGTGCCCGAGGGCAGGTAGCAGCCGACCGTGATGGCTGCTGCGGTCTCGGCAGTCCACGTCGATGTCGCCCTGGGTTATGTCGTAAAACACGCAGCGATGACGCAAGGCCGCGGCGCGGCGGCTGATTGATGGAGTAGCAGGCGCTATTGCCGCTGCGAACCGAACTCGGCCTTTGGCGATTTGGTAGTAAATGGGGTTGGGGTTGCCCGGCTTGCGGATGCCCCACTTCTCGTTCACCAGCGCCTGGATGGAGGCCATGGCGGGCGCAGCGACCGAAGTTCCGCCGAATCCGCTCCAGGTGCTGGGATCACCGGCGGTGCAGGACGTTGCCGCCGTTGGCGGTGTCGGAGAAGCAGATGGTGACGAAGTGTCCCCAGATGCCGTTGGAGGCAAACAGCGAAACATCCGGGATGTCGCGCACGCCGTCGGCCGGATTGCCGAAGATGCCCGATTGCCATGAGGGCTTCGCATACCCTGCGCACGTCCCGTCCACCTCGGCGATAGCTGGTCTGGTTGGTCCGCCTCCTCCGGTGGCGCAGGCACTGGGGCCGCCGCCGCCAGCGCCGGTGGTGAGGTAGTCTGTCGGCACGGTCGTGCTGTTGCACACAGCCGGTGGTACCGTAACGTTGTGAAACTTGCCCCTGGCCCGACTAGTTGCAGATCAGAACAGCTGGCGCAGGAATCGTTCCAGGGAATCTCCGGAATGTACGACTTGGCCGAGCCGATAGGTCCCGGTGTTGGTCGCGTTCCAGTAGGTGCTCAGCGGGATAGCGGGGTTGGCTTCCTTGGAGTTGTAGACGTCCTCGAAATCGGTGCCGCCGACCGAGACGTTGTAGGGGGTTTCACCCCAGCCCGTAATCCCGATGCCGGAAACTGCGTACAGAGTCTGCGCCCCTCGTTGAACAGCGGTGCGCAACCGGCGGCGCCTTCATCGCCGGCAGAGACAAAGACGGAGACGCCCGCCGCCGCCGCCGGTTGAAATGCCGTATTAGAAGGCCGCATTGGACGCCGCACCATTGATCGCTTCGCACTCGCCGTAGCTCATGCTGATGATGGCGGGCGGGGTGGCGGAGTTGACGAGGTTCTGGATGGCGATAAGGCCGCCGAAGGTAGTGCTGATGTCGGCGCAGGTGGCCACCACGATGGTCGCGTTGGGGGCTATGGCGCTGGCAATTTCCGCATCGAGGTCCGCCTCACTGTCATCCGCGTTGGTGCCGGGATCGGTGCAAGTGCTGCTGCCGCTGGGATGCGTGGTTGTCACCGTACCCGTCCACTTGGGCGAAACGAGCCCGAAGGTGCTGCGATAAGTAGCCACATCGGTACCGTAGGTATCGCTGTCCTCCACCACCACGATGGTCTGCCCGGTGCCGGCGAGTCCCACCCGATAAAGAGGGTTCAGGTTGTAGATGGTCTGGAAATCCGCCGGCACCAGCGAGTAGCAGGTACCGGGTTCGGTGGGAGGCTCGTTGTCGCGCAGCCAGCGAAGGTATAGTCACGGCTTGGTTTCGTGCATGGCGTTGCGGCTTGAAGTTGTGCATGGAGACCACCCCGACCATGGCGGGCGCGAGCGCTCTGGGAATCTGCGGATCGCTCATGTTGGCGAAGTGCTGCTCACCGCCGACCTCCAGGTAGTGGATCTCGGTGTGGAAGGCTTCGCGGATTTGCCCCGCCGTGCCGGAGAAGTCGATCACCATGCGGTTGGGATAGATGTAAACGACGGTGAAGCCGTGCGACTCAAGCCAAACCGTGATGGCGTCGAGGTCTTCCTGCGCCAGACCGTACTTCTCCCCCTGTTCTGCCGCCAGCATCCAGTGGTGGAAGTTGGGCGAGGACTTGTCGGTGAGAGTGTCGATGAACTGCTCAAACTCCTTTTCCAACTGGGGGTCGCGTTTCAACTGAAGCAGCATGTGCGGCATGGGGAAGTCGTCCGGTACCAGGCCGCGATCGTTCTTGTAGTTGGCTTCGGGACGCGTATTGCCGCGCAGCCTGACCAAGTTGCCTTCGTCAATGGTCTGGGTGATAAGAATGGGCAGATGATCGTAGCTGCTGTTGCGGATCTGTTGTGCAGCAGCGGGGACTATCAGGCAGGCGACCAGAAAAGCCGCAGCCATAAGGCGAACAAAACTAGAAATGCAACTATTGGCCAGAGACACAGGGGGGACCTCCACATCACTATTTCCACTGGAAATAAGGGGTGTCCCAGCTTAACCTCTGCCGTTTGCCGAAACAAGGAATAATCAGCGCTTTGGGCGATGAAATTGCGGGATTTAGTAGCACTAAAGCGCCCCCCGCAAGTGTTCCACGGCGGGTCAACGCTTCATTGCGGGGAACGGCCCGAAAATCTACGAACTCTTGCGGTTGTGGGCGCACGACCCCTGCGTCTGCTGGACCTTGCCGCAGGTCAGCGCCCGGGTCTCGAACACCCGCTCGAAGCGAAACTCAGGCTTGCGATAGGGCTTCTTCGCCGGTGCCGGCCTTCCCCGATTTTCTTGATCGCTCATCATGATTTTCGCTCCCAACCTCAATTCAATGCTGCCTGCGAGGCTTGCACCGCTCCAGTACTGCCGGTGAGCGGCGTGAAATAGATTTGGGAAGCACCAGAAGTAGCTGAGTTGTT
Organism: uncultured Acidobacteriaceae bacterium; assembly: GCA_963728805.1. GTDB lineage: Bacteria > Acidobacteriota > Terriglobia > Terriglobales > Acidobacteriaceae > Bog-257. The sequence goes on from CAVSLE010000013.1 coordinate 28,382, forward strand.
ATCCACGATGATCCCGCTGGGGCCGCCTGTCGCCCCCAGCCCGTCAGCCGCCGTGGTACCAATTGTCAGGGTAAGACCGTTGACATTGTAAGAGTAAACGCAGCCGGTGGCGAGAGTTGCGCAAGTGCTGCCTCCGCTGGTTATGGCTGCGCTTCCGTTACTGGTGACCCCGAGGAAAATCCAGTCGTGGTTTCCACCGGTGGTGTTGAAGATTTCCGCGACCGGAGTGCCAGTCGCGTAGGCACTCGTCAGGGTGGGGCCCTGTGTCGCCGCCCCTGCAGTCATCACATTATTGGTAATGGAGACCGCCCACAAAACTTGTTGACCGGTGCCAGTAGGTTCCCTTCCAGCAACGTACAGATGGCCTGTGGGACTGGCTGGGTTCGCGCTGGTGAAATACGCATTGTCGAACATCCCATCGTACTGGATATCGGTAGTAAGGTCGTTGCTGCCAACTGTGGCTACCCTAGGGGTGAGGGTGACAGTACTGCCGAACTGCCAGACCGCCGTGCAGAGATCGTTGGACGAACAAGCGCCGGCTGTCACAAAGTTATCGTCTCCTGTAAACACATATTCCTTAGCTGCGCTCGAGTCCACGAGCGGAGCGTCGAGAATACCCTCGAACTGGGATAGAGTGGTGCCGTAGTCGGCGACAACACCTGTGGATGCATTGACCGAGTGAAATCGGCCGGTAAAGGCGCCGTTACGGCCATCGCCCACAAACACGAATCCGCTCCCAGGGTCATAAACAGGGGACGTGAGTCGGCCACGGGCTGGCGCAGCGGGATCAGTTACCAAGACTGGCCAGGGCGCGGGCGCTGCAGCTGGCGTGCCTAGGAAGACACCAGTGTATTTGTGGAGAATGCCTTGGTCATCCCCCACGTACAGAATGTCGCCGCTGTAGTTAACATACGGGGACGAGTTGGTATCGTTGTTGGTGAGTGAAAATGTGGTCATGCACGGCGCAGGGCACGCGCGATAATTGGCGTTGGTCACGGGAGTCGGAGATACCGGGGCACCCACAGTGCAAGTGCCGGTGCAACTCTTCCATTTGAGGAGGACCAGGCTGGCTATGCCGCTCGTGCTTTGGACGAACGCCACCTGGCTTCCGTCAGCTGAGAGCACGGGCGAGGTTACTGCGGTAGCCGCGGCCCCGGTATTGTAGGCCCACAAGGTGGTTGGCACAATGCCGGTGCACGTCGTCTTGTAAATATTACTAAACGCCGCGATGGTCGCCTGCGTTCCCGATCCGGCCAGGCTGGTATTGAAGACCACGAAGTCGGTGCACAGTGGAGTGTTAAAGAACCCATACTTTGCCGGGTACATGTCGGCGCCCACCTTGCCACCCACGCCCAGCGTCATGCTCCAGTCGCGCGCTATCTTGCCTTTAGTTCCCTTCGTGTTAAGGCTGGGGTCGAGACTTGCAAAATCAGCATCGTTGGCGTTCGCTCCAACTGCGTCCGCTGCAGAGGCCCCCGATTGCGCGGCGCGCGCGCGCTTGATCTGCTGCATCAGGTAGCGAGGATCGCTCTGGATGCGAAGCCATCGATCGTAGGTACCATTCCGCATCGCCTCTCCAGCCGTTCCCGGATTGGAGAAAATCAGACGGTGATGACTCCAATCGTCTGGAAGGCCAACGTTATGAGTGGTTTCATCTTGCGCAGCGGCGGGGACGATCAGGCAGGCTAGAAGAAAAGCCGCAGCCATCGCATAGATAACTTTAACGGTAGGACTATTGGGCATGGTCACCAGACACCTTCTCCGAAAAGCACCGTTTCAACGCGAAAAATAAGCGCACCCAGCTTAATCTGACAGGGTTTGCCGAAGCAAGGAATAATCGGCGTTCCTGCCGTGAAATTCTGGGGCTTTAGCGGTGCCCAGAGCCGCTTTGCAGTGGTTCACGACGGTCCAAAGTTGCATAGCCGAGGTCCCGAGTCTAAGGAAGGGTCCGAATAAGTCAATTGGACGTCCTCCGGGGGCTGAAGCCAGCTTCACTGCAACGCCGCTTGCGAGGCCTGAACCGCGCAGCCCCCTGTTCCTCCCGATGTCGCGCAGCTCCCGTTGCTCATGGTTGAGTAATAGATCTGCGAAGCTCCCGTGGTGGCCGATGTGTTATCGATAACGATGCCGCTGGTGCCTCCGGGCGCTATCAAACCGGCGGAGGGCGCAGCACCCGAGCCTAGCGCAGCGGTTACGTTCCAGGAATATACGCAGGCATTGCCGGCCGGACATCCGCTTGGACTTAAGCTGCTGCTCCCCGAGACGCTGCTGAAGATCCAGTCGGTAGGGTTGTTATAAATTTCGGTGACGGGAGCGGGCGTGGCCGCCGCACTGGTCATGGGATTGTCGATATTGATGGCGCACTGCTGGGACGAGCAGTTCGGGGGAAGCGTGGTACCGCCTTGGCAGGCGCTGGTGGTAAAGCCAGAGGTGTTGATGGGTATTCGCACCAACTTTGGGAATGAGGTGCCGGTATTGTTGTTAATTCCGTTGACGTAGAGATTGCCGGTTCCACTGCTCCAATAAAGATTGTCAAATGCGCCAATGTAAATGGTTACGCTGGTGTGGGCCCCAACCACCGACTCGGTGTATTGCGTCGATGCGGTGAAGGCGGCAGGGAATTGAATGACACCGTTGCAGGCCAAAGCGCCCTGGCTGGTGCCGTTGCAGGCGCTCTGCGAGGCGCTCGCGTTCATATCGCTGGATACGAACGCGTACACTTGCCCGGCGCTGGAATCTACAAGCGGCCCGTCAACAATGCCCGGTCCCGTGGCAACCTGGAACGACTTTGTGACTGCCCCGGTTGCGCTGACGGCGTAGAGGAAGCCGGAGGCATCGCCAACGAAGACGCGCGTGGAAGTTGAGTCATAGACCGGTCCGGACAGAGCGGTGGTGCTCACCGCGACCGGCCACGGAGCTCCGATCTCGGCGGGCGGAGTACCGGTCGTCCATTGAATGCCGGATGGAACTTGTGCAGCCCGCCGCTGGCGTCGCCGACATAGAGCGTATCGGAGCTGTAGTCGTAGAAGGGCGACGAGATTGTATCGCTGCGTGAGGTTCCGCTAAAGGTGATGGTGGTCATGCAGGGCGCAGTGCAGGTAGGGTAGCTCGTAGTGCTCACTGCGGTGAGGGTGTCAGGGCCGCCGGCATCGGCGGTGATCGCGAGCGGTTCGCTGGAGTGAGTACCGGTGGCTGCCGTAAACAGTGTGCCCGCAGTGGCGCTGGTAACGGTCGCGATGGTATCGCCGGCTGGTATTCCAGTCCCAGAGATTCCGGCTCCTACGTCGAGGTTGGTGAGGGGGTGCCCGACGAAACGGTGAAACTGGTCAGGCCGCTGGTTACGCTTCCGGTCACGCTACGACCTGGGGGCGTCGCCGCCCATTTCAGAAGAACCAGTCGCGCATTGCCGCTGCTCGGCGTCTGGACGAAGGCCAACTGCGAGCCCGTTGCGGAAAACACCGACGGAGGTCAAGATGGTGCCGCCCGTGTTGAAAGCCCAATAGACAGATGGCTTTTGTCCGGAGCAACCGGAATAGAGGTTGTAGTAAGCGACGATACTGGCTTGGGTGGACGGATCCCGCCAAGCTGGTGTTGTACACAACGAAATCGGGAGAAGTGGCGCTGCCGCAGTTCGCAGTACCATTGAAGGAAAACTTGGCAGGGTACATCCCCGCTCCCACTTTGGCGCCGGTGCCCATGTCCATGCTCCAGTCGCGACGTACTCTCCCCGGCGGGTTTGTGGCGATATAGCTCTGGGCTTGCGCCATCTCTTCGATCCTGGCGACCTCCTCAGCTGCGGGGCCTTGCGCCTGGGCACGCCTCTTCAACTGTTGCATGAGGTAGCGGGGATCGTTGACAACCTTGACCCACTCACTATAGGTACCTTTGTCGAGCGCCTCTTGCTCCGTACCAGGATCGGAGAACGTGAGGTGATGATGGGTCCAATCGTCGGGCAGGCCGGTGATCTGAACGCCGTCGCCGGTGAACGGCTGCGGGACTTCCTGCCCCCACATCGGAATTGCAAGCACGAAAGTCGCGGCGACTATGCAAAGAAGATTGAGAGTTAGGGCAATACGGAGCCTCACAGGTGCACCTCCTCGAAGCCCAATTGCAAATAAAAGGCGCACCCAGCTTAACTTCCTCCACTTACCGTAGCAAGCAATAATCGGCGCTTTTGTGATGAAGTTGTGGGATTTATCACCACCAAAGTTGATAATGCGGATTGTCGGGAAAGCGGCGCTATCCAAGATGCGACTGAAACGACAGATGAGCCCGGAAATGAATGCCGTGGTGGAGTGTGCGAAGGCGTTTCTGTCCCCTTCAGAAGTTACTTCGCTTCACACGGCATTGGCCCAGCGCTTGGACTGGGATGCACTCCAGCGGATCGCAGATGATCATTCCGTAATGCCGCTTGTTGCCTATGTTGTGTGTCAGCATGCCGGAGATATGGCGCCACCAACCATTCTGCAGCGGTTTCGGGAACGGTTTATCCGGGCCACTCAAGACAACCTGGCCGGGGCGCAGGAGTGGCAGCGTCTATTGCGGGCGCTGGGCGAAGCGGGCATCGCGGTGATTTCTTTCAAAGGACCGGCGCTGGCCTTGACGGCTTATGGGAATCTCGCCTTGCGCGAGTTCCATGATCTGGACCTGCTGGTCCGCTCAGAAGACGTATTGCGGGTGCGCGACGTGCTGGTCGGCAATGGGTACAGTCTTTGGTCGCCCCTGCTCGGCGATACCGATGCTGCGCTGGTGCGATCCAGTAATCGCCAGGTGTGCTTCACCGACAAGGAACGTGGAACGTCGGTCGATCTGCACTGGGGTGCGCTGCACGAAATGTTTTCGTTTCAGCTTGACGCCGATCAGCTCTGGCAGGCGGCTTATGTGGAGCGCCAGGAGGGAATATCGTTTCTGTCTCTCTCGCCCGAACATTTGCTGCTCTACCTTTGTGCCCACGGCGCCAAACATTGCTGGCGGAACCTGTGCTGGCTATGCGACATTGCCTGCCACATCCAGTCTACCCAAAGATGGATTGGGATGCAGTTATCCGCCTGGCCGAACTGACAGGATGCGGCCTCTTGCTGAAGCACACTTTGCTGCTCGGCGAACAAGTATTGGGACTACAGTTACCCGCGCGCATCCAGTCCTATGTGGATGATGAGAGGGCGCGACTACTGGCGGAAACGGCACAGACATTTCTTTGGCGCGAGCCCGGTGATCATCCCGGCTACCTGGGGCCCTTGCGATATCACCTGGCGTTGTCGAAGGGCTGGCGCAATGGCGCGGCGCTGGTTTTCGCGCGCGTGTTCGTTCCCGCCGAGCCCGACTGGCATCGTGTGCGCCTGCCACGCCCTCTTTACTTCCTTTATTACCTGGTCCGTCCCATCCGCTTTGTCGCCGAACGCCTCGCGGTTGCCACGCGTCCGCCGCGATGAACGCAAGCCCGTAACCGCCGTCATGGAACAGGGATCATTTGGTCATTCGCCAAAGCACCGCGCCAGGAATATTATCTCCGGTCAGGAGGTGGTTGCATGAGCGACTGGATGGACGATGCTGCAAGTAGAGCTGCCATCGGGATAGAGAAATCCAAGCAAGATGTTGAAGCGTTTAAGAATAAGCAGAGGCTAATAAAGGCTCGGGCATCCGTGCTCTGGGATGAGGCGCTGGGTTCGTTAAGGGTGGCGCTCGAGAAGATCAATGAGGGGGTACCCAAAATTAAAGCGAATCAGCCGCCGCCCACGCCGGAAAATATCGAAATTAGGCTTGCATATTTACTTGCCACCCCCATAGAGGGGACTATGGTCTGGCGACCAATGGAGCAAAGGGTAAACATGTCCGTGGTAAGCAGACGCGGCAGTCCGCGAGTGTACGAATTCGACGTGGAGGACGGGGGTGTGGTTCTGAAGGGGAATGGGTCCACGCTCAAGAGCGGGGATGATCTGGCTCGGGAATTTATCGAGATGTTGACGGCCTTATGAAAGAGATAGCCGTGGATGCCAATCTTCCTGTCCGCTGCGAGAAGCGTGAGCGGTTTCAAACCTACGGTTTGGCGTCTCGACGTTCCGCCGCCCATGTGGCCAAAGTACATAGAAAAAGCACTTCCGCGAAAAACAACAGACTGTGCGCGCTCACGCTGCCAAAAAGCTGGATTCCGGAAGGCCTGACCACCTTTAACAGGAATCCGGCGATCAAAGATAGTAGGCCAAGCCACCAAGACAAACTTCCTACCAATTTGTAAACACTCGCCATTTTGGCTGTCCTCCGCAGTTGACTTTCGGAATGGAAGTAGAATATTCCCCTGCCGCAAAAAAACAAGCCAATTCCGCTAAGAAGTTTATCCTTCGATCTTGCTTCCCTTGACCGTTGACAGGAGTCTAAGCTACTGTCTTGTCATTTATCGACATGAGGGTGGAATGGGAAAGCCGACAGATTTGGTTCAGGGCACGCTCGATCTGCTGATCTTGAAGACGCTGGTGCTACAGCCCATGCACGGCTGGGGAATCGCCCAGCGAATCAAGCAGGTTTCTCAGGACGTGTTGCAGGTCAACCAGGGGGCGCTGTATCCGGCTTTGCACCGGCTGGAGCAACAGGGATGGATTCATGCCAAGTGGGGCGAATCGGAAAACAATCGCCGCGCCAAATTTTATTCTCTTACTCGCGATGGGGTTAAGTACTTGCGGCAACAAGAGGCCCAGTGGAACCGCCTGTCGGGCGCGATTGATCTGGTGCTGGGGACGACATAACAGAACGGGCAATCCATGCGTTCGTTATACAAATTGCCGCTCCGTCTGCGCTCGTTGTTTCGCAAGCAACAGGCCGACCGCGAACTGGGCGATGAATTCCAGTTTCATCTGCAATGCCAGATTGACGAATATGTCGCGCAGGGAATGGATCCCAGCCGAAGCCCGCTACGCCGCGCTGCGGTCGATGGGCGGAGTCGAACACTTCAAGCAGGAGTGTCGCGAAATGCGTTACGTAAGCTTGATTGAGCACATCCAGCAGGACCTTCGCTTCGGTTTTCGCATGCTGGTGCGCAGTCCGGGATTTTCTCTGCTGGCGATTCTTTGCCTGACCGTGGGGATCGGCGCCAATGCCGCCGTCTTCAGTTGGATTGAAGGCATCCTGTTCCGTCCTTATCCGAAGGTGGCGCACCAGGAGCAGTTGATGGTGCTGGCCGGCACGATCTCGCGGCGCACCGGGTTACAACGAAGTTTCATGGCCCGACTTCCTCGATCTTCGCAAGAACTGCAAGCTGATAGACGCGTTCATCGGGGAAAAGATCGTCGGCACCACGCTCAGCATCGGCGACCGCGCTGAGGTCACTGCCGGCAGCATTGTGTCGGCGAACTATTTTGATGCGATAGGAGTTCGTCCGGCTCTGGGGCGTGGATTTGCGCCTGAGGAAGAAACCGGGCGCAGCGCCCATCCTGTCGTGGTGATCAGCCACCAACTGTGGAAGGACCGTTTCCGCGGCGACCCTGCAATCATCGGCAAGACCCAGATGCTGAATGGGCAGCCGCACACCATTATCGGCGTGACCCCGGAGGGATTCTACGGAACCTTCGTGGGCTATCCGTTTCAGTTCTGGGTGCCGGCCTCGATGCAGGAGAGATTTGATTCCACCGGCTACAAGCTGGAGGACCGCGGAGCACGCTGGGTCGAAGGCTTCGTGCGGCTCAAGCCTGGCGTGAGTGCCGCGCAGGCGCAGGCCGAGATTGCGGGTGTCGCCAGTCAGTTGGAAGCAGCGTATCCAGAAACCAACCGCGGGCGCAGCATCAAGCTGATGCCGTTGTGGCAGTCCCCATTCAATAATTCTGGAACTCTGCTTCCCACCCTGGAAGTCGCGCTGGCCGTGGTGTTTTTTGTGCTGCTCATCGCGTGCGCGAACGTCGGCAATCTGATGCTGGTCCGGTCGTTCGCACGCCGGCAGGAGATGACGATTCGGCTGGCGATCGGCGCTGACCGCCGCCGACTGTTGAAGCAGCTTCTGACCGAAGGACTGATACTGTCTTCCATCGCCGCAGTCGGCGGACTGCTGGTCGCGCTCTGGTGCCGCAATGCACTGGTGCGTATCATTCCACCGCGCGGCGTCCAGATGCGCATCGCGGGTGACATCGATTGGCGGGTGCTGGCCTTGAGCGCCGCTGTGTGCCTTATCTCCACGCTGCTGTTCGGGCTGGTTCCGGCGATTCAATCCAGCAAGGTCGATCTTGCCGGCGCGCTGAAATCTGAATCGGGCGGCGTGGTCAGCGGCCGTCACGGCTCGTGGATTCGCTCCAGCCTGGTTGTGTTGCAAGTGGCCCTCAGTTTCATATTGCTGGTCGGGGCCGGCCTGCTGGTCCAGAGCCTGCAGCGCATTCGAAGCTCAAGCCCTGGCTTTTCAACTCAGGGAGTGGTGCTGACCTCAGTCAATCTGTTCGCGGCCGGATACGATATGCCGCGCGCCAGAAATTTCCAGGACCAGCTCATGGACCGGGTCGAGGCACTCGGCGGCGTTCAGTCAGCGGCCTACGGGCGCATCGCGCCATTCAGTTTCAAGACGTATTCTTCAGCTCCCATCGCGGTCGATGGGTATGAAGCCCCGCCCGACCAGCAACCGACAGTGGAATACAACGAGGTCAGTCCTGCATATTTCCGCACGCTGGGAATTCCGCTGGTATCGGGCCGCGAATTTACCCGCGCCGATGACGCCAACGCTCCGCTGGTCGCCGTCGTGAACGAGACCATGGTGGAGCAGTACTGGCGTGGCGAGAATCCGATTGGCAAGCGGTTGAAGGTGAAAGACCGCTGGATGCAGGTGGTCGGAGTCGCGAAGCCGGCGAAGTACGGCAACCTCATGGAGTCGCAGAAGCCGTTCTTCTATGTTCCGTTGCGGCAGAATCCCTCGACGCAGGTGGCCTTGTTTGTTCGCACGCCGCAGGGCCCGGAAACAATATCGCCTGCCTTGATCCGCGAAGTGCACGCGCTGGACCCGGCGCTGGCGCCATACGCGGTGATCACCATGAGTGAGCAAGTTGAACTCGCGACCACCTCGCAACATGTCGCGGTCACGCTGCTCAGCGGTTTTGGAGGACTGGCGCTGTTGCTGGCCGCGATCGGACTCTACGGCGTGATGTCGTACGCCGTGTCGCAGAGCAGGCGTGAACTGGGACTGCGGATGGCGCTGGGCGCGACGCCGTCTCATCTGCTGCGCCTGGTGATGTCGCGAGGCGTCAGCTTGACCGCAGGAGGCGTTGCCCTGGGTGCCGGCGCGGCGCTGCTGCTAACGCGTCTGCTCGGGTATCTGCTCTACAAGGTGAGCCCGCGCGATCCCCTGTCTTTCGCACTGGCCTTCGTGGTGATGATTGTTGCCGCGCTGGCAGCCAGCCTGGTACCCGCGTGGCGCGCCACAAAAACTGATCCCGTGCGCGCCTTGCGTGCGGAGTAGCACAAGTAAGTGAATGGATATCGACGCACCTAGTACAACCGGAAGTTCACTTCGATGTTCACCTGCACGGCTACTGGATGTCCGTCTCTCATCGCAGGTGCGAAGCGCCACTGGCGCACGGCTTCCACCGCCTTCTCGTCCAGTCCCATTCCCAGAGAGCGCTGCACCCGGACTTCTCGCGGACGGCCATCAGCACCAACCACAATCCAAAGTAGAACAGTCCCCTGATACTTCGCCTTGCGCGCCTCCTCAGAGTATTCAGGGTCAGGATCGTAAATCGCGCGTGGTGCACTGACCCCTCCTCCCACGCGATAAATCCCACCCCCGATGCCCCCTCCCTGACCTGGCCCAACCCCTGGACCGGTTCCTGAGCCAATACCGCCGCCCACTCCGCTGCCCAAGCCTCCGCCGCTACCGGTGCCATTGGAGGGCGGGTTCAGGATGGCGGCTAGCGGATCTCCCGTCGCTCCGATCTGAGCTAGAGTCGGTGGAGCTACGACCGTAGCTTCAGCGGTAAGCTTGGGATTCTCATTTCGTATTACGGCTGCCGGCGGGGTGATCTGCTCGCGCGCAGACCGGGGGACGCTCCCCCGCGAGGCGGAAAGTTTGTCGTGGTCGCCGCCGCCACCACCTCCACCCGCCTTTTGATCGGCGAGCGGTAGAGGATATGCGCTCGGCTCAGTCAGCAGGGAAACAACCTGCGGTTGGAATTTCTCGTGATGCCGGACCATCCACAGGCTTGCGCTAACCAGTGCGACCACGACGGCAACATGCAGCAGCGCCGAAACCAGGAAATTCGTACGATGGACCGGAATAATTGCCGTAACCTGACCCGAACAAGGTAGGAAGAATTTCGCTTTCGAATCCAGCCGCTCCCGCTACGGGGACGAAACGACGACTCGGTATCACTGGGAATGTCTTCACCTTGAAGCTGAGGGGCATAGCAGCCTGATGCTGAAGGTCGGCCTTAAGGCGTAGCCGAAAGTCCGCACTGGGCATGGTGCATAGCTGAACCGCGACCTGCAGCAGATCTCTAAGCTCAGGGTTGATTTTATCGGGTACAAAATGCGGCGCTCTGATGATTGTCTCGACGGCTTCATCAAGTTCGTAGTAAATGGAAAGGCTACTCATAGGTGCTCCTCATCCGCATTCGAAGGCTCTGTAGCGCGCGAAACTGTAGCTGCTTGATGGCTCCCTCGCTTCGACTGAGTTCGGTTGCGATCTCAGCGATACTGCGCTGGTCAACGAACCGTCGCAGAATGACCAGACGTTGATCGCCTGGTAATCCCTCGACGAGCTGAGACAGCATCGCGCGGCGTTCGGTCCCGTCCTCTGTGCCCGCTTCTTCCCAGTCATCGACCGGAATCTCCCGCCGCCTGGTGTTGCGTTGCCAGCGGTCAGCGATGGCGTTTGACGCAATCCGAAATAGCCATGCGGCAAACGGTAGTCCACGCCATTCGAACTGACCGATCCTGGCGAGCGCGTCATGAAACACTTCCGACGTCAGATCCTCGGCTTCCGCCCGGTCTTGGACCCGATACGCAATGAAGGCGTACACACGTTCGAAGTTGATTTCATAGAGCTCGGCGAAGCGGGCCGGGTCTTGCTGCGCCGCCTCAATCAAAAGCCGCTCGTCGGTGACATTCTCGGCCGCTCTCAAACTTGTTCTCCGGAGGATGTCCTTCTTACCTACCTAAACCTGCCAGAGGCCTGAAAGGTTACGGTGCTTGCGACGATTTCATTTGAAACAAAAAAGGAAGTGCGGGCGTCGGATGTTAGGGGACATCTGGTCAGAGGATCGCCCGCTCAACTCTCCGGCTGATACCACTCCGGGGAAGGGCCAGTTGCGGCTTCGATCTCGGGAACGAAGGTGCGTTCCAACTCCGCCACCAGGGTCCCCATATTCTCCACGATCTTCTGCCACTGCTCGGCATCGCCGATGGGGTACTGGCCTCCGCCTACCGCCTTCTCAGTTGGGGGAATGGTGAGCGTTGCCTTCCAGCCCAATCCCCAAACCTTGAAGATGGCGAGCAGGCTGTGACTCCAGGTGCCGCAATCCAGGGTGAGCTCCAGAGTTGAATTGGCCGCGGTTTTCCGGCGCAGTGAGAAGCTGCCAGTTTCGCCGGCGGTGCCGCCGCGAACGCTATATCCCATGGGCTTGAAGACGCGCTCCAGCGCCGGCTTTTTCGGTCCGGCGTGGACGGCTGAGGTGGCCAGCCGCAACATTTCCGCGGACCCCGGAAGGTCGTGCGGCAGCCCAGCCTGCTTGACGATCTCCGGCAAACGGTCCCGGTATTTCACCGCGATGGCTTTCACGGCAATGGCGAGTTCCGGATTGACGCTCGGGCTGTTCCAGCCCGTGGGCAGGCGAACCGCAGGCACCGGCCCTGGTCCGAGCTGCCCGGGATACGGGGCCTGTATTGTCTTTCGCGCTTTGCCACATGCGGCAAGGACCGTAGCCAGCGGTCCCGATGGCACTGGCAGCTTCTTATCTCCAGGCTCTGCCTCGACCACCCTGCACGACGATAGCGAACGCTGGCGCCCGTTGACCCACCAGCTATCACTGATCAGAACGCCCGACATCATCTCCGCTGCGTAGTTGGGGATGGGCATTACCTCGCCGAACTCCGGCGCATGAAAGTGAATAACGACGCCGTGGAACGGGAACGACCGGGGCACGCCGGCCGCGATGGCTTGCAGCGTGGCGTACGGCACCACGTCGCCCGCTCCCGGCGAGAGCGGCCCGTTGGAGAGTCGCCGCGCGCTGGGAATCTTCAGCTGCGGCGCCGGCGAAGCCTCGGTCACAAATCGCGCCAGCTCAGGGTGACGTTTCAGCACCCGGTCCACGCTCGAGAAGCTCACTATCATGCCATCGGCAAAGTTGAAACGAATAAATGGCTCCGGCAGCCCTGAGTCGACGAAGCCCTGGTGGACGCGGTCCATCATGGCGACGAGAGGTTCTTTCCGGCTGGCGGCAAAGTTCGTGATAAGGGCAACGCGCATAAGCAGAGATCCAAGCCGAGCGAATGTGAAGATCAGCTACCGACATTTGAACACGGGGCGGCGCGTAAGCAGTAGGGTTTTCGCGAGAATGAGCAGTCGGAACCCAAGGTGGGCTCACCAGAGCAAGCTGCTTCCGGTTTGCACATGATCAGGGAGTAATCCACCGCACGTGTGAGGAGCCGTGAAGATCGCTTCCGCAATGCCGACTTGCACTAGACTTATCGATCGAATTCTCGCGGAGCACAGCTGTCAATGCGGATTCCCACCCACATTGATCCTGCCAGGTTTCTGGCCCGTGTGACGAGCGAATGCTTAGCTGAGCATCCTGTCCGTTCATATAGGTTGCGAGAAGTCAGAAGAACGAATCGATTGGCTTAGGACGGCCAATAACGAGTAACCCATGGGCAACACGCGAGCGGGCTGCGTGGCCACTCGCGTGTTGGAGGTGACGGCTATTTTGCTGGATCACCCGGTGGGCAAGTACTGCGCGTTTCTGCGGCGTATTCGCTGCCGAATTCTCAGCGCCTTGGCGTCGCCAGAAACGCGTGATACTCCCCCGCGCTTGTGATGGCCAACCCTGCGATTTGTCCGCGAGCGTTGATGGAGCAAGCCGACAGAAGATGCAGATTTGAGTTGGGCGGAATCAGGCTGTTGACGTCGATCATCACGCCGTTCTCCCAGAGAAATGCGCGGCCATGAAAGCTTGCGTCCAGCGACAGTCCAACCACCATGCCCTCGTCATTGATGCCAGATGCGGTACTGTACGTATCCCCCGTAAGGGTGCCGAGGTCTTGCATACCCGTGGCCCGGGTCCACAGAAAGGCGTGGAATTCTTGATCACCAGGAAGGTCTGAAACACCGACGACCTGCCCTCGATTATTAATGTCCCACGCGAGATTTCCGCCAGCCTGCCCGGTTATTCCACCGAGCGTGCCCAGATCAATTACCTTGCCATTTTGCCAAAGCAGCGGGTGAACGGGAACAAGGTTAAACAGGGTATTGAAATTAAAGACGGCGCAGATTCCCGACCCGCCGACAGCCTGCCCTAGATCGTTGACAGAGAGTGCCACCCCGTCCGGATCGCCCTCAATCGTAGGTAGCTCTTTAACCTTACCGTTAGCCCAAATGACGGGTTTGAACTGGAAGACTTGTGGGGCCGGGCAGTTTGGATCGGGCGTAGTGTTCTCGGCAAAGCCGGCTATTTCTCCCAGTCCGTTAATCTGGTTGGCCACGCCATTGTTTCCTCCTAGTGTCGGAAGGGCAGACATCACGCCATTTTGCCAGAGAAAGGGAAGACATTCGAGGTGAGTACCGAAACCGCAAAAGTCTTCGCCATCCGGGTCCGCGGTGGAAGCTTCAGCCTCTCCCACGGCCTGCAACTTTTGGTTGTCACCAAACGCGATATTGTTTGGCCCTCCTAGTCCTGGTTTGCCAATGTCCAGCTTCACTCCCTTTAACCACAGGACAGAGCGCGAGGTGTTGTCAGGAAGTGTCGCCGCGCCACTTACCATGCCGTATCCGTTGACAAAGAACGGTTGACTAAACGTGCCTCCCAGCGTGCCAAGGTCGGACACGACGTAGCGCGGTGGCTGCGCCATCGCAAGCGTGGCGAGCAGTAGGCCCGTCGCAATCAAAGTCATAGTCGATTTCATATATCCCTCCATATCCAGATAGGCGCAGAATGGAGGCGAAAACTATCATGCGCTGGGCGGTAATTTGAGGGCACCTGCCGCGGCGGTACAATTCACCACATCGCTATGGAGAAGGCCCCAGAAAGTACTGGACCGGTTAGAGGTGACGTAAGCCAGTTGCTTCGCGCCTGGAGCGACGGAGACCAACTTGCGCTCGAACGGCTCACCCCTATCGTTTATGAAGAGCTCCACCGCCTGGCCCGCCACTATATGAAGGGCGAGCGTCCCGGACACCTGCTGCAAACCACGGCGCTGGTCAATGAAGCCTACATGCGGCTGGTGGATTACAAGCGCATGCAGTGGCAGAATCGCGCGCACTTCTTCGCGGTCTCGGCGCAGCTGATGAGGCGCATCCTGGTCGAGCATGCCCGCAGTCACAACCTGAAACGTGGCGGCGGGGTGCAGCAAATCTCGCTGGATGAGACAGTCGTAGTTGGCGGCAATCGGGACGCCGACCTAGTGGCGCTGGATGACGCGATGAATGCGCTGGCGCGCCTCGATGCCCGCAAAGTGCAGGTCGTCGAAATGCGTTTCTTTGGCGGACTCAGCGTGGAAGAGACTGCCGAAGTGCTGAAAGTGTCGCCTGTCACCGTGATGCGCGACTGGAGTACCGCCAAGGCGTGGCTCTATCGCGAACTGAGAGGCGAGACGGACGATGGACTCCGAGCGGTGGAAACAAGTCGATAGTCTGCTGCAGGCGGCACTGGAGCATCCGTCCGAGCAGCGCGATGCGTTTCTGCGGCACGCCTGTGTTGGCGACGCCGCGCTGGAGCGGGAGGTCCGCTCTCTTCTGGCCTCGCAGCAGGATGCGGGCAGTTTCCTCGAGAGTCCGGCCATCGAAGTGGCCGCGCGTGAAATCGCTTCGCGGAACAAGAACACGCCAAAAACGGTTGGTCAGCTTGTTGGCCAGACTGTCTCCTACTACCGCATCCTCGAGAAGCTGGGCGGTGGCGGCATGGGGGTGGTCTATAAAGCCGAGGACATCCGCCTGCACCGCTTCGTGGCGCTCAAGTTTTTGCCGGATGAAATCGCTCAGGACCCACAGGCGCTAAGCCGTTTTCAGCGCGAGGCACGGGCCGCTTCCGCCCTGAACCACCCGGGCATCTGCACCATTTACGACATCGGCGAGCAGGACGGCCGCTCCTTCATCGTCATGGAGTTTTTGGATGGAGCAACCCTGAAGCATCACATTCCCGGTCGCCCACTCGAAATCGAATCCCTGCTCTCGCTGGCCATTGAAATTGCGGACGCGCTGGACGCTGCCCACTCCGCGGGGATCATCCATCGCGACATTAAGTCGGCGAACATCTTTGTCACCCGCCGTGAGCACGCAAAAATTCTTGATTTTGGATTAGCAAAGGTCGGCCCCATCCCTGGCGCTAGCTCCTCCGACGGAGCAACTGGGCCCGCCCTCACGACGGAAGCCCAGCTATCCAGCCCAGGAATTGCGATGGGCACTGTGCAGTACATGTCGCCGGAACAAGTGCGAGCGAAACCGCTGGACGCTCGCACGGATTTATTCTCGTTTGGAGTCGTGCTTTACGAGATGGCGACAGGCAAACTGCCCTTTGGCGGCGAAAGCCTTGCCGACATTTTCGGTTCCATCCTCAATAGCTCTTCTGTGCCGGCCGCGAGCCTGAACCCCGCCGTGCCGGCAGGACTGGAACAAATCGTCAGCAAGTGCCTGGAAAAAGACCGCAACCTGCGCTACCAGCACGCTTCGGAGATTCGGACTGACCTTCAGCGTCTGAAGCGCGACACCGATTCGGGGCGGCTAACTACCACTGCGAAGGCCGCAACCAAGAATCACATCGCCAGCCGATGGAAGCTGATTGTTCCCGTGGTTGTGGTTTTGCTGGCGTTTCTCATTGCGGGTTACATCTACTTTCACCGCGCTCCAAAACTCACGGACAAGGACACGATTGTCCTGGCAGACTTCACCAACACGACAGGCGATCCCGTGTTTGACGGGACGATGAGACAAGGAATGGCGGTGCAGCTTGAACAGTCGCCGTTCCTCACCCTTGTCTCCGAAGATCGCATCCAGCAAATGCTACGGCTGATGGGTCAGCCATCGGATGCGCGATTGAGTCCGGAGATTGCCCAGGAAATCTGCGTGCGGACCGCCAGCGCCGCTGTCCTTGAAGGTTCGATTGCAAGCCTTGGCAGCCAATATGTGTTGGGGCTGCGGGCCAAGGACTGCCGCAGCGGAGACATCCTCGCGGAGGAGCAGGTGCAAGCGGCGAGAAAAGAAGACGTCCTGAATTCCCTGAGTCAGATTGCCAGCAAATTCAGGACTCGCCTTGGCGAGTCGCTTACCACCGTCGAAAGGCACAATACTCCGTTGGAGCTGGCAACCACCTCGTCACTCGATGCGCTGAAAGCCTACAGCGCAGGGATGCGGGCCTCCGTGTCGACGGGATTTATCGATGCTTTGCCCCATCTCAAGCGCGCCGTCGAAATTGATCCCCAATTTGCGATGGCCTATGCCGCCATGGGGCTGATGTACAGCAATCTTGGAGAGTCTGTCCTGGCCCTCGAAAGCACGAGCAAGGCATATCAGTTGCGAGACCGTGCCAGTGACCGGGAGAGGTTTTTCATTATGGCCCTCTACGATCGACAGGTGACGGGGAATTTGGAAAAGGAACAACAGACCTTGCAGTTGTGGGCACAAAACTATCCCCGTGATCGGGACGCCCACGGACTGTTGTCGGGATTTGCTTCGCAAGGCTCCGGCCAGTATGAAAAGTCGATTGCGGAAGCCAATCTTGCACTCGGAATTGATCCGGATTTCGGTCCGGGGTATGTCAATATTGCCTACGCTTATTTTTACCTCGACCGCCTGCCAGAAACTGAGAAAGTCATCCAGAAAGCCTACGAGCAAAAGGTCGAAATGCCTGAACTATTGCTGCTTCGATACCATCTGGCGTTTGTCAATGGCGACAGGGCAGGGATGGATCGCGCGGCAGCTCTAGCCAGAGGCAAGCCGGGAGTGGAAGACTGGATGTTACATGCGCAGGCCCTAGTCGAGGCGCGTTCTGGTCGGCTGCAAGCGGCCACGAGGATGTCACACCGCGCTCTGGAAATGGCTCAACAAGCAGGCCAGAGCGAAAGAGCGGCTACCTATCAATCGGCAGAAGCAATCTACGAGGCATTTTTTGGGGATGAATCCGCTGCAACGCGAAGCGCGATGGCAGCCCTGCAACTTTCCGATGGCCGGGATGTCGAGTATGCGGCTGCTTTTGCGCTGGCCCTGGCAGGCGATTTGACGCGTTCGCAGTCTCTCGCAGGCGATCTGGAGAGGCGCTTCCCGGAAGATACTTCAGTCAAGTTCAATTACCTGCCAGCTCTTCGTGCATTCCTGGCGTTGAACCACCATGCGCCTCAGAAGGCCATCGAACTACTGCAAGTCGCCGCTCCATTCGAGCTCGCAGTTCCAGCAATCGACTTCAATTCGTTTTTCGGTGGCATGTATCCTGTTTATGTGCGCGGGGAGGCGTATCTGGCGGCACACCAAGGCGCCGAAGCCGCCGCCGAGTTTCAGAAAATTCTAGACCACCGCGGGATCGTCGTTAGCGATCCCATTGGCGCACTGGCTCATCTTCAATTGGGGCGCGCTTACGCTGTGCAGGGCGATACCACAAAGGCACGTGCCGCGTACCAGGATTTCCTCACGCTATGGAAAGACGCCGATCCCGACATCTCAATTTTGAAGCAAGCCAAGTTCGAGTACGCCAAGTTGCAGTAATCCACGGAATGGGGCGCAGGACCACTTGGCGTATTCCACAGGATGCGTTAGCGATGGTGGGCAGCGCGATAACTAAAGAAGGTCCCCATATCGTGAGTAACTCCGGCCGGGAGGCCCGTTCGAGTTAGGTCGCAGGTAGGCGTGTTCACGACAGCTTATCGACGCGGGCCAGAAGTCCGGTTTTGGTCCATCACATCTCTCGCTCCAACGCCGCCCACCACCGCCAACCACAACTTTGCAAATCCTCCCGCCCCGCTCAACCACATACAAAACCTATAGGCTCCCGAGAGGCGCGGCTTCCTTCAAGTCGCTGTACCTGAAGCGCCCCCCAAGAGCACTTCGATTCGACTACCTGTCATGACATGGGCGCTTCAGATACAGCACTAAGACTACTCGGGATAATTCCTTTGTCTAATGCTCCGCCGGTCTCTTCCGGGCACTGAACACCAGGACGGCGCCGTGCGCGTGGGGATGAAAGCCTTCAAAGCCCGCTTCGGCCACATATCGTTCGAGATCAGGGAGTGCGAAGACGTGGCCGCCACGGCGTTCCACGCGATCGCGCATGAACCTGTACTTCAAGAGTCCCCGGTTGCTGATGACAAAGCACATCACCGCCAGCGGCGCACCCGCTTTCATGGTGCGGTTGATCTCACGCAGCGCGAGGACGGTGTCGGGGAAATGATTCAACGACCCGGCGCAGATGGCCGCGTCGAACAGACCGGCCGGGAACGGTAGCGCCTCGACCATAGCCCGGGCAAAGTGGACGTTGGCGAGACCATCCCGCTCGACGTAACGGGCGCCCTGGCGCAGCATGCTCAGGCAGATATCAATGCCATAAATGGCCCTTGACGTGGAAGCCATGCGGCGTCCGTAGGTGCCCGGGCCGCAGGCCACGTCGAGAATGACGCCGGTCGTTGGTCCCACAATATCAGAGATGTCCCGCGCCATCTCTTGTAACGACGTGCTGTGCCAGCCGCCATACAGGTTACACACCGGCGGATAGATATAGGTCTCGTAACTGGATGCCAGCAGGTCGAGCAAGCGGGAGCCGTCTCTCTTTGCGATGAAACGCAGGTCGTGGCTACCGCTGTGTTCGAGGTCCTGCGCGATGAAGTCGGGAATCCCGTCGAGGATTGGGTAGCTTACCGCACAGGCAGGGCAGTGGAGACTCCCGGGCCGTGGCTCCACTGCCTGCTTGCATGCGGGGCATGCATAAGGGCCGTATGGGTGCGAACGGATTGCGTACTCTTTTCCCGGAGCGGCGATTTCGCGATCGATTGATGTAATTGCCATCTTGCCCTCCTTGGACTCGCGGATCGGCTTTCGCCTCATGGCAGGGCTTGGATATCAGGCGGGAAAGTGCTCGTCGAGAGGCGACAGCTAGTGTGTAGCGCAACCAGGACAGAATGTCAGTGACCGGAATCACGCTGCAAGGAGCGCAGCATTCAGTGTCAACCCGTCGTCGCCCTCGATCAGGAAGGCGTTCGCGAACCCCGTTGGGACAACGTGCACACCTTTGATGACACGCTTCGCAGTTATAAGCGTACCCCCCAAGCCGTGTTTATCTGGAGTCGATGCTCTAGCGAGCGATTCGGTTGGCAAAAAGAGTGGTGAATCGCCTATGCGCTCACCGAGGTTCCGAGGAACTCGGCGTTTTGGACGGTTAACGCTAGTGCTTTTTCGGAGGCGACGCCGGGATGAGTGCTCAAGGCTGAAAAGGAGATGTGAGGCGCGCGTTTGAAAAAGCACTAGCGTCACTCGACAACAATCAACTTCTGCATTCAAGATACTTGTTTGAACCGCTGCGGGTTGGCAACGAGATGGCCGTATTCAAACTGGGAACGAAGTACTTCAAGCGGACGTAACCTATGAACGTGAGGAAGGTTTTCTTCAATTCCCGAGGCTTGCGCGCCGGCTGGCGCCTGCTCATTTTCGTCGGCATCTTCGTGGGTTTGGGACTTCTCGTGGACTGGGTCCTCCCAAAGATATTCCATGTCGAACAGCGGCCGTTCCTTGATCCTATAGAGTTCATCCTGGATGACCTGCAGGCGCTTATCCTGGCGCTGATCGCCACTTGGATCATGGCGCGCATCGAGCGTCGCCGCTTCGCAGATTACGGCATTCCAGTGCGCAACGCCTTCGGGCGCGACTTCTGGGTAGGACTTGCCTGGGGGATCGGCTCTACTTCGTTGCTCGTCGGCTTGATTGCAGCGTTCGGCGGCTATCGTATCCTCGGGCTGGCAATTCATGGTGGCACGCTCTGGTACTTTCTCGTCCTTTGGATTATTGCCAATTTGCTCATTGGATTCGCGGAGGAGGTTCAGTTCCGCGGCTATCTCCTGGCCACGTTCGCCGATGGCATCGGCTTCTGGCCGGCCGCCATCCTGCTCTCCATCGGCTTCGGCGCGCTGCATTATTTTTTGAAACCGCATGAGCGCTGGGAAGACTTTGCCTCTACCGGCCTGCTTGGCCTGTTCATTTGCCTCACGCTGCGACGCACGGGATCGCTGGCCTTCGCCATCGGCTTCCACGCTGCCTTTGATTTTGCCAACCTCTTTGTGTGGTCAGGGCAAAACGCGGGCGAGTATGCCGTCGGCCACCTGCTTGAAACCCGCTGGCAAGGCCCGCAATGGCTCACCGGCGGCTTCCTCGGCCCGGAGGCGAGCTGGATGGTATTTGTGGTAATCGGATTGATGTTTGCAGTTTTCAATCGACTTTATCGCCAGAAGAAATTTCCATACCCAAGTCCCGGGAGCGGAAACGCCGCTTCATAACAGAACGCTCTCGTATACTCTTCGACCATGGAATAAGTCGCTCCGTTCTTCGTTGAGGTGGAAACAAATGCAGGCGATGAAACTAGTCTCGTTGAATGTTGGACTCCCACAAGAGGTGATCTGGCACGAAAGAAGCGTGACCACAGGAATCTTTAAGCAGCCGGTCCAGGGCCGCGTCGCCTTGCGCAAGCTAAACCTAGACGGCGATCGCCAAGCCGACCTCAGCGTCCACGGAGGAGAATACAAGGCTGTTTATTGTTATCCCATTGAGCACTACGACTACTGGAGGACGGAGCTTTCGGGCCGTGAATTGCCGCTGGGTATGTTTGGCGAAAACTTTACTACCGCTGGCTTGCTGGAGGACGCGGTCCATCTTGGCGACCAGTTTTCTCTCGGGTCTGCACAGGTGGTGGTGACCCAGCCGCGGCTCCCTTGCTATAAACTTGGCGTGCGATTTCAGGCCGACGATATGGTGAAGCGTTTTCTCGCCAGCCGGCGTACGGGCTTCTACGTTGCCGTCACACGTGAGGGAGAGGTCGGTGCCGGCGATGAGATCACAGTGATTTGTCGAGACCCAGATGCCGTCCCGGTTTCTGAAATCACTCGACTGTATGTTGCCAAGAGGTACAGCGATGATGACCTGGCTTCTGTGCAGCGCGCTCTCCAGGTTGAAGCGCTGCCGGAGAGTTGGAAAACATACTTCCGGGAGCGGCTGCGAGCGGCGAGTGCTTAACTGCAAGATACTGTTGGTTCGCCGGGCACTCGGTCTATACTCTCTCTTCGACCATCAGAGAGGAACTCCCAATGAAGACATGGTTGGTTGTTTTATTGTGCTGCATCGCAATGGTTGCGACGCTGGCCTATGCGCAAGACGCGGACGAAGGCTATCAGATGGCCAGAGTTGTCGCCTTCGAAAGAGTTGCCGCTAATGCCCAGCACATGGCAGGGTTGGATGACTACAAGATTTCCATGCGCCTGGACAATACGGTTTACGCCTGCCGCGCCAGCGCCCCAGCTGCAACGTTTATTGATTGGACCGTTGGGAAGGAATTTCCCGTCAAGCTAAGCGCTCCGAACGGTAAGGTGTTGCTCGTAAAAAATCCAGATGGTCAGGTCGTGGAACTGAACATCGTCGGCAGGAAAACACCAAAGTAGAAACACAACATTGAGCCGCAATTTCGGCGGGTGAACTATCTTCAGCCATCCGAATGCCGCTGCATCTCTATGATGACCATCCGAGAAATGCGGTGACCACTGCGACCGTATCAATGAATCCATGGGCCAGAATGCAAACCCACAGGTTGCGTCCCGACAAGACGTAGGCGGCCCCAAGAATCAGGCCAGCCATGCCGGAGTCCACGATTCCTGCCGGACCTTTATAGTAGTGCCCATAGCCAAAGAGCACGGCGACGACTAAAACGCCAGCCCAGTAGGCTGCCCGCGAGCGGCCGCCTACGTCCGCCGCGCGGTTCAGTAGATAGCCGCGATATCCGATTTCTTCACCGAATGCGGCAAAGGTCCAGATCAGCAGAAGCCACTGGAGAGCCACCATCGCATGACCTTTGATTTCGTTGAAACCGCCGGGCGCGATTACGGCCGGCCAGAAGTGCGTGGTGAGGGGCTCAATTACAAATGAACCGAGCAGGATTCGTAAGGCTGCTGCCGCGACTGCAAACAGGATCGTTCGCCGCCAGGAGAGCGGCCATCGCAGACCCATGGCTGTCCATGAGCCGTTCCGCAGCCGTACGGAAAGCAGACCGAGGACAAACAGGATGGGCACTTCGTTCGGAATGACGTGATAGACGTTATGGCCGATGACGATCGCGGTTCCCAAAGCGAGTTCGGCCAGAGACAACCAGCGCTGCCCAGGCGTGAGGCAGCTTGTCGGGAGCTCGACATGCTCAACCTTATTTTGCGCCGCCGTCTCGCTTACTTCACTCGATCCGTTCATTGCTCCCCCTGCTCAGTGCTTTCGACCGACGGTCCCATCGGCGATTGGCGCGATCGTCGATACTGACGCACGCACCACAGCGCAAATCGCGTGGTTAGCATCACCAGCCCGCAACCCGCCACCAACCCGATCGGCACGATCCACCAACCGAGCAAATCCCGGCCACCCGCCGGAACGCCGTCGAAGCCAAGGCGGAGAGAGATCGCAAAGTCACCGCCGCCGGTGGGATAAGTCCACAATCCGGCGGTCCGCGGATGCAGTGGTTTCAACAGCGCGCACAGAACCAAAGACACCCCGAGGAAGTACCCCACAACGGCGCCCAGGAACACGAAAAATCCGCCAATGCTTAGGCCCGCCCAATGGAACAAGCTCTTCAGGATCTGCAGCGGCGAACGGCTGACTTCCGCTCTCGCCAGCAGGCTGTCGGTCAGGTACTCGCCGGCCAGTTCCTCGGGACTGCCGAGCGCAGCCAGCGCTGCGTCAACCCCGGCTGCCGTCACTTTTCCGCTCACACTTGCCTTATCAAGGATGTGGCTGCGGAGCTCTTCGACAATCTCGCCGACCTCCGTGTCGCTGACTCCGCGCAATCGCACACGCAACCTGGCCAGGTAAGTTTCCATCCGCTGCTGCGCATCGCCATCTGCCATGGCCATTTACTTCCCCTTCCCGAGCGGAGCCAGTAAGCGGCTCATGCTCGACGAGAACCGCACCCACGTTTTAGCCATTTCGAGGGCCCGATGTTTGCCCGCCGCCGTGAGCGCATAATATTTCCGCGGATGTCCGGCGTCCGATTCGATCCACTCGCTGCGTACCAGTCCCAGAGTCTTCAAGCGGCTGAGCAGCGGATATACGGTCCCCTCGGATACGATCAAATCGGAATCGCTCTCCAACCGCCGCAGAATTTCAAGTCCGTAAAGTTTGTCGCTCCACAGGGCGGCGAGGATCGCCAGTTCAAGGCATCCCTTGCGAAGCTGTACTTCCCACTTGTCTCCGCTTTCCAGATCGCCGGCATCGGCTCGCTTCATGTCATATACTTTGCAATGCAAGGTATCATGTTGTCAATAGAGATATGCAATGTTTTGCAATTCGATTCGGCTTGGCGCTCTCACCTGCCGCTGTGATAATGGTCACGGACAAACCGTCAGCAGGAGCGTGAAATTCAGATGGTTCGCCTGTGTGTCCATTCAGGCCCGAGCGGACGTGTGTCGGCGGCCTTGGGTCACGGCGCTACCCCCTAGAAAGGCGAAGCAGTGATTGGAATCGTGAACAGCACACGTATCAATCGAATCTTCTATTGTTTGCTCACCCTGATGCTCTACTGCGCGCTGGGCGCCGCTGACACTCGAGGGCCGGCGCCGCAATTCACCGCGCAGACTCTGGATGGTGAAACCTTCACCAACGCGTCCCTCATCGGAAGGGTGACCCTGTTGCAATTCTGGACGACGTGGTGCCCAGTCTGCCATGGCGACCAGTCCGCGGTGGACAATATCGAGAGCATGTTCGCCAGCCAAGGGCTAACCGTTCTTGCCATCGATGTTGGTGAGTCAGAGGCAACGGTCAAGAACTACCTTCAGGCAAATCCGAGATCATGCAGGGTCGTGGTCAATGATGGTCGCGGCCTTGCTGCCCGGTTTGGGGTACATGGTTTTCCCTATTACGTGCTGATCGACAGCCATGGAAACATCGCCGGAACTCAAAGTGGTGGCGGCGGGGAAGCCTTACTGCAACATCTGCTGAAACGTGCCGGCCTGGGGTCGCAGCCCGACACCGCGGCCGTGGGCCAACAGAAGTCGGCGCCCTCTCCGGGCATTGGCCGCTCGTCGGTGATCGAGGTGCCATTAGGACCAAGCGCTGTGCCCTCGAAACCTACTCCGAAGACAATATTTGTCTTCGTCAATGGTGAGCGGTTGGAGGCGGACCACTACACCATCGATGCGGCCCTCCTGCGAGTCATGGTGGGTGGACAGCAGCGCACCATCGCGCTCAGCACATTGGACGTCAAGGCGACCGTCGCGGTGAATCGCCAGCGCGGAGTTGAGTTCAAGATTCCCAAAAGCCGCAGCGAGGTCTTTGTAACCTTCTGACGCCTCGAGCCGGTTGCGGCCCTCTGCGCAATCAAAGCAGTCAAAGGGAATGCAGACTGCGCACGCTATAATGCGCCCATGTCATTGACCGCGGGCACGAAACTGGGGCCATACGAAATCCAATCGCTGCTCGGTTTGGGCGGCATGGGCGAGGTGTACCTGGCCCGCGACACCAGGCTACAGCGCACAGTCGCGATCAAGATACTGCCGGCCCATCTGTCTTCGAACCCCGATCTGCAAATGCGCTTCGAGCACGAAGCGAAATCCATCTCGACGTTGCAACATCCCAACATCTGCGTAATTCATGACATCGGTTCTCAGGACGGCATTGACTTCATGGTCATGGAGTACGTGACCGGGCAAACCCTGGACAAGTTGATTCCCCCGGGTGGGTTGCCAACCGCTCTGGCGGTCAAGTACGCGGTACAGATTGCCGAGGCCCTGGCGTGCGCCCATGCCGCCGGCATCGTTCATCGCGACTTGAAACCGGCGAACATCATGGTGGACCAGAGCGCGCTGATCAAAGTACTGGACTTTGGGCTGGCCAAACTTGCCGCACCAGCGGCGGCGAGTGCCGACGGGGCCACAATGGCGATGGGTTCAATGACGCCCAGGATGACCTCGACTACGCCGGGGATGATCGTCGGCACGCTCGCCTACATGTCGCCGGAGCAGGCAGAGGGCAAAGCTATCGACGCCCACAGCGATGTCTTCTCCTTTGGATCGGTGCTGTACGAGATGCTGACCGGCAGCAGGGCTTTTGATGGCCAATCCAGCGCTGCGCTGCTGGCGGCGGTCATGCGCGATGATCCGAAACCGGTAAACGAGTTGAAGCGCGATGTTCCGCCGGAAGTGCGCCGCATCGTCACCCGCTGCTTGAAGAAGGACCCCGCGGCGCGCTACGCCTCGGGCGGCGAACTGGCGCACGAACTCAAGAGCTGTCGCGACCTGCTATTTCCTGATTCCGGCGTAAGGATTAGCCCTGCTCGCATTGCGCGCGAGGCGCAACGTCCCGGCGTACTGGTTCCAATCCTGTTGGTCATTATTCTCCTTGGGGCCGGGGCGGCGTGGCTGGTAAAACGCTCTCGTGACGCACGCTGGGCGCGCGACGTGGCGCTGCCTGAGATTGCGCAACTGGCCGATCAGGGAAAATTCGGTCCCGCGTACGCGCTTGCTTCCAGGGCCGAGAAATCTATCGCTGGCGATCCGGCGCTGGCGAAGCTCTGGCCCCTGATTACCTACCAGGCTTCGCTGGAGACGACACCGGCTGGCGCGACCGTTTACCGTCGAGACTACCCAGACGCCAACGCGTCGTGGGAATTGGTGGGAACCACCCCGCTGAAGAATGTCCGCCAACCACGCGGGATGTTTGTGTGGAAGTTCGAGAAACCGGGCTTCGGTACCGTTTTGCGGACGACAAGTGCGTTGTTCGGCTGGTATCCGGTTCCTGCTGGCCGTCCCGTAAGCGCGACCGTGACTCTCGACGAGGCCGGGAAAATTCCGCCCGGCATGGTGCGAGTTTCGCCCGCGAAATATTCCAAGACGCTGTTCATTCCCGGCTATGAAGGAATGCCGGAGTTGGACCTGAAGGATTATTGGATTGATCAGTATGAGGTGACGAACCGCCAGTTCAAGGCCTTTGTCGACCAGGGCGGATACCAAAAGCGCGAGTACTGGAAGGTCGATTTTCAGCAAGAGGGAAGGCATCTGTCGTGGGATGAGGCGATGGCGCGATTTCGTGATGCGACGGGCCGGCCAGGGCCGAAGGAATGGTCGCAAGGCGACTATCCCAAAGGACAGGATGACTACCCGGTCACCGGCATCAGCTGGTACGAAGCTGCGGCGTATGCCGAGTTTGCCGGCAAGAGTTTGCCGACCATCTATCACTGGAACCGGGCGGCAGGGCCGTCTTCCGCGGCGTTCATCGTTCCGGCAAGCAACTTCGGCAGCTCGGGTGCTTTGCCCGTGGGCAGCAAGCAGGGCATGAGTCCGTGGGGCAACTATGACATGGCCGGCAATGTTAAGGAGTGGATCTGGACCGAAGCCGAGAAGGGCAAGCGTTATGTGCTTGGGGGAGCCTGGGACGAGCCCAACTATATGTTTGTCGATCCCGACGCGCAGTCGCCGTTTCTGCGCGCTGCGAATATAGGCTTCCGTTGCGTGAAGTACATCGAGCCGGAATCGATCTCTAAAGTCGCGACCGCCCCCATGCCATCGCCCCGGCGCGATCTCAGCAAAGAGAAGCCCGCCTCCGCCGAGTTATTTCAGGCCTATCGCAGTTTGTATTCCTACGACAAGACGCCGCTGAACGCCTCGGTAGAGCCTTATGGCAAGGGGGATGAGGACTCGACGGCGCAGAAGATTACCTACACGGCAGCCTACGGCAACGAGCATGCCATCGCTTACCTGTTCCTCCCGAAGAAAAGCAAGCCGCCTTACCAGACCGTGCTCTTCTTTCCCGGATCGAATGCGCTCCTGCTGCGCAGCTTCTCGGTTTACCCAACCTCGTCGCTGGACGCCATTCTCAAAAGCGGGCGCGCCGTGCTATATCCCGTATATAAGGGCACATATGAGCGCGGCGACGGCATGGAAACAGATGTAGCCAGTACGACCAGCGAGTGGCGGGACCACGTCATCATGTGGACGAAGGATGCCTCGCGGGCCATCGACTACGCTGAGACTCGTCCTGACCTGGACCACAATAAGCTGGCCTACTATGGCTATAGCTGGGGCGCGGAAATGGGAGGCATCGTGCCCGCCGTGGAACCGCGCATCAAGGTTTGTGTGTTTGCGCTCGGTGGACTCGACTTCCATCGCTCGCTGCCCGAAGTCGATACCATTAACTTCGTTTCCCGCGTGAAGCAGCCGGTCCTGATGCTGAATGGACGCTACGATTTCTTCTTCCCAGTGGAGTCGACCCAGGACCCGTTCTACAAGTTACTCGGATCGAAAAAGGACCAGAAGAAGCATCTGCTCTTCGACACCGGTCACAACATTCCGCGCAACGAACTCATCAAGCAAACCCTGGACTGGCTGGACCAGTATCTCGGGCCGGTGAACTAGGATCAGGGCCCATTAAACTGCTTGTGGTGATGTGACGAGGTCAGCAGATGTGAAGCCCGCTTGGAACAGGTAGACGATCAAAGGGACACGACCAGGTAGCGCCATCGTCATGCGACACGTAAAGGCATCCCGATCGGTCGATCACAGCGGCCATTGAATCCCGGGTCGCGATGCAGTTGGTATCGGCTTTGCCGTCGGTCCACCTCGGCATGCCTCCGCCCAAAGGCTGTAGCGGACCGTTGCTGTCGAGCGGGCGTCGATAAACTGCGCCTTGCGCCGCAAAAGGGTCAGTAGATGCTGACACGAAAATGTCGTTTCTCCCGAAAGCGACGGCAGAGCAATGATGGGCGTGAAGTCCTTGCTGTTCGATAGTCCATGTCGCGCCTGCATCGCGACTAATGCAAAGACCCACCGCCGCCGCCGCTATCACGATGTCGGGACGGGCTGGATGTGCACATACCTGATGAACATCAGTATCGATATCGATAGTGGGCTGCCAAGTCAAGCCGGCGTCGGTTGATCGCGGAACTCCGCCAACATGGACGTTGGCCAGCAGCACGGCACCATCGCAAGTCGCCGCCATGGAACGAATTCCCAGCGGCGGCCCCACCCGCTTGCCGTCGACGATCGCCGCTCCTGCGTACCACCTGTCGCGGCCCGCTACGGCGTCAAAACCCGTCAAGCATTGCTGCGCGCCATCAGGATCAACGCGCAGGATATGTGCGTCATCGGTTCCAACAAAGACGATGTTTCCAATTGGCACGCAGCAGGAAAGCTCGAATTCGCTTTTTGCTATCTCAGTCCATTCGCCATCAGAGGACCTTCGACAGAGGGAATGCCCGCCAACAATTGCGAGCACTCTTCCACGTCCATCGGCCACCAGACTGCGAACCGATTGACCGGCGAGTTCTTGATGGACCATTTTCCCAGCGACGCTGAATAGACCGTTGTCCCACGTTGCTACCAGAATAGAGGGGGTTGGCATCAAAGCAGATCCTATTAGCGTAAAGCCATGTGAGCTGTTCGAAGTAATTGTGCAACGATTCGATCCGCTGATTCAATGGAGAGTCATCGCAGACCGTCGCCGCCTGTTTCCTGACTTGATGCCCTCACCCGATTTAGTGACCAGGGTCGCGAACAAACCATTAGCATGAGCACAGTTCTGATGCGCGTCCCGTGCCGCAAAGATGGGAACCATGAAGAGTGCCAGCACCAGGCGAATTCTGCACAGTTTGCTCACCTTGATGGTTCTGTGCGCGTTGGCCAGAGCTGACACTGGGGGACCGGCCCCACAATTCACAGCCCAGACTCTGGATGGTGAAACCTTCACCAATGCCTCGCTCAGCGGAAGAGTAACCCTGCTGCAATTTTGGGCGACGTGGTGCCCGCTCTGCCGCAGCGATGAATCTGCCGTGGACAACATCGAACGCATGTTTGCCGGCAAAGGGCTGATCGTTCTCGCCGTCGATGTTGGCGAGTCAGAGGCAACCGTCAAGACCTATCTCAAGGCGAACCCGAGGTCATGCCGGGTCGTGATCAATGATGCCCGCAGCCTTGCCGCAAGGTTTGGGGTGCATGGTTATCCCTACTACGTTCTGATCGACAGCCAGGGCAACATCGCAGGAATTCAAAGTGGCAGCGGTGGAGAAGCTTCACTGCAACATCTGGTGGGCCGCGCTGGCCTGTTGTTGCGGCCGGACACGCCGGAGCCCGGCAATCAGAGAGCGAGCCTCACTCCCGTCAGTGGCCGCTCGATGGTGATCGACGTGGGAGGACAGGGCCCTGCGCCCAGGCCCGGTCCAAAGACGATTTTCGTGTTCGCCAATGGGGAGCGTTTGGAGGCGGACCACTACACGCTTGATACAACTCTTCTGCATGTCATGGTGGGCGGACAGCAACGCACCATCGCACTCCGCGCACTGAATATCGGGGCCACTCTGGCGGCGAATCGCCAGCGTGGAATTGCTCTCAAGATTCCTCAAACCCGGAGCGAGTTTTTTATGACCTTCTGAGGCTTTACCAAGCCAACCTGCCGCGCCAGTGATGGAGCGCGAAGCACGCTCCCGGTGTCTTTTGAGCAACTGCCGAAGCAGAAAAACTCTTGCAATCTCGACCGGCTTCATAATACTGTGCGTGGACAAACCGCAAAATTTGGAGGGATGGGGATTGAGATATCTGCGTGTTTCCGTGTGCCTGTTTTGTGCGCTCGGCTTGGCCGTGGCGCAAGCGCCGTCTCACTCCGCCAAGGTCCCATTAGCGCCATTGCTTCCTGAAGGCGCGCAGTCAGATGCTCCCAAGTATGCAGGCAAGAAGGAAGAGGCCGACGCGTTAAACGCCTGTGCCCAGGCGGCACTGAAGGGTTTTCGCAAGATCGCCCCGACGCGCGATCAGCGCTTCGAAGGAAAAGTGACGGAGCCGACCGCGTTGTGCCGCGGCGGTCATCAAGCTTTGCTGTTTCGTGATACGCCGTGGGTCGATTGGTCCCATTATTGGGGCACCGGCGATATGACTTCGCTACCGACGGGATTCCTCAATAATAATCTGGCCGCGCAACGCGGAGTTGCCGGAGCGCTGCTCGATCTGGAATACCAGCGCATCGAGTTGATCAAGTTCAACCTGTTCGACAATAGCGGCACGTATCAGACCTTTATCAGTGGTAGCGGTGGCGTGGGTGGTTCGGCGCTGAAGACCTGGCCGGACATGCGACTCGCGCCGGGGAATCCGCACTATAACGATGTGGGCGGGGCCGGGCAGCAGGTGTGCAAGGGCGATTTGATCCGCTGGCGGACTGTAGATGGAATCTGCAACGACATTCTGAATCCACTAATGGGTTCAACCGGGACGCTGTTCGCGCGCAACGTCGAGTTCGAAGCGACATTCCCCGAGGCAGGCCTGAACGAATTGGCGCGCAATCGGCATGGCGACCGGCTTTCTCTTCTCACGCCCGATCCGCAGGTCATCAGCCGCAAGCTGTTTACGCGGTTTCAATCGGATCCCAAAGCTTGCGCGAATGGTTATGGCTTCCCGGATGATTCGCCGCAGGCAAATTGTGACTACCTGAAAGCGCCATTCTTCAATGTGCTGGCGGCATATTGGATCCAGTTCATGACCCATGACTGGTTCTCGCACCTGGAGGAAGGACACAACGCCGCCGAGTACATGAAGGTTGGTTGCCAAAACCAATTGGTAAACGGTGTGGAGACGCCGCTGACTCCGGAACAAATTCAGCAACTCGGCTGCCGGCCAGACGACCGCATCGACAAAGGGTACGTCGCGCAGGACTCGCCACCAGACACCTTCAAGCAGGGAGATCGTACCTACTTGGCGCGTGCTCCGAAGACCATGGCCAATACCAACACCGCATGGTGGGATGCTTCACAACTGTACGGTTTCGACGACATTTCGCGCCAGCGGGTCAAACGCGATCCCAAAGACCGGGCGCGCTTGTTGCTGGAACCGGTGGAAGGGCACAGCGGTCTGGGATACCTGCCCATCTTTGGGGCGGGCGACCCGATCAACCCGGAATGGGCCGGCCAGGAAGCAACCGGATTCCCCGACAACTGGACGGTGGGCCTCAGCTTTCTCCATAACTTGTTTGCACGGGAACACAATTCGTTTGTCGCCGAATTTGAGCGCGTGGCCGCGCAGACGCCTGATGCAGATTCCGGGCTGCGCAATCCTGCAAATCCAAAACAAGTCATCCGCTACAGGGACGTGACCCCTGACGAGCTTTTTGAGGTGGCGCGCCTGGTGGTCGCCGCCGAGATCGCCAAGATTCACACCACGGAATGGACGCCTCAACTTCTCTACGGCGAGCCGCTGTACAAGGGCATGAACGCCAACTGGAACGGACTTCTGGGAGAAGGCGGTGGTGAGGTTTCAACGGTGCTGAACGACATCGTAGTGAATAACTTCGGAAAATCGAAGGATGTCGTCAAAGCGTCGCAATGGTATTCGGTGTTCGCCTCGGGCCCGGGAATTTTTGGGCTGGGCAGTAAGGTGCCGGGCTACGACATGTCCGACCCTAAATACACCAACGGCGGCGTGAACCACTTTGGATCGCCGTTTAACTTCCCGGAGGAATTTGTATCGGTGTACCGTCTGCACCCGCTGGTGCCCGACTTGCTGGAGTACCGCGAGCTCGACAAGGACCCTAATGCCATTGCCAAGAAGGTCCCGGTGGTCGATACCTTCCAGGCCAAAGCAACCCCGGTCATGCGCACCAATGGGATGGCGAACTGGGGCCTGACGCTCGGCCGGCAGCGGTTGGGCCTGCTGACGTTGAACAACTCGCCCATGTTTCTGCAAAATCTGAAAATCGGGCGCCTCGACAGCCCGACTCAGCAGATCGACGTGGTCGCCCTCGACATTATTCGTGATCGTGAACACGGGGTGCCGCGCTTCAACGAGTTCCGCAGGCAGTATGGCCTTCGCCAGTTGACCAGTTTCGACGACTTTCTGGACCGCACGATTCCGGCCGATTCGGCTGAGCATGCGCGGCAAGTGGAAGTGGTGAAAACCCTGCGCGAGGTCTATGGGCAGCACGTGTGTGACGCCTCCAAGGTGATCACTGACGCGCAGCACAACCCCGACGGGACGCCAATCAACGACTGCCTCGGACATCCCACGGGAAGCC
Source organism: uncultured Acidobacteriaceae bacterium (assembly GCA_963728805.1). Taxonomy (GTDB): domain Bacteria; phylum Acidobacteriota; class Terriglobia; order Terriglobales; family Acidobacteriaceae; genus Bog-257. The sequence continues at coordinate 60,756 of CAVSLE010000013.1, forward strand.
TGGTGGACAACATCGAGGACGTGGATACCGCAGTGGGCTACCTGGCGGAATTCACCCGTCCGCATGGCTACGCGATCTCGGAAACACAGTTCGTGGTGTTCATCCTCAATGCGTCCCGCCGGCTGTTCAGCGATCGCTTTTTCACCTCTTCCTTCCGGCCTGAGTTCTACACCACGCTGGGGGTCAGTTGGGTGATGAATAACGGGCCGGGACCGGAGGTAATGGAGCAGGGCTCGCCCAACGGCCATAAGCAGCCAGTGCTTCCTCTGAAGCGTGTGTTGATGCGGAACGTGCCCGAATTGCAAGGGGAACTCAGCAGTGTGGTGAACTCGTTTGATCCGTGGGCGCGCGATAGGGGCCAATACTACACTTTGCAGTGGACGCCGCGACCGGGCGCAGAGTCCAACGTCTCGTTTCAAAAACCGAAACAGCAGAATTGACATGGCTTCGCGGCGGTCACATTACCCTGCGAAACCCGTGTCAGTCCCGACGTTGCAGTAGAAGGCGGCTCCACAATCGTATATACTCCCTGCACTAAGTAGTGCCCGCAGGTGAGCGCTCGGGTGTATTCGTTGGGGTCTTAGTATTGCCCACCCCGGGCCGTTCCTATTCGCAACATGCATGACTCCAAGTCACGATCCGATAAGAACTCTGTACCTGGAAAACCTGCGTCCCCCGGCGTAGGGACTCCATTTGCCGGCGAGAGTTCATCCAGCAATATCCCGGTTCCACCGCCGGCAAATCCCAAGCCCTCAGACGCTGGAGCATTACCCTACGATCCCGATGCCACAATCGTCGATGCTGGACCGCGATTTGATCACGAAGCCACGCTGGTGGACGCCCCTACGATGGTGCCGGGAAGCCCGCCGCCTCGCCGATCACCGGCGCCGCCATCGAGTAGGAGTTCCAGTGGGTCCGGCAGCGCAGCCGTATTTCAGATTGGCGACGTGCTGGCGGGACGATATGAGATTCTGCAATCGCTCGGCGAGGGCGGTATGGGCGCCGTGTATAAGGCCGCCGACCGCGAGCTCGATCGCTTCGTCGCGTTGAAAGTCATCCGCCCTGAGCTGGCTTCGAACCCCTCGATCCTGGCTCGTTTTAAGCAAGAGTTGCTGCTCGCACATCAGGTCACCCACCGCAATGTGATCCGCATTTACGACCTGGGCGAAGGCGAGGGCGTGAAGTTCATCACCATGGAGTTCATCGAGGGCAAAGATTTACGGGCCCTCATCAAGGAGAGAACGAAATTTCCTCCGGCGGAAGCGGTCGATGTCATTCAGCAGGTGTGCCAGGCCCTGGAGGCGGCGCACCGGGTCGGGGTGATTCACCGCGACCTCAAACCGCAAAACATCATGCAGGACGGCACGGGCCGGATTCTGGTGATGGATTTCGGCTTGGCCCGCACTCTGGAAGGCGACGGGATGACCCAGACTGGTGCGATGGTAGGCACCATGGAGTACATGTCGCCGGAGCAGGCCCTGGCCAAGGACCTCGATCAGCGCTCCGATCTGTTCGCGCTCGGTCTCATCCTGTACGAATTGTTGACCGGCAAGATGCCCTTTGCTGCCGCAAGCGCCGTGGCCAGCCTAGTCAAGCGCACGCAGGAGCGCGCCATTCCCGTCTCGGAGATCGACGCTGAGATTCCCGGCGCGTTGAGCGGCATAGTGAGCAAGTGTCTGGAACGCGATCTGAACGAAAGATACCAGAGTGCGTCAGATATTCTCGCCGACCTGAACAAGTGGACAGACAACACTGCCGCCGCCAGCATCAAGTTCGAAGCAAATATCCAGCCCTGGGGACGGACTTTCCCGTGGCCTCTGGCCGCCGGAATTGTTACGGCGGTGCTCCTGGCGGTGTTGGGATTTGTGTTTCGCGACCGCCTTTTCAGCCCATCGCATAGCACGCGATCTGCTCCCTCAGGGCCGGTTGTGTCGCTGGCGATTGTGCCCTTCCATAATGCATCGGGGGACCCCAGTCTCGACTGGCTAGGCGCGAGTTTGGCGGAGATGCTGACCACAGATGTAGGGCAGTCAGCGAGCTTGCGCACGGTTTCGTCTGATCGCCTGCAACAGATTCTCAAGGACCTGCATATCGGAAACGACACCCCGCTCGATCAGCAGAGCATCAAGCAGCTGGCGGAGTTCAGTAATGCGCAGACGATCGTCTGGGGACAGTACGTGCGCGGCGGCGGCCAGATCCGGGTCGAGGCCACTCTGCAAAACCTGAAGCAGGGAAGTCCTCCGGTAACGATGAGAGTGGAAGCGCCCACCGAGAAGGAACTGCTGGCGGCAACCGACCAGTTGGCGCAAAAGATCCGCGACAACCTCGCGCTCTCGCCGCAGATCGCGAAGGAACTGCAAAAACAGGCCTTCCGGCCCACCTCGAAGTCGGTGGAGGCGCTGCGCGCCTACAACGAAGGCCTGGAGTTGATGCGTGAGGGTAACAACCTGGAGTCGAAGAAGAAATTCGAATTGGCCACGCAAGCCGATCCTGATTTTGCGCTGGCCTTCTCGCGGCTGGGCCAGGTCTACTCCAATCTTGGTTACGACAATGAAGCGGAGCGCTACTCGCGACGCGCGGTCGAACTGAGTCAGCAACTGCCGGTCGCCGAACGTTACCTTATCGAAGCCAACGATGCGCGGGTCACCGGGCAAACCGACAAGGCAATCGAGCTCTACGGCAATCTGGTGAAGGCGGCGCCGGGTGACGCCAATCTGCAGTTCACACTCGCCAGTTTGTACGAATCAAAAAATGACTTTGATCAGGCTTCGCAGCATTATGCGAAGGTGCTGGAGCAGGACCCGAAGTCAGTTGCTGCTCTGCTGGCAACGGGCCGGGTGCAGATCAAGAACGGCAAGCCGCAGGATAGCCTCGACTATTTGAACAAGGCCTACAGCCTGGCCGTCCGCCTGGAAAATCAGGAACAAAAAGCGGCCATTCTACACGCCATCGGCGTGGCCTATAAGTTGATGGACAAGCCGCAGGATGCCCTGAAGAACTACCAGGATTCTATCGCTATCAAGCGCGAGATTGGCGACAAGCGCGGCATCGCTGTCAGCCTGAATGAGAGCGCCCAGGTGCAGGACACGATGGGCCAGTTCGCGGCGGCGGAGGCAAGTTACAAAGAAGCGCTGCAGATCCGGCGCGACATCGGAGACAAGCGGGGCATGGGCGATACCCTGATGGACCTGGGGACCCTGTATGGCGCTCGCGGAAAACACGACGACGCCCTTAAGCTCTACAAGGAGGCCCTGCAGATTGAGCGCGACCGGGGCGATGAACTCAGCCAGGCAACGTGCCTCAACAACATCGGCGATGCCTACTTCACCCAGGGACAATACGATGATGCGCTGACCTACTTTCAGCAGGCGCTGCAGTTGCGTGAAAAGCTGAAGACCCCAGACGCCATAGCCGAGTCGGTGCGTAACGTCGCCGTGGTCAACACCAAGATGGGCCAGTATGGTGAGGCGCTGACTCAGTACCTGAAAGCTCTCGACCTGCACCGTAGTATTGATGACACTCGCGGAACGGCAATGGATTCCTACGATATGGGGACCGTGTTCCAGTATCAGGGCCGCTATGGTGCGGCCTTGAAGGCCCGCGAGGAGGCCCTCAAATCGTTCCGCAGTTTGAAAGACCGCAGCTTCTGGATGGTCGAGAGCTTGAGCGGCTATGGTGAATCGCTGGCCCAGGTGGGGCGCCTCGACGATGCCAAGCGCGCTCTGGATGAAGCGGCGGCCATGGCGCGGGAGATCAACAATGACAGTTCCACCGCGCAAATCCAATTGTTCTATGGGGACGTCGCCGTGTATCGCGACGACGTGAAAGCTTCGCGGGGTTTCTATGAGCAGGGATTGCAGACGGCCAACAAGGCCAAAGATCCGGAGAAAGCGCTGATCGCTAAGATTGCGTTGGCTCGGGACGACATTGCCCAGGGACGGTGGGCGCCGGCGGTATCCGCACTCAAAACCCTTGCGCAGGAGGCAGAGCGCCAGGGTTTGAAATTCGAAGCGGTCCAGGCTTCCGTGTATTTGGGCGAAGCACTCGCCCGCAACAAGGCATATCCCCAGGCAAGGCAGGAACTGGAACGCGCATTAACCACCAGCCAGAAGTTGGGATTGCAGTCGCTGGAGGCGCGGAGCAACTACCTGCTGGGGATGGTGGCGCGTCAGAGCGGCAATGCCAAACAGGCCGCTGACTACTATCGCGCTGCCATCAGCAAGTGGGATGAGGAACAAAAGGAAGCCGGCGATCCCGCATTTCTTTCCCGTGCCGATCTCTCGCAGATGTATAAAGACGCACAGCGCGCCCTGCAAGAGTTGAAGTAGGCCGTCATCCAGAGCGGAGTGGGACGGCCCAGCGGAAGGGATCCCTCTACATTCCGGTCACGATAAGGGTCCTTCGACTCCTCGGTCGCCGCGGCGACCCGTCGCTCAGGATGACAAATTTTCTTCCTGCCCGAGAATTTCCTTCCTAGCAAATGCAAGACCTCTGCCCCTGACGTAACTCAGGGAGCAGAGGTCTCGCTACAGCTTTCTACTAGGACGCCCCTTTTAGAACGAAGAGCATTGGCCTAGCTTGTGCTTGGCGTGGTTTCCTCCTCCGGTGATGGAGGTATTTCCGCTGCACTGCAGGGTGTTGTTAATGGCATTGGTGAAGACCTGCGTGGCCCCGGTATTGCTCTGGTCGGTCAGACTGCCGCCGACGGCGTTGGCATCGATCACGCTGGTGGCGCTATTGCTCTGCACCAGCAGATTCCCGGCGACGATATTTCCGCCGCATCCACTGCTTGACCCAATCTGAATCCCGGTTCCACTATTCTGGAAGATCAGGTTGCCCCATACGAAGGTGGCGCAGACCTGATTCGTGCCCGGGCCGGCAGGGAGGCCCTGAATCTGCAGATTGCCAAAGATGGCGACATTCGGACCGATCGAAAAAGATCCGCCGTTGACCTGCAGATTGTTGCCCACGAGGCTGTTGCTGACCGCTAGACTGCCGCCAGTCTCGTGAAGGTTTCCACCAACGAAGCTGTAGTTTTGCAGCACAAAAGATCCGCCGGTTTCGGTCACATTTCCGGTGACGCCGCCATTCGTGAAGGTACAGGATTGGCCGTTGGAGACGGTCAGGTTGCCCCGGTACGTCCCGCTAAAAACTCCATTGCAGTTGTTGCCTTGAATGGAGGACAACCCGCAGTTTTGTGCCGCCACAAAATAGGAGAAGCCCTTGGACTTCCCCGAACTGGTGGGATCGAAGCGCGTTTGCGAAAACGCCGTCTCGATGTTGATCCACGTACTTGGTGATGGCGGACTGTAAACCTCAGTCTTCAACAAGCAGGGATTAACAATGGTTTGCTGGGTGTTGTAGCTCTCATACAGCGTGTAATCCAGGTTCGTGCAGTCGCTGCCGGTTTGCTGCGTGCAGCTTACCTGGAAGACGACACACTCTCCACCCGCGCCGTCATAAACAATGCAGCTCGTCCCCGGGGAAAAGCTCGCCAGAACGGGATTGACGACTGCCGGGTCACTCGGTATCGCTGTGACGCTGACCTGGTCGCCTGCTTGTGCGCCAGTATATCCGTACTTGTGGCTGTAGCTGCCGAACACGAAGTTGGTGAAGTTCTGGCCCGGTCCGGGCGTCAATGTTTGCGTGATCGTGGTTTGCGTGCCGCTTTGCCCCGGAGTGAAGGTCCAAGTCAGAATGTCACTGTTTTCCGTCGAATCTGATGTACTGCCGGTGAAACCGACATAGGCGGTCTGTCCGTTCAAGCTTAGCAAGCTGGAGAGCTGCAGTGGGACGGTGAGGACGGGAGTCCCTGGGTCATCAACGTAGATGCTCAGCGTGCCTGGGTCATACTGCAGAATGACGGTATGGACATTACCGTCAGCCAGGTTCACGCTGGGCGTAACGATGCCCAAATTTGCTGATTGGTCCGAATTACACGTCGCACCGTGGTCTGGTGTGTTGTTACCAGTACCGCAGCTCTGCACAGCGATATGGTTGCCGTTTGGATCCCAGCTATCTTGAAAAGTATCAAACTCGATGGCGATACTGTTATCGATGGGTATGACGCCCTCATCACTGGGCGTAGAACCGTAGCCAATGTCTCCGCTCGTACCGCCCAAGGCCGATAATGGCCCCGCATCTCCATAATTTTGGGCATTCTGCACCACAAAGGCGAATCCGTCGGCGGGCCCCGATCCCAAGTCGGGATTATGCGTGATCCGAAACTTGAACACCGTGGTAAAGCCGTTGCCCACTGACTGCTGGGTGTTGTACCAACCAGAGCCGGCTCTGCCTCCCTGGCCATCTTGCGTAAGCCGCAAGACCTGGCCGAACGGACTGGCGGAGTCATTCAGCGTCATTTGTGTAAGGTCGAGAGACGGAATTTGGGCCATCGCCGGGACGCAACACAGGGCCATAGCCAATGCCAACACGAATACCACAGAGATTCTGGAAGACAACATTGGTGCACCACTCCTGTTAAGTCTGGGATTTGTTGAGACTCACTTCGCGCAGGGCTCGGCTGCATCTTTCGGGACTTTCGGGGTCCAACCATAAAAGCTGAATAAACCGCTATGCAGGCCGATTCGGGACTAACCCACCGCTAGGGAGCATAGTGTAGCCTGAGAATGGCCAGTTGAAAAGAGACAATTGTGCCTCAACGGTGGCCAGATAGTGGCGCCGAAATAGGGAGCATCGTGCCCCTTGGGTATCGCGATCAGCGGTTGAAGGGGTATTCCTGGACCCAGTGAAAGCCCCGATTGACCAGCAGGAAGGCTTTGCGGTCAACGAGTTGTAGCTGCATGTGGACCTTGTGGCTGTCCATGTCTCCATCGAGCGTCAATTGATTCTCGGACGGGCGCTGGTAGGTGAAGTGAGCTTTCCAGGTCTTGTCATCGTCTTTGGTGAGGTCCAGGGTTTTGTCGTTGACATTGAGCGAAGTCGCGTAACGGGCGAACGAATCGTCCATGCGCTGAAATGACATTCGAGTAGGGAATTCAAAAATCACGCGCCGCCAACGGCCGCCATCCGTGAGCAGAGGCGAGCGCAATTGTCCGTCGATGGCAAACTGGTCCACGTTCCAGATGCCGTAGAGGGCCGACCGGGGAGCTGCGCCACCGCGCAGATGCCATTCGCTCCAACTGCCGTACGCGTTGGTTCCCAACAGCAACATGCCAAAGATGAGTTGCGCGACCACCGAAATACGGTTCGCGCGGCGCGTTACAAAGAGCGCCGGCTGCGTGGACGGGCCGGGAGCGCGATTCAGAAAGAAGAAATCAGCCAGACGCCGGAATTCGGGCGCCAGCAGGAACAAGCACATCAGGATCAAGTGGAACGAGAACAGCTTCACGGGGACGTCATAAGTCATGTTGAGGGTGAAGATCTGTATCGAATCCGCGAGGCAAACCAGTGCTCCCAGCATGGTCGTGCGAGGAATAATCAGCAGGATTGCGGCCAGCACCTCGGCGCATCCCGCGAAAGTTTCATAGGCCGGCGACGCGCCCACCGAGGACCACAGCACCCCCATGGGCGAGAAGTTGCCGAATGGTTCCAGCAGTCTCGTGAGATATGGGAAAGGCATTTGCAGAGGGATGACTTTCGCGAAGCCATAGCCCAGCATTTGTCCGGCAAGAGCAAAACGAAGGAACAGCCGAAACCATTTGTGCAGCGTGCCATAATTTTGCCTCTCGCGATCGAGCATCGACCAGACGATGGTGGCCACGGCGGCGACCACCAGCAGGCAGAACGTCAGTACCCAGTCGAAGGTCTTATCACCGCTGCCACTGAAATAAACCAGGGGATGGTTGACCTTGAAGATGTGGGTCGCCGTCCAGGTAACAATCTGGCGTATCGGCGGCAGGGTCGATGGGTCTGGAGTGTCAACGTTGGGGAGGGGCAACAAGCCGCCGGAGATTTGCGTGAGCAGGCAGTACAACCCGAAGTACAGGAAACAGAAACGAAAGGCGACTCGCGACAAAAGACTCCAGTGTGCAGTCTGCTGCTCCTGCTCGAGTTGTGCGACCTGAGCCTGCGTGCCCATCGAGACCTCCTGGCGACGCCAGAGTTTACAACAGATCGGACGCGCGTTGAAGGCGCCGGTAACCAGGCCCGATCAAAGAAAAAATAGGGCGCTCGGCTCCCTCGCGAGGTATAGTGTGGGGCTATTGGGTGCTGGAAGGGAAGTTCGCGACCGCACCTCGAATCAAGATATCCACACGACGTGAGACGATATTTCTAAGATGTCAACCGGACCCAAGTTGTCGCCCGAACATTCACCCAGCGATATTGCCAGGGAGCATCAATTATGGCTGGCCAGCAAAGGCGAGCAAGGCCAGCGCGCCAACTTCGACGGGCTGAATCTCTGGGGCGTTAAGTTCCAGTCGCTGACTCCGACGCATAACTTCACAGCTGCACTTTTTGGCAGTGCGCAGTTGTTCAGGGCCGACCTCCGCGGCTGCAATTTGCAGTTCGCGAATCTTCGCGACACCACCGGATTGTCAGGCGAATGTCTGGCGGGCTCAGATCTTAGCGGCGCGAGCCTGCCCGCACTGCTGGGGTGGTCAGGTGAGCTTGAAATTCTGCGTTCGAAAGAGAGTTTAGCGCAATCGCTGTTCCTTTCGATGCTGGCGGCAACCATCTACATCATCCTGGCCGTCATTGACACCAATGACCTCGCCCTCATTACAAATTCCACCACACTGTCGCTTCCCATCCTCAATATCTCGGTGCCGGTGATCCCTTTCTATGTGGTTGCGCCGTTCGTGCTGTGCGTGGTGTTCATCTATTTTTGTTTTCTCCAGCGCGAAACAATTGATCTGCTGAAACGAATGCCGTTAGTAATGCCTGATGGTTCGATGCCTGCTACCAAGGCGTTCTCGTGGGTGCCATTGGGCGATAGAAACTTGTTGGGGCAGAACCGGCCGCATCGAAGGTTTTTGGGGAGTGCGATTTCCGCAGTGGTGGCTTACGGAGCGGTGCCTTTGGCGTTGCTCTGCATCTGGGAAAGGGGCCTGGTTGCCAGAGAACCCAAGCTGACGAGTTTGCATGTTGTCCTGTTTGCTCTCGCCATCGGATTCTGCTGGTACCTACTCTATTTTTCAGAGCGAGGCAATGGAGCGCAACGACTGAGTCGCACATGGGGCGCCCTACTCACCGTATCTGCCATAAGCGCGCTGGCTTATCTGTCTCTGGCCGTGCTCAAAGGTGGCCCATTCCCGAGATCGGAATACCTGGGCAGTGTCTTGTCAACCAAGGATGCTCATGATGGTTACGACTCGGTCAGCTACTACTATGACCGCAATGATAGTGAGCAGGAACGTGGTTGGGCAGTGCCGGGACGGCGCGTGTTGCAGCTGTTGCGACTGGATCCCTACCCTAACCTGAACGGCGCCAGGTCGTCAGTCCAAGGATCGGATTCCGACAGGGCCGGCGGCGGTCTGGCATTTCCGTCAGGCTGGAAGCAACCTCATCTGCCGGCGCAGAGCTCGCGACTGCAGTCGGCATATATGACGAACTGTAACCTGGAAGGCGCCGACCTTAGACGAGCTTTGTTGTCAAAGGCCAACTTAACGGATTGCCACTTGGAGGGTGCGACCTTGAGCCGCGCCAAGATCGACAAGGCTGACCTCAGTGGCAGTACGCTGGACAGGGCCATACTAACCGGAGCCGATTTTACCGGCACGGATCTATCGGAAACCTCATTCAACGAAGTGATTGCGGACGAAGTAGTCTTATCGGGCACCCATCTTAACGACGTGCCCATGAAGGGCGCTTTTCTCAGCCGCGCCTCGATGGACGGTGCAGACCTTACCCATGCCGATCTGACGTGGCGCTCACATGGATGGGATTGCGCTTAGCAAAGCGGACCTGACGTTGGCGCATCTTAACGGTGCGGATTTGCACAATGCGACTATTAATACGTCCTCGCTGCAGTCCGCCATACTTAAGGGAGCGAACTTGACCGGCGCCAGCCTGGCTGGTTCTGATTTGACTGGCGCGGACTTGAGTTGCACGAAGGTCGGCGGTGCACATTTCGCCGGTTCGGACATTTCGAATGCTGACTTGACCGGCATGATGAATCGCAAGCATGACCCCAGGCCTTACGAGTCGACAGATTTTAGTGTACGAACCATGACGGGCGCGAATTTGCACGGGGCAAATCTGAAATCTGCCACCGGACTCAGCGTAAAACAAGTCAAGGCCGCAAAGAATTGGACGGAAGCTTATTATAGTGCTGAGTTCCTGAAGCAACTGGGACTACCGGCCAATCATAACGAGCAACTCGAAGTTAAGCTGTCACAGGAAGAATTCTGCCAATCCCAATAGCGGTCGATGCAGCTATTCGGCCCGTAGCGTTATCGAGGGATCCACCTGGGCTGCACGCCACGCGGGTATCCAGCATGCGGTCCCGGAGACCGCAAGCAGCAGCGCGATCACGCCGAAATAGGTGATCGGGTCCAGCTGCGATATGCCGAACAGCAGCGTAGTGATGGCTTGGCTGGCGGCCGCTGCTCCACCAGCCCGATCGCGACGCCTAGCGCGGTGAGCGTCATTCCCTGGCGGACCACCAGCGCGACGATGTTGCCGCGTGACGCGCCCAGTGCCGCCCGAATTCCGATCTCACGGGTTCGCTCGGTGACTCTGCCGGAGAGCACGCCGTACATTCCGGTCGCCGCCAGCAGCAGTGCTACCAGAGCAAACGCTTCAAACAGGATGAGCGCAAATCGCCGCTGGGCTTCCGATTGTGCCAGCAGGCTTTCCATGGTGGCGACGCGCACGATGGGCTGGTCCTTGTCCACCGACCAGATCGCGCTTCGGATGGCGGGGGCCAGCGCGGCCGCATCTCCGCGAGCGCGAACCACCAGCGACTGCACGTTGTCCACCCATGCCCATTGCGTAGGCGTGGTGTAGAAGGCGTCCGGTTCGTTCAGTGCCAGCGACGTTTGCTTCACGTCGCCCACCACGCCGACAATGGTGTCCCACGGGCGGTTGGCCTGGCCGCGGTCCGGGCCGGCGCGAACCCGCTGCCCGATTGGGTCTTGACCGGGGAACTTGCGTCTTGCGAACGATTCGCTGATCAGAATCGCCACCGGGGCGCCGGCACGATCGCGCTCGTCAAGCAGGCGGCCGCGGCGGAGCGGAATGTGCATGGTTTCGAAATAGCTCGGACTCACCGCGTAGCGGTACGCGCCCTCGCCGTTGTCGTTCGGGTGGCACTCGAATTGCACGCCATAGCTTTCAAAGTCGCCGCTCAGGGGCAACTGGCTGGTGAACGCCGCCGCGGTGACGCCGGGGACCTGGCGTACGGCTTCCAGGGCCTGGGTGAAGAACCGGTCGCCGCACTTTGTCGTCGTCGAACCGGTGCCCCGACTCTTGCACCTGCATGGTGAGCACGTGCGACGCGTCGAACCCAGGATCGATCGCGAACAGACGCTCGAGGCTCCGCAACAGCAATCCCGCGCTCACCAGCAGCACTACGGCAAGCGCAACCTCGGAGACGACCAGCGTGCCGCGCGCAAATTGATAGCCACCCGCGGTGCGCCGCGAACTTTGCTGCAGTCCCATCTGCGGGTCGCTACGCGAGGCATGAAGCGCCGGAAACAACCCGACTAAGAGCCCGATCAGCGTAGTGATGCCAAGCGCAAAAGTGAACACGCGCACGGTCAACGGCAATGGCGTTCACCCGCGGCAGATCGGCAGGACTCAGCGCAACCAGCGCGCGCACCCCGGCTTCCGCCACCAGCATCCCGAGAGCGCCGCCCAGAACAGCGAGCAGCAGACTCTCCGTGAGCAGTTGCCGGACCAGTCGCGTTCGTGCCGCCCCCAGCGCAACCCGCATGGCGAATTCGCCGCGCCGCTGCGCCGCCACGAGCCAGCAGCAGGTTGGTTACATTTACGCATGCAATCATCAGCACCAGCAGGACCGCGCCCAACACAGCCAGCAGTGCCGGCTTGACCGCGCGCGTGATGTCGCTTTGCAGCGAATTCACGAGGAATCCGCTGGGCACGCCGCCGGAGCTGTCGTAGCCCTTGGCGTACATCTGCCCCAGAGTGTGCAGGATCACGTCGAGCTCGCTGGTCGCCTGGCTTCTGCTGACGCCGGGGTGAAGCCGTCCAATCATGCGCAGGTGATGGCCCCATTCCCGGCCATCCCACGGCAGCGCCGGGTTGTATTGCAACGGTGCCCAGAGTTCAGCCGACGGAGCCAGGACGTTCTCGAAGCCGCCCGGCATGACGCCGATGACCGTGTAGAGATTGTCATCCAGCGTGACTTGGCGTCCGACGATTGTGGAGTCACCGCCGAAGCGCCGCCGCCACACGCTGTCACTGAGGATCACTACATTGGGGCCTTTGTACTGATCGTCCGATGTCTGGAAGTCGCGTCCCAGTGCCGGCAACACGCCCAGCGCCCGGAAGTAGGCTGAGCTCACGCGCTGTCCCTCGAATCGTTCCGGCTGGGTCGCGCTAGTCATGGTCGGCTGCCAAGGTTTCATCACAGCCAATGCCTGGAACGAACGGTTTCGCTCAGCCAATCCATGAAAACTGCCGAAGCTAACGTCCAGGGGCGAGCCTTCGGTACGCGTCTCCCAGATCATCATGATCCGTCCCGGCTGGGGATACGGCAGCGGTTTGAACAGAATGGGGTTCACTGCACTGAAGATCGCCGTCGCGGCCCCGATGCCCAGCGCAATAACCAGCACCGCCACGACCGTGAAGCTGGGCGACTTGCGTAGCTGGCGAATTGCGTAACGGAGATCTTGCAGCATCGGCGCCTCAAATAAATGACGTTCGCGGGTACGGCGAGGGTTGTTCCCCTTACCTCTCTGTGCAACAACCTGGCCAATTCTTTCCTTTGGAACTCAATGGCTTAGCGGCGGGCAGAAGGGCTCTACGTCCGGCCACGGGCGCAGGCGTCCGCTGGTGGACAGCAGGGAATGAATTCTCGTGCCAAATAATCCGCGCCGATTCCCGTTTCGGGTCGGTCGCACAATGATGTTCTAAATCCTCTAGAGTCATTGCTCAAACTCCCATGATTGGCTTGTAACGTCTTCCAGTTACCCGAATCGGCAATCCCACCATAACTTTCGCATCACCGGCGCCAAGGTGATCAATCTTCAGCCCGTCAGCCAGGCCGAGCAACTCAAGAAGTTCTATCGGATTATCGCCGCGGACGAGCGGGAAATGGTCGCGCTCAAACAGGTGGGGAAGTAGGGCGCGATCCAATCCGGCGAGATTTTCCGCTACAGAATTCGTTGTGTACTGCCTAGGTGCTTAGTGTACGGATACGACAAAAAAAATTTAGGTCTGGTGCACTAACCGTGCTACTATTCGCGCCAGTTACGCAATCGGCAATCTCTCCTTCCGCTCGGCAACGTGTCTGGTTGCCGGTTCGTTGATGCGCGAGACCTCGCGAACAAGGGTCACGGAGGCATCCTGGCCGAACTCCGAAAAATTCAGTGGAGGGAATCGCAATGCACACCGCCCGACGGCTTCTCTTGTTGTTTCTGGTATTAAGTTTCGCAGCCCTTGTACTGCCGGTCTTCGGGCAGCGAGTGATTGCGACCCTGCCCGTAGGGCGAGGGCCACTGAGCGCAGCAGTCAATGCGGGGACCAACAAGATCTACGTGGCAGATTGGTGCGGTAACGATCCCCAGTGCATCAGCGGCGGGACGATGACCGTCATTGACGGGGCGACCGACAACACTCTGTCCGTCAACGTGGGATATTACCCCTACGGCGTGGCGGTCAACCCAGTGACCAACAGGATCTACGTCGCCAACCGGTGCGGCAATGATCCCGCCTGCGCGAACGGCGGAACGGTATCTGTGATTGACGGCGTGAGCAACGTGGTCATTGCCACCGTCCAGACTGGAGGTCGTCCCTATAGCGTAGCGGTGAACTCGGTTAGCAACCGGATTTACGTCCCGAATTACTGCGGCACCGACTTCTCTTGCCACACCAAGAGCGGGACCGTCACGGTGATTGACGGCGCCAGCAATTCCGTTGTCGCCACAGTTACCGTGGGGTCCGGCCCTGACCAGGCCGTGGTAAACCCGGTGACCAACAAAATCTATGTCGCCAACCAATGCGGCGCCGATCCCACGTGTACCTTTCCCTACAGTGTCGGGACGATGACCGAAATCGACGGCGTCACCAACAACACCGCCTCTGTCAATGTGGGATACTTTCCGTCGGCCTTAGACGTCAACCCGGTTAGCAACAAGATCTATGTCGCTAACCAATGCGGCGATCTTCCCAACTGCGGCACCGCCACTATGACGGCGATCGACGGCGCGACCTTGACTACTACCGATGTCGCCATCGGCGGACGTTACCCGCTTGCCATAGCGGTCAATTCGGTCACCAACAAGATTTACGTGTCCAGCGATTGCCATGGCGATGCTTCCTGCCAGGGCAATCCTAACGGGACCGTCTCGGTAGTTGACGGCCTCACCCTTGCCTACAGCAGTGTCGGCGCCGGGGTCAACTCGGACAGCATGGCGGTCAATTCGGTGACCAACACAATCTATGTTGCCAACGAATGCGGCAGCGACCGCAGTTGTGGCAGCAACGGGACGGTCACCGTGATCGACGGCACCGCCCTTACCTTCACCAACGTCAGCGTTGGAAATCACCCTTACGGCCTGGCCCTCAACTCCACGACCAACAGAATTTACGTCCCCAATTATTTCGACGAAACGGTGTCGGTGATGGATGGAACTCCGGTCACCGCTCTGCAATTTGTCGCGCTGACTCCGCCGTGTCGCGCGGTTGATACTCGGCCGGGGAACGGCGGAGGTGGGCCGATTCAAGGTGGCACGCATCAGGACTTCGCCATTGCCGGCGCGGGCACCTGCGGGGCTATGCCTTCCTCTGCCGCCTATTCCATGAACGTCTCGGTAATTCCAGACGGCCCTCTGGGCTACCTGACGGTTTGGCCGGCGGGATACCCGCAGCCGTTGGCCTCTACGTTGAATTCGCTGGATGGCCGCATCAAGGCCAACGCGGCAATCATCCCCGCAGGCTCCAACGGAGATATCAGCGTGTTCGCCAGCAACACGACCAATGTGGTCGTTGACGTGAACGGCTACTTCGCGCCAGTGTCTGGTTCCACTCTCGCTTTTTATCCGCTGACGCCCTGTCGCGTCGCCGACACGCGCCACAGCGGCTATCCCCAGGGCCTGGGACCGCCGTTCTTGAATGGCGGTCAGGAACGGGCATTCCCCATATTGAATGCCACAAACTGCAACATTCCTTCCAGCGCAGCCGCCTATTCGCTGAACTTTTCCGTTGTGCCGCATGGCTCGCTGTTTTTCATGACGGTTTGGCCGACGGGTGAAAACCGGCCGGTGGTTTCCACCTTGAACGATATCCCTGGTCAGATCATCGCCAATGCCGCAATCGTGGTTGCGGGTACCACAGGCGACGTTTCGGTTTACCCCACCAATGACACGGACCTGGTCATTGACATCAACGGCTATTTCGCGCCGGCCGGAACCGGCGGACTGTCGCTCTACGGAGTGCAGCCCTGCCGCGTCATCGACACCCGCCATGTAGGCAACGGTCAACCGTTCAGCGGGAATCTGACCCCTCCGGTGGATGTGGTGGATAGTTCATGCAGCGTACCCAGCGCGGCGCTGGCCTATGTCTTCAACGCGAGCGTTGTGCCGACAGGCGCCTTGGGCTATCTTGACGTTATGGCCCGACGGCACCAACCGGCCTGTGGTCTCAACGCTGAATGCGCTGGACGGATCCATCTCGTCCAACATGGCGATCGTGCCCAGCACCAATGGAAAGGTCGATGCCTATGCGTCAGGGATCACGCAACTGATTCTTGACATCTCCAGCTACTTCGCGCCGTAGCTGGAAGTCGCGGTCCGGGCGGCTGATTCACAGGTGCATGCGAATACTCACGGCCCCTGCCGCTGGCTGGTTTTCAAACGTTCGCTGATACACTTCGTTCGGGAAGACGACGAATCCATGAAACCACCATCGAACGTCAAGACGCCAGCGCAATACATCGCCTCACTCCCCGCCGATCGTGCGAAGACGATCGCGACGGTGCGCGCATTCGTGAAAAAGCACGTTCCGCGCGGCTACGATGAGTGCCTCGTCTGGGGAACGATCGGCTGGACGATCCCCCTGTCTCGATATCCAGACACTCACAACAAGCAGCCGATCTACTACGTCGGGCTCTCGTCGCAGAAGAACTACTGCTCGCTCTACCTGATGGGCGCGTTTTGGAGTGCCAGCCAGCTCGAGCAGCTGAAGGCGGCGTTCAAGGCGGCGGGGAAGAAGCTCGACATGGGAGGGTGTTGCGTTCATTTCAAGTCGCCGGACGATTTGCCGCTCGAAGCGATTGGCAAGCTGATCTCGTCGATTTCGATCGAGAAGTGGATCGAGATGTACGAACAAACGCGCTTGATGACCAAGGCGGGGCAGGCGCAGATGGCGAAGCAAGACGCCCCATCGGCGAGCAAGGTGGCCGCCAAGCGCGTCGACACAAAGCGTCGGCGGTAAGCTCTCCCAGCATGACTCGCCGATACCTGGCCACCACGTTTTCCATTGCTGTTGCGGGTGTCCTTGCTATTGCGGCGTGTAGTAAGAGCGCGTTTCAAAACCTCTGACTGATCTGTTGTAAGGATGGATACGAATCCCTGGAGATGCGACTTCGCGACGCTCCATTTGATGTCCTCGGTTATCACTTACTGCCCCCACATACATCACTGACAAAGTGTCGCTGTGTCCTCACAATTTGTGATGACGAAGATGTGTCTTGATCTAGTCGGCACCGTCACTTTGGGTCGAACCCGATGATGCTGTCCCCGTGGTGCAGGTAGACGCCACGCTTGAAAATTCATCCGCCATTTTAGGAGTAATTCCATGCATTCCATGCGCCACGTTTTCTCGTCGGTTGTTGTTGGGTTCGCTTTCTTAGCAGTTTCTCTGGTCGCCTTTGCCCAGATTCCGCTGCAGTTCGTTCCGGTTACTCCGTGCCGGGTTGCCGATACCCGCCTGGCTCCCGGTCCGTTTGGTGGGCCGGCGCTGCAAGGCCAGACCTCGCGCGACTTTGCCATTCCCGAGAGCGCTTGCAGCATTCCCAATACGGCGGCTGCGTATTCGCTGAATGTGGCTGTGGTTCCGCATGGGGGCCTGGGATATCTGACGGTGTGGCCGGCCGGACAAACGCGGCCTGTGATCGCCACTTTGAATTCTGTCGATGGCCGGATCAAGGCAAACGCGGCTATCATTCCCGCCGGCACGAACAAGGCCATCAGCGTTTACGCCACCCAAACCACCGATGTCATCCTGGATATCGACGGCTATTTTGCACCTGCGGACAGCTCGACGCTGGCGTTTTTCCCGCTCACCCCGTGCCGGGTAGCGGACACGCGCCGGACCAACGGGTCCTTAGGGGGACCGTACTTGACGGGACGCACTGAGCGCTCTTTCCCCGTGCTCTCCAGTTCCTGCAACATACCCGACACGGCGCAGGCCTACTCGCTGAATTTCGCGGCCATTCCTCACGGTGGACTGGGTTACATGACGGTATGGCCCACGGGGCAAACCAGGCCGGTGGTTTCCACCTTAAACGCTCTCACCGGCACGGTCACGGCCAACGCCGCCATTGTGCCCGCGGGACAACAGGGCGCCATCAGCGTGTATCCCAGCAGCGCCACCGACCTGGTGATTGATGTGGACGGTTACTTCGCGCCAGCCAACTCGGGACCGCAACCCTTGTCGCTGTACACCTTGTCTCCCTGCCGCGTGCTGGACACGCGACCTCCGCATGGAAACGGCTCGTTCAGCGGAACCATGCCGATCGGTGTGTTAACGAGTACCTGCCTGGTGCCGAGCGCGCAGGCCTATGTGTTGAACGCCACGGTAGTGCCGCTGAATGGCCAGCCGCTGGGCTATCTGACCTTGTGGCCCGACACGGAGAGCAAGCCGGTGGTGGCCACGCTCAACGCCTTGGATGGAGCCATTACTTCCAACATGGCGATTGTGCCCACGCTGAATGGCTTCATCGATGCGTACGCTACCAGCCCAACCAACCTGGTGGCCGACATCTTCAGCTACTTTGCCCCGATTACGGCGCTGGGCATTCTCAACACCTCGCTGCCCTCGGGAACGTCGCACCACAACTACGACGCGAACTTGGTGGCCAGCGGTGGTGTGCCTCCCTACACTTGGAGCGTAACTTCGGGCAGCTTGCCGCCAGGGTTGAATCTGGACTCCGCGAGTGGGCTGATCTCGGGCACGACCACGACCACCGGAACCTACCCGTTCGGCGTGCAGCTTGCCGACGCGCAATCGCCGCCGGACGCGACGGCGCCGCTCAGCATCACGGTGAACGCGACCGTGACGCAATTGACGGTACAGACCACGTCGCTGCTGCCGGGCACGCAGAACACAGGCTACATTGCGATGCTGGCGGCCACCGGCGGGGTCACTCCCTACACCTGGAGCATCACGGCCGGCGCCTTACCGGTGGGTTTGCATCTGGATCCCAACAACGGAACGATCACCGGCACGCCGTCTGGCGGAGGAACCTCGACCTTCACGGCGGCGGTGACCGACTCGGAGTCGCCGGCACAAGAGTCCGTCAGACAGTTGAGCATCACCATTGCGCCGGTAGTGCCGTTGAACATCACCACGACATCGTTACCGTCGGGAACCGCGGGCACCGCCTACAGCTCAACACTTACAGCCATCGGCGGAGTGTATCCCTACACCTGGAGCATCACGACCGGCAGCCTGCCAATAGGCTTGAACTTGAATGCGAACACGGGCGCGATCACGGGGACGCCGACCACGCAGGGTACGTCGAACCTCACCGTGCAGGTTGCTGACTCGGAAACGCCGCCTGCAAGCGCCACCGCACAACTGAGCATAACCATCAACCTGCCTGCGCGAATCTTCACCGTGCTGCACAACTTCGCCGGTCCTGAAGGCTCTCAGCCCTCCGCACCCCTGGTGCTTGCCACCGATGGGAACTTCTACGGGACAGACTTCTATGGTGGCACCGGCGGCGGTGGCACCTTCTTCAAAATGACGCCGAGCGGCACACTGACCCCGCTTTACAACTTTTGCTCTCAGCACTACTGCGCTGACGGAGACGCTCCCGCGGGGATGGTGCAAGCCACTGACGGGAACTTCTACGGGGTAACGGTTGACGGCGGCAACAACCATTTTGTGGGCACGGCCTTCAGACTCACCCCCAGCGGCGTCCTGTCCACCCTCTACAACTTTTGCTCGGTAGAGAACTGCCCTGACGGCCAAAACCCGGTGGCGATCATGCAAGCCAGCGACGGGAACCTTTATGGACTAGTGGCCCTGGGCGGAGACAACTCGATTGGTGTTTTCTACCAACTCACACTGAGTGGCACGATGACCGATCTTTACAGTTTTGACGGCTCCACAGGCAGAGAACCCTCCGTGAAGCTGGTGCAAGGCCCCGACGGGCAGATGTATGGAACGGCCCCCTATGGCGGTGCGAACGGCTACGGGACGGTCTTCAAGATAACGTTAAACGGCACGCTCAGTCGGCTGTACAGCTTCTGCTCGCAAGCCAACTGCGTTGACGGCGCCTACCCCGTCTCAGGGTTGACGCTCGGCTCGGATGGAAACTTCTACGGGACCACCTCGGGCGGAACTGCCACGCCTGGAACGTTCTACAAAATTACCCCCAACGGCACGCTGACTACGCTTTACAGCTTTTGTAGTCAATCCCATTGTTCTGATGGAAACCATCCATACCCCGGGCCGGTGCAAGGCAGCGACGGTAATTTCTACGGAACAACTAACTCGGGCGGGGCGAATAACGATGGCACCATCTACGAACTCACTCCCAGCGGTACGCTGATCACACTGCACAGCTTCAATGGCACGGATGGTATCAACCCTACCGTAAAGCTGGTGCAAGACTCGAGGGGGTACTTGTACGGATCAACCTACACCGGCGGAACGAATAACTTAGGCGTGGAGTTCAGCCTGTCGCCGCCTCAGTGAGCTAGTGGAAATCGCTCTCTTATTGACGGCAAGCCGAACAGTAGCCGCCAACCTCTAAACGGGAAACCAGAATCTTGAAGTGGCAGTCTTTTTCAACCTGCTGCTTGAGTTTTTCGTAGGTCGTGCTCACGAACTCGGTGATGGTGCCGCAGCGCAGGCAGGCGATGTGGATGTGCTCGCGGTTCATTTTCCGTTCGTAATAATGGCCTTCCCCGCGAATGTGCATTAAGTCGAGTTCGTCGATCAGACCGTGCCGCTTGAGCAGTTGCAATGTCCGATACACCGTACTGCGGTCCACGGAAGCATCCACGCGCTGCACCTTCCGCAAAATCTGGCCGGCATCGAGATGCTTGGTGGCGGTTTCGATGACGCGCAGAACGGCGCGACGCTGCTGGGTGATGCGAATGCCGCGCTCGCTGAAATAAGCCTGCAGACGGCCTGGAATCTGGGTCTCGGGCAGGGGCATGAGGTGGTGTCCTCGGGTGTTGCAAGTTGTCGCAAGACGGCTGCGACGAAATCTTCAGTCATTCCTTGACAGCCGGCAGAGCTTCCCGCCAGCATAGACAGGTTAGCACCAGATGCGACCGAGTCGCAACTAGAAATAATCGCATGAAACGTTTTGTATCAGGGCATGGCTTCAGCCATGCCGCAGCGTTGGCGCGCATTGGCTGGGCCGCGCTGCTGCTTGCGGAAATGCTGCTGCCGTTCTGCCTTGCATGTCATGCCCAGGAATATCCCTACTTCGTAGCTTATTCGCAGGAAATGGAGGAGCCTGGGAACCTCGATATCGAAATGTTCAACGTGGTGGGAAATCCTCCCAGCGGCAACAACTTCATTGGCTCGGATGTCGAATTTGAGTATGGCCTGACGGGTTGGTGGACGACAGAGTTCTATCTTGACGGGCAAGCGACGCAGAACGACAGCACCATCTTCACCGGATTCCGCTGGGAGAACCGCTTCCGCCCTCTTTCCCGTGAGCACTGGATCAATCCCGTGCTTTATGTCGAATTCGAAGACACCAGCGCCGACAAGACGATGCGAGAGGTTGTTGGTCACGATGGCAGGTATGATTTCCTGGCGCCGAATGGCTTGGCGCGCATGGATAAAGAGCGCGAGCTTGAGCTGAAGCTGATTCTTGGCAGTAACGTTCGCGGCTGGAACATCAGCGAAAACTTCATCGGTGAAAAAAACCTGGCGGGCGATCCGTGGGAGTTCGGCTATGCCTTTGGTGCGAGCCGTCCCCTGCAACTGGCCGCCAGCGCGCACGAGTGCGCTTTCTGCCCGGAGAAGTTTCAAGCGGGGGTAGAAATGTATGGCGGCTTGGGCGACACCGACGGCTTCGGGCTGCACCTGACCTCGCAATATCTGGGACCGACCGTCAACTGGAATGCTCCGAACGGGATGACGGTGGCGTTTTCGCCGCAGTTTGGGCTGAATGGCTACAGCATTCCCGTGTTGTATCGCTTCTCAGTGTCTTATGAATTCCAACAGTTCTTCAGCCACTTTCACCGGAGCGGGCAATGACGGGCAGGCAAGTTCTACTGTTCATCGCAGCGTTTCTGACTCTCTCGTGCGCGATGGCCGTATTGGCCAGCTCCGATGGCGCATGGCTGACGAACGTACCGCAACGCGACCGCGAGCGCGTCAATCCCTATCGCGGCCAGCCCGACGCGGTGGATGCCGGCCGCAGAATTTTCCTCGATCACTGCGCCAAGTGTCATGGCAAGGACGCGGAGGGAACCAAGAAACGGCCTTCCCTGAAGAGCCCTCGTGTGCAGCAACAGGCCACCGACGGAGACCTTCATTGGTTGCTGGTGAACGGGAACCGGGGCCAGGGTATGCCGTCATGGGTTAAGCTGGGCGATCCTCAGATCTGGCAGGTCATCTCTTACGTGAAGTCGCTACATTGAGGCTGCCGGGAGCCGCTGAGTCCGTGAAAGGAACGTTGACTGCACCTCGATCTAAGAAGATTGGCCTTGCGCTCCTTATTTTGCTCGCGGGCATGCAGCTCATCCCAGTGAACCGGACAAACCCAGCCGTTGATGGGTCGCAATCGATCTACGCAACTTTGCCGATGCCGGCAGAAGCGAAGGCGGTCTTCGAGCGGTCCTGCAAAAACTGCCACTCCGACGAAACCGCCTGGCCGTGGTACAGCTACGTCGCTCCGGTCTCGTGGATGATCGCCAGCGACGTACACCAGGCCCGGAAGGCGATGAATCTGTCGGAGTGGGGCAGCTATTCGACAAAACAGAAGACAGACAAGCTGGAAGAAATCTGTGAGCAACTGACCAACGGTGACATGCCGGACCGAAAATACACTCTGGTGCACAGACATGCCCACCTCACCGCCAAGGAGCGCGAGCTGATATGCCAATGGACCGAAGACTCGCGCGAGTATTAGTGGGCGGTAGGTTTCCGAGTTGACTGTGGACTTTACTGTGGAGTACATTCCACAGTATGGAAACCATTCAAGTGGTGTTGGATTTGGAGTTGCTCCGGGCTGCGAATGAGGCCGCCAAGCGGGCCCGCGTAAACCGATCGTCTTTAATTCGGGACGCCCTTCGCGAGCACATAAAGCGCCTACGGCAGCGCGAGGTCGAGACTCGCGATCGGCGTGGCTATAATAAGAATCCAGTCGAGGCGGACGACGCGGCGGCCTGGGAACGGGTGGCATCGTGGCCGGAGTAATACAACGGGGAGAAATCCGCTTGTACGAGTTTCCGCGGCCCGACAAGCAACGGCCTGTCGTCGTTCTCACCCGGGACAGCGCCATCGGCTATTTGTCAGCCGTCACCGTGGCGCCCATCACTTCCACAATTCGCGGTGTTCCTTCGGAGGTCCTCCTTACCGAGCGGGACGGCATGAAACATACGTGCGCCATCAATCTCCACAACGTGGTCACGGTCTCCAAGGCGCATCTAGGACGCCGGGTGACGATGCTGGGCCCTGAGCGCCTTAAGGAGATCTGCGGGGCAATGGGCTTCGCGCTCGGCTGTGCGTGAGCCTGACAGCGAAGGCTGGCGCCCAGGCAAAATCGGGAAGGCTTCACTTGTGCGCAAGCAGTTCGCGGGCGATACGCGCGTACAGATCAATGGCTTCCAGCAACTGACGCTTTTCGATGTACTCGCCTTCGGTGTGGGCCACGTGAATGGAACCGGGGCCGATGAGCAGCGGTTGTCCCCAGTTCGTCAGCGCGGGGATGTCTGTGGTGAAGGCGGCAATCATGGTCTCGATTCCCGGCACCGTGGCGAACTCCATGTACGGTATCTCCAGTTTGAATTCGGCGTCGGCTTTGCCGGCAACCGCCTTCGCGATCTGTTGACGTAGTTGTTGCGCCGGACCGACCAGGCGAAACAACAGATGCGCGCGCGCGTAATCGGGAATGACGTTGGGCGCCCGGCCGCCTTCGATGAGGCCGATGTTCATGGTGCAGGGGCCGGCCTTTGGACTAGTGGGCAGCTCGAGTTTGCGAATGTTGTCCAGGGCATCGAGCAGCTTTTCGATCGCCGACTCGCCCAGCTCGGGATAGGCGGAATGCGCCATCTTGCCGCGCGCCACCAGCTCGACGCGCAACGTGCCTTTCGAGGCCACTGCCAGCCTGTTTTCCGTGGGCTCGCCGTTGATGAGGAACTTCGCGCCGCGCGGCTGCTGATTGGCGATCTGCGCGCCCTGACTGTCGCGCTCTTCGCCGACCAGAAAGAGCAGGCCAACATGTAAGGATCCGCCCTTCAGCTTTTCGGCGGCGGCGATTTGCGCCACGATGATGCCCTTGGCGTCGCAGGACCCGCGGCCGTAGATGCGATCGGCGGTCTCCGACGATGGCACGAACGGAGGCACCGTGTCCATGTGGGTGGAAAGCACCAGCTCCGGCCGGGGATGGCCGGCATCGGTCGCCCAGAGGTTGCAGCGCTCGCCTTCCACCGCCATGCGCTCGACCACGTAGCCCAGTTGCGTCAGTTCATGGCCGAGTACCTGGGCGACCTCGGCTTCCTGGCCGGTGGTGGACTCAATGTCGATCAGCTTGCGGGTGAGGGCGAAGACATCCATCTCCGAAGGATAGCGTATCGCTGCGCCTCGCGACACAGAATGGACACAGGCGTTCCTGCTGGCGGTCGGATCAATCAAAAGACAAGGCACCTGCCCGGGGACAAACAGAGCAGCAGTAAATGCATCTATGAGAATCGAACGGAGGTAGCATGCGACCTTTAGCTTGGATCGGAATTGTCGTACTGGTGCTGGGAATTCTCTCGTTTGTTGTGCCTGTTCCCGTCAGCCACACCCGCGATATCAAAGTCGGGGATGCTTCTCTCGGCATCACCACCAGCCACAATGAGAAGCTGTCGCCGGCGGTGGGAACGGTGCTTTGCGGGGCGGGAGTGATCTTGCTGATAGCGGGATCGCGCAAAGCTACTGCCTAGCCCGGATCACTGGCCTGTCTTGAACTCCGTGGTGTTGGTAATGTAGAGTTCGTGGACCTTGTGGTTGACTTCGGCGGGCGTGAGGCCGGCTGAGACCATGTAGTTGCGCAATTCATTTCTTTGGTTCGCGTCAACCGTCACTTTGGGTATTCCATCAACATAAACCTGTACAGCCGAGCGATCTCTTACCAGACGATAGTTGGGCATGACTCATTGTAGCGGTAATCGGCGCCGGGGTCGTCCAGAAATGTGTGTCGTCTCCCGCTGGAACCCTAGAGGTTGCCTGCAGTCAGCGAACATCCGGCTCCCGACCTCAGCGCGCGGACAGAGACATCCCGCGCCCGAGCCGGCCCATCTCACTGCGAGTAAGTCCCACAAGGAGACAACATGTCAGATATGGACAACAAGCAGAAGCAAGGTACACAGCAGCAACAGGACGACATGAAGAAGAACCAACAGAACCAGCAACAGGGCGGTCAGCAGCAGAGCGGCCAGCAGCAGAGCGGCCAGCAGAAGAATCCGCAGTCCGATCGCGACCAGTGGAACAAGGACCAGCAGAAGAAGCAGGCCTAATTAAAACAGCGGCCCTAGTTGGTCTCAACAGTCGAACCTGGCTGTGGTCGTGATTAGAGCCAAAGCAATACTCATCGGCTTCGAATGCCGGATGTCCGGCCTTCGGAGCCGTTTGCTTTTGAGGCATGGCTGGCATCGATCTGGCGGCTGACGGCGGCAAAAAGTTGAGGCACCCTTGGATGGGTGCCTCGGAAGCAATAGCGAACGCCGGTTTCGGACCGGAGTGTCGCTGCCTTACCGGCTCAATTTTCTGCGAATCACTCCACCGACGGTCAACAAGCCGCTGCCCAGCAGCAACAGACTGCTCGGCTCTGGGGTTGCTGCCGGTGAAACGGAAACGTTGTCGAGTGCCATGTACTCCGGGTCATCTCGCTCGGAAAACGAAATGGTGTCGGATCCGGTACCGACCACGTCAAAGGAGAACTCGGTCCAATTAGCTCCGGTATTGGGGTTGGTCAGGCTGAGCAATGCGGTCCCATCCCAGGAAGCACTAAAATCGCTGGGATTGTCTCCCACTGAGGCGAACCAGAAGCTGAAGGTGTAATGCTGGCCAGCATTGTCGCTGAAGGTCTGGCCGAAAGTTCCATCGGCGCCGACGTCACCCATGACGGTGTAGAAATTGCCGTCTTGTGCGCCAGGAATAGGCGTAAAATGGGCCAGTCACCACTTCGCAGAGGCCGCAGGATGTGTTCCAGCCACTTAAGTCGCCGTTTTCAAAGCTGCCATTGTTGAGAAGGTTTGTAGCAAAGGCCGTCGGTGCTCCCACAATCAAAACCGCTAGAAGCGCGAATACGGCCAGCAGGGCTTTTTGTCGCATGTTACCTCCGGGGCTGAGTTGGGGGTGTCCCCCTACTTTGTAACAAAGCTCACTCTAACAATGGCAATTCTAGTTCCATTCATTGCCATTGTAGATTCAGTGAGTTAGCTGTGCCCGAAATCTGAAAGTTGCAGACTCTTGCGCCTTTATGGGAAATGGCTAAGTCAAGCGCTTGTAGGTCGGCCATAAGCTCCGCCAGGAAATGTCCCAACGAAACCCCAGATGGCAAGTACTATCCTGGTTCGGGTGGGTGACGCCGCGCCGCGAACTTCGCGCCCAGCGAATAGCCAATGCAACACAGCATCGGCAGCGTATACAAAGGCCACGCCAAGCCTTCATCACAGGCGGTGCGGATATCGAAGGCAAACTCCCGCAGAAAGTACTGCGATCGGGACAGGCCGCAGTTCTGGCCGGTATAGCTTGCCATGTCGGGCAGCACGACCAGCAGCCAGAGGGCAATCGCCGGGACCCAAATCCAGCGGGCGATGGAATGATGAAATTTCCGCGTGACCAGGTAGCCCAAGCCGAATGTCGGCAGCAACGTCGTCACATCCTGGATAACGGCGGCCACGACCGGGGGAAAGATACGGAAGAGCAGAAGGCTGATGGGGGCGGCCAGCAGCGCGCCGGCGAGCGCCGCGAATACCAGGTTCGGAACAAACGCCAGGCCTTTGAGAAGCGTGTGAAGGGCGCGTTTGCTCCGGCTCTCGCGACCGCCTTCCATCAAGCTCTCGGACATGCCAGAAGAGTAGTCCAAATAAACCGCAATTGACTACCTGAAGTTTTAGTCAGCGGCCATGGCCCGGGCAGGCTTGCCCAGTTTGCGCGGCCGAAACGCTTCGCTCTGGAAGCTCTGGTTCTCCATCCAATTGTCGAGGACGCTCTTTTTGAACTTCCAACGGTTGCCGAGCTTGAATGCAGGGATCATTTCCTCGGAGACATACTTGTAGAGTGTGTCGGGCGACACTCCCAAATACTGCGATGCCTGCCGTATGTTCATCACTTCGCGTGCGTCGGCTAACATGGGTCCTCTCTGGGCGGTGGCTATAGTGGGCTGCGGGTGCGGCCTCGGCGGCGAGGTTGGCTTGCTTCGGTCCGCTTTGGCGTGGTGGTTGATGGCAGGTTCTCCCGGGCTGTCTAAGGTCGTAGCGCACTACTCGTGCATTCGCCAATTCTTCGCCTGCAGCATATTGTCATTAGTTCTGTAATGCAAGTTATTGTAGGACCCAGGAAGCGGTTTCACCATAGGCTCTGTGTTGACCCGTGCGGTACCCGAGTAGTGGAAACGCCAATAGCAGAAGGGGAACAAGGCGAATCGCCGATTGCTTTCCGTCCTGCCGGCATGCTCACTACTCCAGGTCACTGACTATGGTCCCCTGGATTCGCGGATTTTTTCCTCGACGGTGTCCTTTGGCTTTCTGTGGCCTCCCGGATTTCCTCAACGTCGGCAAGGTCGCGCATACGACCCGCCGCAAGTTTCGACGCAATCAGGTCGGCCTTGCAGATGAAAAACGCCTTGAGGCCGCTTTGCGGATCGATGATGCCTTCAACCCGCCGTTCCCAGGCGGCGTCAAATTCAACGCCGTCGATGGCGGGGAGAAGATCAACCGCGACGGGCTCCCGGCCGAAGCGGATGAAGTTGCTCGGATCGGTAAGGTCTTCCATCTTGATTTCGTCGAGGGAAGCCCCGAAGCTGGCGAGCGCCGCGTACGTGGCTTTCGCGTTGTCAGCGTCCCGTCTTATGAACAGGTCAATATCTTTGGTAGCGCGGGGCTGTGCGTGAAACGAAACCGCATAGCCGCCCACGATAAGGTATTTAACGCTGTGGGCGTTGAAGGCGGACAAGAGGTCTTTGAAGTCTTGGAACATCCAGGGTAGCG
Source organism: uncultured Acidobacteriaceae bacterium (assembly GCA_963728805.1). Taxonomy (GTDB): domain Bacteria; phylum Acidobacteriota; class Terriglobia; order Terriglobales; family Acidobacteriaceae; genus Bog-257. The sequence continues at coordinate 88,457 of CAVSLE010000013.1, forward strand.
CCCTTCATCGCGTAAGTGGCAAGGGTGATTTCAGCAACTGCGTCCATCCGCTCATAGACCGGCCGACTCTGCCAGTACCGATATTCATCGGCCTTCATTTCCTTCTGGCTGGCGTATATGCGGACGCTCCTGTCCATGGGTTCGTATGTAGCACGGGTGCGGGTGGTTATGCAACCTACACTTGCATCATTCAAGCTCTTGACTTCACAGCCCCCTGCAACAATGCAAATCTTGTTCGTCTCCATGCCACATCTGCCGCTGTGCTCTCATCTCACCTTGAAAGGCCGCATATCATTTAGTATGTTCTCGGCTGGGAGGAGGCGTTCGTGGTCTGCAGCAGTTGTGGATATGAGAACCAGGTTGGCAATCGTTTTTGCGGAATGTGTGGCACTCCGCTGCCCCACCCGCCGCTGACCGCTCCGGGTGCGCAGAGTACGGCCAACCTCACTCGTCCAGTGACGGAAAATGCCAGCAGCTCTTTTGCGCCCCGCCCCTCAGTCCCGCAAACCCTCGATACCGAGCATGACACTCCAACATCGGAGCCGGCCGCCCCAGCTTCCGAGTTGGTGCCGGAAGTCCCGTTACACGAGTATGTCCAGAATTTCCGCTACGTGCCGCCAACCAATCCGGAAGAGAGCACCATGCGAGGCGAGACTTCACTATTACACTCCGAGCCTCCCGCCTCGTCGACTACGGCTTCCGTCATTCCCATGGAGACGGCGACGGTCACCGCCGAGCCGCCCCCGACTGCCTCCGACGAGGATGTGCAGGAACGCCTGGGATTGGAAGTCAGCAGCACGCCAGACGAGCGCACTGACCGCCCGCGATTTCTAGATTTCAACGAACCACGAACGACAGTTAAACCTGCTTCCGCGACGCAAAATGTATCGAGTTCATTTCTAGATCTCAACGAGCCGCCAACAACAGTTAAACCTGCTTCCACGACGCAAAGCGTCTCGGGTTCATTTCTAGATCTCGACGAACCACCCAAGACAGTTAAACCTGCGCGCAAAGTGCAAAGTATTTCTGGCCCATCGTTTCTGGGGTTGAACGATCCGCCGCCGGTGGAAGCCGAAGCTGGCGACGAGATTGAAGCCGACGAGTATGAGGTCGACGAACCCAGGCGTGGGATATGGCGGATAGGGTTGGCTCTGATCGTCGTCGCGGTGTTCGGCTGGCTCGGAGTGCTGGAGTGGCGAGCGCAAGTTAGTCAGGCGAACAACGGCCCCGTCGAAGTTGTCAAGATGAAGATGCGGAGCGCGGCCCCGGACACTGGGCCGCTCGACGCTCTCAAGAGGAGAATACAGGGCCTGGTCCACCGCGCGTTGCCAGACAACGCCAAACCTGAACCGGCGCCGCCGGCCACTCGTCCCGATTTCGCCTCCAAGCCCGATATGCAGGTGGAGTCGCCCAAGCCGCAGGAGCAAAATCCGGAGGACACGGCAACTACTACACCACAGCCCGACGCCGGCAACGACTCGGCAACTACGCCACCTGCCAGTGTCGCGCCCGCCAACAATCCGGCCAGTGGAGATCAGACAGCGGTACAATCTGCTGCCGCGCCGACGCAAAATCCGGCGCCGAATACTTCACCCTCTTCTGCTGACCACAACCCGGCGGCAGCGTCGAAGACTACTGCGACCGTCGCCGCAGACAAATCGAAACTGACTGGCTCGCAACCGCCGGCCGCGGCGCCGTCCCCGACTGGCAAGCCGAGGCCGTCATCGCATGCCGCAGACGACGAGGAAGTCGTGGTCAGAAAAATCGCTCCTGGCGCGGATGAACTCGCCAAGGCCGACAACGCCAGCGACGGGGCCGCGGAAGCGGCATGGCTGTGGAAGGCGACCGCCAAAGGCAATCCCACTGCGCCTGTGCGCCTGGCCGACATGTACGTCAGAGGCGAAGGCGTGCCGCGCAGTTGCGAACAGGCGCTGGTTTTGTTAAAGACCGCCGCTGAAAAAGAAAACTCCCTGGCCCGCAACCAACTGGCTTCAATGTACAGTGCGGGAGTTTGTGTGCCGCGCAATCGCGTGGAAGCTTATCGCTGGGTGAGTTCGGCATTGTCTGCCAATCCCAACAGCCAATGGGCGCAGCAGCGCCGTGAACAGCTTTGGGACCAGATGACTCCGGAAGAGCGTGCCCTGGCGCAGAAGTACAGGTAGGCCGATCAGGGGCTAGGGACTAGGGATTAGGGGCCAGGAATCAGCGGTTAGCGAACAGCAATCAGCGAAGAGCCCGCGAACCACTATAATGATCCGCGGGTGAGGCATCGCGCTTCGCTCGTACTTTTGAAACCACTAGTTGTTCCCCTGCATCAACCGCCAACTGGAGGAAAGAATCAGCATGGCACACGAAGTTCCTGCGCTGCCCTACGACTACTCTGCTCTAGAACCCTACATCGACACGCAAACCATGCACCTGCACCACGACAAGCATCATGTGGCCTACGTCACCAATCTGAATAATGCGCTGGAGAAGGCCCCGGAGCTGCAGAAGTTGAGCCCCGAAGAATTGGTCAAGAGCCTGGAGAACGTGCCGGAAGCGATTCGCACCGCCGTGCGCAACAATGCCGGCGGACATGTGAACCACACCATGTTCTGGACCATCATGGGTCCCAACGCCGGGGGAGAGCCCAGCGGCGCTATCGCCGACGCCATCAAGAGCACCTTCGGCGATTTCAATACCTTCAAGGAAAAGTTCAACGACGCCGGCCTGAAGCAGTTCGGCAGCGGCTGGACTTGGCTGGTTCGCGACCGCGGTGGCAAGCTGTCCGTGATGTCGACGCCTAATCAGGATAGCCCTCTCAGCCAGGACTTCTTTCCGATTATGGGAAATGACGTCTGGGAGCACGCCTATTACCTGAAATACCAGAACCGCCGTGGCGACTATCTGAAGGGATGGTGGAATGTTGTGAATTGGGACGAAGTCAACAAGCGCTTCCAGAAGAGCCAGAAATAGTAGAAATCCCCAAAAAGGGTGCGGCGATCGCACCCTTTTGTCGTCTCAGCCAGGTTTCGGGAAGGCACTTTCCGTGGGGATTTGGCGGTAACAGGGGCCACGTTACTTTCGTTCAAAATCGCCCGTTTTGGGCCATATCAAAATTAAGGTGTACTTAGTACTATTTCTTAAGGTACAGTAAACAGGAGAAGACCCGATGTCGGCGATTCGCCTTGGCCAGTTGCCTTTAGCAGAAGGAACGCGAAGCGCCCCGAGTCCAAACCTGGAAATCATGAAGTAGTAGTGATTGCGGCAGCCCATAAGGTTCAATGCCGCGAGGGTTGTTTGCCGCAAGTTTTATGCCGCAATCGTAGTCGAGTCGAAAGGAGGCCCCTGACAATGCTAAAAAGAAATGAATCCGGCCAGACCCTGGTAGAGGTCGCCATCTCATTGTCGGTTTTTTTGATGCTGGTGCTGGGAACCATAGACTTTGGGTACATGTTCTCCACGAAGTTGACTCTGCAGAACGCTGTGCGGCAAGCGGGACGGTACGCCATTACAGGCCAATGCCTAACCAACCCAGACGGTTCGTGCCAGCAGACGAGATACAACTCGATCATTCAAACGGTCGAAGACGTATCGCTCGGTCTCGCGAAGCCAAGCGAGATCGCATCTAAGCTGCACGGCTAATGGCGGAGGGTGTCCCAATCAGGCGGGTGGGCCAGGTGACATCATCACCATCACGGTGACACATCCCTACAACTTCATGAGCGGGCCCATCGGGGCGTTGCTTCACAACACGATCACCTTAACGGTAAGTTCGGCTTTTCAAAACGAATCTTTTTTACCGAGCCAAAGCTAGGAGGCCGTTATGAGGACAAAGCTAAATAAGGAAGAGTCGGGCCAGGCGTTGGTGGAATTAGCTCTCGCCTTGGTCATGCTGTGTGTCTTCGTCTTCGGTATCGTTGACTACGGCCGGGCCATCTACGATGTAGAGGTCATGAAAAACCTGGTTGGCGAAGGCTCCAGCTTGGCTTCGCGTGGGACCCCTGTTTCTAACGCAGCGACCACAGTGGCTAACGATGCAGGCTCGGACCTGAACATTGCCACCTACGGCTGCGTCGTTGTCACCACCGTTTCGGGCACCCCACAGGCTCTGGTCACAGCGCAGTCCGCGACGGGCGGGATTTGCGGCAGCAACCCCAGTCGAATCGGTTGCCTCCAGGGGCAACCAGGCTGCCCCGGCGGAAATTCGTACGCAACTATCCCCCAGGCGGCAATTAACGCGCTGGCTGGGGAACCGGCGAACTCGTACATCGCCGTGACTGAAGTCTTCTACAATTTTACCGCCATCACCCCCATACCGGCTCTGCTCGGAAACGGCGTATTGCCAAACCAGATGTACAGTGTCGCGTATTACTAAGGAAGGGTATGCATATGCGCAAAGCCAACCTTGTAAAGAATGACCGGGGGCAAACCATCATTATTTTTGCCCTCATCCTGCCCGTGCTGATCCTGTTCGCCGGGCTCTCTCTCGACGCGGGGCTTCTTTATATAACCAAGGCCAAACTGTCGTCGGCGGTGGATGCCGCCTGCCTTACCGGCATGAAGAACTTGCCGCTAGGACAGCCGATTGCTGCCAACCTGGCCACCGATATGTTTAACGCCAATTATGGCGCGAATCCGCCGACGCCAGCCGTCACCTTCCCCACAAATGCTAACGGCGACCAGCAGGTGGCCGTAACGGCCACCGCTTCGGTGCATACCCTTTTCATGCAGTATCTCTCGCAATGGACCTACGTGCCAGTGGCCGCCACCGCGGTGTCAACCCGCGGCAAACTGGCAATGTCCATCGTGTTGGACCGATCGGGCTCGATGCAGACGGATGGTGGAGGAGCGGCGCTTCAGGCTGCCGTCCCAGTATTTGTCAATAGCTTCGACGATACTCTCGACCACGCTGCATTGATTAGCTTCTCTTCCAATGCAACGACAGACTTCGCCATGGCCAACCACTTCAAAGCCCGATTAACGGGGCCGTCGCAGCCATGACTTTCAGCGGCGGCACATTCGGCACGGGTGCAGGTACCCAACCACTATTGGATAATTTGATCGGGGCGCCACTCTCGCTCGCCAAATTGCAAGATGACAAGATTCTCCCAGGGCCGGGGGAGAACCTGACCAAAGTTGTGGTGTATTTCACTGACGGCTTGATGAACGCCGTGCAGGACAATTTTCATTGCTGGGTCCGAGCGGCAACGGTACGACTCAAACGCTTATCAACTATGGAGGGTATGACTCAGGAACTAATGATGTCGCCATTCTTGGATCCTACTTGCAGCCCAAATTCATCAGGCGGTTGCACGAATGAGTCGGGCCATGTCGAGTCAATGGGACACTTGCAACGGCAGCTGCCCAAGCGGCTTCACGTACAGCACCGGAAGCGCCGTTTGCACGACTAAAGCTGGGGCAATTGTAACCAAGTTTACTCCTCAGCAGCCAGGGCTTTGTGGTGACGGTTCCACGCCGCCATGTCAATTCACACGGACCAATGTCACCAGTGAAACCCAGTATCGCGCCAGGCAAACTGCCATCGCTCTGCGTACCGACACCATACTTCCCACTGTCTTGATCTATACCATCGGATTGAATGACATAAATCACCCAATGGCTCAAAGCACTAAGAACTTCTTAGCAGAACTTGCGAATGACCCTGCTTATGGAACCTTCAACTCAAGCCAGCCAGCAGGGCAGTTTTTTTATATACCAGACTGCCCCGGAGCAAACTGCACACCCGAAACGCAGACGGTATTTCACACGATTGCGGCCAAGATTCTTTTGCGGCTGACGCAATAGCCTCCGCATCGGCGGAGAGGGATCAACACTGGGCGCCCCCGAGTATCGCGGGCGCCCTATCCATTTACACCAACTGTTAAAATGCTCGAACTCGCTGCCTCGCCTGTAGAATCTCAATTCACAACATCACGCTGACGTACGATGGCGTACAAGAATGTCGTGGCGATGGCATATGTCGTCGGAATACGCATTCCCGGTGCCGCTGCAGCGATGCTGCTGACTGAGGATGAAGGGCTGGCGGGGCCTCCCGCTGGGCATCGAGAGAAAGAAGGACTGCTCCAGACCCTCCTCGGACGACCTCGGGGAAGCTGGCTGGGTGGCGCTTCGGGCCGAAGAACAGTGGCCCAGACCAATCTGGTCCCGGTGATGAGACGGGCGACCTCAGACAGGCTCTGGAAATAATACCCCCCGATATTCGTAGCCTTTCTCTGTGACGGTCACGATGTGGGACCGATCTCGGCCACTAATGGGTAGCACTTTCTTGGCATCTTGGACTGGGTTCGGGAAGGCGCTTTCGTTGGGGATTTAGCAGCGACAGGAGCCATGTTAGTTTTGTTCAAAATCGCCTGTTTCGGGCCATAGCAAAATTAAGGTGTACTTAGTACTATTTCGCGGGCAGGGGAAGACCCGACGTTGGCGATTCGCCTTGGCCAGTTGCCTTTAGCAGAAGGCACGCGAAGCGCTCCCGAGTCAACCCTGGAAAATCTGGAAGTAGTAGTGATTGCGGCAGCCGATCGGCTTTCATGTAGCAAGGGTTGTTTGCCGCAAGTTTTATGCCGCAATCGTAGTCGAATCGAAAGGAGGGTTCCTGACAATGCTAAAGAGAAATGAATCCGGCCAGACGCTGGTAGAGGTCGCCCTCTCATTGTCGGTTTTCTTGATCCTGGTACTGGGAACCATAGACTTTGGGTACATGTTCTCCACGAAGTTGACTCTGCAGAACGCGGTGCGGCAAGCGGGACGGTACGCCATTACAGGACAATGCATAACCAACCCAGACGGTTCGTGCCAGCAGACGAGATACAACTCGATCATTCAAACCGTCGAAGACGTATCGCTCGGTAGGCGAAGCCAAGCGAGATCGTTCTAACCTGCACGCCAAGTGGCGGCGGGTGTCCCAACAGGCGGGGGGGCCGGGCGACATCGTCACCATCACTGTGACACATCCCTACAATTACATGGCCGGGCCCATCGGAGCGTTGCTTCACAACACGATCACCTTAAGGGTGAGTTCGACTTATACCAATGAAGCCTTTACACCGAGCCAAAGCTAGGAGGCCGTTATGAGGACATTTTGCGGCTGACACAATAGCCTCCGCATCGGCGGAGAAGAATCAAACTGGGCGCCCCGGAGTATCGCGGGCGCCCTATCCATTTACAGCAACTGTTAAACTGCTTGAACGGGCTGCCTCGCCAGTAGAATCTCAATTCACAACATCACGCTGACGTACGATGGCGTACAAGAATGTCGTGGCGATGGCAGCCGGAAAAATCATGGAGGGCGAATGAAAACTCGAACGATTGTGGCGACGGCGGTGGTGCTGTTGGCCATGGCGGCCGCAAACGGCAGCTTTGCCGCCCAAAGCAAGATCAATTCCAAGCATCATCAGATTGAGATTGCGCACGGCGAGTACCTGGTGAAGGCCATCGGCCAGTGTGGCGATTGCCATTCTCCGATGAACGAGAAAGGCGAATTCATCCCCGGTCAGTGGCTACAGGGAAAGAAACTGGATTTCGCGCCGACGGTCGCCGATGCCGGTCTGGGCCGACAGTTCGCCCAACATCGCCGGACTGCCGGGCTGGAAGCACGAGAAGGCGGTCCAGTTCTTCATGACCGGGCTGGCGCCCAATGGACAGCCGGCACGCCCGCCCATGCCGGTGTACAAGATGAATCGCGCCGACGCCGAGGCCGTGGTGGCGTATTTGGAGTCGTTGAAATAGTCCTCGCACTGGAAGTACCGTCGGGTGACGAGGCCCCACTCATTCCTGGTTTTGGAATGAGTGGGAACTGATTACTTCAATATACGAGTTTTCGATTGCATCAACTCTTCTGTCCCACACATTCGAAAATCGCGAATGTGTGGGGCACAAGGCGAAACCAACTAGACAGCGAAAGCCAGTTCAAAGAGAGAAAGTTGCAGCAACTGCCTTTTCTGAATCGCGAGACAAAGCCCGCACATCATTAATGGCTAAGGAGAAAAATCCATGAAGATTATAGTTACCACTCCTACGGGCCACATCGGCAGCAAACTCGCCAACATACTTCTTGACCGCAAGTCGGATGTCACGCTGATAGCCCGACATCCCGAAAAAGTGAAAGATCTAGCCAGCCGCGGTGCAAAGGTCATCGCCGGTGAGCACGGCGATCCCGCGGTTGTTGAGCAGGCGGTGCGTGGCGCCGACGCGCTGTTCTGGCTGACGCCTGCGGAGATGACCTCGCACGATCCGTTGGGCACGGCCCGCCGCATGGCCGAGGCGGGAGCCAGCGTGATCCGCAAGCATCCCGAGCTGCACGTGGTCCTGCTTTCGAGTGCAGGAGCATTCCTGCCCAGTGGCACGGGGCCGATTGTTGGACACTACGAAACGGAAGAGAAGTTCCGCGCTGCCGGCAAGAATATCGTCTCGCTGCGCCCAAACGAGTTCATGGAGAACGTGTTTTTCTCGCTGCCGACGATCATCGCGCAGGGGGCCATCTACACGACGCTCCAGGGATCGGTGGAAGCGCCGATCATTGCCACGCAGGACATCGCTGAGGTTGCCGCTGAGTTTCTGCTCAAACCGATCGACGGCCATCACGTGGTCGATATCGTGGGCCCGCAGGAGATTTCGTTGGACGAGTGGGCTCGCATCGTCGGACAGGCCATCGGCAGACAAATTCATGTGGTCACCATCCCGGGCGACAAGTTGAAGGCCGCAATGAGCCAGAGCGGAATGTCGCCGGAGATGGCAGCGCTGCTGGTTGAAATGGAAGAGGCAATCCCCAAAATCCAGCAATTCAAAGGCGAACAAAAACGCACCGGCAAAGTCACATTCTCGCAATTTGCCCGGGAGGTGTTCGCCCCCGCATATAAGAGAGCCGTGCAATCGGCGGCGTAGTCAGCCTGGTGCCCCAGAGCAAGCTCTGGGGCACCAGGCTCCTTCCTCACAAGGGTCTCGAACGTCGCGAGACCCGGGGCACCCGAGCTCTGCACCCATTCAGCCGAGGTATCGCAGGAAAAGCCTGAGATAAACGGGACCGAATTCGCCCAGGAACTCTTCAACAGCTCCGACGGTGTGAAGGTCACGCCCCTTGTACAGCAGCAGCGGCTGCTTTTTCTGCTTCGGGCGCTTTCCGTGCCTCACGTTCGCTTTTAGAAGCCAATTGTGGCTGCACTTGTTCCGCAGGGTGTTTAACTCCATGAGTTTTTCTTTAGTATCTTCATTGATCAATCGCAGCGCTGCGGCAAAGTTAAGCTTCATATCGAACCCGAGACTGCCCCCGCCAAATAACATTTTGCGTAACGCGCCCCCCGGCTTGCTGCGTATCCTGCGCAAGCGGTTCTCAGGCTTGGCGTTCAGAACACGACAAATAATAAGCGAGTTCAAAATGTCCTCAATTGCCGTATGCATCTGCAAGACTGCTGACCGAACGATGTCATCCCGCTTTCGTTCGAGCATTCCAGCAAACAAGTACCGGTCGTCATTCTCATTAACGCCGTAAAACAGCCTGTCGATCCGGTCAATTTCGCTCTTCAATCGACCGATCTTGAGTTCTACTCGCCGGGCATTTCTCTGGGCCATAGCTGCATAGTATTCGTTGAGACGACGAGATAGGAAGGCCGGGTGCTCAGGTCTCGCGGGGGGTAGGGACCTGGGAGATATTCGGGGCTCCGCCGACTCATGGAATGTACAGATAGTGAAGCTTCTGGCCGGCTCTCGCAAAGTGAAGGGGTCCTTCCTCACCCGGGTCTCGAAAGTCGCGAGACCCGGGGCACCCGCAGATCCTTCGACTGCGCGACCGCCCGCCGCAAACCACGCGGCGGAAAAGCAAAGGCGCGGACGCTCCGCTCAGGATGACAAGACTATGAGGAGCAGCGATCGGCCCAGGTTAGCGTCCAACGGAAGGACGCGAACCCTTCGGCGGGCTCAGGGCAGGCTCCAAGCAAACGAAACTTGGGTGGGCCACGCACCTGAGTTTCACAATGCTCGGCGTTTGTGCCTGACGAAACTTCCGCAGTTCACGTGCACCAGTTGACCCTGAGACGCGCGGCTTATTGCCTCAAGAATTTCGCGGACGTGATACTTGATGATTGGCCAGTGATGGGCGGAAAGAGCAACGACAGCCAATCTTCGTGGAGGAATGTTCTGCTGATATTCCAATTCTCGATCGGCAGTGACGAAGATTTCGAATCCCATGTCTTCAGCGGCGGCCAGCAACTCACCATTCTTCAGACCGCCCCAGCCACAGTAAGTTACCGTCGCAACTTCGTGACCAGGTAAGCGGGACCGCAAATTGTGGGGGATGTTTTCGTCCAGTAGGATGTTCACCGCGATTGAGGGATGTGAGAGCTGGCGTAGGCGAGCAACTGTCTGACCTTTTCAAGGGTGAGGGATGGATAATTCTCTGCGATCTCGTCGATGGAGCTTCCGAGTTCGGCCTCTTCAACAACTTGATCGGCGAGGACACGCGTGCCCTTGATCACCGGTTTCCCGGAGACCTTGCCAGGAACAATCTCCACGAGTTCACATTCTGACCAGTCCATCGCAACCTCGAGACCAAGTGTGGCATAGTCCGGTTCGATATTCAATGATTGCGTGACCAATGAAAAAGGGGGCGCTCGTCGCGCCCCCGTCGGGTTAAACACGCTGCTGAAAAAGTCGAACCGCAGATCTCTCCCCGGCCTGAAGGCCTCGTCGGGATGACACGTAATGAAGATCCTTGACGCCGTCCAAAAGGCCGGCTCTTCAGCGGCACTCCACGGTTTAGCTGACGGCTGAGGGCTGAGGGCTTCTAGTCGTGCACTCCGTCCATGAAGGCCCGCAGCTTACGCGAGCGCGAGGGGTGACGCAGCTTGCGCAGCGCCTTGGCCTCAATTTGGCGGATGCGTTCGCGGGTGACCGCGAACGACTGGCCCACCTCTTCCAGGGTGTGCTCGGAGCCGTCCTCCAGGCCGAAGCGCATCTTGATCACCTTCTCCTCACGCGGAGTGAGCGTGCGCAGCACCTGCGCCGTCTGCTCCTTGAGGTTGACGTTGATCACCGCTTCCGCAGGCGAGACCACGGCGCGATCTTCGATGAAGTCGCCGAGATGCGAATCTTCTTCTTCGCCGATGGGCGTTTCCAGCGAGATCGGTTCCTGCGCGATCTTGAGCACCTTGCGCACCTTGGCCACTGGAATGTCCATGCGCTTGGCGATCTCTTCCGAGGTGGGCTCGCGACCCAGTTCCTGCACCAGTTGCCGCGAAGTGCGGATAAGCTTGTTGATGGTCTCGATCATGTGCACCGGAATGCGGATGGTGCGCGCCTGGTCGGCGATGGCGCGGGTGATGGCCTGGCGGATCCACCACGTCGCGTAAGTCGAGAACTTGTAGCCGCGGCGGTACTCGAACTTGTCCACGGCCTTCATCAGGCCGATGTTGCCCTCCTGAATCAGGTCGAGGAATTGCAGGCCGCGATTGGTGTACTTCTTGGCGATCGACACCACCAGGCGCAGGTTGGCTTCAATCAGCTCGCGCTTGGCGTACTCGGCATCCACGTCGCCCTGCACAATTTCGCGCTGGGTGCGCTTCAGCTCGGCGAAGTTGGCGCCGGCATCGTGCTCCATGCGCTCCAGGTCGGCGCGAATCTGCCGCACCTGCCGGCGCAATTCTTTGCGGGCTTCCTCGGCGCGCGTCTGCTCGGCGCGCTTCTCGAAGTTCATCGCCTGCTTGTCGAGGCCGCGCATGCTGTCAACCGTCTTGTTGACCCGGTCGATCAGGCGCTTACGCTCGTTGTTGGTGAAGCCCAGCCGGCGAATGACCCGCGACAGCGCAACCTGCTCGCGTCCCAGCGCCCAGCGGTAGCGGCGATGCTCCTTGGGCCGCTTCTTCTGCGGAATGCCGTCGAGCCGCTCCAGCAACTGCATCGACTTTTTGTAGTGCTTGGCCAGGTCGTCAATCTTGCTGGTGATGTCCTTCAGGCGATTCTGGACCACTTCCTCGGTGATCTCCTCTTCATCGAAGAGCACGATTTCCTTGACCGAGCGCACGCCGCGCTTCAAGTCCTCGCCGATAGCAACGATTTCGCGGATTACGATGGCCGAGCGCGACAGCGCCTTCAGCACACGCAGCTGCCCGCGCTCGATGCGCTTGGCGATCTCGACCTCGCCCTCGCGGGTGAGCAGCGGCACCGTGCCCATTTCGCGGAGATACATTCGGACCGGATCGTTAGTCTTTTCCAGAGCGCCCGGGGTCAGGTCGAGTTCAACGTCCTCGCCCGCTTCCATCTCGGCATCGAATTTCTTGTCGAGAGAGCCTGGGAGCTTCGGGCTTTCCAGCACGTCAATTCCTTGCGTGCCGATGGTGGTCAGCAGGTCCTCAAGGTCGTCGGGCGAATGCATGTCATGCGGGATCAGGTCGTTGACCTCGTTGTAAGTGAGGTAACCTTTTTCTTTTCCCGTATCGATCAGTTTTTTGATGTCGTCGAACTTATCTTCAAGAGCCAAGCGGAATATCCTTTAACTGGCGCCAGTTGAGGGGCGCGCTTCTGCCATGCACATTATGGCGGGAGTGATACTGCAGCACAGACATGCGTGGAAACTTACAGATTTTATCATGACCGTGCCCGCCAACGAAACAGTTATTTTGTTAAAATATGCCGGCAAACGCCGAACTGAATCGCGGCCACGATTCGGGCATTGCCGACACTCCCCTCAGAATTAGATGTTGGCCGTCCGGCGTTCGCTTCATCCTTTTGCGTCAGCAGTTTAGCGGCGAACGTGCTGCGTCATCCTGAACGGACTCGATGGAAGGGTATGCTTTTCTGTCTGTCATCCTGAGCGACCCCGAACGCAGTGAGGGGGAGTCGAAGGACCCCTATAGCTGCGAGAAAGCAAAGTTGACGCCGCGCGGCAACAACCGATGGGATTGCTGGCGGCCACAGGGTTCCTTCGACTCCTCGCTTACCACGGCGACCTCGTCGCTCAGGATGACAGCCCAAGAAACCCGTCACTCAGGAACTGAAACAAACCGCTCCCCTTGCCCGTATATACTCTTAGATTCTCAACGAGGTAATTCTTCCTATGCTTCTCCGGCATGCGGGCGACTTGCGCCTGGCTTCTCCTCGCCTTCCTTGTCTTCTGCCTGAGTTTGGGCATCGCATCGGCGCAAACGGCGCCACCTGCCGGCAGCAACGCCGCCAACGAAATGCCTTCGGTGACGACGGTGCCTCCCGAAGCGCAGCCTTCTGCGAACTTCGACGTGGACGCGGCCACCGACGCATACATGGCGCGAATACCGGCGAGCGCGCGGGCCCGCAGCGACGCCTATTTCGAAGGCGGCTACTGGCTCATGCTGTGGGACTTCCTATATGGGGCGGTGATCGCGCTGCTGCTGCTGAACCTTGGCTGGTCGGCGCGAATGCGCGATCTGGCTGAGCGCATCACGAGATTCAAACCGCTGCAGACCTTTATCTACTGGTTTGAGTACTCGGTGCTCACCTTTATTCTTGGCGCGCCGCTGGCGATTTATGAGGGCTACACGCGCGAGCATCAATACGGTCTGGCCACGCAGACTTTCGGCCCGTGGGTGTGGGACCAGACCAAGGGCCTGATGCTTGGCATAGTGCTGGGCGGCATTCTGACCGTGGTGCTGTTCGGCATTGTGCGCCGCCTGCCACGCACCTGGTGGATCTGGGGTGCGATCGTCACCTGCCTGTTCATGATTTTCTCGGTCATGATCGTGCCAGTGTTCATCGTGCCCATCTTCAACAAGGTGACTCGACTCGACGATCCCAAGGTGACGGTGCCCATCCTAAGCCTGGCGCGGGCCAATGGAATTCCCGCCAAAGATGTGTGGGAGATGGACGCCTCCAAGCAGACGACGCGCATGAGCGCCAACGTCAGCGGCTTCGGCCAGACCATGCGGGTCACGTTGAATGACAACCTGCTGCGCCGCGGCTCGCCGGAAGAAATCCAGGCGGTGATGGGGCACGAGATGGGGCACTACGTGCTCAACCATATTCCCAAAGACCTGCTGTTTCTCTCGGTGATGATTGTGGTCAGCTTTGCCTTCTTGAACTGGTCATTGCGCTGGTCGCTGCAACGCTGGGGAGAGAAGTGGCAAATCCGCGGCATCGGCGACACGGCCGTGCTGCCGCTGGTGATTCTGCTGGTCTCCATCATCGGGTTCGTCGCCACGCCGCTGCTCAACACCCACACTCGCACCACGGAACACGAAGCCGACATGTACGGACTGAATGCCAGCCGCCTGCCCGATGGTTTTGCGCAGGCCGCAATTCATTTGGGCGAGTATCGCAAGATGCATCCCGGCCCGGTGGAAGAGTACATCTTCTTCGACCATCCTAGCGGTTACAACCGAATCCACGACGCCATGCGCTGGAAGAAGGAGAACCTGCAATTGTTTGCGCCTGGGGCGGGCGGACAGATGGGGAGTAGCGGCGGGACGACGCAGTAGGACGATGAAATGAGCAGCGCGGCCGTGCCGCCCAGGAGCAGTCCGAAAACAAATCGGATGACGAGGCAGTTGCCGTGCAGGCCGGCCACCTCCGTCATCGCGTCAAAAAGATTGAGTGCGGCCGCGGCAATGAGAAGGCGTAACGCAATCCTGCGCGAGGTGCGGAAGAGCAGACCCACGGCCGCACCCAGATAGATTCCCAGACAGCGCGAGCACACAGCCACCTCGGCGCCGAAAATCCAGAAGGAGCGCTCCGGCCGCTGGTGGCACACGATGGCGAAGCCGCGCTCCAACGCGAGCCCCATCGCCAGAAAACCGTGCGTCAGGAAATAGGGAGCAGCGATGACCGCGGCGAAGAGCGTCAGCGGGAGAAGGGTCCACCATGTCCAGTGGAAAGTGGCGCTGCTCAACACAGGGTTTTGAAGGGGCGCAGCTTCAGCTGCGCCGTTGGAGGCTGCCAGCCTCAGGTGACGTGAATGCCGAGATTGCGCCACGGCTAGCCAGGATGCGAAAAAACTTAGAGCATGGCTCATTGGAATGCACCTCTCGGTGGGAGCCCCCGCATTTATGCGGGGGAAGGAGCGCTTCAGCGCTCCGGAAGAGTCTCGACTTTGATCATGCGCTTTAGCGCTGGCCTTCGGGAAATCCCGCGCGGCTAAAGCCGATCTTAAAGAACGGACTCTTTCGCTAGACTAAAGTTCAGCTCCCCCTGCTGAAGCAGGGGGCTCCCACCAAAAGCCCCCCATCACCCCAATATCCCCATCCTCTTGCCGACGCGCTTCAGCACATCCAGCGCCTGGTCGAGTTGTTCGTGGGTGTGGGTCGCAGTCATGATGGTGCGGATGCGCGCCTTGCCCTCGGGTACCGTGGGGAACGCAATGCCCGTGCCCATCACGCCCTCTTTGAATAGCTCGCGCGAGAAGTCCATGGTCAGCCGGCCGTCGCCCACGATGATGGGGGTGATCGGCGTCTCGCTGGCCGGCGTGTTCACCCCACCGATGTTGAAGCCCAGCCCACCCAGCTCTTTCTTCCAGTAGCGCGTGTTGTTCCAGAGTTGCTCGATGCGCTCGGGCTCCTGCTCCAGCACGTCGAACGCCGCGATGCAGGTGGCCGCGACCGACGGCGGATGCGAGGTCGAGAACAGGAATGGCCGCCCGCGATGGTAGAGGAACTCGATGAGATCGCGGGTGCCGCAAACATAGCCGCCCAGCGCGCCGATGGCCTTCGACAGCGTGCCGACCTGCACGTCAACCCGGCCATGAAGGTTGAAGTGATCGACGGTGCCGCGGCCGTTGCGGCCCAGCACGCCTGAGGCGTGGGCGTCGTCGACCATCATGATGGCGCCGTATTTCTCGGCCAACTCGGTCAGTTGCGGCAGCGCCCCGATGTCGCCGTCCATGGAGAAGACGCCGTCGGTGATGACAAGCTTGCGGCCGGGCTCGTTCTTGATCTCGCTCAGCAGTTCTTCAGCGTGGGCGGCGTCCTTGTGGCGGAAGACCTTGATCTTGGCGCGGGAGAGGCGCGCGCCGTCGATGATGCTGGCATGGTTCAGCTCATCGGAAACGATGAAATCTTCTTTGCCTAGCAGCGCCGAAACCGTGCCCGCATTCGCCGTAAAGCCAGACTGGAAGACTACGCAGGCTTCGACATTCTTGAAGCGCGCAATCTTTTCCTCCAGCTCCATGTGGATCTTCATGGTGCCGGCCACGGTGCGCACCGCACCCGAACCGACGCCGTACTTCTTCGTGGCTTCGAGGGCGGCTTCGCGCAGTTTGGGATGAGTCGTCAGCCCGAGATAATTGTTGGAGGCGATGTTGATGACCTTCTTGCCGTCGAAGGTGCACACCGGCGCCTGCTCGTCGTCGAGCACGCGCAGCTTGAAATAGGTGCCCTTCTGCTTCAGTTCGTTCAGTTGATCGGTGAGATAAGACAGTGGATTGGTGCGCGCGGTTGTGGTTGCCATGTGACGGTCTCCCGGGTGCGAAGGGATATTCTATCCCGCCGCGGGGGACCTGTAGTGTCTTGCTTGAAATAGCAGGCACTGGCTGTCAGTAGCGGGAGGTGGCGGGACACGGCAACTGAACGCGCCTATAATCTCGCCCATGCGCATTCTTTCGTTCATCTTACTGCTGGCCGTGAGCAGTGGTGGTGGGGCAGAGGCAGCCTACAAATCGGGCACCATAACCAAGGTGACCGCGGTCAGATTCGAGCCAACTGATGCAAGTCCAGTACTCTGTGAAATCCATGTGGAATCGAGCGGGTTCCCTTTCTCCTTTGGCATTGACGGTCAGCACACCCGGAAGATAACGAAGAAGAGCTGCGATACTGTATGGATGGTGCGTGACGAAATACAGTTCCGTATCGTCGGAGACGACATCTTTATCAAACGCGGAAAAGAAATAGAGCTTAAGGGCCGGCTAGTATCGCAGCCTCCGCCTGAAAATCGAAACTGAGGTGCTACCAAGTCCGCCACCGCGAATTGCCTCCACCTCCGCCATGTGATAACTTTCGCTCGTCCCCTGCTGTTGAACTTTCAACCCTGCAAACGCAAGAACAGCGCTGGCTGGAAAGCCCCGCCGGGAGGAAAACGGCATGATTCCTATCATTATTGTTATTGCCATACTGGCCGTCATCGCGTTTACGCTGATCGGCATTTACAACAGCCTAGTGCAGTTGAAGGTCCGCGCCGACAATGCCTGGGCCGACATCGATGTGCAACTGAAGCGCCGCTACGACCTCATCCCCAACCTGGTCGAGACCGTGAAGGGCTATGCCGCGCACGAAAAGGGAACATTCGAGAACATCGCCAAGTATCGCAGCGCGGCCATGACCGCCACCACTCCGGCAGAGAAGAGCGAGGCCGAGGGGCAGCTCACCTTTGCCCTGCGGGGATTGCTCGCGGTGGCTGAGGCTTATCCGCAATTGCGCGCCTCCGAGCAGTTTCAGGCGCTGCAAGGTTCGCTGAGCGGGCTGGAAGATGCCATCCAGAATGCGCGCCGTTATTACAACGCGGTGGTGCGCGACCTGAACACCAAGATCCAGACCTTCCCGACGAACATGGTGGCGGGCATGTTCCACATTCAGCAGCGGCAGTTCTTCGACATCACCGAACCGGCGCAGCGCGAACCGGTCGCGGTGAAGTTTTGAAAGCGGCTCTTCGCTTTTCGCCCCTCGCTCTTCGCGCACGTCGCGTTTGCCTCATCCTGGCCCTTATGTTTTGCCTTGCGCTTGCGTTTTCCGCCGCGATGGCGCAACAGCCTATTAAAGGTCCGACGGTGATGGTGGGATTGCGGCACGATACCTCGCCGCCGTTGCGCGTGATGATGCGCGGCATCTCCCCTGTACGCGACACCGGACGACAGCAGGCGCTGGAAATGGAGGAGCCTCCTGCCCGTCATGTCCCGCCGGCATTCGACCCGGTGGTGCAATCTTCGCGGGGACTAGCCCAGCAGGCGCAGATTGTCATGAGCTTCGAAGGCATCACCCAGGGCGGCGCCGTCCCTCCCGACACCAACGGCTCGCCCGGCATGAACGGACAATATGTGCAGACCACCAATTTCCTTTATGCCGTGTTCGACAAGTCCACGGGCAACATTACCTTCGGGCCGTACTACGTTAAAAGTCTGTTCCAGGGATTTGGCGGCCAATGTGAGACGGAAGACTCCATGAGCGATCCCACCGTGCGCTTCGACCGGGCGGCGGGGCGATGGGTCATTCAGCAGATCGCGGGAGAGTCCGGTTTTACGCCGCCGTTATTCATTTGCATCGCGGTCTCCGCCACCTCCGATGCCACCGGCGCTTACTACCGTTACGCTCTTCCCTACGGCAACTACCTGCCCGACTATCCGAAGCTTTCCGTCTGGCCCGACGCTTACTATCTGACCACGGACTTGTACTTGAATTGGGTGTTTCAGGCCACTTCCGCGTGCGCGTTGGACCGTAGTGCGATGCTGCAGGGCGGACCGGCCTCGGCTATTTGTTTCCAAACCGGCAGCGACGTTTTTCATTTCCTGGCCGCCGATCTGGATGGCCCTTTGCCGCCGCCGCGAGGAGCGCCAAACTTTATCGTCGGCAACGTTAGCGGGTCGAACCATGCGTTAAATCTTTTCAAGTTTCACGTAGATTTCGCCAGCCCGCAGAATTCCACCTTCACGGGCCCGTTTGCGATACAGGTGGCTCCCTATACGGTTGCCTGCTGGGCCGATTGCGTGCCGCAAGAGGGCACGAGCACTCTGCTCTATGCGCTGGGCCAGATAACCATGTACCGGCTGGCGTATCGTAATTTCGTTCCGCCAATTCCACCTCCTACGGCCAGCCAGGCGGCGCACCAGAGTATGGTGGTCACGCATACCGTGCAAAACAACGATGGTTCCTACGGAATCCGCTGGTACGAATTGCGGGCGTTGGAGAACGGAGACTTTACCGTCTTCCAGCAGAGCACCTTCTCACCCGACAGCAACTCGCGCTGGATGGGCAGCGTCGCCATGGACAAGCTAGGGGACATGGCGATGGGCTATAGCATTTCGAGCAGCAGTATGTATCCGTCGATCAACTTCACCGGACGCGTAGTCAGCGATCCGCCGAGCACCATGGAGCAGGAAGCCAGCATTATGGCAGGCGGCCTCTCACAGGCGTACAGCGATCGTTGGGGCGATTACAGCAGCATGGTTCCCGATCCGGCCGACGATTGCCTGCTGTGGTACACCACGGAATACTTGCCGTCGGGCTCGCAAGACTGGCGGACCCGTATCGTCTCGTTGAGATTTCCCGGCTGTCACTAGTGCTAAGTGCTAAATGCCAAGTGCCAAATGCTAACTGCTAACCGCCAAACGCCGCGCCGCCGCCTCATCATCGTGCTCCTGTGCTGTCTCGCGCTGGCGATTCCCGCCTCCGCCCGCGACTGGCACATCAGCCGCTTTGAAAGCCACATCTACGTTGCCCCCGACGGCGTGACCACCGTCAACGAGCACCTTGACGTGGCTTTCGAGGGCGAGTTTCACGGCATCTATCGCGACATTCCCATCGAATACCCGGGGCCGCATGGCACCAACTACACGCTGTTCCTGAAAGTCATCAGCGTCCTCGACGACAGCGGTCACAATCTGAAGTACGAATCGAGCACGCAGAACGGCAGCCGTCATCTCAAGATCTACATTCCCGACGCGGTCGACGCCACGCGCAGTGTGATCATCACTTACAAGGTGACCAATGCGGTGCGCTGGTTCGACGATCACGACGAACTGTACTGGAACGTGACCGGCAACGATTGGCCGGTGCCCATCGACAGCGCCGCGGCGTCGATCACCTTCCCGGCGAATGCCGCCGGCAACCTGCGCGCGCAAGCCTACACCGGCGCTTACGGATCGGTGGGGCAGGACGCCACCGCCGAGGTCCACGGCAGCACCGTGGTGATCGCTGCCAACGATCCGCTGCCCATGCGCGCCGGACTGACGGCCGACGTTTACGTGAGCAAGGGTGTACTGACCCAACCCAGCAAGCTGACACAGGCGATGTGGTTCCTGCGCAGCAATCCCATTGTGCTGCTGCCGCTGTGGGCGTTCGTGGTGATGTTCGTCTTCTGGTGGACGAAGGGCCGCGATCCCAAGCCGGATATTTCGGTCGCGCCCATGTATGAGCCGCCGAAAGACATGACGCCCGGCGAAGTCGGCAGTCTGATCGATGATGAAGTCCGTCCTCGCGACATCACCTCAACGCTGGTGGACCTGGCGGTGAAGGGCTATCTCAAGATTGAGGAGACCGAGTCGAAGGTACTGCTGTTCAGCCATCGCGATTACACCTTCCACTCGCTGAAACCGCCGGGCACATGGAGTTCGCTCGCCGCCCATGAACGCGTCATGCTGAAGCACATGTTCGGCGGAGACGCCACAGAAGTGCGCTTGTCGGACTTGAAGAACCAGTTCTACGTCGCCATCCCGACCATGAAGAGCGACATTCTTGCGGAGCTGAAGGGCAAGGGAATGTACTCCGTCGATCCCGAGTCGGCGCACGGTTATGTGCTGGTCGGAGTCGTGCTTACCGCAGCGCCTTTCGTGCTGGCGCAGGTGCTGGGCTGGGGCTCAATGTTCGATTCGCCCGGACTGCTGATTGCCGCGGCAATTCTCGCGGTGATCATCGTCTTCCTGTTCGCGCGCATCATGACCGCGAAATCGTTGAAGGGTGTGCACACCAAGGTCGAGATCCTCGGCTTCGAGGAGTTCATCAATCGCGTGGACGCCGACCGCCTGAAGCGCATGCCGCCCGATACCTTCGAGAAATTTCTGCCGTACGCCATGGCGCTGGGCATCGAGAACCGCTGGGCCAAGGCCTTCCAGGGAATCGTGCAGAACCAGCCCGCGTGGTACGTAGGACCAACGCCGTATGTGGGATTCAATCCCATCTTCTTCGCCGGCTCCATGCACGCCATGGCAACGGATGCTCACCAGGCGTTCGTGGCCGCGCCCCGCGCCAGCAGCAGCGGCTCGGGATGGGGCGGCGGCGGCGGAGGCTTCAGCGGTGGCGGCTTCGGTGGCGGTGGTGGCGGGGCGTTCTAGGGCGGCAGCACCCATCGCCCTTGACATCCGTAACGTAACGCATTACGATAAGGAATGATCCGCTCCATCCGTCACAAGGGTCTAAAACGGCTTTATGAGGATGATGACCCGCGTGGCGTGATTGCTGAGCACCTTGTGAAGCTGCGTGATATTCTCGTGCGGCTCGACTCCGCAAGTACGGTAGCCGACATGGACTTGCCGGGCTTCCGACTGCATCCGCTCAAGGGCGAGTTACAAGGCTTTTGGGCGGTGACGGTGCGCGCCAACTGGCGGGTGGTTTTCCGCTTCGCCGAACGCGACGTGCTGGACATTGATTATCGCGACTACCACTGAAAGGAAACTATAGCCATGCCTATGAAGAATCCACCCCACCCCGGCGGCGTGGTGCTGCGCCAGTGCATTGAACCTTTGGGCTTGACCATCACGGATGCTGCCGCCGCGCTCGGAGTTACGCGCACTACTCTGTCGGAACTGGTGAACGGCAAGCGTGGGATTTCTCCCGAAATGGCCGTGAGACTGTCGCAGGTCTTCGGCGGCAGCGCCGAAAGCTGGCTCACCCAGCAAGCCCACTACGATCTTGCGCACATTCATACCGAGCGCATCAAGCTGAAGCGGCTGGAATTTGCATGAAGCCAGGTGGCCCGCCCGCGGCCGCATGATGCCCCCAATCCAACAGCTCAACGTGGATTTTACCCCGCTCGTGCTGGAAGAATTGGACAAGCGAGCGAAGGAGTTGAACGCCGACCGGCGTGCGGTGATCAAGGCATTGATTCGTTAGGTGGGTAAAGCGTACAAGTCCGAAAACAACTCCGGCATGTGAATGCTTCATTTCGTTCGCAACGTCAGTCTTCGGGGTTAGCTTCGTTTCGCTTCAGTAGGCCCCAAAGTTCTTCACCGTTCTTCCCCTTGAATCTGACGGCACCAGCACGCACCAAGACCTTTTTCAGTTCATCATCTTCAAACCCGCCAAGGCGTTCCTTGATTGCGGTGAATGACCGCATACGCCATTTCTCCGACTCTAGAAGTTCACGAGCTGCATTTTCTGCCATGAACTCCAACCTGTAATCACGCCTGAGCCTTCTCTCTTGGATAAGGAACGTGAACAACGCGGTGATGAGAGCAACCGCCGCAGGGACAAATATCGAAGTCACGAAAAGATGAGCATGGGCGACGTTATTTCGCATCGCTACTCCATTCCGCTGCCGCATGGATCGCGTGGGGGCGAGGATCATCAACCCGTCGCGGTGGATCATCAAAGAATCTCGAAAGAATCGACAAACTTCCTGTAGCTGTTGGGTTTAGTTATGTTATGTAGAACTGACAGATTATAGATGGTGTTTGATTTGAGTACCATAATGCCGTCGAACCCATAGCTTTTGACATTGACTCGATACTCGACAGCAGGATAGTCCCTGAACGTAATGAACTGGACCGACAACAACTCTGCCCGTTTAAGTGACGCCATCATTTCGCCAACCGCTGTTTGTAAGAAATCTTCGGGTAGGCCATAATACCCCATCACCCTCGTGACGCCGACCTGATAGATGAGCTTACTTAGAAAGCTGCTCCTATTGCATACGTAGACCGCCGAGCCAGGAGATTGTCCATCGTCTCCTCCTATGAAACTTTGGAATCGCCTTTCTACAACACCGGGAAACAGTACTCGAAAGCCTTCTTTGTCCGATGTATAGGACTCCCAGTTGCCAGTATCGGGTCCCCTGAAAAACATGTTCCTCCGGCGAAGTACACGCGTTTCAATCTGCTTGGGGGGTGTTCTTGTTTGTTAGCGAATCGACTTGCGTCGGAGCCGAGTTTAACACAAGGGCAACTCTCGTTCGGCTAGAAGCGAAGCGAAAAGCCCTCGAATCGCTGGACAGCGTCACATGCTTGGCACAAATCCAGCAGCTAACCTGGGAGTCATCCTTTGGGATTTCGATTCTCATCCGCCTGCGGTTCGGCTCTATTTTGTCCCGTTGGGATAGACCAGGATCTTGCTGGCCTCGCCGGTCTTCAGCCGCTCCATGCCTTGCGCGAAATCCTTCATGGCAATGCGGTCGGTGATGACGGGATGCAGGTCGAGCTTGTTGGCCTTGAGCAGCGCAGTCATCTGATACCACGTCTGATACATGCGGCGTCCGTTGATGCCCTGCACGGTTGCGCCTTTGAAGATGACTTCTTCGGCGAGATTGAGTTCGACTGGCTTGGAAGGAATTCCAAGCAGAGACACGCGGCCGCCCAGCCGCAAAATCTTGAATGCGGTTCGGATGGCTTCGGTGCGCCCGGCCATCTCCAGGACGACATCCACGCCGGTGCCGCCGGTGTTGTCCATCACAATCTGATACACGTCGTCCTTGGTGGGGTCGAGGACGAAGTCGGGCTTCATCTTTGCGGCGATCTTGCGGCGATGCTCGTTCACTTCGATGGCAAAAATCTGGGTGGCCCCGCAAGCGCGCGCCACCGCGATGGAGAACAGTCCGATCGGCCCGCAACCCGTGATGGCGACGCTTTTGGCGGCGATGTCGCCGGCCAGCACGGTATGCACTGCGTTGCCCAGCGGATCGAGGATGGATGCGTACTCCGGCAGAATGGAAGGATCGAGCTTCCAGATATTCGACTCGGGAATGACGACGTATTCGGCGAAGGCGCCGTTGGTGTCGACGCCGATGATCTTCACATGTTGGCAGATGTGTGCCTCGCCGATGCGGCACTGAAGGCACTTGCCGCAAGCCACGTGCATTTCGGCGGAGACGAAGTCGCCCGGCATGACGCTGGTCACTTCGTCGCCCACGGCCTCGACCGTGCCGCAGAACTCGTGGCCGGGAATCAGCGGAGGATGAATGCGGCGCTGCGCCCACTGGTCCCATTGGTAAATGTGCAGGTCGGTGCCGCAGATGGATGCCATCTTGACCTTGACCAGAACATCAGTGCGGCCAAATTGCGGCTTGGGAACTTCGCGGATTTCTGTGCCCGGTGCGGACGTGGGCTTAACGACGGCAAGCATGGTATTCGACATGAAGATGGCTCCTGGGTTCGTTTTCCCACCCTTTCGCCAAAAGAAGGCGAGAGGATGAGGCACCCACGTCAGCCCAGTGTGAATAAGAAAGGGTGGGCAAACCAGCAAGTTTAACACGCCCACGGAAGGGCCATCAGAGCGTCGGGGACGTGATGCCGCTTGCCACCTTTCGCCACACAGGATCAAAGGATGGAGCACCCGCGGCCAGTTTGATTTTTCACGAGTTATTTGGGAGAACGGTCCGGAAGATGGAGTTGAAACCACGAGGGCCCGCCAAAAGGACTGTGGCTGGCAAAATCGGGAACGGGTGGTAAATAACCGCTCTGAATGTCAGTAGTCTCCTGCATCCAGGAAGGATTGTATTGGACATATTGACCCACCTCAAACCAGCGGCGTGCAAGATGTCCTGTATCGGTTTGCCATGAAGACGTCATCGCAACTCACCTTCGAGAAAATCTTACTCCTCAACCAGTGCTATGGCGATCATGCGCACAAACAACGCAACCGAAGCTGCTAAAATGACAGCCCTCTGGAGGAGGAAAACAGATGCCCCCAACCATGGCGAACGGCAAGATTTGCTACATCGAGATTCCCACCACCGACATTGCGCGCTCGGCTGACTTCTACCAGCGGGTCTTTGGTTGGAATGTCAGAAAACGCGGCGATGGCAGCACCGCCTTCGACGACGCGGTCGGGGAAGTGAGCGGCAGTTGGAGGCTGGGACGGCCGCCGTCTTCACAGGTCGGCATTCTCGTGTACATCATGGTAGATAGCGTGGCTGCAACGCTGGACGCCGTCGTCGCCAATGGCGGCCAGATCACACAGCCTATCGGCGGCGACGCGCCCGAGATCACGGCCCGCTTCCTGGATCCCGCAGGCAACGTGATCGGACTTTATCAGCAACCCGCTTGAGGCTGGGTATCACCCTGCCCGGTTCGCGCTGATGCTGAGAGTTAGCAGTGCGAACGCTACCACGAGTGCGGCGGTCCTGAACCAATGGTACAGGTCCCAACGATGCTCCTGCGCTTTCCAATCGGCGGGAAGGGATTTGGGCATCCACTTGGCAATCCGGTTGTTGATGGGCACAGGTGCAATCAGTGAGAACAGCACGGCAATCACCTGGATGGCAAGAGCGATCGCAGCGAGGCGCCAGGCTGGGTCGCTCAGGTGCTCGAACGGGAGAAGTAGTAAGGCATTAAGGAGCACGGAGCCAGTCATCCAAAACGGCATCACGCGCCCGAGTAACGCCGCCAGCGATGAGCGCACCAGTATGTGCGCCTCCAGCGGTTGCCGATTGAGTATGGGATGTCCGAAGGCCGCCACATTAAGTTCACTGCCGCACATCAGACCAAGCACCAGCAGAGCAATGAGCTGCAACCCCATAGGGATACCCTCCTATAAAATTTTGGATGCAGCCTGCCAGCCTGCCGACTCCGGCTCGATTCAGTTGGGACTCTTCCGGTCATCGTAGTACCAGCGCCGAAAGCGCTGCAGAACTGTGTCTGGTGCGTCGGACTTTGGATGCGGACGATCGGGATCGTCGCGATGTTTCCATTTCTCTCGCACCACCAGAACCGACAACAGGATGACCAGAGAGAAGCGCACAGCCATTAAGCTAAGATCGGCCGTTTTGGAATATTTAAAGCTGGGCGTGGCGGCGAAGCTGAGCAGCAATAGCACCGCGAGAAAGATGGCCCAGCCGGATAGTTTTCCTCTCACGATTGCGACCTCGGAAACAGGGGTTAGTGGTTAGTGGCTAGTCCCTGGCTGCTAACTGCTAAATGCCAATCGCTAACGGCCACTCACTTCTCGCGTTTGCCTGACATCTTGGTGTTGTACTGCTCACTCTCGCCTTTGGGGACGCTGAGCGATTTCCAGTCTGCGCCCTTCCAATGTTTCGCCAGATACACGATCTGCCCCACATGATACGCGTAGTGCACGACCTGGCGGTTGATGGCCTGAAGCACGGAATGCGGCTCGCCGCGAATGGCGACCGTGCGATCGAGATCTTCAGGATGCAGCGAGTTGATGGTCTCGAAAACCAGGTGCCAATTCTGCTCCCATGAGCTCAGCACTTCTTCGCGCTTGGCGTCGGCGTGCATAACGAATTCGCGGTCACGATTGCGGTCGGGCTTTTCGCCGTCGGTGGTGAGGAAATCGGTAAAGCGCGAGCGCATGTTGCCCGCCATGTGCTTCACGATGACGGCGGCGCTATTGGATTCAGGGCCGGGCGCGGCAAAAAACTGCTCGTCCGTAAGCTGGGCGATGGCGTCATCGGCAAGACGCTTGTGGCCGCGCAGGCTGCGGAATGCTTCGTCAAGGTAGAGATCATGGCTGGACATAAAGGAGGTGCGTCCCCATTACGGATTGCGATCAGCTTCAAGTTTAATTCTAATCGTCGCGTCGCGCGACCGTCGGGTGCCCCGTTCTAAGGCGGAAATTTTACTCTTACTGGCCCGGGCTGCCCCACTCTTGTCGCGCAGCGACAGGTTGGGGAACGAGCCGCCCTCACTGACTACTGGCCACTGACCACCGACAACTGCTTCCTCAGGAGCGCACCTGCGCCAGGATGGAGTGCACGACGTTGAGCGTGTGCTGCGATGCGAGGATTTCCTTCAGCTTGGTTTTGAACGCGGCCTCGGTGCTAAGCGAGGTAGTGTTGTTCAGATACCTCAGAACCAAAGGATAGAAATTGACGTGGTGCTCAATGTTGAACAGTTCGAACCTGTAGTTTAGCGTCGGCGCCACAATATAGAAGTAGTGGACCAGCAGAGTGCCCGTGGTCTGGGTGACAACCTCGCCCTTCACCAACTGGCGAGTCTTCTCGCCCAGCAGTGCGGCCTGCTCTTTCAAGATCGTGATCGGAGTGATCAGGTTCGACTCGGCGATGTTCGCCGGCCAAAAATCGTTAGTGTCAGACATCGAGTCCTCTCTCAGAAGTTCAGATCCAGCGTCACCGGCAGATGGTCGGACGCTGTCTCTTTGTCGGGACGGCCGTCGTCGTGCAACAGGGAACAGCCGCGGATCGAAGTGGGGATGCGAACGTTCTCCGGCGCGAAGTTATGCAGCAGATCGGGCCGCAGCAGCACCTGGTCGAACAGGTTCCAGTAATAACAAAGGTGCTCGGCGCCCTCGAAGTAAAAGGTGCCGCAGGTATCGCCATTGTCGCCCATGTAGTTCCACATGGGGTTGTAGAAGAACTTGTATCTCTGGCGCTGTATCAGGCGCGTCATGCGGGAGGCGATGTTGCGGCTCATCACGGCGTGCAAGCCGCCGGCTATGACCATGCCCGCCTCGAAGGGGTTCATATTGAAATCGCCCAGCAGAACGGTGCGCTCGTGACCTTCGCTGATCTCGACCTGATCGATGCTTTGCGCCAGGTGCACCGACTCAACCAGCAGGCTCTCCTCGGAGAAATTCATCTTGGCAGGAAGATGGGCGGCGGCGACCAGAATGCTCGGGCGCTTGGGCAGCGCGAGGCGGCGAATCGAGACGCGATGGCTCTCAAATAGCGGCGTCAGGTAATCGGAGTCGAAGCGGGTGAAGAAAAGCAAGTGGCCGCAGTTGCCGGGAGCGTACTGGTAGTCGGATGAGTCGGCGTTAAGTTCTTCGAGAATTTTCGCCGGCTTCGTGGGACACTCGGCGAGGATGACAACGTCGGCACCCTCCTGTCGCGCCAGGTTGCGGACAAAGCCGTGCAGGTCTTGCCGGTTCAGATTCCAGAAGAGGAACTTCGGCATAGTGCGAGCGTAGCAGAAGGGGAGAGAGGCTACGAGTTACGAAAGGGTGGGTCAGTTTCGAGTTTCCAGTTTCGAGTTTCGAGTTGAAGGAATGGGGGAGTGAGATGGATCTGGTTGCCCCGTTCTAGCCATCTTTTGGCTAGGGCGGGGATTTTGGTTGGTAGATGCGAAGTGCCCACCCTCTCGCCAAAAGCGGCCGAGAAGGATGGGGCACCCATGTCTGAGAAGTCCGGTCAAGTCGAAGGGGTGAGCCACCCGGCCGTGATCCCAGGTTAGCCCAAATGAAGGGCGAACCTGGGGCACCATGCCAGTGGCCAGTAGGCAAGCAGGAATCATGGCAGGATGCGGAAAGCGCGATTGCGAGCGGAGCGATACACGGCAAAATCCCGGCGGTCGAGGGTGAAGATGGTGTCGATTCCTTCGCGGCCAGCCAGATAAACCAGCGCGGCGTCGGCCAGTTGAGGACGAATGTCCTCGTACTGCTTCATCACTTCGGCAATCGCGCTGGCCTCCGCGCCGGCGAGCGGAAGCAGTTCCAGAAAGCCGCCCGGCTTCTCGGAAAAGCAGCTTCTTAGAAGTTGCTGGACGGCCCGCGGATGGGAACGCAAGAGCCACACCGCCTCGGTGATCACCGGCCAGCAGGAAAATAGAGGGCCGGGGAGTTGATGCAGGGCCTTGACGCAAGCGGCGTGGTGCTGGTCTACGCTGGAGAGAATGGCAACCAGCGGTCCGGTGTCCACCAGCACGCGACGCTTCATTTGGATTTCCCGAAACCTTCCAAGTGGCGGGGACTGGAGCTGAGGTCGGTTGCCGGAGATTTCCGTCCGCGCCCGATACAGCCAATCAATCCCGCTTCTTCGGCCAGTTCGTAGGCTGGCCGCGCCTCGCTGGGCTGCCCAAGATAGGTTTCCAGGGCCTCGCGGACCAGTTCCGACTCGGGCTGCCCTTGTAGCCGGGAGCGGTGGCGCAGGCGCTGCCCAAGGGTCTCTGGAATGCGAATTGTTATACGGGCGGATGCCATGTCTGACATTATAGCGTAAATGTCAGACAATCCCGCCGCCTTCAGTGCGGTCAGATTCAAGAGGAACTACTGCTGCTTGGTTTGCTGACGACTTCCCAGGAGCAAGATTACATTGATAGACATTGGCCGCCCGAAGTTCCCAGCGATTGCCCGCGGCTTGATTATCGCCAAATGGACTGCATTGAGCGAGATTACCCGATAGATGTGAGTCGTGCTCGATGTTTATCAAGTTACTGGAAGACGCAACCGAGTGAACATCGACCTCGACCTCAGCCTGGCAACCTCCTACCGCAGCCACTCGCAACAGGCGAGGGTGGTAACCGAGGCTTGGGCTACCAACAACTTGTATTGCATAGCGTGTTCGTCGTTGCGCATAGTACCGACGCGCCCGAACAGAGCCGCCATTGATTTTCTCTGCCCCTCTTGTGAAACGCCGTACCAACTAAAAAGTGTTGTCGATCATTTTCTGCACGGGTAGTCGATGGCGCTTACAGCGCAATGTTAAGAGCCATTGAGCAGGAATTAACGCCAAATCTGCTGCTCCTTCGTTACAGTTTAATTACATCTACAGTTTGCGACCTTGAATTCATCCCGCAATTCGCTCTTACAAAGTCATCATTAGAACAACGTATACCGCTGTCGTCGACGGCCCGACGTGCAGGATGGATAGGTTGCAACATATTGCTCACTAACATACCGCGTGACACTAGGATTTCGTTAATAACGAGTGGTCGAATCGCTCCTCCACATCTTGTGCGCGCACAGTACCGTTTGACAATGCCACTTTCACAACTTGCCGTAACGCAAAGGGGGTGGACTCTTGATGTGCTAAACGTAGTGCGTAACGTTGGGCGCAGTAAGTTTTCTCTTCAGGACGTGTACTCACATGAAGAGGAACTTGCTGCTCTACATCCGGGTAATCGCAACGTAAGACCGAAGATCAGACAGCAACTTCAGGTGCTGAGAGACCTTGGCCTAGTTGAGTTCATTTCCGCAGGTCAGTATCGCATCCATCAAGTGCCGACTTCGACCACCTTGAACTAGAAAATCGCCGACGAGGTGCGATGCCTAGTGCCCCAAGTCGCGTCCGTTTGTTGGACGCTAAATCGGGCTGAGGAAGGTTCGGGCTGCCCCGCCGAACATTTTCAACTCGTGATCTCGGGCAGTCCACTCCAATTCGATCTCTACCACTCCGTTCGCCCGGAAGGCGTAGTTGTTGGTGGGAGTCCCCGGATTTATGCGGGGGAAGAGTTCGTCTTTTGATCGCGCGCTTTAGCGCCGGGCTAGAAAAATTCCAGGGCTGAAGCCCATTCAAAGATCGAACGCTCTTCCGCTGGACTGAAGTCCAGCTTCCCCCTGCTGAAGCAGGGGGCTTCCACCAAAAGTCTTAAGGGCAGATCCCTCGCCGCGCTCGGGAGTGGTTAGGGGCTAGTGGCTAGTGGTTAGTAAAAGCAAAGTGGGACGCGGGGCTGAAGCCCCGCTTTGTTCTTACTCCCGCCTTAACGCGGCGCTGAAGCGCCGCTCTACCCGGGCCAGAACACCGAGGCCAGAACACCGAGGCCAGAACACCGAGGCCAGAACACCGAGGCCAGAACACCGGGGCCAGAACACCGG
Source organism: uncultured Acidobacteriaceae bacterium (assembly GCA_963728805.1). Classification (GTDB taxonomy): domain Bacteria; phylum Acidobacteriota; class Terriglobia; order Terriglobales; family Acidobacteriaceae; genus Bog-257. The sequence goes on from CAVSLE010000013.1 coordinate 118,837, forward strand.
GGCCAGAACACCGAGGCCAGAACACCCGGGCCAGAACACCGGGGCCAGAACACCGAGGCCAGAACACCCGGGCCAGAACACCGGGGCCAGAACACCGAGGCCAGAACACCGAGGCCAGAACACCCGGGCCAGAACACCCGGGCCAGAACACCGAGGCCAGAACACCGAGGCCAGAACACCCGGGCCAGAACACCCGGGCCAAAACACCCGGGCCAAAACACCCGCACTACCCGGCCCAAATACCGATCCACCCTTTACCTTGTTATCAGATGATGATAACATGCTTCTGTGGGACCGCATGGGCGCGAGCAGGACCATACGCTCGAGAACCTGCTTGATCTTGATGGAGACGTTTACGTCATTGATGAGACTGCCGGTTACTGGGTGAAGTTTGTGGTCAAGCGCGTCACTCCGAGTCCGGCGCGTCCTCACGGAATCGAATACTCGCTGACCATGCACGATTCCGACAATCGACGCCTGGTTGGCTTCGACAATGCCCATCCCGTGCCGAGGACAAAACGGTCTCAACGGAGCACGGGCCGCGCGTATGATCACTGGCATCGATTGGGTACCGTCAAACCTTACCCATACGACAACGCCGCGAAACTGGTTGCGGATTTCTGGAAAGCCGTCGATGAGATGCTCAAGCGGAAAGGGGATACACTATGACAACGCTAAGAGTGGGAATAGCTACGTACCAGCAGATGAAAGCGCGGACCTTGGCTATCGCTAAGGGAAAATTGAAGCCTGGACCGCAGGACCCCAAGGTGTGGTTTACCTCGACGGAGAGCATGGCGCGGATTCTTTCCGCGAAAAACCGCGAGCTGCTGGAGATCATTCGCAAGAATTCGCCGCAATCGCTCACCGAACTGGCGGAACAGACCGGACGCAGGAAGCCCAATCTGTCTCGCACTCTAAAAACGATGGAGCACTACGGCCTAGTGAAAATGTCGCGGCGGAACCGGCGGCTCATTCCTAAAGTGGACTACCAGCGCGTAGCGGTTGTGATGGAGCTTAGCGCGTAGAAGCCCAGCGCCAGAGAGCCGGAACGCCCCAAAAGCAGGTCCATCGACTCGGCCGCTGCGGCGGGCCCGCTCGGGATGACAAGAAACAGGGGCTAGTGGCCAGGGGTCAGTAAAAGCAGATCCCTCGCTGCGCTCGTGATGACAATCAAAAGTACAAAGCTAGGGGAAATGGACAGGATGTCAGTCCTGTTCTGCTTTGCCCCAGCCGCCGCCGCCGGGGGTTTCGACGCGGACGCGTTCGCCGCGGTGCAGACGCGTGCTGCCCTTGCTGGGCATGAGTTCGGTGGAACCGTCGGCGCGCAAAATCTCGGTGCGTCCGGGCGCGCCGTCGCCACCACCCGCCAGTCCGTAGGGCCGGAACTTGCGCCGGTCGGCGAGCAGCGTCACCGTAGCGTCGGCGAGCACTTCCATCTCTCGGACGATGCCGTCGCCGCCGCGATGTTTTCCTTCGCCGCCGCTGCCCGCGCGCAGCGCGTACTTCATCACGCGTAACGGATAACTGTATTCCAGCGCCTCGGCGGGAGTGTTGAGCGAGTTGGTCATGTGGGTGTGCACACCGGAGACGCCGTCATGGGCCGCGCTCGCGCCCGAGCCTCCGGCAATGGTTTCGTAGTAGGCGAAGGGAGTGGATGAACCCACCCTAGCCAAAGGAAGGCTAGGATGGGGCACCCCGGCTCCGCTTGCGCCCGGCTCCGCCGAGGGAAGGTTTGTGGGTGGTATAGGGGTCCTTCGACTCCTCGTCTGGTCGCTGGCGCGACCAGACTCGTCGCTCAGGATGACAGAGGAAGGAAGGTCAGAGCGTCGCGGCCTGGCCAAAGGAAGGGTAGGACGGGGCACTCCCAAAGAACTAGAACGACGGACTCCCGAACCCGCCCTGGCCAAAGGAAGGGTAGGATGGGGCACCCCCGAATGGCGATCGTCGATGCCGCCGATGGTGAGATTGTTCATGGTGCCCGACGAGGCGGCTGGGATGTGCTGGGGCAGCGCCTGGGCAAGCGCGCGCAGAAGCACGTCAACGATGCGCTGCGAGGTCTCGACATTGCCGCCGGCCACGGCCGCGGGCGGACGCGCGTTGACGACGGTGCCCTCGGGCGCGATGAGCTGAATTGGACGCATCAATCCGGTGGTTGCGGGAACGTCTTCGCGCAGCAGGCATCGGAAGACGTAGAAGCACGCGGAATAGGTGATGGCTTCGACGGCGTTGATGCTGCCTTCGACCTGCGGCGAGCTGCCGGTGAAGTCGATGACGACGGGCCGCGGCTTGCGGCTCGCGGTTTTTGTGGCGCGCGGGAAGGTGATGCGCACCGCAATGCGAACGGGTTCGTCGCTCACGCCATCGTCGTCGAGCACGTCCTCGGCGGCGTAGCTTCCCGCGGGTACGGTCGCCAGAAAGGCGCGCATCATTTTCTCGGAGTAATCGAGCAGCGCTCGTGCGGCCCGCTGCACGCGCGGGAGGCTGTAACGGGCGCAGAGTTCGAGCAGCCGCGTGCTGCCGGTGTGGCACGCCGCCAGTTGCGCGCCGAGGTCGCCCTCGCGCTCCTCGGGAGTGCGAACGTTGTTGAGCAACATGGCGAGAAGGCCGCGGTCGAGCGTGCCGGCGCGGATGATCTTTACCGGCGGAATGCGCAGTCCTTCCTGGTAGATCTCGCGGCACGGGCCCATCGAGCCAGCGTAGGTGCCGCCGACGTCAGCATGATGCGCGCGGGCTGCGACGAAGAAGTCGGGGGCGGCGTGGCGCGTCGCATGTCTGACATTGTGGGAGGTGTGAGCCGGCGCGCGGGTGGCGCGTGGGCCCTTGTGCTGGGCGATTGGCACGAAGACCGGAGCCACGACGGTGATGTCGGGAAGATGCGTGCCTCCGCGGAAGGGATCGTTGAGCATGGCAACGTCGCCGGGCGCGAGCCGCAACTCGGCGATGGCGGCGCGCACCGACATCGGCATGGAGCCAAGATGCACGGGCATGTGATCGCCCATGGCCAGCACGTTGCCGGCGGAGTCGAAGAGCGCGCAGGAGTAATCGCGGCGCTCCTTGATGTTGGGCGAGAATGCGGTGCGGCGCAGCGCGGCGCCCATCTCTTCGGCGACCGCGTGAAAAAGATGCTTGAAGACCTCGAGCTCGATTGGATCGGAGGGCATGTGGGCGAGTGTAACTCAGAGGTTCCCGCCGCGACATTTTGCGCGATCGATTTCGAACGCAAATCACCAGATTGCAAGCCGCGCAAGCGCTTTTTCAAATATTATTGTTGACATTCCGTTCGAGTAACCGCAATATCTTGTGTTAGACATCCTGCTCGTGCAACATCTTGGGCAGGCATGGTATGGGGCCCAAAATCCAACCTTCAAGGGAGAAGGTTACATAAGGAGGATTACCCAATGGCAACAAAGAAGAAGGCAACGAAGAAGGCCGCCAAGAAGAAAAAGCGGTAACCGATCGTGCGAGGCACTGGCCTCGCTTTTCTTTTGCGAACAACAAGGCCTCCGCGTTTGCAGTTGGCGGAGGCCTTTCCCTTTTGCTGACCCGCTCGACTACGGATGCCCTTCCAGCCGCTGATCGCAAGTTCCGTTCGTGGGTTGGGTGGGCAGCGGCGGCACCTGCAGCAAGTGGGGCGCGCTAAAGTCGAAGAAGCCGTTTGCCGGGTCGGTCATATCGCCGATTGTTGCATCGCGTTGGGTCAAAGCCGGCACGTTAAACCGGGTCTCGATCAGCTTCAGCATCGAGGTGTAGTCGCTTTGCAGATGCACCACGGTATGCGGCTTCACCCACGGCGACACCACGGTAAATGGCACGCGGAATCCGGTCACGTTGAACAGCCCCTGCGTGTGACCACTCAGATCGACCGGCAATATATCGTCGGGTGGCGTCACCAGGATCGGTCCCACGTGATCGAACAAGCCTCCGCCCTCGTCGTAGGTAAGGATGAACACCGAGTCCGGCCATGCCGTGCTGGTCAACAGCGCTGTCATGATTTGCTGCACTCGTGCTGCGCCGGTTTGCACGTTGTTGTCGGGATGTTCATCCAGTCCCGTATTGCTGGCGCGCTCGATAAACACAACTTGTGGCAGGTCTTGATCGGCCGACGGACTGGCCAGAATGTTGTACCACTCCGAGATGTTACGAACCTTGCCCTGGATCTGGGGATCGTTCCAGTCCGCCCAATTGGCCAGGAACACGCTGCTGTCCTGGTAGTAATAGCGCCACGTAATACCCGCATCCTCCAGCGCCCGGAAGATGGTAGGCCGCTGCCACACCGGATCGCTGGGATCGCTCACCGGGTAGCCATGTCCGTACGACGTGGCCGCAAACAGGTACATGCGATTGGGAATGGTGTTGGCCGGGATCGGTGAGTACGTCGTATCGCTGGTGGCAAACTGGGTTGCCAGTTCGTAGTAGAACGGCAGGTCAGTCTGATCGTAATAACCCAGCGGCCGCGTGTGCGTCGGATCGTACTGATCGCCCGACCCTCCCGACAACGTCGTGTCCAGGAACCTGTCCATCAGATATTGCGAGCTCGCTGTCAGGTTCAGCCAGTCGTTGCCCACCAGGTCCATGTCGTAGTGGGTTTCATCCCACGACGGCGACAGGTTCTCAATGCACTCGGTGCGCTGGTGATAAGGCCCAAACGACTGTCCCGCGGGGTTCTTGATGGTGTAATTGGAGGGCAGCGTGTGCAGGTCATTCACATCGCTCAACTGCGCTCCGGGAATTGGAGGCTGATGATTGACCCGGTATTCCGCCAGCTTGCCAAAGTAGTTATCGAAGGCGCGGTTCTCCTGCACCATAAAGACGATGTGGTTCAGGTTGGTCACGCCACCGGTACTTACCGTCACCGTCGCCGATTTCTGTATCTGATTATTGAACGCGTCGGTGGCTGTGGCCGTGTAGGTGGTGGTTTGCGTCGGATGCACGACGTAAGTCCCCATCTGTACCGGCAATACCATCCCGATGCCCTGATCGATGCTGACCGAAACCGCGTTCGTGGTCTGCCATGCCAGCGTCGAGGCACCACCCGACTGCACCACCGTCGGGTTGGCTGAGAAGCTCAACGTCATCGCGCCCAGGACGGTGATGTTCACCTGCGGTGAGACAGCCTGTCCGCCCACCGGCCCATTGGCTGTGACCGTGTAACCCACGTTCGTACTGAGCGGGCCTACCTGCGTCGTGCCTGAACAAGTAGTTCCGCTACAGGAAGGGGTAAGCGGACTTGTTGTATTCGCCGGCAGCGTGGTCAGAATGTACGAGCTACCATTGTTCGGACCAGAGTAGGTCAAGGTCACCGATTGTCCCGCCTGAATCTGGGTGGCCGAGGCGGTAAGGGTCATCGGAACTACCGTCACCGTGGCCGAGGCCGAAGCCGGCGTGGTTCCGCTGCCCCCGGTCGCCTGCGCCGCGAAGGTAGTGGTTGAGGGGAGTGTCACGATCCACGGAAACTGGGTGCTGTTGACCGGCAGAGTTTGGTCTTCCGAAGCTATGTTCGGGTTAGTGGCGAACGCGGTTGCGTTGGTGGTCGCCCAGGAGAAGTTGATGACCTGCCCGGTCGCCGTCACCGATGGTGTTGAACTAAACTGGGTAATGTTGGGCCCGGAGGAGCCGCCGCCTCCGCTGCTGCCTCCGTTGCCACTGCTTCCCGAAACATTGGAAGATCCCCCGCCACATGCCACGGTCAAGCTTAAACACAGCACGGCTGCAAACCACCACGCGTTACGTAAACGAAACATACTTTGTGACCCACCTGTCGGAATCTGCATCGGACGTGTGAACTGCCAGACTCTAAGATTCAGCGCGTGCCGCCGGAGTTGTGTGGGACGGTGGGAAGGCGATAGGTGGCAGAGCAGGGTTAACCCGGTTTTAACGTTTGCCGGGTGCGTGGCTTTGTATCAGGGCATGGCTTCAGCCGTGCCGAAAACGCTCTATAAACACTTGGGCTTTAGCCCACGGTCAGGATTGGTGATGCCGGATGCCCAAGTTTCGCGGTTTCCGAAACCTGGGACTTGTCGCTGATGCAGCGAACCCTAGGACTGTGAATCACTCCAAATCCCCGGTTCTCGAACCCCACCAGACCCGGGCCACCCACCAGAGAAGTGTTCGTCGAGATGGTACAGAAGGCGCGTCAAGTGATAGATGAGCTTAATGACCGCAAACCAAGTCGCGGCCGTTCTGGTCTCGCGTAACCACGTAATGTTAGACAGCGGCGAGCGTTAGTGTCGCGCCAGCGGCGATTCGCTTCGCAAAACGGCGTATAATCCGAAACGTTTCTGCGTCCAAGGGGGTCGAGCATGCGCTTGAATTACCGTGTTTTTCTGCTATTCGCCGCCGTGTGGCTAGCCGGGTTCGCGTCTGCGCTGGTAGCGCAAGAAACTTTCACTACGCCCATAATTCCGCGCGAAGTGCTTTTCGGCAATCCTGAACGCACCGACCCGCAGATCTCACCCGACGGTACGCAGCTCGGCTACCTCGCTCCCGTCGATGGCGTGCTCAATGTGTGGGTCCGGACACTCGGTAAGAGCGACGACCGGGTGGTGACGGCCGACAAGAAGCGCGGTATCCGCAACTTCACCTGGCAATACGATAACCAGCACATCCTCTACGCCCAGGACGTAGGTGGAGACGAGAACTGGCGGCTCTATCAGACCGACATTGCCACCAGGCAAACCAAAGACCTCACACCATTCGAGAAAGTAAGGGTGGACTTGGTGGCGTATGAATGGAGGACGCCGGACACCGTTCTTGTCCAGATGAACAAACGCGATCCCAAGGTATTCGACGTTTACCACATTGATCTCAAGACCGGCAAGATGGACCTCGACACCCAGAACCCCGGCGATGTGCAGGGCTGGCAAGCGGATAACGCTCTTCAGGTGCGGGCGGCACAGGTTGATATGCCCGATGGGGGAACCATCATCAGGGTTCGAAACGATGCCAAGTCACCTTGGCGCCAGCTGATCAAGTGGGGTCCCGACGAAACTTTCGGTGGCATCTCCGGCTTTTCCCCTGACAACAAGAAACTATGGATAGCCACGAGTCTTGATACAAATGCGGCACGGCTGCTTGAGATGGACGTGGCTACCGGGGAGCAAAGGGTCATCGCTGCCGACCCGCAGTTCGATGTCGCAGGAGTTGTCACCCAGCCGAAGACCAATGCCCTGGAAGTGGTGACCTTCATCAAACAGCGAACGGACTATGACTTTATCGATCCGAAGGTGAAAGCAGACTACGAGATCCTGCAAAAGGTGCACAGCGGCGATATCACGGACCTCTCCCGGAACTTGGCTGATAATAGATGGGTCGTCACCTATGTGAGCGACGACGGCCCGGTTTATTACTATCTCTACGACCGAATCGCAAAGAAGGCTGCTCTTCTGTTCAGCAACCGCCCCGCCCTGGAGAAATATAAGCTGTCCTCGATGAAGCCTATCGAATACAAGGCGCGCGATGGCATGACAATTTACGGCTATCTCACCGTGCCCGCAGGGATGGATCCGAAAAGCCTGCCGATGGTGGTGTTCGTACACGGAGGGCCTTGGGGACGCGACCAGTGGGGCTTCAACCGCAATGCACAGTGGCTGGCAAATCGCGGTTACGCCGTGTTGCAAATAAACTTCCGGGGTTCAACCGGCTACGGCAAGAAATACGTGAACGCCGGTGATCGCCAATGGGCGGGCACAATGCACACCGACCTGCTCGATGGAAAGGACTGGGCGGTAAAACAGGGTGTCGCCGACGCTGGTAAGGTGTGTATTATGGGCGGCAGCTACGGCGGTTACGCAACGCTGGCCGGTGTGGCCTTCTCGCCGGATGCATTTACCTGCGGCGTCGACATTGTGGGGCCGTCGAACCTGAATACGCTACTCAAGACAATTCCACCATATTGGTCAACACTTCTTTCAACTTTCCACAAGCGAATGGGCGATACGGAGGAATTTCTCAACTCGCAATCGCCTCTGTTTAAGGCTGATCAGATCAAAGTTCCGCTGCTGATTGGTCAGGGTGCAAATGATCCGCGCGTAAACAAAGCAGAGAGCGATCAAATCGTTGCGGCCATGCGCAAGAACGCCAAGGACGTTGAGTACTACGTCTTTCCTGACGAAGGTCACGGCTTCGCACAACCGAGCAATAACATGGCGTTCAATGCGGCTAGCGAAAACTTCCTGGCGAAGTATCTAGGCGGACGCGCCGAACCACCTTCACCAGCCGAGAGCAAGCTGTTGCAAAGCGTGAAGCAGTGAGTTAGGAGCTCAAAAGGCGTCGGCTGGGTGCCCAAGGTTTCGCGGTTTTCGAAACCTGGGACTTGTGCTGCTGCAGCGAACGGCAGAACAGTGAATCACTCCAAATCCCCGGGTCTGGAACCCCGCGAGACCCGGGCCCCGCCCACCCGCGAAACTCAGGTTTCGGGATTGCTTGTGTAATCGCTGCGAACTCGGGGGAAGTGGCCTGCCCACTGCTCCGGTCCGGGGTACTGCCGGGCTGTTGTGCCGCAGCCCAGGCTAGCGTCGCCAGCATGAACAGAGTTATTACCAATATTTTTTTCATTAGATACCTCCAACCAAAGTTTCGCGTTGTTGCGCGAGATCGTAGACTGGCGCAAAGAGAGTTATAGGTTAGAGGGTGGTGCTCCCCCTCGGTTTGCCTCAACCCGCAAAACGATTCTTCCCGTAGTGCATCCGGAGGGGAGATTTTGGACCGAATGGGACCTAGGTTCGCACGCAAGCTATTGAAAAGTTGGAAAAGTTCGCCAACAGGACCGACTTAAAACACCAAGCCGACGGGAATAGCTGTCGTGATATCCCCATCGCGTAAGCAATGCGCCCGCCGTCGCGATTGGTTGATGCTGCAGATATCATGCGCCGTCGTGTTACTCCAGGCTAGAAGGCGGCGCCCGGCTCCCAGAGAACGCGTTTCCCTGCCTTTTGTCTTCACTCCTGAAATCCGTGTAACTTTATTGGGCCAGCAGCGTACTGCTTTATGGACGCCAACAGAAACAATGCGAACGGACCGCAGCCCAGCGAGGGCAAAGCCACGCAAATGGAGGGGCCGGAACTGGAGAGCGTAATCGCGCGCGCACAAGGCCACGATGCCGAGGCGCTAGGGGAGATCTATCGTCTTCATGTGCGCCGCGTATTCGGGTTGTGCCGTTACATGCTTGAATCACGGGAGAGCGCCGAAGATGCCACCAGCGAAGTCTTTCTCAAGCTGCAGCGCTCCATCGAGAGTTACGACGGGTCCATACCGTTTCTCAGGTGGCTGCTGCGGGTGGCTGGCAACCAGTGCATTGATGCTTTGCGCCGCCGGAAGCGTGGACGGCAGGTGATTGTGGAAGTTGAAGAGGGAGCCGCGGTCATCGACGCAGCTAGTTCGGGGCCGTCGCCACTGGGCGCACTTCTCAGCCGCGAAGAGCGGGTGCAGGTGCGGGATGCCATTGCGCGTTTGCCCGAGAACTATCGGCTGCCGCTGGTGCTGCGCTATTACGGCGAATTGAGTTATGACGAAATCGCACAACAGTTGGGCCTGCAGAGGAACTACGTGGCGGCGCTGATATTTCGCGCCAAGCAGGAACTGCGCCGCAAACTGGGCCACAGGAGCACGTGATCATGGAATGTTATTCGGAACAGGTCATCGCCATCTTCGTAGATGGTGAACTGGCGATGGAAGAGGCGCAGCCTCTGCGAGACCACTTGGCCACGTGCCGGCGCTGCCGCCAACTGCTGGACGCATTGCGGGCTGAGAACCGTGTTCTCAGCGAAAGCCTGCAAGAGCTTCCCGAAGAAGCACCCAGCCTGGCCGGCCTGCCGCATGTGCCATGGTCCCCGGCGTGGGGTGACGTAGCCATTGTGGCCTCGGTGCTGGCGCTAGGTTCAATCTTTGTCGGCTGGATCGATAAGCTGAGCATCCCGGACGCCATGCAATGGTTAAATCCCTTCAGCTTAAGCGGCCGCAGCAACCTGTTCTTCAACCTTTCTTACTACTTTGCAAACGGAGGTACCGCCATGTTGAGTGATTACGCTGCTGTCATCGGAAAGATATTTTTGTTTTTGCTGCTAGGCGGCAGCGCACTGCTGCTGGGGCGCCGATGGCGGCTACGCCAACCTGGCCTGCGCCTGCTGGTCATGCTGCTGGCGGTGTCGTTGCCGGGCTTTGCCCTGCAGCGGCGTCACAGTGAGTTCGTCACCGTAGCGGCAAACGAGACGGTAGACGACACTCTGTTGGCCACTGGCAATGTTGTGCGCATCGAAGGCGTCGTCAATGGGGACTTGCTGGCTTTTGGCGAGTCGGTGGAAGTGCGCGGCACCGTCAAGGGCGACTTGATAAGTTTTGCCAAGAGGACCATGGTGACCGGGACCGTGGAGGGCAACATCTTCAACTTTTCGAACTCTCTGGACCTCGACGGGCAATTGGCCCACAACATCTACGGGGGCATGCAATCGTTGCGGGTGAATGATCGGGGTCGCGTGGGCGGCGGTATCCTGGTTGGCGCCGGCGACGTCACCCTCGAAGGCGAGGTGAATCGCGGTGCGATTCTATACGCCGGCAATGCCGATGTTAGCGGCAGAATCGGGCGCGAACTGTCTATGCAAGGCGACAGCCTCACCGTGACGAACACCGCCCGAATCGGCGGCGACCTGAGCGCTCGCGTGCGGGAGCTGAAAAATGTGCACATTGCTGACGGCGCCACCATTACCGGCACCCGTGACATTCAGGTGCGCTTGAGGGAAAGCCATTTCACGCGCCCCAAGTTCTACTTCTACCGAGCGGTCTGGCTGGCGGCCGCCATGCTGGTGGGATGGTTGGCATTGGTTCTGTTTCCCGGCTTCTTCCAAGCCAGCGCGCAAGCAGTGAGCTCAGGCTGGCGCAGCCTCTGGCTTGGGTTTGCGGTCCTGGTTGGCGTGCCTGTGGCCATAATCCTGATCGCCATCACGTTGGTTGGCCTTCCGGTCTCGATAATGTTGCTCGCGTTCTATCTGGTTGCTATCTACCTGTCAAAGATTTGGGTGGGGGCACTGCTGGGGCGGATGATTCTGAAGCCAACTACGGCGACTAAGGGCGATTGGCTGCTGGGACTACTGGTGGGCCTGTTCATCCTCACCATCGTCGGCTTCATCCCGTATCTGGGCGGGCTGGTCCGCTTCGGTGTGGTTTGCTTAGGCTTGGGAGCATTTGCCTGGCAGCTTTATCGGGTTTTGCGACCCGAAATAACGGCTGAAACGGTTCAGGGGGTTAGTGGGTCGTAAAGCAGATCCCTTGCTGTGCTCGTGATGACAACTTATAGCCACAGCAATCCTTCCAAATGTCATCCTGAGCGGAGAGAGCGTAGCGAACGTAGTCGAAGGATCTGTGGTTGCCTTACCGGCTACCGGCTGCTGACTACTGACTACTGGGGTTAGACTGAATCGCGAGGTTCCCATGCCACTGAAGAGCAAGGTCGCCATTGTCACCGGCGGAAACAGCGGTATCGGCAAGGCCGTTGCCCTCGAGCTGGCCCGCCAAGGCGCGAGCATCGTCATTGATTACATCTCTCATCCCGAGGCCACCGAAGAACTTGAGCAGCAAATTTGTGCGCTAGGAGATCAGGCGATTGGGGTGGAGGCCGACGTTAGCAAGATCGCGGACCTGCAGAGGCTGGTTGATACTGCTGTTGCCCGGCTCGGCCGTCTCGACATTATGGTGAACAACGCCGGCATCGAGACCCGTACCTCGGTTCTGGAAACCACCGAAGCGCAATATGATCAGGTGCTCGACATAAATCTAAAGAGCGCTTTCTTTGGCACGCAGATCGCCGCCCGGCAAATGATCAAACAAGGCAGCGGTGGCCGCATCATCAATATCACCTCAGTGCACGAAGACTGGCCTATGCCGGGCAATACCGCCTATTGCCTTTCCAAAGGGGGCATGCGCATGTTGACCCGCACCGCCGGAGTCGAACTTGCTCCCCACAACATCCTGGTCGTGGGAGTTGGTCCGGGCGCGGTCGCCACCCCGATCAACCTTTCCACGATGAACGATCCAGCATTGCTGGCCAAATTGAATGCCTCCATTCCGCTGGGCCGGCTCTCCAAGCCGGAAGAAATTGCCACGGTGGTGGCGTTCCTCGCCGGAGATGGCGCCAGCTACATCACGGCGACGACAATTTTTGTTGATGGCGCGATTATGCAGAGCAGCCCGGGGCTTTAGGGTGGTGGCTGCGGAGATGCGCTGCGAACTGCTCTTGAATGAAGTGTTCCCATTGTTCTAGCGTCTTGCTAACGAAGTCTGGGTATAGTTCCAGCCTGAAATTCGGGCAGGACGAACACCTAAACTCAGAATCGCTTATCTTGACAAGTTCCGGTCTGACTGTCATCTGGCCTGGCCTCTTACCAAAGGATGTAGCGAACAGCCTAACTTGGACGCATCAGGCAAACATCTGCATGGATGTTCTCGGCCTCTTCTACAGTGATGTATCGGTCCCCCTTGACTGTCAAGAAGCAGAACATACAGATGCTCTCCGTCTCGGATCGGCGAGTAAACCGTGGCTTTGTATCGGGAGCATCCTGGCTGCTCATGTGGCACCTTCCACAATGGAAAGCAGCCCGTGGGACCTGATGTCGATGTAGCCGCTTGGAGGGGTACCACGGGCAAACGGGCGACTGCACTTGCCAATAGATTAACCACGCCGAACCAGCCTGTCTGTCTGAAAGCAGACCTAACGCCGTAGCGCTTTATGCGGGCGAGGGCCGCCCGTCGCGACCACCGCGGGCTGTACCTTTGGAGCCAGGGCACACGCGGCCTGGTGATTGTCCAACCCGACTTTTTCAGCCCTGCTGGGACACGACCCCCCGTGCTGGGCGGGGAGAGGCCGTCGTTCCAAGCCCATATAATAAACAAGGATGGGTATACCGACGATTCCAGGGAAAATCACTAAGCTATGAATTCTCAAGCTAAGCCGGAAAACCTGCGGGTTCGCCTGGTCATCGCCGACGTCGATGGCACGCTGGTCACGCAAGATAAAGAACTCACCCCTCGCGCCATCGAAGCGGTCAAGAAGCTGCATCAGGCCGGCATCCTGTTCGGCATTACCAGCGGCCGGCCGCCGCGCGGCATGACGATGCTGATCGAGCCGCTGGAAATCACCGAGCCGATTGCCGGCTTCAACGGCGGCGTGGTGGTCAAGCCCGATCTCACGCCAATCTCCCAGCAACTGCTGCCGCCGGAGGTGGCTGCCGAAGTTGTGCGGATGGTCCTCAAGCACGGACTGGACATCTTCCTCTACACCGACAGCGACTGGTTTGTGCACAACGCAAATGCGCCGCACGTCGCGCGCGAGGCGTGGACGGTTCAGTTCCAGCCCACGGTGGTGCCCGATTTTGATTCGCACATGGACAGCGTGGTGAAAGTGACCGGCGTCAGTGACGATCTCGACGCGGTCGCGCGCTGCGAAAAGGACCTCCAGGAGTGGAGCGCAGACCGGGTTTCAGCCGCTCGCTCGCAGCCGTATTATCTCAACGTCACCAATCCAAAAGCGAACAAGGGCGGGGTGGTGGAGATGTTTTCGAAGTTGTGTAACCTCCCGCCGAGCCAGATTGCCACCATCGGCGACATGCCCAACGATGTCCTGATGTTCAAGAAAAGCGGCATCAGCATCGCCATGGGCAACGCCAGTCCAGAGGTACAGAAGGCGGCGACCTTCGTCACCGCCTCGAACCAGGAAGATGGTTTTGCCAAGGCGATGGAGCGCTTGCTGCAATCCGCGACTGCGCAGTAGCGCTCGGAAAAAGGCTCCAGACTGCGCGGCTCGGTCTCCGTTTCGCTTGCCAGCAATGCGCGGATCGTCGCCTGCGGTTGAGAACCGATCCTCTACGGTTTAGCGAACTGACACGTGAGCGCGCGGTTCCCGTCGAGGCGCCGGCGTAGAATCCGTGTCGAGCGCAGCGATGCCTGATAACACGACGGGGGTTTGCTTCGGAAATTCCACGACAAGCGTCAGACGTCCTCCCATCGCCTCCACGTAGCTGCGTAGCGTGGAAATCAAAAGGTCACTGCGCTGTTCAAGCCGCGAAACTTGGTCCTGGCCGATCCCCAGAGTCTCCGCGATGCGCTCCTGCGTGAGCTTGTGCGCTCGGCGCAGCTCGCGGAGCGACATTTCCTCAGCTAGGAGCCGGGCAACGCGGTCCTCAATCTTCTTGCGGCGAGCCGGGCTCACTTCCTTAATCTTCTGTTCCAGGGTCTTCATTGTCGTTACTCCCTTTTCCTCTGCTTCTCTTTTTCCCTCTTGATGCGGGCCAGATGTGCATCAAACCGTGCGTCCGCCTTTTCGATCAGTTGGCGGTAAAAGCGCTTCTCACTCCCGCCCGATTTGTCCCCGCACACCAACAGGATGGCTTTTCTGTGTGGGTCGAAAGCGAAAGCTACCCTCCATACACCATCTGCAGCATCAAATCTAAGTTCCTTCATGTTCGCGTGACGGGAGCCGTTGAGAGTATCAGCGCGCGGACGACCCAACTGTGGCCCTAACTGCTCCAGCAGCTTGGCATGAGTCAACAGCTCGTCTTGCACGTCCTCCGGCAGGGCGTCAAACTCGGGCTCGAATTCCTCATAAAACAGAACTTCCCATGTCACTTCCATATTATGTATTTTAAGACATATGCTGTCAAGTACATTGAGCTGGCGATTGAGTGCTGGGAGGTGGCCGCGCAAGAAAGCGGTCCGCGCAACTGAAAATACATCCTTGAAAGGGGGCCGCTTTAGCCGCGCCGTCAGGTGCCGTGTATGTCCTGAGGCACCGCCCTCTTGCCATCCCGATTTGTGAAACAATGCCGTTTAAACTGAATCGCTGACAATTCATGGACGTCCTGCAACAACTTTTTGAGGCGCACTTCAACACGCCAGTGAACAAGGCGGAGCCGCTGCACGGCCAGCTCGGCGGGTCGGCGCGCAGCATGGTGCGGCTTGTCGGCGAAAACGTCAGCGCCATTGGCGTGCGCAACGACGTACGCGAAGAGAACGTCGCCTTCCTCGAATTCTCCCGGCACTTTCGCCGTCACGCGCTGCCGGTGCCCGAAATCTATGCGGAAGATTTGACCCACGGCGCTTATCTGGAAGAGGACCTTGGCGACACGACGCTGTTCGAGTTTCTGTCGAAAAATCGGGTGGGCGAGGCCGTCGCTCCGCAGGCGGTTGAAGTTTATCGCAAAGTTGTGACCGTGTTGCCGCGCTTTCAGGTCGAGGCCGGCCGCGATTTGAATTACAAAGTGTGTTATCCGCGTGCCCGCTTTGATGGCCAGTCCATCGCCTGGGACCTGAACTATTTCAAGTACTACTTTCTGCGGCTCGCCGATGTCCCCTTCAACGAACAAGCGCTGGAAACCGATTTCCGCCGGCTGACAAAATTCCTGCTGAGCGCCCCGCACGACTACTTTCTGTATCGCGATTTCCAATCGCGCAATGTCATGTTGCGCGACCGGCAGCCATTTTTTCTGGACTACCAGGGCGGCCGCCGAGGCGCGCTGCAATACGATATCGCTTCGCTTCTGTTCGACGCCAAGGCCGACTTGCCGCCTGCACTCCGCCGGCAATTGCTCGATCATTATCTCGACACTCTCGCCGGTTTCATCGAGTTCGATCGCGAAGCGTTCATGCGGCATTACTACGCTTACGTGTACGTTCGCATCATGCAGGCGTTGGGCGCGTATGGCTTTCGCGGATTTTACGAGCGCAAGACGCATTTTCTGCAAAGCGTTCCATATGCGCTCAAGAACCTGCGCTGGCTGCTTCACAACATCACCTTGCCCATCGGACTTCCGGCGCTGACGAAGGCGTTCAACGACATTCTGACCTCTGGCAAGTGGCAGACTGCCGCTCCCGGGGCCGGCAATATCACGGTGCGGATTTGCAGTTTTTCATTTCACCGCGGTCCGCTGAAGGACGAGACCGGACACGGCGGCGGATTCGTGTTCGATGCGCGCAGCCTTCCAAATCCCGGGCGCGAAGAGCGCTTTAGGGCCCTCACCGGCAAAGACCAGCCGGTGGCCGACTATCTGAAGCAGCAGGAGAGCGTGCATCAATTCCTGGCGGGCGCCGCGGCGCTGGTAGATGCCAGCGTCAGCGATTATCAACGCCGCGGCTTTGAAAGCTTGACCGTGGCATTTGGCTGTACCGGCGGCCAGCACCGCTCGGTTTATCTGGCGGAACAATTGGCCAGACATTTGCGCGGCAGGGAAGGGGTCGAGGTGGTGGTGCAGCATCGTGAATTGGAGAATCTGGGCAAATGAAAGCCATGGTTCTGGCCGCCGGCCTGGGCACGCGATTGCGGCCGCTCACCGACGATCGCCCCAAGGCGCTGGTGGAAGTCGCCGGGCGCACCATGCTGGAAGGTACGCTCGCTCGCCTGCGCGCGGCGGGAATTCGCGAAGTAGTTGTTAATGCCCATCACTTCGCCGGCATGATTGTCGAGTATCTCAAGGCCAACGACAATTTCGGGATACGCATTGAGGTCTCCCGCGAGGACATCCTGCTCGACACAGGTGGGGGCCTGAAGAATGCCGCCCACTTTTTTCTGGCGGATTCCAGCGCCTCGGACGAGCCGTTTCTTGTGCACAATGTCGATGTCATCAGCACCATCGATCTCGCACGAATGCTGCAGTTTCACATCGAAAATCGCGCGCTGGCGACACTGGCGGTGCAGGCCCGCGAGAGCTCTCGCTACCTGCTGTTCGACGAGCAGCTCCAACTCTGCGGCCGGCGGTCAGGGCGCGATGGCGAAACTGAGTTGGTCCGGCCTGCACAGTACATGCAGCCGCTGGCGTTCTGCGGCGTCCACATTATTTCTCCTCGCCTGTTTGCGAAGATGACAGAAGAGGGCGTGTTCTCCATCATCGACTGTTATCTGCGCTTGGCTGGCCTCGAAGAAAAAATCCTCGCCTTCCGTGCCGACCAATACGATTGGAGCGATCTGGGCACCCCGGACAAGGTGATGCGAGCCGCCCAGGGGCTGAGCAGACCCTGATTAAGACTGCTCTTTGGAGGAGACGCCCCAGTTAAGTCCGCCCTCTTAGACGGGGACGGCCTTCAGGCCGTCCGTAGGTGCCTATTCGAGTCTGAAACTTTCGCCCCGGAGGAATGTCCAAACAAAAGGTCTTCAGCTATAATCCTCCCTACCTGACATTTTCACTGTGTGCAATTTTGCACATACAGAACAAACTCAACTGCAATACACTTTTTGTTATCCACCACGTTGCGCTAGACACTACTTGGCCGTCGCGGGTGAGAGGTTAGACCTCCAGTAAAGGCGGCATTCCATGTCCAGCGCGTATCTCCGCAAGATATCGGCCCACATCCTTCTCTTAATGTTTCTCATGCCATGGGCCTGGGCCCAGGAGGGAAGTCCAGTTCCCACCACCTTGACCATTCCCGATGGAACCCCCATTAAGGTGCGGCTTGCCGAAAACGTTTGCTCTCGTCATGCCCGGGTTGGTGACAACCTGGATTTCGTAGTGGTCCGAGATGTGAACGTCGGGGGTTTCACGGTCATTCCTGCCGGGACCATCGCCCATGGGTCGGTCACCCGAGTGAAGGGCAGGCGGTTGCTGGGAATCGGCGGCAAGGTGGCACTGAAGCTGGATTCCGTGGAACTGGTGAATGGCGACCAGGTTGATTTGCGGGCCCGCATGGAAGTGAAGGGAAGGTCGCGCACCAAGCTGATGGCCGCAGCGATGATCGGCACTGCCTTCATTTTCCTGCCGGCTGCGCCGATTTTCGCGCTCACTCGCGGTCACGACAGCACCGTAATCAAGAGCACGGAGCTCACTGCGCGGTTCGATGGCGCTGTCTCGCTTCCTTTGGCCGGGTTGCATACTTCGCGGCAATATTCGTCTGAGCTGGCCGAATTGATGGATTATCTGCCGCCGCGAGTCTTTAGCGGCGAGGGCCGCGAGGGCGACATGGTGAACCTGATTTTTGTGGGCCAGCAGGAAGATTTGCAGGCAGCGTTTGAGCGCGCTGGTTGGGTCAAAACTGATAAGTGGAAGCCGCTGTTTGTCTGGCACTTGATGCGGCACCAGACCGGGGACGCGCAGCTTCCGATGGCCAGGTTTTATCTGTTCGGGAGAGTGCAGGACTATTCGTACGCACTGCCCGATCCGAATGCAGTGGTTTCGCGGCGGCACCATCTGCGCATCTGGAAAACCGATTACAAGATGGACGGCATGCCCATCTGGACGGGTGCGGCCACGCACGACGTTGCCATTGAGATCGCCACGCGCGGACACTTGATCAATCACAGAATCGATCCTGCCGTCGATACCGAGCGCGATTTCGTCGGAACTGATCTGGCCAGCACTTTTTCGGTGAGCCGTCGGGAATATTTGCAGCCCGCTGAGCCGGTGTTTGAGGCGGAAACTGCGTCCGGCGAGAGCTACCACTCCGACAGCAGAATTCTTCTGCTCGATCTGCACCACGCCGTCCCTATCCAGAGCAGTATATCGGCCCAATCCTCCATCATGACTCGGGCGAATTCGATGTCCATTGCAGCTCCGGCGATGACGTTCCAAGTGGAACCGTTTTAGGCCGGAAAATCGTCTAAGCGCGAAGGGTGTCACAATCGTGGCCGGTGCAGAACCTAATCAACATGGATCGCAATCACCGGCTGAGTCCTGCCTCGTAAGCGGCTGAAGAAGTCGCCGATTATTTTCATCCAGCCGTACTTGCGGCGCAGCAGTTCTTGCCCGTGTGCCGCTTCCGCGCCGTCGCAGATGCGGGCGTGTCCACCGACCCAGGCTCCGCGCAGGTTTCCGCGAAAGTCGCAGGGCGCAAGTCGCACCGTGCGATTATTGCGAATCCGCTTCACCTTGCCGCTGTCGGGCGCGGAATAAACGTAGAAGATGGCGCTGCCGCCAGAAGAAGAATCAGCGCCCGAGGCGGACCCGGAATCCTGCGCGAACCACACTGGCGTGCATACCCCCACGCCCGTCTTGCGGAAGGTTTCCAGGTTCATGTACTTGGCTTTGGCAAATTGCGCGATCGCATCCGGCATCGTGGGCAACCTCTGTCACGAGCTTATCGCATCGCGAGTTTCCTCAGGGGGCTAAAGCCCGGGCCTTATGCGGCAGGACGGCGCGGCTGAAGCCGCACCCCTTCTTTGAAGTCATCTAGCGTGTTCGAACTGCCCAACCGAGCATCAAGAGACCGCTGGCTGCGATCCAGCTTCCAGCGACCCGGACGGCAATTCGAGCCCAGTGCGCGCGTAGCCGAACTACGAACGCTGCAGCAAGGGCGATCAGGACAAACACGGCGAACACCAATCCGAGAAGGGCTACTGCGGCAGTATCGAACTGTCCCATGCCGATTCCATTCAAGTACCCGTGATAGAGGCCCAGCAGAGCGGCTAGAGCAGTAGTCACGCGCAATGAAAGCTTCGCGTCGGCGGCCAGCAATCCTCCCAGCAGGAGAAACCAGGCTGCCGCGATAAATGGATGGGGTGTCGCGGTCACAGCGCTTAGTCCGGCGAGACCGCCGAGCAACCATGCAACGGGAAGAGTAAACAGCGCCCGCCGCCCATAACTGGCGCCGCGCAGTCCAGCTAGTAGAGCCATGGCGAGCACCGGAACGATATCCTCGGGGCTCATCAGGAAATGAATTAGCCCGTCGTAGAACGGCCCCATGCCGGTGGAGTTCAGGTGCGCCTCGGCGGGGAGCGCGCACATGACGAATGTGAAGACAACGAAGGCGTACATCGGCAGACGAGATTGGCTTGCATTTTTCATGCGATCGCCTTCCACATAAAGAACGCACCCCCCATAGCCACCAATCCTCCGGTGAAGCGCAGCAGCCTCTGTCCCCAGGTCCATCGATGGATCGTACCGATACCGATTCCCAACGCATGCAAGCACCCAGTCGCAATGACGAAACCCATACTGTAAAGCAGAGCGCTTTGGCCGGGCGGCAGTTCAGTTCCGTGTGCATGCCCGTGGAATATAGCGAAGAAGCCAACCAGTGCCGCCGCAACCCCCAGCGGCGGACGAATTTCAAAAAGTACGGCAGCACCCAGAAGAATCGCTGAAAGAGCAATTCCATATTCGGTCCCCGGCAGCGGCACCCCCATCAGTCCCAGCATTCCGCCGAAAGCCATCACCATCGGAAACGCGACGGGCAGAACCCAAATCGCCGGAGAACCGAGTTGCGCACCCCACAGACCGACCGCAACCATCGCCAGCACGTGATCGAGTCCCGAGATGGGGTGGCGAAAGCCCGTGAGGAATCCAACGGCTTCGCCTTTTTGCGGGTGGGCAAAGGCTGTCTGAGCACACAGAAACACAAACACAGCAAGTGCCATCGCTCGGACCAGAGGATTGTCTCGAAGCGTGTTCATCGCGCACCTCCGAAGAGCAATGCCAGTCTTTGTACGGTCCAGAACGCACCAAGCGAACCGACGGTATATCCGGGGATAGCCTCCGCCCAGCGCGGCCAACGCACCTCGAGTGCGCGGAATGAGCGTTCAAGAGCCAGGATCAACGCGATGAAGCCAAGCTGCCCGAGTTCTACACCGACGTTGAAACTCACCAAGGCCAGTGGCAGCGCATGTCGCGGAAGTCCGGCGCTGGTCAGTGCGCTAGCGAAGCCGAAGCCATGGAGTAATCCAAAGGCAAAAGCAACCACCCAGGGATGGCGAATCGTGAAGCTGGTCTCGCCACGCCACGAGCGTACGATTTCGGGGCCGAGAAACAGGATGCTTAATGCGATCGCGGCATTCAACGGAAGAAGCGGAACCTCGGCGTAGCCGAGAGTTGCAATCGCCAGCGTGATGCTGTGGGCTACGGTAAAGGCTGTGACAGTCTTCAGCAGCATCCACCGGTCCTTTACGATCAGCAGCAGCCCCAGCACAAACAGCATGTGATCGGCGCCGAAAAGAATATGCCTGATGCCCTGCACGATGTAGGTCCCGGCTACGCCTATCCAAGTCTGCGAAGCAGCGACTTCGACCCAAGGTTGCGGCGGATGCACGATGGTCATCAACTTCCTGCCGTCAAGCAGCTCGACGCGCACGAGCACGTCGGTGATCGTGAATTGCAGCCCGGGGAACTCGATCCGCTTGCCCGCCAGTCCGGTTGGTCCTGCGTCAATCCACCGCCGCTCCACGAAGGAGTCCGCCAGTTCCTGTACGTTGGGCTCCCGCAAATTCTTTACGTCCTCAGGCAGCTTGAGCACTATCGGAAGGCGCATCCCTGCCAGGACTGGTGTGCGCCAGAGCACGCTGAATTGGCCTGGGGCGGTCTCTTTGATCTCAAGGTAGGCAGGGCGAGCCTCATGAGCCGAGGCGACTGAGCTTGCGAGCAGCAAACATGCGACAACCCAGGCGAAGCGGGAGTACATGCAACTCACAGCGGTCCCTCACCAGATGGAGCAGGGACCGGTTTCTTTGGAGGAGGAACTGGCGCTTGAGCGGCTTCCTTGTCGGAAGGACCCGGCAATAGCACGCTGTACTTGGCACGCATTTCCGTGTAGGCCTTTTGCCAGGCTTGTTGCTTCTGCTCGGCGAGCCACGCGGTTTTCACATCCGGTTCCATCTCATCAAACGCCGGGATGCGTCCGGGAATGACGGTGTCGATATACACCAGGTGCCAGCCATAGCCCGATTCGATCGGCCCCTGCCACGAGCCGGATTTGAGCTTCTCAAGCGCTACCACGAATTGCGGACCGAACTCCTTAGCCAATGCCTCGGGGGCGCGGTCGCCATAGTAGTCCTGAAACATGAACTGGTCGGCGAGCGAAACGGCGAGCTTGGAATCCTCCGGTTGGCCGGCTATTTTGGCCAATGTCTTGACGGCGTCTCCCTGAGCGTTCTTGCCGCGCTTGTCCGGAGAAAAGTAAAGATGCCGGAAGCTGTAGCGGCTGGGCAGCGCGAACTTGTTGCTATTTTTCTCGAACCAGGCTTTGAGCTCCGCGGTGGAAGGCTCGTGAGCAGTGGCGACGTCTTCGGCGAGGAATTGCATCTTCTGCGCCATGCGGCGCTTTACGATGGTGTCGTCTTTATCCAGACCCATTGCCAGCGCCTCGCGATACAGGATTTCCTCGCGAACTTTGTCCTCCACCATGGCTTGAAATTCAGCGGGCGTCGGCTGGCGATGCCATTGCGACTCGAAGTAAATGTCCATCTGCCGAAGCTCATCCAGGGTAAGCGAGATCTGCTTGGAAGACTCGACTCCACCACGGCCGCGCTGCATGTAGCCGTAGACACCAAATAGCGCCACGCCCAGCAGCAGGAAATGCACCAGGGGCTCGCGCAGCCAACGCTTGAGGACAGTAAAGACGGAACTCTTCGCCCTGGATGGCCTGACCGAATCCTGCTCATTCTGGATGACGCCTACTGAAACTTCACTCATTCAAAAAATAACTCCTATGGTTTCGCCGGCGCGTACCAAATGGGCGATGTCCAGGCCCGCTGCTGCACAGTGGCTGCGACGTTCGGATTCGGCGGCAGCTTCAGCTTGGCAGCCCAATAGGTTGACCAGCGCGGCGTGGGAATCTCGAGCACACGAGCGTAGTAGGTGGTGTACGCCTGGGGATCGAATGACGGATCAGTCCATTGGCCAATCAGCTCAGTCGCGCCGATGGAGTTGGTGTAAGTGGCCGTCTTCACGTCAACCGTATTTCCGACTGCGGAGACCTTGCCAGTCTTTGGATCGGCCTTGCGATCGCCGCTCCATACAACGTCGAAAACGTTTTCCTTGCTCTTACCATTCTTCGTCGAGATCTTGATGATCTGGATCCGATCAAGATTGCCGCTGTTGGGGTCCTTAATCGCGTGAACAACTAACGTTGGGGCGACTGCTCCGGCCTGCGGGGTAAGATCTCCACCTTGGGGCACACCGCCCGCGTAAGCGGCCTTCACCCAATCCGGCTGCTTGGTCAGGTCTTTGGGATAACTCCAGCCGGCAAACATGCGTGCCTTGATTCGAGTTCCTGAAGTGCCGAATGTCTCTTTGCGCTTAAACGCTGAAAAAATGGATTCGCGGGTATTCTCCTCGGCCCATACTCCGGTAAGTCCGCCGGAACTGAGAGCGGTCGGGGGTTCGCCACCGACGGAGGTCGTTGCGGTGATCACAGTTTTCGGGTCGTTATCCTGGTTGCCATGCGAGCCCGGGAAATTGTCCGGTTCGGTGGAGGTAATGCCGGAGTGGAAGTCAGTTCCTGCCTCGATGCCGTACTTGAAGGGATTAACGCCTAGCTTCGCCTGCTGTTCCTGGCCTACGCCATACGCTTGACGCAGAAAGCTGCCGGTTGCGGAATTTGCTTTCTTGTCTGAACCAATCAGATATAACCACATCTCAAAATTGGCAAACTCGTCGGTCGGCGAGAGCGCGGGGCTGGTGTCAGTTTGGCCTTTGGCCTGAATGATCTCGGCCAGCGGTTCGTTGGCCATTCGGCGCTCAGCGTAATCGCGGGTAATTGGCTTGCCCGACATGTCGCGCGTGCTGAACATCAGGCCGTTGCTCGCGTTGCCGTTGTGGGGAACGGCGATGACGTCGAGTCCCTGCTTACGCTGTGCTTCCAGGTAACGCCACAGATCTTCGGGATTCAGGGAGTCGAACGCCGTGTAAGGCATGGCCGGGCCTTTATCGGCGAAGATCACGCAGCGATGCAGGTTCTGAAACTGCGGAGCCGAGGTCCACTCAAATCCTATAAATGTCGTGAACGTCCCGGGCTTGTAGTACTTGTCGGAGATGGCCGAATATTTCTCCCATGCCGAGCGCAGCAGTTTTGGATCGTTAAACTCAGGCAATGGCTTGTTGGTGATGGTGGAACCGATGAGCTTGCGGAACGCGGTGGCTGAAACCGCGGGATCAGGGTTGGTCATCACGGTGTACCACTCAGACTTCGCGAATGGACTATTGGGATCAATCGTGTCGCGCACTACTCCCAGATACTCGGCATGGTCGGTTACGGCAAGGAAGTCGAGAGGCGCAATACGCTTTTGCGGCTTTCCCATGTACTCCACCGTCTCGCCCATTGCGTATTTGTAGGAATCCTCGGGCGTAGTCCGCGTTCCGAACGCAAAGGCATCCATGGAGTAGCCGCTGTGCAAATGCAGGTCGCCGAAATAGGCATTCTTCAGGGGATTGCCCGGGGGCCTGGCTTCTGCGGGTTTGGCTGCCTGCCCCTGCGTCGCGGCGGGCGCCTCAGGGTTGCTCTTTGAACAAGCCGCGAGAGAGAGAAGCAAGCTTGCTGAGGCAAATAGAAGCAGAGAAGTTTTGATTTGATTCATAGTGCCCTCCCGCCGAGATTCGAAAATCCACGGCGTTACTCTGCGCGTGCGAAATAAACTCACGCATCAGCTCGTTATACATTCAGTTTTCTAAGTAGCGCGATTGTATACCGCCCATGCCCTTAGGATTGGGCTACCCTTTGAAAGCGACGGACACTTCAATCACGATTGTCTCCAACCAGGGCCCAGCGAATTATCAACTTGGGTTCTATGGCGTCATTTGTTCTTTCAGTCTCACGCGCATAAGAAATACGACGAAAATCACATGCGCCGCAACCGCCGGCCACAGCAGCGGCCCAACCGCTTCTCCGCGGACACCGGTGTAACCAAGGTACAGCATGGCCAGCGTGCTGTAGGTCAGCATTCCGTTAAGCGGCTGGAGGGCAGACTTACCCGGCCAGCAAGCCACGCCTAGACCGACGAGACAGATACCGCCAAAGCGACCGATTACGACGCCGACACCACTGATCTCTGCGCCAAACAGCAGGCGAACCACGACCGGCGGCCACGCGAGCAGAAGCAGTCCCGTTCCCGCTTCCGCGGCAGCCGCCAATGCAAGGACGTTCTTCTTCATCTCACTTTCACGATTTGGCGGATGCCCGCCAGGCCAGCGACTTTCCTTTGCTTCTGCCTCTACATTTCCTGCTTGATCTTGGCTTCCGCCTTCTGAATCGCCTGGCTCCCCATCTTCTCGATCAGTTCCCGCCGCTTCTCGTCGCGGAGAGCCTGAAACTTCTTTTGTTGCACGGGATCCAGAAGAGGCGTGATCTTGGCATCGATGGCGCTGCCGATTTGCTTCAACTGCTCGATCTTGTCCAATGGCTTCAGGGCGGTGTTCTTCTTCAATGCCCCGAGCTGCTTTGCCTCGTCCTGCAGGAAGGGCAGAATCTGCTGCCTCTGTTGTTCATTAAGCCCCAACTCAATCGAGAACTGGTCGAGCATTGCTGTTAGTGGATTTTGGACGAACTGCGGCGTCGGAATCATCTCGTAGTTGGCATAACCGAATTCGTTGCTGCGAGCGCCGTAATAGGTGTCGCCCAGTTTGTAGACCGTGACCGCAAAGGGGTCCTGGGAAATCGTTGTCACCACTTTGCCGTTCTCAATCTTGTACGGCGTGGTGGTTCCCTGGTAACCGTCGCGCACCGGGTTGCCGTAGCTGCTCGGAGTCGTCGCGTTCCTGCCAATATGCCAGACGTTGCTCTGGCCTTCGGCAGTGTAGCTCACGCTGAACTGCTCACCGGTCGCGTTGTTGCGCACCCAGAAAGCTTTGCCAACGAATAGCGCCTTGAGTTGTGCGTCACCCAATGCTGTTGCCCCCTTCGCCTTGAGGTCGGCCACGGTCATGCTGGCTGGCGCATTCTTGCGCGCATCCGCGCTCGGGGTATACCAGATTGGCGAACTCCAGGCGCGCTCTTGGCCTGTGAGCGGCACCACGTCGGGCGGTGGAACGCCGGCCTTCACCGCCTGAATGAGGGTCCAGCGCGGGGTGGGGATTTCCAGCACTCGGGCGTAGTAGAACGCATGCAGGCTGGCATCGAACTCGGGATCGGTCCAGACTTTCTTGAGTTCCGTCGAACCAACGTCGTTGGTGTAGGTAGCTTTCTCCAGGTCCACGGTGCTCTGGATCGCCGGAACTCTTCCCGACCACTTATCGGGCTTGCGGTCGCCGGACCAGACCACGTCGAAGATCTTTTCGAAGCTCTGGCCATTCTTAGTCCAACCCTTAATGATCTGGATGCGGTCAAGATTACCGGACGTCGGGTCTTTCACCGCCCAAACGACGAACGTCGGAGCCGTGCCCTTCATCGGAGGCAGGTCCGCGCCCATAGGGACGCCGTTGGCGTAGGACTGATGTACCCAGTCCCCGGCGTTCAGGATGTCCTTGTTGTAGCCCCAACCACCGAAGAAGCGTATTTTGATGTGCGGGCCGCTGACCCCGAAAGTTTCCTTGCGATACATAGCATCCCAGATGGAAGCGCGGCTGTTTTCCTCGGCCCATACGCCGGTCAGTCCGCCCGGGTTCTCCAGGCGCACATCTATGGTGTTTCCCAGCATGACCCCAGCCAAGCGCCGATCAATGGTTCCGTCCGCCGAGGCGTGTCCACCATAGAAATTGTCCTGACGGTAAGGGCTGCCGGTGTTGTGGGAGTCGGAACCAGCAGCCATGCCGAACTTGTATGGGTTGTAGCCGCGGGTGTCCTGCATGGCGATGCCGTCTTTTAAGGCCTGCCGGGCAAAGCTTCCGTGAATGTGATCAATGCGGCCAACGTCTGGTGGAAGACCGAGAAGGCCACTAAACATTTCATAGTTGGCGAACTCGTCGGTAGGGGACAACAAGGGATGGGTCTCGGACGCACCCTTGATCTGCTTGATTTCGACCAGGCGCTCGTTGCGATCGCGGGAGGATGCCCATGCTGCGTCGATGGGGCGGCCGTAGCTGTCGAGGTCAACGGGATACATCCAGCCGTCGCTCACATTGGCGTTATGCGAAATGGCCAACAACTCATTGCCAGCCTTGCGCTGGGTGTCCATCCAGTTCCATAGGGCCTCGGGATGATTGTCGTCCAACGAGCTGAAGGGCATTGCCGGCACATGGGCGCAGTCGCGGAAGAAGATATTACGATGCAGGTTGCGGTTGTTGGGCATGGAGGTCCACTCGTAAGAACAGAACGCTGTGAACTTGCCCGGATGGTTATTCTCCTCGGCGATCTTGACGTTTTCCTTCCAGACGGTGCCCGCCACTTCCGGTGTCATAAAGGCTTTGATCGGAGGCTTGCTGGCGAGAGTCAGGAGATACAGAAAAACCTTCTGCTGGTCCGCTGGGTTGTTGGGGTCCTTCAGAATTAAGGGCTGCGCCTCCGGCATCTTGCTGACCGCCGACCCCGGCGTGTTCGCTTGCTTGGTGACGCCGACATATTCGGAGTGGTCGGTCACACCCATGAAGTCCATTGGCGTGTCGATCTTGATGTCGTAGCCCAGGGGATGCTTGATGGTCTGGCCCTGAGCATATTTGAGGGCGTCGTCGGGTCCGGTGATGCGGTTGCCCATAACCCAGGCGTCCACCGACCAACTGGTGTGGATGTGTTCCTCACCGAAGTAGGCGTTTCGGTCGGGGTTAGGCTTCGGCGGTTGCTCAGGATTCGACGTCTGGGCAGTCTGGCCGGTTGATTGTGCCGGTTGTGGGCCTTGAGATTTGTTGCAAGAAATCAGGACGCCGATGCTGAGAAGGACTAACGCCATAGCCGCCGTAGCCGCAACTCTCGTCTTCATAAATGCCTCCGTCTTGCTGAATGGCATGACCGCGATCCCGCGCAGTTGAAGCGCTCGCGGGCGTTGTACCCTATAAATGTGTAATTTGGAACAAACAATCCTAGTCGGGCGGGGAGGCTAGTGCAACTGGCTAAAGTGACAGGTGGAAGGCGATTACACAACCAATCTTCCAAAGGGAGACTTGGGAGCATTTTCCCGATTAGTGGTATTTGCATAAGACGAGCGCGGCAGCCATGCCCGGCCTCATTCTCCCTGGGCATCGCGGTCGAAGCGGAAGACATAGCGCAACAGGCCGGCGTCGATGGCCAGCAAAATCGTCGATCCTGCGGCAGCAGGGATTAGGCTCTTGTACTCTCCGCTTAGCAGCGCTTCCACAGAAACCGTCAACAGCCATAGCTGCAGCACGACGGCTGCACCCACGAAGACGAGCATTGCTGCAAATAGGGTTGTGCCTTGCCGCCGCAGACTCATCACGCCTCCAATCCGATAGCGTAAAGTTGGTCTCCGCGCTGCTGAACTTGTATGCGCGGCAGCGGCCGGGTTGGCGGGCCGGCAATTGGCTGCCCATCGAGGTTGAATAAGCCGTGATGACAGGGGCAGAACAGCCCATCCTTAAATTTGTCGTAAATCACTGCGCACGAAAGATGCGTGCACACTTGCGAATAGGCAACCAGCTTGCCTTCGGGCGTGCGCACCGCGATGCACGGATCTTCATTGGTGGGATAGCGAAACAGCATTGAGCCGGTTTGCTCAAGCGAGGCGGCAGAGCCGATATATTTTTCAGCGCGTGAGCCGCGGTGCAGGAACCGACTGGCCAGTGCGGTCGCCCAGTTTGCCAGTGCCAGCAGGAGCGAGCCCAGCGTGAGAAATTTCACCATCTCGCGACGACTGACATAATGGTCACCTTCCCACTCAATGGGAAAGTCCTGGCGCCATTTGGGTGGGGTCGAAGCCTTGCAGCCTGCGCAACCTTCGTCTTCAGTAGGGATATTCATTCCACACTCTCCAACATCAGGGCCACGTCGTAGGGATCTTCGGACAGAGCGGATGGCGTC
Organism: uncultured Acidobacteriaceae bacterium; assembly: GCA_963728805.1. Classification (GTDB taxonomy): domain Bacteria; phylum Acidobacteriota; class Terriglobia; order Terriglobales; family Acidobacteriaceae; genus Bog-257. The sequence goes on from CAVSLE010000013.1 coordinate 147,412, forward strand.
GGTGAAATCTGCACCAACTCGACATTCACACGCTCCACGTCACGCGGCACCATCACAAACACTTTGGTCCTTACTTCCTCCTTGCCGAACTTCCAACTATTGATGGCGATGCCGCGTCGGGAGCGCTGGATCTCTTCTGCCGTGGCGAAGGTCAGCGCTCCCGAAGGACACACCGTAGCGCACATGGGCTTCTTGTCCACACTGGTACGGTCGTAGCACATGTCGCACTTCATCATCTGGTCGATCTCGACCTGGTACTTAGGGACACCGAAGGGACACGCAAGTACACAGTTGGAACAACCGATGCAGCGGGGTTTCAGAGAACTTTGCACCACCCCGTCGGGCGTTTTCTTAATGGCGTCGGCGGGACAAACGCGCGCGCAGATCGGGTCCTCGCAATGCATGCAGACTTGCGGCGCGGTCTGTACGCTCTCGCTCCGCTGAATGGTTTCCAGATGGATCAGGGAAACGCCGCGATGGGTATCGCACTCGGCGCAGGCCTGCACGCACGATTGGCATCCGATACATCGCGAGTAGTCAATATAGAAGGCGCGCTCGTTCAACGAATGCCTCCGGCTTGCACCTCGAGTTCGAGCGATGGGTCCCGTCGGTTGCTCCGCCTTGCTGACGCGCACGGCGCAAATCTTGAATTCGGGGATGTTCGACACGGGATCGATGGCGCGAATCGTCATGTTATTGGCCGAGCGATCAAGAGGCCAGTGGTAGGGAATGAATACCGTGTCGGGTCGAATTGTCTTGACCACCTGAGCATGCACCACCACGCTTCCGCGGCGGCTCTCCACTTTGACGAAATCGCCATCTTGCATGCCTATTTCTCGGCGAGCCGGGGATGCATCTCGCAAAGCGGCTGAGGATACTGGTCCATCAGTCCGCCGATGCGGCGGGTTTGCGTGCCGGAAAGGAAGTGGGAGACGACGCGTCCGGTGGTCAGGATGATGGGATACTCGTCATCCGGCATCTCCGCCGAAGGCCGCCACTCGATAGGCAGGAAGTGCGCCTTGCCGTCGGGATGTCCGAATTTCCCGCCCTCATACAAACGCGGCGTCCCTGGATGTCCGATCTCGGGACAGGGCCAGAACATTCCGTAGTTGTTGTCGATGGCGTCCCAGGTTATTCCGTAATAGTCAGAGACGCCGCCTTTTGAGGCGACTCGCAACTCCTCGAAAATATCGTGCGGCGAATTGTAGTTGAACTTGTCGGCGTACCCGAGGCGCCCGGCAATTTCACAGATGATCTTCCAGTCCTCGCGCGCCTCGCCGGGAGGACTTACCACTTTGCGATGATGAATGACGCGGCCCTCAACGCTAGTGGTCGTGCCTTCGTCTTCCTCCATTAACGATCCGGCCAGCACAGTGTCGGCATAGCGCGCCGTCTCAGACAGGAAGAACTCGATGTTGACGTAAAATTCCAGCTTCTCCAGTGCAGCACGGACGTAGTTCGCGTCCGGAAGCGAGACTGTGGGATTGAAGCAGATGGACAGCAGGCCTTTGATTTTGCCTTCGTGGATCGCCTCAATCAACGGAACCGCCGAAAGACCCTTGCCGGGGATGGACTCCTCCGGCACGCCCCACACGCCGGCGATGTATTTGCGATGCTCGGGATTTTCGATGTCGCGAGCACCCGGCAGTTGATCGCACTTCTGTCCCTGCTCTCGTGCGCCCTGGCCGTTTCCCTGGCCGGTGATCATGGCATAGCCGCAACCCTCGCGGCCGATGCGTCCGCTGGCGACCACCAGGTTAATGGCGGCGATGCAGTTATCCACGCCCTTGGTGTGATGCTCGATGCCGCGCGCGTGCAGCAGGAAGCTGGTGGGCGCCGGGCCCCACGTCTCGGCCGCGCGGACAATCATCTCCGCCGGCACACCGGCAATCCTGGCTGAATATTCCGGCGTGTACTTTTCCACCGCCTTGGCCACTTGCTCGAAGCCGGTGGTGTGCTGCGCGATGAATTCGCGGTCAATCCAGCCACGCTCGATCATGATGTGCAGCATTCCGTTGAAGACGCCGATGTCGCCCCCGGAACGCACAGGGATGTAGAGGTCGGCATTACGCGCGATGGGGGTAAGCCGGGGATCAAGGATGATTAGCTTGGCGCCGTTCTCCCGCGCCTGCCACAGATAGTCGGTAGTAATGGGAGCACACTCGGCGATATTGGCGCCGGCGGCGAGAATGACTTTCGCCTTGGGAAGGTCGGACCAGGGATTAGCGCTGCGATCGATGCCGAAAACTTTCTTCGATGCCGCCGCCGCCGATACCATGCACAGCCGGCCGTTGTAATCGATGTTGGCGGTGCGCAGCGCGACCCGCGCGAACTTGCCCATCAGGTAAGCTTTTTCGTTGGTGAGGGAAGCGCCGGTGAGCAGCGCGAATGCATCGTTGCCGTAGGTTTGCTGGATGCGCTGGATTTCGCTGACCACCCGGCTGAGAGCCGCGTCCCAGGTAATCGGCTCGAAGCCCTTACCGGCGACACGCTGCAGCGGATGCTTGAGCCGGTCGGGGTGCTCATCCTGCATGTAACGCTTTACGCCCTTAGGGCACAGCTTGCCCAGATTGAAGGGAAAGTCCTCCCACGGCTCCCAGCCCACGACTTTGTTGTTACGCACCCGCAACTGAATTCCGCATTGCTGCCCGCAGAAGCAGCAGTGGGTCTTCACCATGCGATCTTGTTCTTCCGACCCGACCCAGCCGCCGGCGGGAATACGGTTGAGTGTAGGGCCGAACTGCTTCACCAATTCCGGAATATCAACAGGAAGTTTTGCCATAAATCAAAACCGAACTATTCACCACGGAGACACGGAGGACACGGAGTTTCTGTTTGCTATTGTGTTTTCTCCGTGATCTCCGTGCCTCCGTGGTCAATTTTCATTCCCATGGGCGCAGACCGATCTGACGCTCGGGGGTGCGCCAGAGCGCATCCTGGGTGAGCGCTAGGTTCTTGCGACGGCATGCGGGACAGACATCCTGATAGTGCGTGCCATCCTGCATTCCGTACTGAATGCAAAGCGCCCCCTGCACCGCCTTCAAGTCACCGATCTGCAAGTTACTGGCGAATGGCTCGCCGCAGCGTATGCACCGTGCTTGTCCGCCTTCTTCGCCGGCGCGCTTGTAGAAGTCAATGCCAAGCTGGGCCGGTCGCTGGAATATATGGAAGAACTTGCCGAACGGCAGATACAACAATGTGAAGATCACCGTGACGGCATGAAGCTGAGAGAGAAAACCATAGTGCAGGCCTCGCATCAGGTGGGTTGACGCGGTCAGGAATAACCCAGTCACGGAAATCGCGAACAGTAAAATTAATGGCAGCAGATCGTTGGAGAACTGCTGCACGCTCATGGCGCCGCGATCGCGGCTGCGCCGCCACATTGCCACGAAGACCCCGATCAATACCATGACCGCGCAGATGTCGAGGATGTTGAAGGCCAACGGCGCCATAATCGAGTCCAAGGGGAAACTGGCGACGTGAATGCCGAAGACGAATGCGCGATAAATCTGCTGATTGTCTGTCGCGGTCTCGAAACGGATCCATCCAAAGGAGAGCGGAAACGTCACTGCGGCGGCGATGAGGCATCCCCAGGCCAGAAACCAGTGCGCCGTCCAGCGGGTTTTGGAGCGGCGCTCGATGAAGCGCTGCAGCACAACGTTGTTCCAGAAGATTCGTACAAGGCGCGCGACATTTCCCGGCAACCGCCTGGGAATCAGGAAGATCTGCCAGCCACGAAACCAGTAGAGGCGCGTCGGGGGCCGGCGCAGCCACATCGCGTAGCGATAGCCCAGGCCGAAAGCAGAGAAGACGGTTGCGCCGGCATAGGAGATGAGCGCCGGGTCGAAATCCTTGAGGCCGCGGCTGCCCACCACGATGCCCACGATGAGCACGGCGGCGGCAATCAGGCCCCAGGTGAGGGCGTGCGCAGTGTCGGAGCCACGTGGCGAAAGATTGATTGGCTTAAGAGCCTCCATAGTTCAGACCGTGGCCGCTTCCGCAATTTTACGCGTCCCTACGCCGCGCAGCAGAACCAAGAGGCAGACGATCGCAAAGCCGCTTAGCAGAACGAATCCGTAGGTGAAGCTCCCCGTCTGCTGTTTGATGATTCCGAGCACCAGGGGTGGAAAGAATCCGCCCAGCCCGCCCGCCGCGCCTACCAAACCGGTAACGCCGCCGACCGATTTGGGGAAGTACTCCGGCACCAGTTTGAAGACAGCACCATTGCCGAGTCCGATCGAGGCCGCCATGCCCAGCGCGCCAATGGTGAAAGTTGACATCAGAGGGCAAGCCAGGAAGATGGCAAACACCGCGGTGGCAGGAAAGGCCCACTTCAGGATGGCACGTCCGCCGACCTTGTCAGCGAGCACGCCGCCGATCGGACGCATGCCCGTGGCTAGCACGACGAACCCCGCAGTGCGAAAGCCCGCTTGTTGAGGCGTGAGCTTAAACACTTCAGTCAGAAGGGTTGGCAAATAAACTGCCATGGCCACGAAGCCGCCGAAGGTGAGGAAGTAGTACAGGCTCAAGACCCAGCTGCGCTTGTCGTTCAGGGGCCGCACAATCTCAGCAAATGACTTCGCCGGTCCGCGATTGGGAGCATTGCGCGCCATGGTGGCGAAGATCACCAGCCAGATGGAGAGCAGCACGCCGAAGGTCCAGAAGCCCCACTTGAATCCTGCTGCCGCTGCCAGCACCGGCGATCCGTAGGCCGCAAGAGATTGCCCGATATTACCCGCACCGTATATGCCGAGAGCGAAACCTTGCCGCTCCGGCGGATACCATCCATTGACAAAGGCGACGCCTACCGAGAAGCTGGCCAGCGCAATGCCGATGAAAAATCCGTAGATCAGCAGTTGTGCATAGTTGCTGACGCAGCCCATCAGAAATGCCGGGATGATGGAGAACGCCATCACCACGCTGAAAACGATACGGCCGCCGAAACGGTCGGTGAGAATGCCCAGTGGAATGCGCCCCAGCGAGCCCAGCAGCACCGGAATCGCGATGGCGACGCTCTTCTGCACCGGTGTCAGCGCCATGTGCCTGGAGATGATGGGCATCATCGCCGACATGGAACCGAAGACCGCGAAGCACAAGGCGAAGGCTACGGTGCCCAGCGCGAGCTGAAGCTTGGGAGAAGACTGTTCTGGCATGCGTTCTGGTTTGGTCATCTTGCTCTCGAATCACCGACTGATGTCCTTGGAGCAGAAGCTCTTTCCGGCCGCGGCTGCCAGGACTGGATTTGCCTTGCCGGGACATCTGGGTCGCTCAGTTCGCCCCGATAAGCTCCTCGAAAACTCAAGAATACGAATGCGAACGAGCCACGTAGATGACTTTAGTCACAGGGGCGCACTTTGGGTCGAACTAAGTCGCAGTCGAAAGATCGGTAGCGCGCAAGCATCGGATTTCTCTGGAAGTTCTAAAACATATCGCAGTACGATATAGTACACTATTGCCGATGACTGACGCCAACGACCTCCAAACCGCAAACTACCAAGCCCTGGCGGAGTTCCGATACCAGCTCCGCCGTTTTCTGCACTTCAGCGAGCAAACGGCCCGCAAAGCTGGCCTGGAGCCGCAGCACCATCAATTAATGCTGGCCGTGAAGGGTGCTGGTGAAGGCGCAGGGCCCCGCATCGCATATCTCGCTGAGCGCCTCCAGCTTCAGCACCACAGCGCGGTTGAGCTGGTGGACCGGCTCGCCAAACGAGGACTCATCCAGAGGACCCGCAGCCAGGAAGACCGCCGCGAAGTGCACGTGAAACTTACACCGCGGGGAGAGCGAATTCTGAAGCAATTAACGCTGGACCATGGCGTGGAGTTGCGGACCGCGGCCTCGGCTCTCATCACTACGCTGAAAAAAGTAATGGCCACAACCCAGGGGAGTCACAAGGGCACCGAAACAAAGCGTGCCAGAGCAGCGGGAGCCGGGAGGCGCAGGTCGAGATGAAGCTCGGGGAAACGATCGCGCGCATACTGGGCCGAAAGAAACACAACGAGCACAAACTGGGTGATTTCACCACCACTAGCCGAGTGATACCGATCACCTTGCTGGCGATCGGCATCGGAATCTTCAGCGCGTTCGTCGCTCTGGCTTTGCTGCGGTTGATTGGAATTTTCACCAACCTGTTTTTCTATCAGCGCTGGGGCACGGCGCTGGTTTCTCCCGCGGGCAATCACCTCGGCTGGCTGGAGATTGCGGTGCCGATGGTCGGCGGTCTCATCGTTGGTCTCATGGCGCGCTACGGCTCGGAGCGTATCCGCGGTCACGGCATTCCGGAAGCCATTGAAGCCATTCTGCTGAAGGGCGGCCAGATCGAGCCCCGAGTGGCCATCCTCAAGCCGATTTCATCAGCCATCTCTATTGGCTCGGGCGGGCCTTTCGGAGCTGAGGGACCGATCATCATGACGGGCGGCGCGTTTGGTTCCATGATCGCGCAGTTCTTCCATCTCACCAGCGCAGAGCGCAGAACGTTGTTGGTGGCGGGCGCTGCTGGGGGAATGTCGGCTACTTTTGCCTCGCCGCTAGCGGCGGTCATGCTGTCAGTCGAGTTGCTGCTTTTCGAATGGAAGCCCCGCAGCCTGATTCCAGTCGCGTTGGCCAGCGTAGCGGCGGCAGCGACACGCCGCTACATCATTGGCATGGGACCTTTGTTCCCCACGCCTCCTCACCCTGCGTTCATCGGACCTTCAGGACTAATGGGGTGTGTGCTGGTCGGAATTTTGGCGGGCGCCTTGTCGGCACTGCTGACTCTGGCGGTGTACGCGGCGGAAGACGGTTTCGTCAAGCTGCCGATTCATTGGATGTGGTGGCCCATCATCGGTGGTTTCGTCGTCGGCGTTGGTGGATTGATCTTCCCGCAGGCCTTGGGCGTCGGTTACGACACCATTGGATCATTACTACAGGGAAATGTTGTGCTGAGAACCATCGCCGGCATCCTGCTGGTGAAGTCCGTCATCTGGGCGGTGTCTCTGGGTTCAGGAACGTCGGGCGGCGTTCTGGCGCCGTTGCTGATGATGGGCGGCGCACTGGGCGGTCTGCTGAGTGCATTCCTGCCCAATGAAGGAATGGGCTTCTGGCCGTTGATCGCGATGGGTGCGATCCTGGGAGGGACCATGCGCTCACCTCTCACCGGAGTGATATTCGCGGTTGAGCTGACACACGACATCAACGCCATTCTTCCCTTGCTGCTGGCGTCGGTGGTCGCACATGGCTTCACGGTTCTGACCTTGAAGCGTTCCATCCTGACGGAAAAGGTGGCGCGGCGGGGCTACCACCTGAGCCGCGAATACTCGGTGGATCCGCTGGAGATCTTGTTTGTGCGGGAGGTCATGCGCTCAAACATCGCGGCGATTCCCGCCACCACTACGGTCGCTGATCTGGCTAAATCGCTGCATGATGGACCAAGCCTGCGGAGGCAGCAACTCTATCCCGTGGTCGATACCGACCGGAAGCTGATTGGCGTGGTCCCGCGGCATGAGCTTCAGCACTTGATTCAACAGGGCAACGACCACGGGTTGGCGGAGTTGATCAGGCGCGACCCAAAGCTCGCCTATCCCGATGAGCCATTGCGCGTTGTGGTCTATCGCATGGCAGAAACCGGGCTGACACGCTTTCCGGTGGTGGAACGGGACGGCTCGCGCAAGCTGGTGGGAATGGTTTCGCTGGAAGACCTGCTTAAGGCGCGGGCGCATACTCTCGATGCCGAACGCCGGCGGGAACGGATTCTACCTTTACGTTTGATGTTCCCATCTGGATGGAGAAAACGGGGCGTGGGGTAGCCTGTGGGCCAGTTGTGCACCCTGCATATTGGCGAATCTCGGGCGTCCCGCTACTGCGCGCCTGGCATGGGATGCTGCTGGTCATTGGCATTCGGCACCAGTTGCAGATAGACCTGCTTGGGCAGGTTGGTATTCCAATGACCCGTGACCTTGGCATAGCTGACCAAGCCGAGAAAGATGATCGCAATGCCTGCGGCCATGCTCCAGGTCGGAATTGCGTAACGCTTCCGCAAACCCGCAGGAACGCTTATCAGCAGCGTATCTTTCGCGGGGCAGACCGCGACGCACTCCAGGCATCCCGTACATTCGGCCGAGCGAATCTGTACCAGTTTGTCGACCGGCAGCGCCGATGGACAGGCCTTGGCACACTTGGCACAGTCGATGCATGTCTCCAGGTTGCGCCTGATGCGCGCTGGGCTGAGCAGCGAGACCAGTCCCAGGAAGGCTCCGTAAGGGCACAGGTAGCGGCACCAGAAGTTCTGCACGAAGATGGACGCAATCACTATCCCGAGGACGACGACTGCTGTCGTCTCGCCGAGGTAACGGAAGAAGTTCAACATCCGCACGTCGACAATGAGCGCATACGGGCTGCGAAGGAACTCGCCTATCGCCGCCGCCGACATGCTTGCTACCGCGTAGACAAAGAAACTCAGCAGCAGGTACTTCAGCGAGCGCAGCGCGATGTCGGCCCAACGCGGCAGATGGAAATTCCGCCCGAACGTGACGCGACCAAGTTTCCACAAGAATTCTGAGACCGTCCCCACCGGACACAACCAACTGCAAAACGCTTTGCGGAAGACGAACGACATCACCAGGAACGAGATAAACAGAAAGAACCCGGCAGAATGTATCCGTGGTATCCGCCCGGTGACCAGGAAGTACTTCAGCTGCATCAGCCCTTCGATGGGCAGCCACCCTTCGACACCAGCGGGCCGCGAGACCTCCAGGGCGCGGCCACCGCTTTCGGCCCAACGCACCCAAAGATAGAATTGCACGCCGATCCACAAATTCAGCGCGACCAACAGGAGCTGGACGCCGAGGCGCAGCGGCTGCGAGTATTCATGATCATCACGCCGGATGAGCTTCTTGCGTTCGGGCTTCGAACTGTTTTTAACGTCGACGAGAAAAGGCAACGCGGAGCTGCTGGCTTTCTCGATCTCATTCAAGGCCAAGACTCTTGATCCGAACTGGTGGTGCTGCCCCGCTCGCACTGTTACCTCCTTCTAACGGCTGCCGGTTATCGCTTGGCTTCCAAGGCGACGGCGCGCGGAAAGAGGATGTTGTTCTCCAGATGAATGTGCTGGTGCAAGTCGGCCTCAAAGCCTTGCAGTGCCTGATACAGCGTGCGATAACTTATGCACGCATCTTCGGGGACCCTGTAATCGTTGGTGATAGTGCGCAGTGAACGAAGGGCATCTCCTGCGCCGTCGTGTTCCTGCATCATCATGCGCACCGGGTTCACTACCGTGCCAAAGGTCGCCGGGGGCATCGGTTCTCCAGCCAGTGTGCTTTCTTCCATGCGCACTATGTAGGGAAACAGGACCTGCTCTTCCTTCATCAGGTGAACCGCCAGTTCGGCAGCCAGTGCTGAAAAAACTTCCTGTACTTGAAGCAGTTCGGGATGATTCTTGCCGTGCACGCCAACAACCTTGGCAGCAAGCGCTTGGATGCGCGAGGTTTCCTCGCGCACAAACACGTGATGAGTGGCCTTGATATGGTCAACCAGATCCGCCAGTAGCTGGTTCTGCCAATCCTTGTCATCGCCGGGTTCGGTGGATGCCAGGCTTTTCTCCAGGCGAGCAAGAGCTTCGTCAACTGAGATTTTGGCCTCGGCGCACGCCTCGCCCAGGGTGCGGCTTCCGCCACAGCAATAGTCGATTCCAAGCTTTTCGAATTCGCGCGTTGCGTTGGGCATCTCGGCGGCAATTTCGCCTACGGTTTTAGTGGTTGCAATTGTCATTTTGTCTCCTCCTGCGGGTAGCGGATCAATGCGCCGTTACCATCCTCAAATGCAGAGTAATAGCCACGCCACCCAGCAGCTATGACTTCGGTCACAGGGAGCAACAATTGTGAGCTGGCAGGAAGTGCGAGCCGATTCAGCCGCCGGAAGCCTCGAGTTCCGCTTGGAGGCGCTTCAGCGACCGAATCTCCAGCGTTCGATTGTCAATCTGGATCAGCCCTTCGGCCTGTAGTCGGCTGAGGTTGCGCGACACCAGTTCGCGTACGGTACCGATCTGCGCCGCCAGTTCGCTGTTGTTTGCTGGCAAGGTTAGAGTGATTGCATCTCCGTACCGCGTGCCTTCCGCCTTGCCCAAGCGAACCAACAGCGCGATGAGGCGGTGCCGGACCGTAGTGAACGATAGCTCTTCGATTATGCCAACCAGTGTGCGCAGGCGTCCGCCAACCACTCGTAGAACTTTGAGCGCAACCTCGGGATGCTGCACACAGAGGGCCTGGAAGTCTTTTCGGCTGAAGAACAGAAGCGTGCTGTTACTGATCGCCTGGGCGGAAGCAGGGTAATTTCCTCCGTCGAAGACAGGCAGTTCGGCAATCGAGCTTCCCGGACCGTCAATCGAAAGGACCTGTTCCCGTCCTCCGGCCGAACCCTTGAAGATGCGCACGGTTCCCGACTGAACAACATACAGCCCGGCGCAAGGGTCGCCTTCGCCGAAAATGAGTTCGCCGGAAGCGTATTCGCGCTGCACCAGGTGCAACGTCAGGAACGCAAATTCCTTCTCGGATAAGTTGGAGAAAATGGGGACGCGTTTCAGTACAGCGAGCGAGGTAGCTTCCTGCTCTGTGGGCATGGCGACGATTTTACGCGATGCCGTTTCTGCCGAACTGTTAGCGAGGTGTGTCGCGACTTGGCTGTTTCCCTGGCTTGCTCGCGAACGATGCTATTTAGGGCACCCGGGACGCTTTTTTGCATCCAAACGCTTAGAAGGCATGGTCCGAATCATTACCATCGAGCGCGAATACGGCTGTGGTGCGGCGGGGATTGCCCGCGAGCTCGCCGCACGGCTGGGCTGGAAATTGTGGGATGAACTGCTCACCCAGGAAATCGCCCGCCTCGCCAAGTGCGACCAATCCGATGTAAAAAAACGTGAGGAGCGTCGAGACCCGTTGTACTACCGGCTGTTCAAGTCCTTCGCACTGGGAAGTTGGGAAGGCAGTCCGGACGCGTCTTCGGTGGAGATGCTAGATGCCGACAACATCGTCCAGTTGTCTGAGCGGGTGGTGGAGCAAGCTGCAGACGCCGGGAACTGCGTAATTGTCGGCCGGGGTTCTCAACACTATCTCCGGGCCCGCAAGGACACACTGCGGTTCTTTTTGTACGCCTCCCGGCAGGAAAAGATTCGTCGCCTGGTATCAGAGGGTAAGACGGAAACCGATGCTGGGGCGTTAGTGGATACTGTCGACCGTGAACGCGCCTCTTTTATCAAGAAATATTTTCATGTCAACTGGCCTAATCGCTCGCTCTACCATGCGATGCTGAACACCGCGAATGGCGACGAAACCGTGATTCTCGCGATCATGGGTTTGCTCGCGCAGAGCCGGTCAATACTTCATTAGTGCCACAGCTTCGGTTCTTCGACGGTATGCCGAAAGTCAATTCGGAGCACAGGGGAGGAACAGAACGATGTCGTATCAGCCCATCGAAAACTACGGGATCATCGGCAACATGCGCACGGTTGCCCTGGTAGGGATGAACGGTTCGATCGACTGGTACTGCTATCCACACTTTGACTCGTCCAGCATTTTCGGAGCGATCCTGGACGATGAAAAAGGAGGCCGGTTCCAAATTTTCGCCGATGCTGATGGCGTGCGGCACAAGCAATTTTATTGGCCTTCTACGAATGTCTTGGTGACGCGCTTCCTGCTGGCCGACGGAATTGCCGAACTAGAAGATTTTATGCCGGTGGGGTTACCTTTCGACTCACCTGGGTATCGTCACATATACCGTCGCATTCGCTGCGTCAGGGGAGCAGTGCGCATTTCGATGACTTGTCGCCCGGCTTTCGATTATGGACGACAGACACACGACACCGTGATAGAGAGGAACGGAGCGACATTCAAGTCGGGTGATTTGACCTTGAGTCTTTCAACCGCAGTGCCACTCAGGAATGACGGGCGCGGCGGGGTGACTGCTGAGTTCATGCTATCGGAAGGAAAATCCCAGGTCTTCATTCTCAGGGACGATTGCGACCCGGGCGGAGTGCCCTGTCCGCCGTCCGAGGATGACGCTGAGAAAGTGCTGCGGGGCACTGTGAAATTCTGGCAGGACTGGCTCTCCGCCTGCACCTACCACGGACGTTGGCGGGACCAAGTCCACAGATCGGCGTTGGCGTTAAAACTTCTAACTTTTGAGCCTACCGGAGCGATTGTTGCGGCCCCCACCACGAGTTTGCCTGAAGTTATCGGTGGCGCTCGCAACTGGGATTACCGGTATACCTGGATCCGCGATGCCGCCTTTACGGTTTACGCGTTTCTCCGCCTCGGATTCAGGGCCGAGGCGGCTGCTTTTATGGGCTGGATGGAAGATTACGCGTCCAAGCACGCCCATCCGAAGCAGCCAGGCGCAGTCGTCTTCACGATCGAGGGCGACAACCAGCTTCCCGAGCAGACGTTGGATCACTGGGAAGGCTATCGAGGCTCCGGCCCCGTGCGCATCGGCAACGAGGCGGTTTCGCAGTTCCAAGGAGACATCTATGGCGAACTCATGGATGCGTTTTATCTGTCCAACAAGTACGTGAGTCCCACCTCGTACGACGTTTGGGTGAAGGTCCGCGATCGTCTCGAGTGGATTTGCGAGAACTGGCAACGTCCTGATGCCGGCATTTGGGAGATGCGCAATCGCCAGGAGCATTTCGTCTACTCAAAAGTCATGAACTGGGTTGCTCTGGATCGCGGCATCCGGTTGGCCGACAAGCGTGCGCTTCCAGCTGACCGCGCCAAGTGGCTGCGCGAACGGGACCGCATCTACGAAGAAGTGATGACCCGGGGCTGGAATGCCAAACGCAACGCATTTACGCAGTTTTACGGCAGCGAAGACCTCGACGCGTCGCTCCTTATCATGCCGCTGGTCTTCTTCATGGCTCCGACCGATCCGCGGATGCTCGGCACCATAAATGCCATCCTCAGGAATCCGCGACATGGAGGTCTGGTCAGCGACAGCCTTGTATATCGTTATCCGCCGCAACCCCGCATTGACGGACTGCCAGGCCAGGAGGGTACTTTCAACATGTGCTCCTTTTGGCTGGTAGAGGCGCTGACGCGCGCAGGTATGGCATTTCCAGAAAAGCTTGATCAAGCCAGGTTGCTGTTTGAACGTGTGTTGGGCTATGCCAATCACCTCGGGCTATATTCAGAACAGACCGGGCCCCAAGGCGAGGCCCTCGGTAATTTCCCGCAGGCCTTCACACACTTAGCATTGATCAGCGCCGCATTCAACCTGGACCGAATGTTGGGGAGTCAGGTTTGAACCATTCGAGTCTGTGGCTCCGTTCGGTGCGCGAAGGGTCCGAGGGCATCTCGTCGATTACCTCGATTGACGCACTTCTATCTGTCCGTTCTGTATCCGGACGTCAAGGCACGGCTGCGGGTGAACAGCAGGCCCGTCTAGCACATGGCCATCCTCCAAATCAAAGCGAGAGAAGTGGTAGGGGCACACGATGCTGTTTCCCTCGAGTTTACCCTCGGAGAGCGGGCCGCTGAAATGAGAGCAGGTTTCAGCCATGGCAAAGAGACGATTCCCGCGACGGACGAGGAGAATCGGCACACCCTGATGCATTACTCGAGTTGGTTTTTCGTCTGCAAGCTCCGACTCTGGCAAAACGGCCACAAACTTGTCGGGGAATACCTGGCCATCCGTGCGGTCCACGCCTACTCTGTGTTCGTACACCATCTTGCCGCCGAGATGAGCAGCGAACGCGATAACCGCGTAGCCCAGACCAGCAACGATTCGCCCACTGCGACGCGCCTGCTTTCTTCTCAAGAGAAGCGAGGTTGCAAACAAGGCTGTACCGCCCAGGTTCAGCAGCCCGTGAATCAGCCCGAGGCGGCGCGCTGGGGGATCAACATCGGACCAATCCGTCATGCCGGTTACGGCCGCGCCGGCAGCACCGACCAACCCTATCGCTATTGACGTGTCGGCGGCCAACTCGAATTCGCGGCGATCAAGTGTCAGGTCCAAGGCGTCAAAAAGGACTGCTACGGTCCAAGCCCCTACAGGCAGGTCTTTGACCACGACATGTAATGGTTCGCCCAGCCAAGTCCCATTCAGGAAGTTTCTAATCTGTTGTGCATCTGGCGATCCGCCCGCATATAGGGCCTTATCGAGCAGCTTCTGTATTCTCTCTTCCCCCGGGAGATGTGCTGCCTTGGATGTTGAATCCGGGGTGGAACCCTTGTCTACCGGCGCCCCTGCGTTCATATTTGAAGCATCCATCTATTTTCCTCAATGACTACGATGCAAGTCCCAAGTATTCGTGATGTAAGCCGCCCAAAACGCCCGCCACTCTGATCTCGCAGACATTTGGCAAACGGCTTGTGCCAAACGGTTGTTCAAAGAGAGCACGCCGGGAAAGGTGCAGTGTGATGCATTGTACGGCAGGTCAAGGGCAGAGGATTAAAACCGAAACCTTTGACCGGGAAGTAGTCAGGACTGTAAAGAATCGACCTAATCAGCGAGCTTCAATAGCTGATATCCGCGTCAGCACCGCCGTTACGACGCGGTCGCACCGCGTAGCGGGAAGAGGTGAATAGATCGCGTGCACATTGTCCTGACACGCAGAACAGAGCGCGACGCACCATGGCTGGCGCTCGATGCAGTCGCACTTTCACCGTCTCCTCCAGGCGGCGCCGGCACGGGACGGCGTGAGAGCAGCAAAACGTCGCGCCGTTTCGGAGTTGCGCGGAACAGGGGGTCTGGCTCGCTTGACAACGAAAGCGGCGCGACAGTCCAAGTACAGCGTCCTTATCGTAGTTGCAGTGCGCGCAAAATGCAGGGACCCGGGTCACGCTGCAATGTGCGATGTTGACCACGGCAGTGTGCGCTGCGTCGCCGGATGATGTGCGGTGGGCTTCGACCACAAGCAAAATCTTGCGCGCGATTATTGAACGTCTTTCAACGGGCTGCTAGAAAAACTCTGCCTACCGTATTTGGAGCAGCAAAAAGGCCGCGGCGCGCCGCGGCCCTGGCTATTGCAGACCTCACCTCATCACCGACGGCGGAGGCCCTTCTTAGCGGCCTTCTTCTTAGCACCGCCGGATTTCTTCTTGGCCGATTTCTTGGCTGACTTCTTCTTTGCCGATTTCTTGGCTGCCTTCTTAACGGCTTTTTTCTTGGCAGATTTTTTGGCCGCCTTCTTCGCCGGCTTCTTGGCGGCTTTCTTCGCCGCCTTCTGAGGCGCTTTTTTTGCGGCCTTCTTGGGTGCGGCTTTCTTGGGAGCGGCCTTCCGCGACGGACTCTTAGCCGGCGCACGCGATTCCGTGGTAACTTCCGGCTCCCCTTCGTCCACGTCCACTTCTTCTACGACCACCGAAACCGATTCCGGTTCCTCTTCTTCTTCCTCTTCCTCTTCGTATTCCTCGTCTTCGAGGGAATCGCCGAAAGAACCGTCTCCGTAATCATCCATTTCGTCGTCTCGACCGTAGAGCGTCTCATCGAAAAACGTCATGTGTCCTCCTGATTTTGCTCGACTCCGCAGAACTAAACGGAGGCAGCTCGTAAGGCTGAATTCAGATTTAGGCCAACCAAAATAACTGCCGCAATAAGCGCGCGATTATAGCATGTCCCGACAATCGGTCCGCTCATGATCGCGCCGCTCGAAAACTCGCAACGGGCTTGTTGTAACAGAACATCCGCGGGAAGGGAAGAGAGCAATGAGAAATTCATGACGAATGGCACAGCCGCGACACCGCGGGCGCTACTTGCGAATGACCAAAACCTCGCCGGCGCGAAGCGTGGCTGCCAGCTTTGGGTTGTCGCGTTTCAAAGCAGCCACCGAGGTGTGGTTGGATTCGGCGATGCTGCTCAGGGTCTCGCCCTTCTGAACTTTGTGGTACTTGGCGGCAGCCGAACTCGACGCCGTGGACGACGTTGACGCCGACTTTCCCGTCGTGGCGGTTTTGACCGCAGCGCCACCACTATCGGAGGACGACGCCTGCTCTGTACCGCCGCCAGCTACCGGCTTGTAGATGAGCAGCGTCCGTCCCACAGCCACCTCCGTTCTCCGTAGGTGGTTCCATTTCCGCAACTTATCGACCGGGACCTCGAAATCGTCGGCAATGGATTCCAGGGTGTCGCCCTTGCGCACTTTGTAGTGCGAGGCGCGGTGCGAATAGGCGGCGGTCTCGGTGTTCGAGCGGCCGGGAGTTACCGGAATGATGAGTTTCGAGCCGACCTTGACCTCTTCGCCACCCAGACTGTTGGCCTGGGCAATCGAGGCCGACGAGGTGTGATATTTGCGAGCGATGGAGGCCAGGGTATCCCCATATTCGACATGGTGATAGCGCCACCAGGTGCGCATGTCAGGCGGCACCGCCATCATGGCACTGTCATATTTCCCGCGCGAGCCGCCCGGCAGATTGAGAGTGAAGCTCTGGTCCTTGGGGGTGGTCATGCGTAGCAGGCTGGGGTTCAACTCCTGGAGGTTGGCGACCGAGGTGTCCACGCACTCGGCCACCAGGCGCAAGTCCACGGGATAGTCAATGGTCACCTGGTCGATCTGCGGCGCAGGGTCAGGCGCGACACGCTGCAGCCCATACTGCTCCGGGTTCTTGGCCATGATGGTCTCGGCCAGAATGATGGGCACGTAGTTCCGCGTTTCCTTGGGCAGCACGCCGCGCTGGTACAACTCCCAGAAGTCGGCATAGCCGGTGCGTTCCACCGCGTGCTGCACGGTGCTGGCGCCGGAGTTGTAGGCCGCCATGGCCAGGTACCAGTCGCCAAACTGGTGATAAAGGTCCTTCAAGCAGCGGGCCGCGGCGCGAGTGGCCTTCTCCGGGTCCTGGCGGTCATCGACCCACCAGCTTCGCTGCAGGCTGTAGACCTGGCCTGTCGCGGCCATGAACTGCCACATTCCGCGCGCTCCCGCCCGCGAGAGAGCCAGCGGCTGAAATCCAGACTCGGCTTGCGCCAGATAAATCAGGTCCTGAGGAACGCCTTCCTCCTTGAAGATCCGCGAGACCATCTCGCGGTAGCGGCCTGAGCGGGCCCACGCGCGCTCCAGCGTGGCGCGCCCCCTTGGGCTGGAGTAGTAGTTGATAAACATCGCCACCTGATCGTTGAGCACCAGCGGCAAGTCAGACTTGGTGGTCTTGATCTCGGCTTCGGCGGTGGCCCTGATATTGGGATCGACCGGGAAGGTGATGTCGTTGGCCTCGTCGATGGGGGCGGGTTCGGAGCGCGGTTCGGTGAAGCCGTCGCCCTGCTTCAGCGCCGCCATTTCTAGTTCGTGGACCGCCTCGACGATCTTGTCGAACTCGCGCTCCAGCCGTTCGTCGGCATGCAGGTCGAGATCGCTCGACAGCAGGGTGTTGAACGCCTGATCAAAGTTCTGCTTGGCGGCGTCGAGATGATCGGCCCGATAGTTGGCCTCGCCGGCTGCGTATTGCTTTTCCGCCTGCGCAATCAAGGCCTCGGCTGGATCGGGCTTCGGATTGGGATTGGCCTGCGGCTGAACTTTGGGCTTCGGCTGCGCGGTTTGGGCTGCAACAGGAGCGGCAGTGATTTCGGGGGCCTTGGCTTGAGCGGGGATTGCAGCCGCCGCCGGCTTGGGGTCATCGGTCTCGCATCCCATGCCGCACAGCAGGCCTGCCAGCAGGGCCACCGAAATCATGCCGCGAAAAACTTTCATCACTAGGAAGCAGCCCTCATCCACACCCGCCGCCGGCGAATGAATGTGATGTTACTACGTGCTGAAATTAAGGGTCAACGGAAGGCGTCGCCGCGATTGCCGCAATGTTGACAAGAAATTAAGACTGCCTTCAGGTACATGGTGTTAAAAGTCCCCCAAGGCCAACATGGAGAAGGAAGAGCCTGCACTCACTGAGAAGATCGTTGATCTTTGCAAGCGTGGTCTTTTGCTGTCACCTTTTGACGTAGCCGATGTTCGCAAGCATTTTGGGACCGATTACGCAGACAGTCATATTCGAACTGTGTTGTCAAACTATTGCGAAGGTGGCTTCTATCATCTGAGACACGGCGTCACGCCTCTCTTCAAACGCTTCTCAAGAGGAAAGTACACCTGCGTGTGACGGGATGTCGTCAGGCTCCCCGGCTGGCGTCCGGTTTCCAGCGATAGCAGACCTGTCCGTCCTTCACGCTGGTCGTCACCTCGCCACGCTCCGCCAGTCGCTTCAAGATGGTGTGGATTGACGCCAGCGGATTATTGTAGGCATTCAGATTGAATCCAGCCTTTGCCAGCATGTCCCTGACGGCGATTGGCGTCGCTTCGGCCCAGCGATTTGCCCGCAGGACCTGGCGCACCGAATCGGTGAAGCCAGGCGGATCGGCCACCAACTGTTCCAACTCCCGAAGCTGCTCCGCTTTTTCCTCGGCGGGGAGAAAATTTGCGTTCGCCGTGAGCAGCTCCGAGATGCGTTCGATCTCCGCATTGAGTTTTTCGCGCTTCGCCACCAATTTGTCCAGCCGCTGGCTGCAGAGCAGGATGGTAATCCGGTATCGCTTGAATTGATCTCTCATATTGGCCTCTTAGTTGACATAAATTTATCATGTCTAACATAAATGTCAACTAAAAAAGATAAATCTATTGTGTAACCCCTAAGAGGTGGCCCTTGCCAGCGCTCGCCAAAATGAGGGATTGTCGAGCGTAGGAGTACGAAGGCAACACCGCGGCAGAGGCGGTACGGCTCAGGCTCGGGCCAGCGCCTGAGCCAAATCCGAAATCAAGTCGCCGGCGTCCTCGATTCCCACCGAGAGCCGGATGGTCGACGGCGACACCCCCAGCAAGTCAAGCCGCTTGGCGCCCAGTCCAAGGTGCGACGACAGCAGCGGATACGACACCGTGGACTCCACCCCGCCCAGGCTGGCCGCCAGGTACCAAAGCTGCAAGCGGTCAATGAAGCGCTCGGCTGCGCGCTCGCCTCCGCGAATGTCGAACGACACCATCATTCCGAAGTCTTTCATCTGCCGCCGCGCCAACTCATGCCCCGGGTGGCTTTTCAGGCCGGGATAGTACACGTGCGCAACTTTGGGATGGGCTTCAAGCGCCTCGGCAATTTGCGCGGCATTACGGCAGGCACGCTCCACACGCACGTGCAGCGTCTTCAGTCCGCGCAGCAGCAGGTAGGCGCAGCCCGGGTCGAGGCATCCGCCCGTGAGGATCATCATCTGGCGCGCCGCCTCCATCCATTGCTTCGAGCCGGCCAGCACTCCGGCGGTGAGATCGCTGTGCCCGCCCAGATACTTGGTCGCCGAATGAATGACGATGTCGGCGCCCAGCTCCAGCGGCTTTTGCAGCACCGGCGTGGCGAAGGTGTTGTCGGCCACCACACACGCCTTGTGTTTGCGGCCCACTTTCGCCAGCGCCGCCAGATCGACACAGCGCACCGTCGGATTGGTGGGCGTCTCCAGAAACAGCATGCGTGTCTTGCGGGTGAAGTAGCGGCCGGCGTTCGCGAGGTCGTGATGCGGGATGAAGCGGGTCTTGATGCCACAGCGCGGCAGCACCTGCTCGAACAATTTCAGCGTTCCGCCATAGATGTCGAGCATGGCGACGATCTCGTCGTCGGCCTGGCAGGTGATCAGCGCCGCAACCAGCTCGGCCGCCATCCCGCTGGAGGTCGCCACCGCGGCCTCCGCGCCTTCGAGGGCGGCAATCTTTTCTTCGGCCGCCGCGACCGTCGGATTGCCGTAACGCGAATAGAGATACAAGTCGCGATCGCCCTCGGCATAGCGGCGCAGCGCCTTGAAGCCGGGGATGACGAACACCGAGGTCTGCGCGATCGACGTGGTCAAGGGCGCAGCTTGCCCGTGACGATCTTCACCGGAGTGCACGCAGCGCGTGGCGTCGGCACGACGGTCGGCCTTGCTGGTCATCGGCGGTCCTTTCGCGAGCATCTCTCCTGCGCGGAGAATTCGATTGTAATGGACGCGCAACCTCAGCCGATGGCGTCATGGTTTCGCCGGCGTCAGGTCAACGTGACTGAGCGTTTCAGCATGTGCAGGCGGAACGGTATTTCTCCCAGGAGGAGAGCAGCCAGTCCCGCTCCACCTTCTCCACGTCTTGCAGGCTGCCGGCCGATCCGCGCGCCTGAATCAAGAAAAGAGTCATCGGACGCCGGCCACTAAACAGTTCGATGGGCGCGGCTCGTAGCTGCGGCCAATAGGGGCTGGCCACGGGGGAGGAGTGATACACCAGCAGATAAGCGACCGAAATCGCCGGGTCGGTGTCGCCGTAGTAAGCGCGATGAATGGGCAGTGTGCCGGAAGCTGCCGGCACCCACTCGATCTCCCGTCTCTCGACAATGGCGTGCTCCACCAGGGAGGTCTCGGGGCGATGATAAAGCCGCTTGGCGTCATAGGATCGGATTATGCTGAAGTCAAAGCGCAGGCCATTTCTGAGGAAGCTGCCTTCCTGGGCTTGAAAGCTCTGGAATCGCTCGCGCATCCAGGCATCGCGCCTTCCGCCGGAATCGGATCCCTGCGCGGATTCCGGCACGAAAGCCCACGAGGCCTTGCAGTCGTCGACCTCGGCGTGTAGGTAGGAGTGCACCACCACCGGGATTAGCGCCAGCAGCAAGCAGGCTGACAAGGGATAAAGGTATCGGAGGGACAACCGAGTCATGCGGCAGCTCCCCGCATTTCCACCCTTCCCAGAAGTACCAGCAAGGCCATGCCAGCGGCGGCCGCGAGTATTCCTGACGCCGGATGCAGGACAGTATGCATGGTGCCCGGTCCCCAGCGCTGCACCATTACTGCAAGGAACGCGGCGCGCAAAATGTTGCAAGCCATCGTAACGGGGAAAGCCGCCCCAAGCACTACGATGCGCCGCGGCCATGAGGGGTTCAGGTAGGCCAGGACCAATGCCAGCGTAATGGAGGCGTAGAGTGGGGAAAAACCGCTGCACGCCTCCGTGATAGACAGACTGCCTACGGGCAGAAACAAGGTGGTGCCTTCACGGGCGACCGGTACGCCCAGGAGCGCTATGAGCGGCTCGGCCCCCACGGCCGTGATTCTCCTCATCAACAGTTCAAGTCTCTCGATGAATGCGGCTGGGATAGGCAGCATGAAAAAGGCCAATACCCAGACAAATGCCAACGCCCGAGTACGGCGGCTGCCGAGAAGCAGCAGCGAAAGACCCGGCAGGCAAACCACCATGCCGAATGCCGAGAGCAACTGCGTTCGAATCGCGCTGTCCAACACGATCATCCCCAGCCCGGTAATGAGGAACAGAAAGCCCCACGCGGATTGCTCTGCATCTACGACTTGATCTGAGCGCAGTTCTTCGCGGATGAAATAGGCGACGACCAAGGGGATGAACATCCCGTGAATGTTGTGCCAGACGCTCATCGTCCAGCGCTGCCAAAGCCAATAAATCGTCGGAGCAAAGACCAGGATCGCGAGCAGAATCCAAACTGCGTGGGCAGCCCACCCAAGGGGGAATCCTTGTCGCTGGCGGCCGCCGATGCCGGTTTCCGTGGCCAGCCGTGCTGCGGTTGGATTGCTCAACTTGGGTCCGATCCTTTCCGCTTTGGCTGCGCAGAGCTTTTCATCTTCGCCCGTCCGGTGCAGGTACTTGCTGCAGGTAGGATTCCCAAAGATATATCAGCGGAGGGAAGCTGGGATTGGTTACAAATTCCCCCCCTGGCGCGGCCTGCCTGGCCCACAGCTTTTTCCTGAAATCGAATTTTATGATGCCACTGGAGGTCACCGCTCCGAGTTGGCTGGGCCTGGTGGCACTGCCTATGTAGCAGAAGAAGTCGTCGTCGACCGGCAAGGCATCTTCCGGCCTGCGAACCAGCGCGTTGTGAATCAATCCGCTCACGCTGCTCAACCCAAACGCCCTGGGTGGCGGCTTCCAGTTGGAATTAATGAGTTTGCCGAGGGTAGCGTTTTGTTCAAAACTGATGCTGGTGCCGTGCCCGAGGTAGCCGTGTTCGAACAGCTCCTCTCCATGGTCGCCAACCACCAGGATCACAGTTTGCGACCGGGCGCCAGCCTGATCCAGTTCGGCCAGCAGGCCGGCCAGCACAGAATCCAGATTGCGCGCGGCATTCCAATACGTCCTCTTCAGCCAATCGCGTTTCCCGGCCACGATCTGGCCGCGAGAGATCGGCGGATTTGCAATCGGGGTGGGCGCACCCCAATAGTGATACGGGAAGTGCATCTCTTGCCAGTTGAGATAGACGAAGAAAGGGCGCTGGTGATCGATGCTCCGAAACCACTGTCGAAAACGTTCTGTTACCAGCGGCGTTGGTACGCTCAGCGCCGAGGCTGCGGTGTTTGGGTACATGCGCTGCTCTCTGGGAAAAGAGCTGGCGTCCACATATACGTCTGCCCGATTCATGTGCGTACGCGCACTGGTGTCGCCGAAGCCCTCGTACTGTCCGGAGAACACCGCCGTCTGATAGCCCATTTCGCGAAATCGGTCGACAAGCGAGATGCCTGCTTCCCGCTCATCGACTGTTCCGTTGAATATCGCGCACAGCGAAGGGACGGTGTATCCCGCATGTGAGAACATCAGCAGCCTCTCGCCGGGCAGACCGCTCAGCACGGGCATAACCGGCGTCCCGTCGACCTGTGCGTCCAGCAGATCGTAGCGGGCCGACTCCAGCACCAGCAGCACGACATTCTTTCGCTCCAACTGGCTGGCGTCCCAGGGTGCGCCTTGCCGCCTCCACACCAACTTAGGCTGATCGCCCGCCGTGCCGTCCGCACCCACTCCATCGCCCAGGATATTGCGGGCATAGGGATGCCGGGACGCATCGAAATCGGTCAGAACTGTGGCCGGCAAGGAATAGAGGTGAAACGCGATTGCGAACTCAAGATTCTCGTGCAAGGGAAACGAGGCCATCGACAGCAGCCAGGGAGCGACGATCATCAGTGCGTTGGCGGTCAGCAGTCCCCGTGGCGAAGCCAGCATCTGCACTGGCCAGCGGCCAGTCAGCCAGGTCTCCAGTCGCCCGCTGTATTTGCTTACCAGCCATCCTCCCGCGACCATCACCACTAATGCGGCTGCGATCGCGGGCAGCAAGCCGGCGAATTCGTCTTGCACATACCCCAGAGCGGTCATCCAGTTCCCCCCGCCCAGGCCACGTATCAAAGCCAGGTTCAACCCGTCGCGAAAATACTGGACCACTTCATACTGGGCGGTGACGGCGGCAAAGTAAGCCAGCGCCACAGGCAGGACCGCCAACTTCGCCATCCAGCGTTCCTGGAGACCCAGCAGGTGTCTGATGGCCCACCACAATGCGGTTGAGGCGGTGACTACGAGCAACAGGATGGCGGCTGCGACGAAACCCACGAACAGGATTTTTCCCCACCACTGCAGCGGCTGTTCAAGCAGGAAAGGTCCGCGGTTCAACAGGACTTTCCATTTCCGTTCCACTAAGGCCAGGTTGAACACCAGTAAGGGAGCGGTGGCAGTAATTGAGGCAAGGGTGATAGAGAGGCGCGCACGCTGAAGTTGCTCATGGCCGGCTGGCGGCACGGTGGACCGTTCCGCGGTAGCCCTAAGGGTCGCCAATTTAACTCCTCGTATCTGGGCCCTCTGTTGGCCAAGACAAAAAGGCCCGGGAAATCCTCCCCGCGGATACCCACCAGAATTTCACACCCTCGGGGACGGGTTGTCAGTGACATGTGCCGCCTGGTTTAGTGACCATAGCAAAAAGCAGAAAGCGCCGGCAATCTCGTTCCGCTGAACCTGGGATGACTTCGGAATCAGCAGGCTGTCTCGCCTATGCCCGGGCAGTTCGATGGAGACCCGTACAGCTCTCCATGCTTGGTTTCCTGCGGCTGATTGCTGAAACGGGAACCTTTGCACTTTCGCAAGAATTTTATGTTGCAAACGGAGGAATGTGGGATGAGAATGGTAGCTGTTTCGGACGGAGCAAGGAGGTATTTCTGCGATGCGAACTCCCCTTCTCTCTCTCCTCACAATCGTGTGCCTGATGCTGGCGATTACTCCGGCTATGGCAACTACTCTCTATGATAACGGTCCAGCCAATGGCACCAACGATGCTTGGACCATCAACTTTGGTTTCGCCGTTAGCGACTCCTATGCGCTGTCTGGTGGGACCAATGTCGCTGGGATGAATATCGTTTATTGGGATGCCTCGAACACCGATCTGTTGACGACTGTGGATTATCAGTTCGGCTCATCCTCGTTCTCGGGCAACATCCATACTTCGGGGGCTGCCACCAACCAATTCATCTCGACGAACCAGTTCGGTTATTTCCTGTATTCGGCTAGCTTCGCCGTCAGCAACTCCGATTTCACGGGAGCCAATGGTTTCGTAACCCTGAGCAATGCTTGCTCCACGTCTGGCTGCTCAATTAGCAACCCGATTTACTGGGATGAGAACAGCGGGCCATCCACAGCCTATGAGAACACCCTGGGCTCGATTCCGTCGGAGCCCTTCACGTTGACCGGCACCAACCAATTCATCGGCCCGACGCCTGAACCCATGACCATCATGCTGGTCGGTTCTTGCATCGTCGGCCTGACTCGCATGCGGCGCCGCAAGCCAAGAAGCTAGCAGCCCAAGGCGATACGGTCCGTCAGCCGATGAAGCCGCAGGATGATCGACCGCAATACTGTGATTGAAGGGACTGCTTCGCGGGTCCAACAAACTCAAAGCCCACGACCTTGGCCGTGGGCTTTTCCTGCTTACTTAACTTGACGGGAAATCAACGGTGTCCGCCACCGTGGAAACCACCACCTCGTGCGCCACCATGAAATCCGCCACCTGCGCCACCATGAAATCCGCCACCTGCGCCACCAACAAAACCTCGTCCGCCGTAGGCTGCGCGTGGATAGCCGCCCCGGCCGTAGCCCCAGCCCCCACGGTTATAGCCCCAGCCACCGCGGTTATAGCCCCAGCCACCGCGGCCCCAATATCCGCCGCGATACCACGGCCCGGCGCCGATAAAAACTCCACCCGCAAACCAGCTCGGGCCATAGTAGCCGTACGGCGCGCACGCATAAGGTGCATAGGGATAGTAACCGTACGCGCAGGCCGGCGGTCCGCCATAGTATCCCGGCCCGAATCCCACCCCCACGCCAACGCTGACCTGTGCTTGCGAATAAGCCAGCGGAACCATCAAAACCGCCAGCAAGGCTAAATATCTTAGATAACGCATTTCTTCCACCTGCCTCAGATCCGCCACTCTAATTAAAGCACCTACCTCTTTAAACTCCATAGCAGAAGAAAAGTTGTAAGCGCAATGGTCAGTCCTTCTGTTACCCGCATGGGTCGATGGGTTACTCCGAGGGAGAATCTTGCTCCGAGGACTAGAGGATGGCGGTAGTATTCAGCCTAGTGACATGTTATTTAGATAGTTACTAACTCCGGCTGCGGCCGGACCTTCGAGAATATCAATGTTTAATTTGTCGACGGAGAGTTAAACTCTTAACCAGCGACTGGATCAACTTTCCGCAGAAACAAACTGGCCCTCGGGAGGTTCTGGTGCGACGCATTCTTATTCGCAGTATCGCGATTCTGTTCGTCTTAGCTGCAGTGATCTCGGTTGCTGCGCAGGACTCGACGAGTACCTCGGAGCAAGACTCGGAGCAAGCTCCGCGTCCCAAACGCGCGAAGAAAGCTGCTTCGAAGCCGGTTCCGCAACTTCCTACATCGCAGCCACCCGATATGGTCTGCTTCGGCGAGGAGCCCGCCTGGAGCATACAGTTCGTCTCCTGGGGGGCGCGATATCTTGGCGTCAATCAGCCCGACAAGGATTTTCCAGGCGCCTTTTTCTGGGAACCCGCTCAGAAGGTCTGGATGTGGCAGCGGGAAAATAACATCGCGCCGGTCAGCACTGGAGATGTGCTGTCGGCCACCATCCAGACAGCGTCGTGCACCGATCCTCAGCGCAAGGGAGTCTTCCCCTTCGCAGCGGTGGTCAGTTTGCCGCAGGGCGACCTGCTGAGCGGCTGCTGCCGCAAATTGAAGGAGGGCGAAGCTCCCGCCGCGCCGCACGCTACCCCGTCCAACAAGCCTCCGGCGCAGCGCAGCGCCCCCGCATCGAAGTCTGATGCGGCGACAAACTAACGCCCAGCCCGGGGCGGCGTCGCCACACTTCGGCGCAGAATGAGCATCCTGCCTCGTGCCGCTACTGCAACTTTGCGTACTCGGCCTCGGCTTGTTTCAAGATCGGGACGTCAGGATCGGCGTCTTTCCACTGCGCGAAGAACTCCCGGTAAGCGGACCGGGCTTTGTCGGAGTTGCCCTGCAGAACGTAGGCGCGCGCCAGGCCGAGATGGGCGAGCACACCTAAGGGAAAGTTCGCCACCAGGCCGCGATGGTCAATGAATTTCTGGAACTCTCCGGCGGCCGCGTTGCCATTGCGTTGCATCAAGTACGCCTGTCCCCGGATATAGACCGGGTAGAGCACCACCTTCAGCGGCATGGGCGTGGCCAGTTCGTAGGGACTGGTTGACTGCAGCAGTTCAATCGCCTGCTTTGGATTGCCACGTTGCAGTTCCAGCGCCGCCCGGATGGTTGGCAGCCAGTAGCGCTGCGCAAGGGTGTCTTGCGGGAAGCTGCGGTCAAGTTCGGCCGCGAGCGCTTCGGCTTTTGCGGTGTCGCCGACCCGGGCCAATCCCAGCGCCGCCATCGCCGTGATATTGCGATCTGCCGCAAGTTTCAATGCTGCATTGGTATTGCCGCGGGCTTGTTCCCGATTGCCGGTTTCCACCTCGCGCATGCCCGCTGCGGCCAGATAAGTTGCAGCCGTCTCCTTGGCATTATTTCTTCCCGCGGCTTCTGCGGCTTGACGTGTAAGTTCGCGCGACGCCGCCAGCCGGCCGTGCCACGCTTCGGTATCAGACGCAGTGTAGAGCAGCAAGTCTTCTATGCCCGGCTTGCCTTTCGCGGAGGAAACTAGCCGCGCCATTTCGGAAGAATCGTCTTTCAGAAACCCCAGCAGGTAGTGGATGCCCACCAGCAGCGCACTCTCGACTTTGCGTTCCTCGGCTTGCTTCATCACCGCCTGGGTTTGCTCCAGGCGGTCGAGGCACTCGTAATCGTAGGCCAGATTGGCGATGGTGATCACCACGTTGGGCTCCAGTTGCAATGCCTCGCTGGTTTCCTGCAGTGACTCCTCATACTTGCCCAGATTGATGTACAGAAGGCCGAGGTTTACGTACGGCACGAAATCTCGCGGGTAGGTCTGTTTCCATACCTGGTAAACCCCCACCGCCCTTTCCTGTTCCCCCATGGCCATGGTGTAGTACTGCGCTTCAATGGCGAGCCGTTCCCGTTCGCTTACCCGGTCGCGCAAATCGTATGCCTTCTGCGCATTCTGCTGTGCAAGTGCAGGCTCTCGCAGGTTGTGGTAGATGGACGCCATCGCGCCGTAAGCCATGGCAAACTTCGGATCCAGTTCTACGGCGCGCACAAAAAAAGGAAGGGCAGCGCTTTCTCCTTCGGTTACTGCGGTCCTGTGACCCAGGCTGTATGCTTTCAGTGCTTCCAGAGAAGGAGTAGTGGCCTCATCCACGGGGGTGCCAAACTTCTGGACCGAATTGAGCGACTCGCCCAGGCGGGCGCGCAAGTCCCCCGCCACCTTCCCCAATGCCGTCAGGACCTGTTCCTTGCTGCCCGCTTCGGCCTGTTCTTTGACCAGCGGATCTCCGGTGCTGCAATCGATGGCCTGCACACCGATGACGTATTGGGTTCCAAGGTTCGCGATCGAGCCTGCCAACACCGCTCGGCTGGCCGTGCGCTGGCACAAGTCGCGCGCTAACTGCTCGGTGAGCCGGGTGCCAGGCTGGCTTCCCATCAAGCGCAAGGTTGCAGCTACTTTCCGTTCGGGAAGGACGTTCAGGAATGGCGACTGTTCGAGTTGTACCGCCAGTGCCTGCTTGAGCGTGTCATCGAAGACGGGATCGCCGGTTTTGTTGTCGAAATCAGTGAGGACGACGGTATCGCGTTCGCTGAGTTTTGCCGCCGCCCGGCGCGAGCGCCAGTACAGACCACCTGCCACCAGCAGGGCGACAACAAACAGGGCAGCCGCCAGCATCTTCCAAGGCAAAGCGCGTCGTCCTTGGAGAGCGCGCGGCGGGTGGGCCACCGTCGAGAGCAAGCTACCCTGCCCCGAATCTGAGTCGCGCTTGAGACGCCGCAGGTCGCCGCCAACATCCGAGGCGTGCTGATACCGCACATTGCGGTCCTTCTCCAGCGCTTTATTGATGATCCTCTCCAGTTCGAGCGGGAGATCAGGGTTTAGCCGTATGGGAGCAACCGGAGCTTTGTTAAGGATGGAACCGAAAATTGCGGCCGAGGTCTCTCCGCGAAACGGCAGCGTGCCCGTGGCCATCTCGTACAAGACCGCTCCGAACGAGAACAAATCTGTGCGGGCATCGAGTTCCTTTCCCAGCGCCTGCTCGGGAGACATATACGCTACCGTGCCCAATGGGCTGCCTGGGCTGGTCAGCTCCTGTTGCACGGTGACGGTTTGCCCAGCACCGGAAGAAACGCCCGCCGTCTTGGGGTTAGTCAACTTGGCGAGTCCGAAATCGAGAATCTTGGCGTGCCCGCGCTTGGTAACGAAAATGTTTGCGGGCTTGATGTCGCGGTGAAGGATTCCTTCCGCGTGCGCGCCGTCGAGCGCGTCCGCCACCTCAACGCCGATTTCCAGCAGCTGCTCCAGTTCCAGCGGGCGCCCGGCAATGAGGTGTTTGAGGGTCTGCCCGTCCAGAAACTCCATCACGATAAACGAGCGGCCTTGGTATACCCCGATCTCGTGAATGGTGCAGACGTTGGGATGATTGAGAGCGGAAGCGGCGCGCGCCTCGCGGCGGAAACGTTCCAGCGCCTGCGGGTCTTGCTCCAGTTCGTCAGGCAGGAATTTCAGTGCGACAAAGCGGCCAAGTTCGGTGTCCTCGGCCTTGTAAACCACGCCCATGCCGCCGCCACCGAGCTTCTCGATGATGCGGTAGTGCGAGATGGTCGCGCCAATCATCGCGAGAGACCCTTGAAATGCATGACGATGGTACGGGCGAACCCAAGGTGAGTCAATTCATTTGCCTGGCTGTGATCCGCGCAGGTTTTCGCGCCGGTCACACCCCGATGTTCGGATGTCATAGACAAAACGCCCGCCAGGGTGTGAAATTCTCTTGGCTGGCCTGGCACGGCCGTGATTACCTTTTCACTCGCTCCAGCACCGAAAATCACTTTGAGCAGCGGCTCCCAAACGCCAGACTGGACCGCCCGGAGGCTTCCACGTGAGCATGAAGGCAAGCGTTCGACAGGCAGAGGGTGTCACCATCGTAGATCTGAGTGGACGTATCAAACTCGGCGAGGGCAGTTCGACACTGCGCGAAACCGTAAAGGACTTACTGGCGAAAGGGCAGAAAAACATCCTGCTGAACCTGGCCGAGATCAGCTACATCGACAGCTCAGGGATCGGCGAACTGGTCGCCGCCTTCACCTCCGTACGCAAGCAAGGCGGAGAACTGAAATTACTGCACCTGACCAGGAAAGTTCACGATCTGCTCCAGATCACCAAGCTCTACACGGTCTTCGACGTGAAAGATGACGAAGCGGCGGCCCTCAAAGCCTTTGCATTAGTCGAGAAGTAAGATTCCAGGTTGCAACGGGTGGCGCGGGAGTTCTGTCGCGCCTACTTTTTCAACCCTGCCGTGAAGTTGGTTACCACAGTTACGGATTGACCGACCTGCTGTGACACGCGATCGAGAAGGATCTTCTTTCCATCGGAGCTGACATCGTAGAAAACCTGCGGCGATGACCAGTTGCTGACCATCGGCTGCGGCGGTCCGAATTGCAGGGCGCCGCCCACCTCTCTCACCGGCACCGCAAACAGATTAAACCGCGGGTCCATGTAGTAGATCTCTTTGCCGTCTTTGCTCCATGTCGATTGCGTTCCCCCATTGGCCGAGAGCTGCCATTTGCCCGAACCGCGGAAGGCCGTCGTATACACTTCAAACGCTCCGGTTTCATTCGAGGTGTAAGTGAGCCAATGCCCGTCGGGGGAAATGTGGCCGAAGTGGCTGAACGAATTCGCCGTGCGCGGCACCACCAGCCACGGTTTGCGCTCTCCTTCCAGCGGCAACGCCCAGATCTCGGTGCCTCCCACCGGGCCGCTCGAATAGATCAAATACTTGCCATCGTGCGTCCAGTCGGTGGGGGTGAGTAATTGGTCGTCGCTGAACAGAAGGTCTTCCGGCCCGCTGCCGTCGGAGGACTTGCGGAAAATGTTTCCACGACCGTTGCGGTCGGAGGTGTAGGCGACCCATTTGCCATCGGGCGACCAGATGGGAAAGGCATTCAAGGTAGGCCCAAAAGTCAGCCGGGTGCGCACTCCGCGCGCTATATCAAGTACCCAGATGTCGCTCTGACCGGTGTCGATCTGCAAGGCAATGCGGTCACCTTGGGGAGAAATCACCGCCCCTTGTAAGTTGGTCAGCTTGTCGGCCACGACACCAATCTCTTTGCTGTTGCGGTCCACCCATACCAGCTTCCAATCGCCACTGCCACCGCTGCCAAACAGCAACAGCTCATTACCGAAGGCGGTGGCGTCCATGTGCCAGGTGGTGATGTCGTTCATTACTCCTCGGGCGATGCTCACCGGCTCACCGCTCACTTTTCCCGATGCTGGATCGAAGGCTTGGGCCATTAACTGGTCGCCGTGGGCGAACAGCAGATACCCTCCTGCATAAACCGCGTTGGATTGACTGTGAAACAGCGGACGGTTCTCACGTCCATCCAGGGAGGCATAGTACAGCGCATTGTTCGCGGACTTGGAAGGGTCATGATCAATGGCGATATAGAGAAAATGCTTGCCGTCGGGAAGAAAGAACGGCCAGCGATGCGAGGTATGATGGGCATGGTCAACCGTGGTGGCGGCAACCGCCTCTCCGCCGGTGACATTGACACGGGTCAACCCGGTTTGCGTGCCGGCAGAAAACAGGATGACTCCGCCGGCTCCCCAGGCGCCTCCGCGACCGAACGATGCGTCGGCAATCACCTGCGCCGAGCTGTTGTTCAGATCGACCGTTTTCAACTTCCCGTCGGCAAAAAATCCCAGGGAACGGCTGTCGGGCGACCAGAAGGGAAAGGTGGCGTTTTCCGTGCCGACGACCACGCGCGCTTCCAGTGAATCCATGGGGCGCACCCAGATGGCGGTGGTTCCATCCGTTTTCGTCGCGGTAAAGGCCACCGTGGAGCCGTCAGGCGACAGCACCGGTGGTCCGGCAGAATCGCCGGTCAGATTAAGGTTCGTGTTCTCCGGCGGATTCATGGCCGTGCGCATGACCTGTGCCGATGGACCCGAACGATTGAGGAAGGTCCCGGCCATGGCCCCAAGCGCCAGCGCGATGACGAAGGCAATTGCCCAGCCCAGACGCTCGCGTTTTCGCGACACGGATGCCGTCGCCGGCAACGCAGCCATCGCGCCCGACGAGTTCCCGCTCGCGATCCACTGCAATTCCAGCTTTACGTCGTGCGCCGTCTGAAAACGCTCTTCCGGGTCCTTCTGCAGGCAGATGGTCAAAGCGTGTTCAAACGCGGGCGGAGTGGAAGGCTTCAAGGTGCTGATCGGCTCGGCATCTTTCTCCAGAATTGCCGATGCCAGCGAGATTTGACTCTTGCCCTCAAAGGGCCGCTTCCCGGCCACCATTTCGTACAACACCGCACCAAAGGAAAAAATGTCGGAGCGAGCGTCGGCTTCCTTGCCTTCGATCTGCTCCGGCGACATGTACTGCACGGTGCCGACAATGGTGCCTGCCGTGGTGAGTGGACTCAGAGGGCTCGGGCCGGCGGCGGTCACGGCCACGGCGGTGAACGACGGCGGCGCTCCCGAACCGGCGGAGGTGCTCGCCACGCCCAGCGGCTTGGCCAAACCGAAATCCATCAGCTTGGCGCCGCCTTGGGTCAGCATGATGTTGGCGGGTTTCAAATCGCGGTGCACGATTCCCTGGCGATGGGCTACTTCCAGGGCCTCGCAAACATCAATCCCCACCTTGAGCGAGTCTTTCAGCGATAACGGACCTTTTTTTAAGCGCTCCGCCAGCGACTCTCCCTCCAAATACTCCATGACCAGAAAGTCGATGCCATCCTGATGCCCCACGTCGTAGAGGGTGCAGATACGCGCATGGTTCAAGGAAGAAATAGCGCGCGCTTCGCGATCGAAACGTTCCTTGGCTTCCGGGTTTGTAGAAAGGTGAGTAGGCAGAACCTTGATGGCCACGGTGCGGTCGAGCCGTGTGTCTCTGGCGCGATACACTTCGCCCATCCCGCCAGCCCCGAGCGCAGACTGAATCTCGTAGGCGCCAAGTTTTGCCCCGGAGGTTAATACCATGGATGGGCGCAATTATATTCCATGCAACCGAACGGCTTGCTCGTAGCGTGGAGAAGCGAGGGACTATCATGACATTCATGTATTGGGTAGGATGGCGCTCGGGCAAGGAATTGCTGTGCCGCGATGGCCAGGTTCGGGCCCCTGGTGGTCGGGTCTTGCTTTGGCCGGTCCTATGCCTGCTGTTGTGTACCGCACCCGGAGTGGCTCAGCAGCAGGGGACTGGTACTGCGCCTGACCCACGTGCGGAAGGCGCCTCCGTCGGCGCTCAGCCCGATCAATCGCCGTCAGGCAGCGTCAATGGAACAATTATCGACCAGACGGGCGCCGTCAGAAGCGGGGCCCGGGTGCAGCTCACAGGCCAGGATCAATCTCCTGCGCAGCAGTTGCAATCGGGGGACAACGGGCAATTTTCCTTTGCCCACATCGCACCGGGGCCGTTTAAGCTCACCGTTACGTCGGCAGGTTTTACGACGCTATCGTTCTCCGGAGTCCTGCGCCCTGGAGGAGCTTATATTGTCCCGCCAATGATGCTGACGCTTGCCCCAACCGTCACCGATGTGCGGGTTGGTCTCTCCCAGGTCGAAGTGGCGGCAGCGCAAATCAAGCAACAAGAGAAGCAACGTGTGCTCGGCTTCATTCCAAATTTCTACGTCAGCTACGTGCCCGATGCAGCTCCACTCACGTCGAAGCAAAAGTTCCAGCTTGCCTGGAGGTCAACCATCGATCCTGTCACCTTCCTTGGGGTGGGTGCCCTTGCGGGATTTGAGCAGGCGTCCGATGACTTTGGGGGCTATGGGCAAGGCGCCGAGGGTTACGCCAAGCGCTACGGCGCAGGCTACGCCGACGCTTTTGTCAGCACTTTCATCGGCAGCGCGATACTGCCGTCTCTGCTGAAACAAGATCCGCGTTACTTTTACAAAGGGACTGGGAGTGCCGGCTCGCGGACTCTGTATGCGTTTGCCAATGCCGTAATTTGCAAGGGCGACAATAAGCGCTGGCAGCCGAATTACTCGGGGATTCTCGGAAGCTTCGCATCCGGAGGCGTCTCCTATCTCTACTATCCGGCCAGCGACCGCGGTGCAGAGTTGCTGCTGCAAAACACGCTGATCGGAGTCGCGGAGAGTGGTGTTGCCAATGTCTTGCAGGAATTTGTCGTCCGGAAATTAACCCCGCATCTTCCCAGCCGCCTGCTGAACCCAAGCAAGACGGGACGAGATACCGGCAAATAGCGGCGGTTCGCGGCCACAACTAACTTCAATTGGGTCGGGCAAGAATTACGGACTTGTCGTTCTCACTTCGATGCCTGAAGAAACGCCGTCTTTGGTGGTCAAAGACCACGCCATGCGGGGCGTATTGTGGGCCAAGCCAATTCGCCCCCTGGCATCCACGATGATGATGCCACCATGCCCGTTCAGCCTGGCTTTCAGGTAGTACAGCGCACGTTGCGCAGCTTCTTGTGGAACCAGCCCATCCTCCACGCGGTCGGCCGCCCACTTGCTGAGCACCAATTTCATCATGGGCTCACCCCACCCGGTCGTGGAGACGGCCGCACTCCGGTTGTCGGCATAGCAGCCGCAGCCAATCAGCGACGAATCGCCCACCCGGCCCGGGGCCTTGTTCAGCGTTCCTCCGGTCGAAGTCGCAGCCGCGATGTTGCCCTCCCGATCGAGCGCCACGGCCCCGACCGTGTCGCTGGAGCGCATGGGACCGAACTCATCGGGCATCTCGAGATAACTTTGCTTCTTGGCTTCGCGCAGGCGCAACACTTCACGCTCGATAATCAGTTCGTCGTTGGAACATAACTCGACGCCGTGTTCTTGCGCGAACCGCTCCGCTCCGGTTGCGACAAAGTACACATGTGGGCTCTCCGTCAGCACCTTCTTGGCGGCACGAATCGGGTTGCGGATGTGCTCCACGCAGCCCACGCCTCCGGCACGCAGGGTTGCTCCCTCCATCATGAGCGCATCCAGTTGCACCCGGCCGTCCATGTTGAGAAACGAACCGCGTCCGGCGTCGAAGGCCTCGTCCTCTTCCATCGCCACTACCGCGGCCTCAACTGCATCCAGGCAGCTTCCGCCGTCTTGCAGTACCAGCCAGCCCTGGGCAGCGGCGGCCTCCACTCCATGCAAGTGCGCGTCCAGAGTATCGTCAGGAATGGCCCAGGCACCGCCATGGACCAGCATTACAGGATTGACTGCCAACTCAGTACCTTTCGTGGCGACGCCATTGGTGCCGCAGGGCAAACCAAAAAGCATACCAGACTGCCGGCGGGTGGCCTCCAGGGGCGAGACAGGAGGAGCTGCAGGCATCTGGACATGTGATGCACATGCAAGTATGCTCAACGCATGTCACGCATGATTCAACTGCGCAATGTTCCCGATGCTTTGCATCGCACCCTCAAGGCCCGCGCGGCCATGGCAGGCATGTCGCTTTCCGATTATCTGCTGTCGGAAATCCGGCAGATCGCACAACGTCCGACCCTGGCCGAACTGCAACAGCGTCTGGAGAAACGGCAACCCGTTCGATTGCCGGAACCGGCCGCAGTTAGCGTACGCGCCGAGCGGGATGCGCGGTGATCGTCCTTGACGCCTCAAGTGCGGTCGAGTGGCTTCTGCAAACCGCGACGGGGGCGCGAGTCGCGCGGCGGATCTTGTCGCGGAGAGAGACCTTGCACGCTCCGTATCTGCTTGACGTGGAGGTAACACAAGTCTTCCGGCGCCATGTGGCGCAGAAAGCCATCACTGCCGCTCGCGCCGGGGAGGCCTTGCAGGACCTGCTGGACCTTCGGGTTCGGCGCTATCCGAACGCATTGCTGTTGCGTCGCGTCTGGGACCTGCGCGACAACCTGACCGCCTACGATGCCCTTTATGTGGCCTTGGCGGAAGCACTGGACGCGCCGCTGCTTACCTGCGACGGCAAACTTGCTCGTGCGCGTGGCCATGGCGCGCGCGTCGAAGTCATTTAGCCCGATAACAGAAATTGAGCAAAAACGCCGTTTTCGTGATAAAACTCTCACGTCATGAAATACAAAGTGGTGGTTTGCACGCTTGCCGCCGCGGCTGCGCTTACCGTCGGCGTCGCCTCTGGATTCGCTCAAGAGAAACCGGTGAAGAGCAGGACAATCGCGCTGAAGGACGCAAAGGGCAACGATGTCGGGACCGCAACCGTTAGCGCCAAGGGAATTGGTGTGGAAGTAAAGCTGACGCTCAACGACCTGCCTCCCGGCCAGCACGCCGTGCACTTCCATCAGAATGCCCAGTGCGATCCGCCCGACTTCAAATCGGCCGGGTCCCACTTCAATCCCACCAACCGCCAGCATGGTCTGGAGAACCCGCAGGGCCATCACGCCGGCGACTTGCCGAACATCACCGTCAAGAAAAACGGAACAGCGAAAGCCACCTTGCAAGATGACAACGTCGTGTTTGACGCGGGCAACCAGCCGTACTCTCTGTTTGCCAATGGAGGCACGTCAATTATGATCCACGCCAAGGCCGACGACATGAAGACCGATCCGGCGGGAAATGCCGGTGACCGTATCGCCTGCGGGACGATCACGCCGTAGCTTGGCCTTTCTCTTGCCCACCAAAGATTTGGCCGCGCATCGCAAGGGGAGCATAATACTGGGAGGAAGCGACTGTCGATGTCGAGCGCAACACTAATCTCGGTGCAGGAATATCTTTCGACTACCTACCGGCCTGACCGGGACTTTGTCGACGGAGAATTGCGGGAGAGAAACTTGGGAGAGCTTGAGCACAGCCTCCTGCAGGGTGCAACCTTTGCTTGGTTTTGGACACGACAGAGAGAGTGGAACGTCTTGCCGCTGGTGGAGCAGCGGATCCAGGTTGCGCCAACTCGCTTTCGAGTTCCCGATGTGACCGTCCTGAGGTCCGATCAACCTCTGGAGCCGATCATCACCACGCCTCCCCTTATCTTGATCGAAGTCCTCTCCAAAGACGATTCCCTTCGCAGCATCAGGGAACGAGTTGATGATTATCTTAATTTTGGAGTGCGGCACGTTTGGATTCTCGATCCCGCCTCGAAGCGTGCTTACGTCTGCAGCCCAACAGGATTTCAAGAGCCGGAGCAGGGGATGCTGGCTGTACCCAATACGCCTATCCGCCTGCTGCTGAGCGAACTCTTTGACCAACTCAAACGCTCGTAGGACATCCGATTTAGCACTTCATCGGGCCTGCGTCCAATGCCACCATCTGTTCTAATAGAGCCATGGGCGACCTTGGACGCATGCTGATTTTTGTGGGTGGGCTGTTGCTCGTCTTTGGCATTGTCCTGGTCTTCGCGGGCAAGGTGAACCTGCCCATCGGCCGTCTGCCGGGAGACATCGTTTATCGCGGCAAGAACACCACCTTCTATTTCCCCCTGGCCACCTCCATCCTGCTGAGCGTGGTCCTGTCATTGGTTCTGTATGTCGTGAACCGGATGAGTCGGTGAAGCAGCCATCAGCTTTCAGCTAAACCTCAACGGCGAGAGATCGTCTGCTTGCAAGCGCCAAGAAATGAGCTACCCGCTTTGAAAGCTGAAAGCTGACGGCTGAGAGCTGACGGCTTCACTTGATACACTGCCTCCAGACGCTCTCCATGGCCGACACGCAACAACTCGGGCTGACCTTTCAGGCGCCGTCGCGCAAGATCTATCCGGTGCGCGAACTGGTGGCCGCGGTGCGCACCCGGGTGGAGCGCGCCTTCACCGACATTTACGTCGAGGGCGAGATATCCAACTATCGGCCAGCCGAGTCTGGGCATCTTTACTTCACGCTGAAGGACGGCTCGGCGCAACTGCGGGTGGTGATGTGGCGGACCCAGGCGCGCCTGTTGCGCTTTCGTCCGGAGAATGGCCTGCAGATTATCGCTCGCGGCCGGGTCACCATTTACGACGAGCGCGGCGACCTGCAATTTCAGGCCGAGTACCTTGAACCCAAGGGCGCGGGTGCGCTGCAGATTGCCTTCGAGCAATTGAAGGCCAAGTTGGCTGCCGAAGGATTATTCGAAGCCAGCCGCAAACACCCGATCCCGGCCTTGCCGCGGCGCATCGGAGTTGTGACCTCCCCGCGCGGTGCTGCTATCCAGGACATTCTGAACATTCTCCGCCGCCGCCACGAGTCGGTCAGCGTCCTTATTTATCCGGCGCAAGTTCAGGGTGAGGGTGCGGCCGCGGAAGTCAGTGCCGGCGTGCGCTATTTCAATCGTCACGGCAAAGTGGATGTGATCGTGGTGGCGCGCGGCGGCGGTTCCTTCGAAGACCTCTTCGCCTTCAACGATGAAGGCCTGGCGCGCACCATTGCGGCCGCGCATATTCCCGTGATCTCGGCGGTGGGCCATGAGACGGACTTCACCATCTGCGACTTCGTCGCCGACCTTCGTGCCCCGACGCCTTCTGCCGCGGCTGAGCTGGTCATCGGGTCGAAGCGGGAAATGGCGGAGAAGCTGGTTGGCCTGCGTCACCGCATGGCGCAAACCGTGAACTACAAACTGCTGCGCGCGCACAACGCGCTTTCGCGTCTCACCCAGCATGCCGTGTTCGCGCGCATGCGCGACAGCATCGCGCGCCGTCAGCAGCGGGTTGACGACCTGGTGTTCCGCATGGCGCAGTCGCAAGCCGAGGCCCTGAAGAACCTGTCACGTCGTCTCGCCGATAGCCGACGCCCATCTCCGCCGCCACGATCCCAGGGTGCGCTTAGGCGTGATGCGTCGCCAACTCGATGGACAAACTGCCGCACTGCATTCCTCATTCATGCGGGGGCTGGTTGGGCGACGCAACCAAGTCGACGGTCTTAGCACCGCCCTGGGCCGGGCGGCTGAAACCATGTTGTTGCGCCGGCGGGGCCGGTGGCAGCAGTTGCACAGCAGTCTGGAAGCGCTCTCGCCCAAGGCGATCCTGGCCCGCGGTTATGCGCTCGTTTTTGACGCCGAGGGCCGCCTGGTGAAACAGGCGGCGCAACTCAGGCCGGGAAGCCGGGTCCGCACCCAACTCGCTCGTGGTGAGTTCACCGCGAAAGTTGATAACGTCAAGGATGAACCGAACGATGGTTAGGCGCCAACCTCTCCGGCATGCTGCGACTGGTGCCCTTCTGGAAATCATGCCTGGTATGTGAGTATTCATCGGGTACTGACCATCTACTAACGACTTCCTCTTGCCGCTGCATTAGAATGAGGGCACTCGGTGGCGACGTGGCCACAAGACGGAACCGCGAAAATGCCGATCCTCAACTCCATTCCGCGAATCTCGATGACTTCGGTCTTCGACATTCTTGTGGTGGCATTTCTCGTTTACGAGTTCCTCAAACTCATCAAAGGCACACGCGCGATTCCCATGTTGGTGGCGGTGGTGATGCTGGGCTTCGCCTTCTGGATTGCGCACCTGGAAGCCCTGAAGACAGTGGACTGGCTGATTACCACCCTGCTGCCTTATGCCATCTTCGCGTTGATTGTGGTTTTCGGCACCGAAATCCGGCGCGCCCTGGCGCGTCTGGGACAGCGGCTGTCGTCCGCCCGAGGTGGCTTCAATGGCACCGACAGCTACGAAGACATCGTGCTCGCGGCCAATCACTTTTCGCAGACTCTCACCGGCGCGCTGATTGTCATCGAGCGCGAGATTGGCCTGCGCACGTTTATCGAGAGCGGCGTGCCCCTCGACGCCACGCTCTCGTTTGATTTGCTGGTCACGATTTTCCGGCCCAGCGCGCCTTTGCACGATGGCGCTGTCATTGTGCAAAAGGGACGCATTGCCGCCGCTGCCTGCTTCCTGCCGCTCTCCATGAATCCGGTGCTCTCCACCCAGTTTGGCACTCGCCACCGCGCGGCCATCGGGATCACCGAAGAGACCGACGCCATCTCGGTGGTGGTATCGGAGGAAACCGGTTCCATCAGCATTGCGGTGGCGGGGCAAATCGAGCGCGACATTACGGTGGAGTACTTGCGCGAGCGGCTGAGCGAAGTGCTGCGCCGGTACGTGCCGGCGGCGACCTTGCCGACCATCATTACCGACCACGACTTGTCATCCGATGCGCCGGTGGTCGAGCGCGAGCGCCTGGGCCACAATCAGGACCTCGCCGACGGAGCGGAGCGCTAGCCATGCTCGCCTCGCTGCGCAAATTCTTTCGCGAGTTTGTCCTGAAGAATTTTGGCCTCAAGGTAGTTGCGCTCGCGGTCGCCGTGCTGATGTGGTGGATCGTGGGGCGCGATCCCACCATCGAGATTCCCATGACAGTCCCGCTGGAGTTTCACCATGCGCCCGACAATCTCGACATGAACTCCGACGGTCCCTTGCAGGCCCAGATCACCATGCGCGGGCCTGAGCGTTTGTTGCGCCAGATCGATCCTTCCGAAGTGCATGCCGTCATCGATCTGCAGGGCGCAGTGCCTGGCGAGCGGACTTTCGATCTCACGCCCAAAGAAATCAGCGTGCCGCGCAGCGCCGAAGTCATGCAGGTGGCGCCGGCCCAGGTTCACATCACCTTCGACCGCAACGCCACACGGTTGGTTGAGGTGCAGCCGCGCATCATCGGCAGTCTGTTGAGCGGATATGGCATAACCGAGGTGAAAGCTGATCCTGCGGTAATCACCATCATCGGCCCGGAGAAGAGAGTAGATGCGGTCGAGAATGCCGTTACCGATCCCGTGGATGCCACCGGCGTAGTGGGCAAAGCCACCTTCACCACCCATGCCTACGTTTCCGACCCTCTGGTGCGTGTGCAAAAACCTGGCGCCATCCATGTTACGGTGACGACGGGCAGGCCTGCCAAAGGAACACGCAAGCCGTGAGCGCGGCAATGCCGGTACCAAACATGCGACAACTTTTCGGGACCGATGGAATTCGTGGCGTGGCGGGACAGTATCCTCTGGACCGGCTGACGGTATATGGCATCGGACGCGCCTTGGGGCAGCGGCTCGCGCAACGGGATGCGGCGGCGCGCGTCCTCATCGGACAGGACACGCGCGAGTCGAGCGCCTTGATCGGCGCGTTCTTCGCGGCTGGACTGGAAGCGGCAAGAGTGCAGGTCGTAAGCGCCGGCGTTATTACTACTCCGGGGATTGCTTACCTGACGCGCGCCAACCACTTCTCGGCGGGCATTGTCATTTCGGCCTCGCACAATCCCTGGCAAGACAATGGCATCAAGATTTTCGGCGCTGACGGTTACAAACTGTCGGACCAACTGGAACATGAGATTGAAGCCGACATTTTTGCCCACCTGGAACAGTTGGCCGCAGGAGCTGCGCAGGCAGCGGCTTCGACTTCCGACATGCTGCCGGGTGAACAAGCGCTGCGGGACCAATATTCCGACTGGCT
Source organism: uncultured Acidobacteriaceae bacterium (assembly GCA_963728805.1). Classification (GTDB taxonomy): domain Bacteria; phylum Acidobacteriota; class Terriglobia; order Terriglobales; family Acidobacteriaceae; genus Bog-257. Next base: position 188,009 of record CAVSLE010000013.1, read on the forward strand.
GACGGACCTGGTTCGTGCCACCGACTTCAGCCGGTTGCGGGTGCTGGTGGACTGCGCCAATGGAGCCGCCAGTTCGGTGGCTCAGGTGGTCTTTCGCAATGTGGGCCTCAATGCCGACTTCATGCACATCGAGCCGAATGGGCGCAACATTAACGCCGGATGCGGGGCGTTGCATCCCGGGAATGTAGCCAAAGCCGTGGCTGCTGCGAAGGGCCAGTATGACGCGGGCATCACCTTTGATGGCGATGCCGATCGCGCGTTGTTCTCGGATGCATCCGGACGGGTCGTGAACGGAGATGGTGTGCTGCTGCTGACGGCGCGCGATATGCAGACCCATGTTCGTTTGCACAACGACACGGTAGTTGCAACCACGATGTCGAATATGGGGCTGGAAGCGGCGCTCAAGCGCGGCGGCATTCGTATGTTGCGCGCTCCCGTAGGCGACAAGTACGTGCTGGAAGAAATGCTGAAGACGGGAGCGACCCTGGGCGGCGAACAGTCGGGACACATTTTGTTTCGCGACATGGACACCACCACGGGCGACGGAATCCTGACCGCGTTGCGCGTGCTGGAAGTGATTGCACGAACCAAGGAGTCGCTGGCGGAGTTGGTCGCCGACATGAAGGTCTTCCCACAGGAGATCAAGAACATTGCGGTGCGCGAAAAGCTTCCGCTGGAGCAGATTCCGGAAGTGAGGGATGCAATTCGCGCGGCCGAGCGCGAGCTCGACGGCAACGGCCGCGTGGTGGTTCGCTACTCGGGCACGGAGAAGCTGGCGCGCGTGATGATCGAAGCCGAAACGGAAGAACTGATGCGGCGCCACACAGACGCCATCGCGAATGCGATCCAGCAGGCGATTGGGGTGTGATTCACCACAGAGGACATAGAAAACGAGAAGGGCCCTTGGGGAAACTGCTCTGGAAGCTCGCAGCTATTCCAGGTCCCGCCAATTCAATCCCACGCCAACCTCCACCTTCAACGGCACCTTGAGCGCATACACATTCTCCATGCGCTCGGTGACCAGCCGCCTCATGGTGTCCACCTCGTCGTCCGGAACTTCGAACACCAACTCGTCGTGTACCTGGAGCAGCATTCTCGAGCGCAGCTTGCGCTCGCGCAGCTCCCCGTCAATCCGAATCATGGCAATCTTGATGAGGTCGGCTGCGGTGCCTTGAAGCGGCGTATTCACCGCCGTTCGTTCGGCAAAACCGCGCGCATTGAAGTTCTTGCTGTGGATGTCGGGAATGGGGCGCACGCGGCCAAACAGCGTCGTCACTTTCTGGTCGCGGCGCGCCTGTTCCAGGGTTGCGTCGATAAACTCGCGCACCCCGCTGTACTTCTCGAAGTAGGCATCAATGAACTGCTTGGCTTCCCTGGTGTCGATGCCAAGCTGCTGCGAGAGTCCGAAGGCCGACAGACCGTAAACAATACCGAAGTTGACCGCCTTGGCGCGGCGGCGATGTTCAGGGTTGACCATCAGCGGCGGCACGCCGAAGACCTGCGATGCCGTGAGCGTGTGAATGTCCTCGCCCGTGCGGTAGGCCTCGACCAGCAGTTTGTCGCCGGAGAAGTGCGCCAGCAAGCGCAATTCGATTTGCGAGTAGTCGGCGGCCAGCAAAACATGTCCCGGTTCGGCGATGAAGGCGGCGCGGATTTCGCGGCCCAGCTCGGTGCGAATCGGAATGTTTTGCAGGTTCGGGTTTGTGGATGACAGCCGCCCGGTGGCGGAGCCGGCCATGTTGAACGTGGTGTGCAACCGCCGGGTGCACGAGTTCAGCAGTGCCGGCAGGGCGTCCACATAGGTTGACTTCAGCTTTGATAGCTGGCGGTAGTCCAGTACCATGCGCGGAACTTCGTGCTCGCCGGCCAGCCCTTCCAGAACGTCCACCGCGGTCGATATGGTCTTGCCCTTGCCATACTTGAACGGCTTGGGCAGGTTCAGCTGGTTGAACAGCACGTCGCCCAGTTGTTTGGGAGAGTTGATATTGAATTCGACGCCCGACTTGTCGTAAACCTCGCGCGCCTTCGAGTTGATGTCGAGCTCCAGGCGCTGTGACATCGTGGCCAGCACATCGCAATCAAGCTTGACCCCGGCCTCTTCCATGCGCGCCAGCACGGGCACCAGCGGAAAATCGATCTCGTCGTAAACCTTGCGCAATCCGGTCTTCTCGACTTCGTCGCGCAGTTTGCCGGTAAGCCGCAAGGTGATATCGGCCGCCTCGGCTGGAGACGGACCCAGCTTCAAGTTGAAGAGCCGGAAGGCGGTCTCATGCAGTCCGTAAGAGGAGTAGGTAGGATCGAGCAGGTAGCCATACAAAAGTGAATCGTGTTCGACGCCCGCCAGTGCCAGCCCGTGCTGGGCGAAGACATGCATCGCCGACTTGTAGTCGTGCACTGTCTTGGATATCGACTCATCCGCCAACGCGCGCTTTAGCGGCTGCGCAACTTCGGAGTCATCCAGGGCCAGCGCCAGGGCCTTCCCGGGCTCGGCGGAAATCGCGACCCGCAATGTTGCGGGCACTGGCGAAATCTGCGGTGTTTCCGACAGTGAAAGCTGTTCGCTGTCCTGCTCTTCGTCACCCGGTTCTTCTGAGCTGGCTGTCGGTTGCGCCGCCGATTCCAAAGCAATGGCAAGCACAGCCCCGGGCTTGCTTGCGAGCGCCACCACAGCCTCAATCTCGGCGGCGGATTTTGCGTCGCGATAGTCAGTCTCGCCAAGTTCGACGCTTTCATGCAGAAAATCCTGCACCAGCGTGTTGAATTCCAGCTCTGTAAATAGCGCGCGGGCTGCTGCCGGATCGGGTTCCTGCGCGCGCATGGACTCGGGCTCGAAGTCCACGGCAACGTCCGTCTTGATGGTAACGAGCTCTTTGCTCAGCAGGATCATGTCGCGATTGTTCTGCAGCGACTCGCGATAAGCTTTGCGCTCAACTTCCGCAGCGTGCTCCAGCGCGCCCTCCACGCTGCCAAATCGCTGGATAAGCTCCACCGAACCTTTGTCGCCGATGCCGGGCGCGCCCGGAATATTGTCAATAGAATCGCCGCGTAGCGCCATCACGTCGACCACTTTGTCGGGCGGCACGCCCAGAATCTCTTCCACCTTGGCGGCGTCGCAGATCAGATTGTCCTTGGACGGGTTCAGCACGCAGGTGCGCTCGCTGACCAGTTGCATCATGTCCTTGTCGCTGGAGACCACAAATACCGTGTAACCGGCGTCCACCGCCTGCCGCGCCAGGGTGCCGATGACGTCGTCGGCCTCAAAACCCGAGGCCTCGATCATGGGGATGCGATAGGCCTCAAGCGCGCGCCGGATGTACGGTACCTGCTGCGCTAAGTCCTCGGGCATGGCTTTGCGATTGGCCTTGTAGCCGCCGTAGGCCACGTCAACATAGGTCTGCGTCTTGCTGTCGAACTTGCGCTGGCTGGGCATCGCGGTCGCCTGTTCATCGCGGAAGGTGGGAGCGGCCACGTCGAAAACGGCCGCCAGGTATTGCGGCTCGAAGTCGGCCCGCAGCTTGCGCAACATGTTGACGAAAACGAAAGTTGCGCTGGTCGGGATGCCGGTCTTGGTGGACATGGGTCGCTGCCGTGCCATGGCGTGATAGGCGCGGAAGATGAACGACATCGTGTCGATCAGGTAGATGCGGCCCTTTGAGCCAGTAGGCTCAGCCGGAACAGCAATGGTGGTTTTGGTTGCGCTTGCCGGTTTCGCGGCGCTGGAGACGGTGGCGGACTTCGGGGTTTTCTTGGTGGAGGGCAAGAGAAAATTCTAACAAGTCGGGGCGAGCACTGCCAGCCACAGACAATCCTATTTACGAAAGGTGGTGTGATGGCAATTTCTTTTTGTGCGCTTACGAGTTTCAGTTTACGGCGTGATCTCCCAGACGACACCATAGCCGTACGCGCCACCCTCTGACGCAGTGCCATAGAGGTTGCCGTTGGCATCGATGGCTACGGTACTCATGACGTATGCCCCATCGCTGCCTCCCGCGAAATCGTAGAGATCACTGTAAGTCCAACCGCTACCCGTCTTGGTTAGCTTGAAAACTGAGCCGTACTGGTGCGCACCGTTTTGATACGTCGTGCCGTAAAGATTGCCGGCTGGGTCCATGGTGAGGCCCGCCATGGGGCCGCCCGGCATTCCGGAAAGCGCATACAGCACGCTGAAGGAAAAGCCGCCGCCAGCAAGCTTCGTCAGTTCAAAAACGGTGCCCCCGCCATTGGGTCCGTTCCTCCGGTCCGTACCGTACAGATTGCCTTGCTGATCGGAGATTAATTCATTGGGGCCGCATCCGTCGGTTTGGCTTTGAAGATCGCGTAGAGTGGTCTCCGACCAGCCCGAACCCGAGCGGGTCAACTGGAAAATCGTGCCGCAACCGTTGTTGCCCCCATAGAGAGCGGTGCCGTAGAGAGTGCCTGCCGGGTCGCGGACGACACCGCTCGCCGGGAGGTAGCCGTCGTTGCCCGCCGTAAAGCTGTACAGGTCGGTCTCACTCCAACTGCCTTGCGACGGTGACAGCTCGTAGACGACACCACAGGTAGTTCCCGCATAACAGTCTGGCAACCCGCCTCCCGCAGCGGTGCCATAGATATTGCCCGCTCCGTCGAATATCAGATTACCGGTTGGACTTTCAGCGCTGCTGCCGCTATTGAAGCGATAATCCACGGTTTCCATCCAGCCGCACAGCGCCCTGCCGCAAGCATGTGCCGGAGGAGACAGATCGAAAATCGTGCCGCAGCCATAAGGCGCAGAGCATTGATCGTTCCCGTCATACTGGGTCGCACCATAAAGCCTCCCATTCGGACCGAAGACGACTCCAGCCGAAGGAACAGACCCGTCGTTCCCTCCTTGAAAGCTATACAGAGGAGTGAAAAGCCAGATGGAATCTTGGCGGCTCAACCTGAAGACGGTGCCGCACCCGAATCCGGCGCACGTACCACCGGTGTAACCTCCGAACAAAGTTGTGCCGTACAGGTGCCCCGCTCCGTCAATGGTCAATCCCGCAGAAGGGCTATATCCGTCCGCTCCGCCGGTAAAGTTGTGAAGCACGGTAAAGGTTTGTGCCTGACTTGATGTAATCATGCAGACCGCCAGGACAATCGGGCACACTGAGGACAGGACTAACTGAGTACGCACTGGCAATTGCATGGCAGGTTCCTTGTTCGCGTGATATTCGGCTGGGAGCGATTGTTTCGTGGCCGTGTGCTGATTCTGGTATTGGGGGCAGGTCGCTGTCAATCCGTTTCTCGAGTACGCAACGGAGCCCATTACCCGAGGTTCGCCCTTCTGTTGGGCTGACCTGGACAACCCGGCTGGAGACAGTGGCGGACTTCGGGGTTTTCTCGGTCGAGGGCAAAATTCTAACAAGTCGCGGGGAACCCTAGCCTCAGTGCCTGACTCGGAGGCAACGCCAGGAACGAGCTCGGGGAAAGAATCTCGATGCCCTGAAAAGGATTGAGCGCGAGCAGGTCGGAGTCGCCCGTAACAATGTGGGTCGCATGCCCGCTCACGGCGAGTTCCAGGAACTTGTCGTCATTTGGATCGCGGCATGCTGCGATCTCTACAGCCACCTCCACCCATTGAGTCTGGCGAGTCAGGGCCGCAAGAAACCGGCGAATATCATCGTCATCGACATAACGGGCGAACTGTTTTCTGCCGAGAACGTCGTAGAGTTCGGCGAGGACCGCAAAAGAGAGCAAGATGGTTCCACGGCGAAGCGCCAGATCAAGAGCCTGTCGAGGCTTTGAAGCAGGCAGCAGCAGCGCACTAACTAAGACATTATTATCGAAGACACAGCGCAACTAGGCGCCTTTCAGGAGCGAATCCAATATCTCTGCTGTTAGGCCGCGAGCTTTCGCCTGATTTCCCACGTCGTCGAGTACTTGCTGTAAGGACGGATAATCGCCGACCGCCAATTCGCGCAGCCAAAGGCTCAAGAGGGCCTGAATCTTTCGCTTTTCCTCAGGAGAGGCAGAGTCGTAGGCGCGTGCCGTTTGGGGATCAAGAGGGATCGTAATCGAAGGATTCGCCATCATGGTGCCTCTTGATTATTGTACGGCAGGTTGTGAGTCTGGTGGTTTCGATTTGGATGGGCGCGCGCTGGTTACGTCCCCCGATTGTCCGCCGCTCACTTGTCTCTCTGAAACTCCCGGTAGGTCGCGCTCTTGGAGAGCCCGAACTCCTTGGCCGCCTGTTTGAGCGCGCCCTTCTCGTCGAGGTGCTCGGCCGCCATCAGTTCGCGAATCCGTTTCGCAATGGTCTTGCTTGAGGCGGGCGCGGGAACGTTGCCGTCTGCCTTACCGATCAGCAGCGTGATCTCACCCCGGATGTCGCCGCGCTCTTCCAGTTGTGCCAGCACGCTGTCGGCGCTTCCACGAAGGAATTCCTCGTGCACCTTGGTCACCTCGCGCGCCATCACGACATGGCGTTCCGGCCCGAGAATGTCCACGATGTCGCGCAGTGTCTCGACAATGCGGTGCGGCGCCTCGTAAAAAATTTGAGTGCGCGGTGAACTGCGAATGAACTCGAGCACAGTACGGCGCGCTCCTTCCTTGGCCGGAAGGAAGCCGTTGAAGTGGAAGGAATCGGTTGGCAAACCACTGGCCACCAGGGAAGACAAAAATGCCGATGCTCCGGGAATGGGCACGACGCGTATGTGATGCCGCACCGCAAGCACTACCAGCCGATAGCCCGGGTCGCTTACTCCTGGCATGCCGGCGTCACTCACCATGGCGATGTTGTCGCCGCGTTCAAGATGCACCACCAGTTCAGCCGCGCGGGTAAGCTCGTTGTGCTCGTGGTAGCTGATGGTGGGTTTCTCGATGCCGTAGTGGTTCAGCAGCTTCATGGTTTGCCGCGTGTCTTCGCAGGCGATAAGGTCCACTTCCTTCAGGGTCCGCAAAGCGCGCAGCGTGATGTCTTCCAGATTGCCGATGGGCGTGCCGACAAGGTAAAGCGTGCCGGCGGCAATTTCGGGATCGCTGTCAGGTGCCGAAGGGTGGAATTCTTTGGTCACTGCGCGCAGTTTAGCACCGCGCAGAGGGGGAATTGTCAGAGGCCAGTGCGGTTGCCGGAAATTGGGTCGGTCAGGTATCATAGATGTTTACCAGCCAGTGCGGCAATTTTCTGGAGTTAACATGGCACAAATTTGTGAAATCTGCGGCAAAGGCCCGCAGTTCGGCAACAACATCAGTCACGCGCATAACGTCACCCGGCGGCGCTGGAACGTCAATCTGCGCCCAGTACACGCTAAGACCAAGACCGGCAACAAGCGTATGCGCGTTTGCGCCAGCTGCCTGCGCAGCGGCAAAGTGACCAAGGCCTAAGCCCTCTCGCCTTCATGAGGTTGCCAGACCCTCTCTCATCGAGAGGGTTATTTGTTGCTACGCACTGCGAGTGGCTAATAAACCCTGCCCTTCGTTGCGGCGCGCGAACACTATCCCAACCACAATCCCCAGTAGCGCGCCAACGATCACATCGCTGGCGTAATGGTATCCGTCGTAAACCGCGCCCACGCACATCAACAGAATCGGGAACAGCAACCAGGGCGCCAGGCGCGGCACAAATCGGTAGGCGAACACGAGGACCACAAATGCCAGCATGATGTGCGCGCTGGGAAACGCATTTCCGTGCACGCCGGCATGATTTTGAATGAGCTGCACCAGAGTGTGGAAAAGGCCTCTTTGCTCGCCGCCGAGCTGTTGCACTCCAAGAGTGTTTGCCGGACTGCGCGTCGGGAAGAGCAGATAGGTCGCGTAACAAATCAAATATCCCAGGCTAAGCGCGTCGGTCAGTCTGCGGAATGCATTGGCGAACGGCCGGCGTTCGCGCCAGATCCACAACATGCCTCCCACAACCGGGTACAGCAGGTAAAACGCGAAGTAGCCGAACTCCAGGAAGTGGACCAGCCAGGACGCGGCTTGGCGATGCATCCACGAAGCCGGAGGCGCCGCGAACAGCAGCGATTCAAACGCAGCGATTTGAGGGCTCTGCCAGTCGCCCCGAAGCGAGAGCGACAGATACGACACCTCTTCGAACGCGGTGATGAAGAAGAGGGCCGGGAGCCAATCGTGGACGAACTCCCAAGCGCCGCCGCTGCGCCGCTTGCGGGCCAGCAGAACGATCGCCGCAATCGCACAGAGGTTCCAGCCAACGTACCACGGCCAATGCTCCACGCGCTGGTGGCGCGCGCAGACCAGCACGGTCAGGGCGACATGCACCGCGACATAAATGCGATCGCTGAGGTTCAAGGCTGTCGCTTTCGTCAAGCGAGTGCGATGACGTCGATCTCCACCAGCACGTCCTTGGGCAGGCGCGCCACCTCGACGGTAGAGCGCGCGGGCGGCGTCTCGGTGAAATAGCGGCCATAGACTTCGTTCATGGCGGCGAAGTCGGACATGTTCTTGAGGAACACGGTGGTCTTTACCACCTGCGGCAGCGAGCTGCCCGCGGCTTTGAGGATGCCTGCCAGATTTTGCAGCACCCGTTCGGTCTGCGCCGCCACGTCGCCGGAGATCAGCTGTTGCGTCGCCGGATCGAGCGGGATCTGTCCGGAGAGAAATACCAGGCCGTTGGCTTTGATGGCCTGAGAGTATGGCCCGATAGCCTTGGGCCCGTCGTTGGTCGCGATCACTTCGCGCATGCGTCCTCCCGCTTATATAGAAATTGCTGCGCCTAGATTTTCGCACAGTGCGAGGCGATCGCTTAGGGTGTGGAAATTAGGCCACAATCTCAGAGGTTGCGGCCAGCACCGGAAGGGGCAATTTTGTCCTCCGTGATGAAGCGCTCTTGCCGGCTTTTTCGCGGGTGCCCGTCCCTCGAAGATATTTCTGCCTCAGCTCCTCGGTGATGCGCAGGGCCTGGTTGTACTTGCTGTCTGCGAGATCTCTGATTCTCTTTACCACGCCGCAGTTTTTTCCGTGCCGCAACACTTCCTCGGCAATGCCGGTCAGCGCCACCCAGTCGTGCCATTCGCCGATCGCGTCCTGGACCCGCTTTAGTTCGTCGATCAGCCTGCGCTGTTCGCCGGTCTCCTCGCCAGCCATTTCCAGGACCGAGCGAAGGCGTTTTACTTCGATGCGATAGGAGTGCAAGTTCTTCGGACCAAGATGAGTCACGGCCGCCAACTCCTTGGACAATCGCAGCGCCACGCTGACCGCATGGAGCGGCGCTTCCTCGCCGGGCGACGGCTGGCGCTTCAAGTCAACTTTAGTTTTGGCGAAGCGCTTCACCAGCGACTCCACCTTGCGTTGCGTGCGCCGCAAGCGGCGCCGAAGTTCCCTGGCATCGCGCTGAAGAAGCGAGTGGAGTTTGAGGGCATGCCGGTGCCGCTGCACACCGAGGTGTTGGAGGAGCCGAATGATGCAGCCAGGCTCGTCTTCCGTTCCCAGCCCCACAACGTAAGAGGTAAAAACGTCCCGGTCTCGCACTTCACCGGCGCGAGTCCGGATGGACTTCAGATGGTCCAGGACCGTCTTTTCATTTCCCGCCTGGTCCAGTTCCAGGGCCTCCAGAATATATTCCACCCGGCGTGCACGGGTGCGCAGGTCATGTACTTCATCGACGGTTGGATCGTGGGGAAAGTTCTTCAGGCTCTTGCGCAGTTTCTGCAGCCGGCGGCTCAGTTCACGCGAGTTCAGCGGCATCCAGACACCTCAAGGTGCAGTCGGTTTAATTCGATGCGCGAGCGCTGACAGCGGGCTTGGTCCGCGAAGCCGAAGCCAGTTTCTGCCGCCTGCTTGCCCGCTCAATGAATGACTCCTGGCTGTTCAGCGCGCCCTTCTTCTGGAAATCGGGGTCGCGCAGGTACTTGCCATCGGCGTTCATATGCCTGGCCTTGACCTTGTCCTTGAGGTACGTGTCGAGAATCTCATCGCGCAAGACGCGAATCAGGTCCTTGTCCTGGACGGGGAAATCGACTTCCACTCTGCGATTCAGATTGCGAGGCATCAGGTCGGCGCTGCCCAGATACACTTCTTCGCGTCCGCCATTGCGGAAATAGAAGACCCGACTGTGCTCCAGGAAACGTCCCACAATACTGGTGACGCGAATGTTGTCGCTGACCCCAGCAACTCCCGGCCGCAAGCAACAGATACCGCGCACCAGCAGATCAACTTTCACTCCCGCACGCGAAGCCTGGTACAGCAACTCGATCATCTTCCTGTCCACCAGGGCATTCATCTTCATGATCAGGTGGCCGCCGCGTCCGCTGCGCTGGTGCTCAATTTCACGCTCGATCAGCGCCTGCATACGCTGGCGCAGCGTTCCCGGCGCAACCAGCAGCTTGCGATACGCGGTTTTCGCCGAATACCCGGTGAGAAAGTTGAACAGGTCGGTGCAGTCGGCGCCAATGGCCGGATCGCAGGTCAGCATGCCGATGTCGGTATAAAGCTGGGCGGTGACGCTGTTGTAATTGCCGGTGGACAGATGGGCGTAGCGCCGGATGGCCTCGCCCTCTTTGCGGACAATCAGCGCAGCCTTGCAGTGCACTTTCAGTCCGAGCAAACCGTACACCACGTGAACCCCATATTCTTCCAGCTTGCGTGCCCACCCGATATTGCTTTCCTCGTCGAAGCGAGCCTTCAATTCCAGCAGCACCGCCACCTGCTTGCCGTTCTCCACAGCTTCCAGCAAGGCATCGACTACGGGGGCGTTCCGTCCAATGCGGTACAGCGTGATCTTGATCGCCAGCACGTTTGGATCGCGCGCTGCTTTCTGCAAAAGTCCGAGGATGGGTTGAAAGGAATCGAACGGATGGTGGAACAGGATGTCACCGCGCCGGATGGTGGCGAAGATATCTTCCTCTTCCGCCTCCTTGGCCAAAGGCGCAGGCAGAGCGGGAGCAAAGGTAGGAAACTTCAAATCGGGGCGATCGAGCTTGCAAAGATGCCGCACCCGAACCAGCGCCAGCGGACCGCTCAGCTTGTAGATGTCGTCGCGCTCCAACTCCAGGTTTTCGACGAGAATGTCGAGCACGCTTGCCGGCATTGCATCGTTGATTTCCACGCGCACCACGTCGGCGAAGCGGCGCTGCCACACGCCCTCCTCCACCGACTCCAACAGATCACCAGCCTCCAGGTTTTGAATCTCGCTGTCGGCATCGCGGGTGATATGAAAAGGGTGCGCCTCAAGAATTTCCATGCCTGGGAAAAGGCTCCCCAGGTTGGCAGTGACAAGTTGTTCCAGCCAGACGAAGCTCTGTTCCTTGAGCCCCGTTTTTCCCCGGCTCTTGGTCTTCGGCGTGACGCTCACGGGAACCAGTTGCGGTAGGGTATCGGGAATTTTGACTCGCGCAAAATGCTGTTCCCCTTCGCCCGCCCGCAAAAGCACCGCCAGGTTCAAGCTGAGGTTCGAGATGTGCGGAAACGGGCGGCCAGGGTCGAAGGCCAAAGGGGTCAGAGTAGGGAAGACGGCTTCCTGAAAGTAAGCGTCGGCGACCGCACGCTGCTCATCGCTGAGATTGCCGTAGCTGAGGATGTGAATCCCCGAACTCTCAAGAGCAGGAACCAACTCCTTGCTCCAGCACTCATGGGCGCCGCGATACAGGCGGATCACCGAGGCGCGGATGGCGCGCAATTGTTCCGCGGCGCTCATTCCGTCGGGACCGGTATCGACTACGCTTTTTTCAATCTGCCGCTTCAGGCCGGCCACCCGCACCATAAAAAATTCGTCGACGTTAGAGCCGACAAACGACAGGAACATCAGGCGTTCCAGCAGCGGGTTGCTGTCATCCTGCGCCTCTTCCAAAACCCGCCTCTGAAATTCCAGCAGGCTCAGTTCGCGATTGATGAACAACTCGGGATCGTCGAGTTGCCGGGGAGATGGCGCGGAAACACGCACCTCGGAACGACGTGTTGCGCGTGTAATCGGTCGTTTTACCTTGGTGACGGTGGCCTTCGCGGGTGTACTCATAAAGGTCGGGCTTACGCGTAGACCTTAATTGTACTCGACGGCTCGCAGTTGAATGCAGATTGGCGCTTCCAGGACCCAGGACTTCGCCGCTGTTAATCGAACATTCACAAGGAAAGACCGGTATGGTTCGCCCTTTGTAGCGCCCTTCAGGGGAAATGGAAAAGCCTGCCGCGGTGGGCGATCAGGTCCGGGAAGCTTGTTTGGCCGCTTTCATCACCGTCTTCTGCATGCGGTTTTCACCCGCCCAGTACAAGCTGATTTCGTGGCCGTCGGGGTCATTGAGATAGGCGTGCCGCCATCCCCACGGCATCATGCGCGGCAGTTGGGTGATATAGAAGCCCTTTTGCTGGAGCTTCCGGCAAAAGCCGTCGAGGTCGCCGACCTCGAAGTACAGGCGCACTCCTTCGCTCGACAAAGGAACGCCGGGCCCCGCCTGGTGCAGGGCGATGGTGCCATCCCCTCCCGGCGCGCGCAGGCGCGCATACACCGACGTGCCCTCATAACGGAAGTCTTCGATCAGCTTGAATCCCATCATGTCGCGGTAGAACCCCAAGCTGCGCCCCACGTCTTTGGCATAGATCATGGCGTGATTGAAGGTGAGCTTCTGGATGGTTTCGGCCGCAGCCACAGGCTTTTTCAGCCGCGGCTTGGCTTGCTTCGTAGGCGCTTTTCTTGCCCGTGAAGCCGGCGCCTTTTTCTTGGAGGCTTTTTTTTTGGCTGGCTTCTTCATCTGGCTAAGGTATGGCTTGTGGCTTTTGCGACATCAGCTCTTCGAAGCGTTTGTCGGTGCGCAAGGTAGCGAATTCGGATTCGGTGTACACCTTCTTGATGTCCTTATAGCCTTCTTCCATGGCCTTGCGCAGATATTCGAGCGAGTGATCGACGTCGCCTGCTTGCGCATACATTCTGGCCACCATGAATGAGAACGCGGCGCGATCTTCAGGTGAACCGGCCTGGGCCATTACACCGATCCGTGAGACGCGACCAAAAATGTCGGGGTCAAGTTTGTACGCCTCGCGATATTGCTGTGCTGCCAAATCAAATTGGTGCTTTCCGAAATACGAACTGCCCAGGTTGTAGTGGAACACGGCATCGTTGGGCTGCAATGCCAGGGCCTTTTTGTAGTAGCGGATAGCTTTGCTGTAGTTCTGGTTCCGCTGCTCCATGTAGCCGCGATTGTTGTAGCCTTCAGGCGCGTTCTTGTCCATCTTGATGGCGCGACTGAAGCACTTGGTGGCCTCGTCATATTTCTGTAGAAACAAGTACGCCATGCCCTTCTTGTTCCAAAGAAGCGCCGTGGGTTGTTTCGCAATTGCGGCTGAGTAGAAGTCGAGGGAATCGAGGTAGCGTTTTTGCGCCCTCAGTATGTCGGCGTGGTCTTCCAAATCCTTCGCGGAAGCATTGGGATCGGGAAGAAGCGACGGCGATGGCGACGGTGACGGTGTGTTGGCCTGCTGTCCATCGCCGGCAAACAGGCACAGAGGCAATGCCAGCAGGAAAACTACGAACATCGATAGCGGCAGCAGCATCCGTGGCGATCGGAGACGAGCCATGGCCGGACCTCCCAGTCCAGTAACTGTCACATATTAGACCTAATTTGGGCCAGGATTGTTCCTTTTCTCTGAATTATCCGTCCCATTATTTTGCGGCTGCTGCGGCTGTTGCGGGGCTCCGTTGTCGCCCCGGCCGAAGAGCCGGCCAAAAAAGCCCCGCTTCTTTTTCGGTTCAGGCTGCTGGCCCGGAGCAGGCTGGGCGGTGGCGCCCTGGACTGGAGGTGCGCCCGGTCCCGGCTGAACCGGGCCATTGGTCGTCGGAGGTGGCGCCGCAACCGAGGGCGAGTCGCCACCGAAAATTTTGGTGAAAAAACCCCGGTGATCGCCGGCAGCCTGGTCGCAGGTCTCCTTGGGCTCGGTGCCCGCGATGAAGGCGACAGTGTAGGTTTGCGGACAGGAGGCGGTTGCCAGTCGGTTGGTGGCTTTGTCCAGGGTCGCCACCACCACTCCGGAAGGTGCAGTGAAGTTTTTCATGTCCGCGTACTGCGGCAGTTTGGCCGCCCGCTTCATGAACTCGGCCCAGATGGGCGCCGCCGTCGTTCCGCCCATCAGCTTTATGTCGGTGTAGTCGTCATTTCCTACCCAGACGATGCACAGTAAGTTGGTGGTGTATCCGGCAAACCATGCGTCATGCGAGGTCCCGGTTTTGCCCGCCGCCGGCGCTTGAAAGCCGCGGGCGCGCACCGGGTAGCCGGTGCCGTTGTTAATCACAGACTCCATCATGGTGGTCAAAACGTAGGAGACACGCGGGTCAAGCACTTCCTTGCTTTCAGCTTGATAGTTTTCGAGGATGTTTCCCCGTGCATCCCGCACCGACTTCACCAGGAGGGGATTAAGATGAGTGCCCTGGTTGCCAAATACGGTGTAGGCGCCGGCCATTTCCAGCGGGGTTGCATCGTAAGCTCCCAGAGCGATCGCCGGTGTCGCTCGTACACTTTGAATACCGGCCGCTTTGGCCAATGCAGCCACCTTGTCGAAGCCTACCTGCTGACCAATCCTGACGGTCGCGTTGTTTAACGATAGCGCCAGAGCATAGCGAGCGGTCACCTCTCCGTTGAAGGAGTCATGATAATTGCGGGGCTCGTAAACCTGATCTCCATTGACGATGCTGACTTGCGAATCGTCAACCAATGTGGCCGGGGTGAAAACGCCGGGGTCACCACTGCTCTGGCCGGCGTCACCGTTGGAATCGGCGCTGCCTACGGCCATGGTCTGTCCGGTCACTGCGGTGTTGATGGCCGCGGCATACACGAAGGGCTTAAAGATGGAACCCGTGGGACGCTTGGCGATGGCGTGGTCTAACTGGCTCATGCCATAGTTTCTGCCCCCAACCAGGGCCAGCACCTCGCCGGTGTGCGGATCAATAGCGACTAAGGCCACTTGTGGCATCGGTCCAGTATCGACCTTGGTTTCTGTCTTCGCATCCTTGCCCGTCCCCACCTTCACCTTGTGGGTACGCCGTTTTTCCACCTGCTCATCCACCAGCTTCATGCCGGCGTCCACTGCCTCGGCGGCGGCACGCTGCAGGTCGGGGTCAAGCGTGGTGTACACGCGATAGGCCTGATCGTTCAGCTCGCCTTCGTTGAACTGGTTCGAGAGCTGGTCCTTCACCAGGTCAATGAAGTACGGGGCATCGCTGGCTTCCACGTTGAACGCCGCGATTTTCAAGGGACTTGCCTTGGCGCGGTCGGCCTGCTCGCGAGTGATGGAGCCGGTTTCAACCATGGAGTCGAGCACCAGGTTGCGGCGCTCCAAGGCGCGCTTCGGACTCTTGTAGGGCGATAAGTAATTGGGACGCTGGATCATCCCGGCCAGCAGAGCGGCTTCCGGCAGAGTCAGGTTCTTGATGTCCTTGTTGAAATAAGCGTGCGAAGCCTGGGCAAAGCCGTTGATGGTGAACGAGCCGCGCTGTCCCATGTACACCTCGTTGGCGTACATCTCAAAGATGCGCTGCTTGGAAAACTTGTGCTCCAGTTCGATGGCGATCAACATCTCCACCAGCTTGCGCTTGACCGTCTTCTCCGGCGAGAGGAAGAACCCGCGCGATAGCTGCATGGTCAGAGTGGAACCGCCTTGCCCGTGACGGCCTTCGCGGACGTCGATGACCGCCGCCTCCATCAGGCGAAAATAGTTCACCCCACTATGTTGGAAGAAGCGGCGATCTTCAATGGCGAGCACCGCGTCCACCAGCGGCTGAGGAATATCGTCAAACTTGATGATCTCGCGCTTCGAACGTTCCTGCCCCTCGAACAAAGCCGTCACCAATTGAGGCTCCAGCTCGTAGGCCCCGAGGGCGCGGCTGTCTTTTCCGGTCTCGGCAATGGTATTGACCTTGCCATTTTCGAACTGGATCACAGCGCCTTCTTCGGAGTGGAAAGATTCTGGGCCGGGAACTACCTGAATGCCACGCTGGGTGAAGGAGTAATGGCCGATCGGCGAATCGCTGCTGCCGCCCTCGGCGTATCCTGCGCGGCGCAACTCGGCGGCAACCTCGGTGGCGTCAAGCTTCTCGCCTACCGTGACCAATTGCGGGCGAGCGTAGATCCGGGCCGCGTTGCTGAAGATCGGTCCTGACATGCGGCGATCCACAATCTTTCCGTACTTTGCGTAAAAGAAGGTGAACACGCCTAAGAAGAGAAAGCCGGCGACGAGAAAGGCCACAAAGAAGAACTTGACCAATGGGTCGGCGATCGAGAAGTGTTGCACCCGGGCTGGCTTGCTGTGCCCGCTGCGGGACTTTCCCCCGGACGCGGAACGGGCCGACGCCCTGCCATCAGGTAATTTGATTTTGATTGCCACGTTTATGAGTACGCAGAGAAGCCGCTCTTTCTAAGACGGCGATGCGGCGCTTTCCGTTATCTCCCGATGCCGGTTTCCAAACGAAATCCTTGAACTGCCGGCAACGCAGCGGCAGGATCCAACCCTCGGGCACGACAAATCTCTGCCGGATCAACGAGGTTTGAGACACTTCAGAGCGGTTTCTATTGTAAAGCAGGGAGGGTCCACCGCGTCAGCGGGGTGGACGGCTGGTTAATGGCGTGGGTTGAACCCGGCATCCGGACAGGGCTTCGCGGGGAATCACAGCTATCGTTTTTACAATCATTGGCTTACGTGGATCGCCCGAGAAGCGTTAGCTTTCGGACTGTTGTGAGTAGGTCATTTGTAAGCAATCCTCAAACCGGACGCTCGGCGAGGATTACTTGTGTAATGGGGATGTTACAACAGCTATTCAAGGGACCACCCTGCGCGGGCTGAGGAAAGACCCTTTAATCGATGTGGAAGGCAACTTACTGTCCAAGATCTATCGACACGGGATTGCTAACAATCGATCCGGATTCGTGCACGCCGCCACCGTACCCAGCCAAGAACTGATAATGTCCGGCAGGAAGTTGAAAGGTGATCTGGGTGCTCCGTGACTGGTGAGGGGCAAGTTCGAACGAGTTCGGGAACTTTAGGTCGTCGGCGATGAGGTATGAGTAGGAGTATATTTTGTCCGCAGTTCCGAGCTGCGAAGTACCCTTTCCTAAAGAGAGATCAGTGCGCGTAATTACAGCCATCGACGGGCCGTCAGATGGAGTCGGAACTCCCTGAATCTTTTTAGACAACAGGGCGAAGCCAATTTCGGAGCTTAGGATTCTAGCTGTTGCGCTGCCTTCATTCGTGATCGTGAGCGCCACGGTAACACCCGAGGCATTCACCGCTACAGGCTTGGATTCGAGCTTAGTACCTTGAACTGTGTATTCCCTCTGCTTCGCTTCGGCGGGGCCCAAAACCCGCAAGCGACGGATTAGGCCGTCCCCAGGATTGATCGGCTGGAAAACTTCGAGCGCCTCAATCTCGACGGCCTGCCCTTCATACTGCCTTAGCTCGTCCTTGACATCCTCCGATATATACATGAGATAGAGGCCGCTAAACAGGATGCAGCCACCCCACCGGTCGAAGAATACGACTCCGTCATATTTCCCCGGTGCTCGGATCCCTGCGTTGGCTAGTGCGCAGAGAGACGCACTCAATGATGCCAGCAAAACCACCGTCGCCAAACGACGCTTTCCATTGGACATGGGTTTGCTCACAAAACCCACCATTCGATCACAAGGCTCATTCGTGTGTCCGCTGCCCTATCATCTTCCTTCTGCTCGATCCAGGTGCTTCTAGGATACGCTCTCGTCAACTGTCGCTATTAGGCCATTACAATCATTGAGAATGCCGCTCCCAGGTCAATGAGTGTAATGGGGATTTATCACCAACAATCCCGAATTCCACTTACAATCCCTGCATGGCGCCGATAAATACGAAGTGAAAGTCAAGAAGTAGTACGCGCTTGTAAGTGCACTGCGTAAGCCTTCTGTTAGCACTCGCAAAATCCCATTTGTGGGCGCGCTGATTATGGACTATTTCAAGACACACCGGGTTACGAGTTACGCGCTGGCCGCAGCTTGCGTCTTCTCGCCACTCGCGTCGCAATCCCAGCAAAGACCGCCGACCACCTGGGATTACTGTATGGAAGCGCCCGCTCCGGACCCGGGTAGCTCGCCTGAAGTCGAGCTGGCCGAAGCGGCCTTGCAGCGTAGGGACTTTAGCGGCGCCGAAGCTCTCCTGCAAAAGGCTGTGGCCGCGAAGCCTGACGATTATCGAGCTTGGTTCGACCTAGGCTACATCTACAAGAACACTCAGCGACCGCAAGATGCCGTTGCTGCCTTCCGCAAGTCGGTAGCATTAAAACCCGACTTCTTTGAATCCAACTTCAATCTCGGGTTCCTGCTCAGGGATTGGCCTCGGGCCGGCCAGTCGACGAAGGAATCGGAAAAGTACTTGAGCGCTGCGACCCAGCTCACGCCGAGCGCCCATCCGCAGGAGTCATTGATGTGTGCATGGCTCACGCTGGGTTTAGTGCAGGTGTGGGCGGGCGGAACGGCCGACGGATTACTGTCATTCGCTGAGGCCTCGAAGCTTTATCCCAACGATCCAGAACCCCATATCCTGGCCGGAAAATATAGCGAAAATAACAATCCTGAGCGCGCTGCGATCGAATACAAGAAGGCGCTCGAATTGGACTCAACATCGCGGGATGCGTTTCTGGGCTTGGACCGCATTTACGAAAGCCAGAAGAACTATGCGGAAGCTGAGATCTGGCTCCGCAAATTAGAAGCGAGCGACCCGGACGACCCTGCGCCTCGTTTGTACTTAGGACAGGCGCTCTCGGTTGAAGGCAAGTACGACCAAGCTGTGGAGCAACTGAAGGAGGAATTGCAAATCCATCCCCAGAATGGCGCTGCCGCTTTGGAATTGGCCAAGGTGTATGCCAAGGCCGGCGAGGATGCGGAAGCCGAGCAGCAGTTCCGCATCGTCGTAGGCACGCAGCCACAGAATGCGGAGGCCCATTATGCTTTCGGCTCACTTCTGATGCAGGAAAAGAATTATCCCGAGGCGCAGCAGGAGTTGACCACAACGATCAACCTGACGCGCGACTTCATCGATGCGTATGGAGATCTGGCCGCGGCCGCGAACGCGAACAAGAACTACTCCCTGGCATTGCAAGTGCTAGACGATAGGGCGAGGATGCAGGCGGATCCACCCGCAATCTGTTTTCTGCGCGCCACCACTTACGACAACTTGAAAGACGTGCCCAAAGCGGTGGAATATTATCAAAAGTTCCTAGCCGAGGACGGCGGCAAGTTCCCCGACCAGGCGCGGCAGGCGCGGCATCGATTAATCGCCATCGATCCCAGGAACGCCGACAAGTATCGAGTAAAAGATGTAAAGAAGTAGTATGCGAGCCTTCCTTTCATGCGCGGGCGTTCTCCTGATGCTCAGCGTCGCCCTGCTCGCGGGCGAAGAAGCGGCAACGCAATTGAAGGCCAAGGCCGACGCTGCTCACGGCACCGATCAAGCTAGGCTTTGCCTGGAATACGCCCGCCTCGAACTCGAAAGCTCCGGCTCGTCGGCGTCGGCTCGGCCCAACACAGCCAAGACCTATTGCTCGGTCATACCAGTGTTGATTCTCTCAAATCGCTGCTCCAGCACCGTGTCATGATGCCAAGCTGACTGTCAATAGGCTGAGTGCCACGGTTAACTCCAACACTTAAAAGACCACAACCGGGCGTCGACCAGCGTTTCATGGTTTGCACCTATAGGCTCGAATCAGTCGTTTCACTATAACTGTCGAGAACAGGCCTTATCACTCATTGACCCTGTGGCGACCCCTGCCCCCCTCAATGAGTGTAATGGCGATTTCGCGACAGTTGTGAATACGACTCTCAGGCTACTTCCTGAGACATACAACCATTCGCGGGAGTCATTGGCGTGAATCAGTTGCGAGAATGGTTTTTCGACGGAGTTTCAGGAGCGCTCGACGTAGTCTGCTGCGTCGGCTGAAACCGAGGGGGTCGAATTCCGCCATGCACCGAAATGCATTCGTAAAGCGAGAGCCGCTAGAGGAGACGAAACCCCATCGAACCCGTACGCCTTGTGCCGATGAGCGACCAGCTGCAAGAGCATCCAAGAACGAAACTGTCGTATAGTAGTGGCCAGTAGTAGTGGCCAGCCGTGAACGTCTGGAGAGCACACCCGAGCCGCATCCTCGCCATGGCGACAACGATTCTCGTGGCCGCCGCAGCCCAAATGCAGCAGCCTCCAGCGCAAACATACCCCGACAGCAACAACGATCTTGAATTGAACTGGAAAATTGTCGAGAGGGACATTTGGGCATCGGCCAAGCCGTACCTCGAGGATTCATATCCGCAGCTGGAGGCGACAGTGCCCGAGTTGAAGGGACTAGAAGCCGACCCTCGTCAGGAGAAGTTGACCTTCATCCTTGCTCGCGCCGGCGACAAGTGTCTGGAACTATTGCAGCGGATGCCTAATGTGATTTCCCGCGAAGAAGTGCTCACTAAGACACCACACCTCCGACAGGGGCGACAAAAGTTCGAGTACCTTATAGTCTCACGAAAAATGGCGACGGGCGTGGTACTTGAAGAGTATCGAACCGACAAACATGGCGGGCCAATGAAGAAAACATCGGCAGGTCCCTCTTCCCAAGGATACGCCTCCATGTGGGTGCGACTGTTCCCCGGGAACATATCCGAATCCAGGTTCCGTTACCTGGGACAGCAGGAGATGGATGGGCATCACACCTTCGTGTTGGCGTTTGCTCAGATCCCAAACTTAGTAAAATTCCCGGCGAAATTTCGTTTAGAGGGAACCGAGATCTCGATCTTGTATCAGGGTGTTGCCTGGATCGATACGTCGGATTTCCGAATCGTTCGCATGAGAGAAGATCTTCTAGCGCCCCGGCCGGATGCTTACCTCACGAAGTTCACGGCCGAGGCCCATTTTGATGAAGTTCACATTTCAAGAGTTGCGTCACCACTGTGGCTACCGCGAGAAGCAAACGTCGAATCGGATTTTAAGGGACAGATTGTTCAACAGCGGCATCTCTATTCAAACTACCGGTTGTACGCAGTTAAAACCACGATTCTTCCGACCGCACCTTGACCTAAAGCGGCTGGCGCCCTCTGAGGCCCTTCGTCGTTCGAAGTTCCTTACCCAAGGTAGCAGTCGTGGCATCGTTGCAGTCCGGTGGGGTACGAGAGTCGTAACTGTCGTAATCAGACATCTCTCAACCCCCCTTGTCACCGGATTTTGAGTGTAACGGCGATATTTCGCCAGTAATCCAGACAGCGAAGGTGTCTGCGGCTCATCAGGCGCGCTGCGGAACAGATGTACCGTGTCGAAGACGACCGCGACTACGACATGTCGTGGGCGAAATTAACCGACTGAACCGGGACCTCCGATTTACGGTGCGAAGTAGCTGGAGATGTCGAGGATCAGTTGCGTGATCCCTGACGCGTAAGCATCGACCTTTCCGTTGTTGGTAGGCACGATCGCCATATTGTTGGTGATAGAGCCATCCAGTGCGTTCAAGGTGGAGACCAGCGGTTTCGGTTGGCCGTCCGGCCACAACGTAAAATAGCCAAGGCTACCTGTCGGCACCGCCGTCGCGTTGAAGACATATGCCTGCGCCGCGGGGGACGGCCCACAAAAACTTCCGGTCACGTTTACGGGAGGATTCAGGGTCCCGCTAAAGGGCGGGCCGATTTGGCGGGTGTCGATCACCCGGCAAGGCGCGACCGCATATAGCGATAGGCCGCCCGTACCCGGCGGGGCAAAGTAGCCATTGACGTCGATTATCAGGTCGGTGTCACTAGAGGGGTAAACCGGAGACGTCGCCGCCCGTACCCGCAACCACGATCGCAGCATTGGCGATAATCTGCCCCGGGATGTCATTCAAAGTGGAAACCACAGGCCGGTTCTCACCTGTGGGCCAGACCGTCATGTAACCCAGCGGGCCGTGCGGCACCACGGAGAAGTTGAGCGAATAAGCGGCGGCGCTGGAAGGAATGTTGCAGATGGTGGCGCTCAATATAGGGAAGGCGCGTTCCTGGCCGCCCGTCAGGTACGGCGGTCCCAGGCCGGGAGGATAAGTGCTATGACGCGTGTCGGCGACTCGACAGGGCGGCAGAGGATAGAAGGCCAGTGTGGAACCGGATGCCGGCGCGAAGTAGCCGTTGATGTCGATGACGACATTGGTAGTGTCGGTGACGTACATGCTTACGAACCCTTGGACGCCTGCCTGCATAATCGCGGCATTCGCCTTGATGCGCCCATCCAGTGAGTTCAGCGTGGCAACGAAAGGCTGGCCTTTGCCGGCGGGCCAGAGGGTGAGATACCCCAAGGGTCCTTGCGGAACCACAGCAACGTTGAGCGAATAAGCAACAGCCGAAGAAAGATCGGCACAGCCGTTGACTTGTGCCAACTGCGGAAGATTAAACGCCTGCGAAGTCCTTCCTTGAATCGGGCCGTTGCCGCCTTTGTCTGGTCGCGTGTCGAGCAGACGGCAAGGCGCCACGGGAACGAATTGCACGGGACTCGGTGGAGGGCCCGACAGACGGAAGACCGTACCAGCTCCGTAAGCCCCGCCTCTGGGGGTTGTCCCGTAGAAGTTTCCGTCAGCGCCTAGCACTAACCCGGCTTCAGGTTGGTCGCCGTCAGCGCAGTTCGTTTGGGAGCAAAACTGGTACAGCATGGTCAACGTCCCACTCGGGGTGATTTTGAAGATCGTGCCACAGCCCTGTAATCCCCAACAATCGCTCCCAACTCCGCCGTAGGTTGTGCCGTAGAAATCTCCGTCGGGGCCTTCCGTCAGCGCTGCTTGAGGGTAAGCGCCGTCGATGAACTTGGAAAAGCTGTATAGTGTGGTCAGCGTCCCGGTCAGGGTGATTTTAAAGACCGTGCCATAGTCGTTTGCCCCACCATCCACCGCGGTCCCGTATAAGTTTCCGTCGGTGGCTTGCACCAGGCCGGCGACAACGGTAGCGCCGTCAGGCTCGTTGAAGGTGTGAAGGTTAGTCAGCATTCCTGCCGGGGTCATCTTGAAGACCGAGCCAATGCCGCTGCCAGACTTGGTTGTCCCGTAGAGGTTGCCGTCGACGGCTTGTACCAATCCGGCGTAGGGCTGAGCGCCATCTGCGTCGTGGAAGCTGTGCAGCAAGGTCAGCATGCCCCCAGCGGTGATTTTGAAGACCGTGCCGTAGTCAACGTCCCCGCCATACTGGGCTGTCCCATAGAAGTTCCCGTCACTGCCTTGCACCAGCGTGGCGGAAGGGTTAGCGCCTTCCGTGTAGTCGAATCCGTGCAGGGTGGTCAGTACCCCTGCCGGGGTAATCTTGAAGACTGTGCCACAGCCAGTGCCCCCGCCCAGCAAGCACGTAGGCTTCCCGCCATAGAGAGCTGTGCCGTAGAAGTTCCCGTCGGTGGCTTGGATCAGTCCGGCGACAGGTTCGGCGCCATCAGCGCAGTTTGGCTGAGAGCAAAAACTGTAGAGTGTGGTCAGGGTGCCGCTCGGGGTAATTTTGAAGATCGTGCCGCAGCCATCGAAACAGTTCGTACTAGACCCGCCATTGCCAGTTGTGCCGTAGAAGTTCCCGTCGGAGGCCTTTACCAGCGGTGCTACAGGGTTGGCTCCGTCAGGACCGCCAAAGCTGTAAAGTGTGGTCAGGGTTTGTGCAGGCAAGGTGATCGCCGTTGCGACGCAAAGCGCGAAGACGATGCAAGCCATTTCTAATAAGCTAACTGGTTTCCCTGTGACCTTCATGGCTCGATCAATTCTATGCCTGTCCGGCAATTGACGTTATCAGGCCATGTCGCAAGTTTGCGCCGTCTGTTCGCCCCTCAGCCGCCATGCTTGTGATAAAAAGAGTGGCTGTTGAAAAAGTCCGTTTTTCTAAAAACCGAACCAAAATTGGTGACCAGAAATGTATACGCAGTCAGAGATCGTCGTTTATTGGGCATCCTAGCGCGACGATTTTTCAGCGCGATCCCCGCGAGCGAGTTTTTCAACACCCACAGGCGTTATCACAAGCAATCCCGAAACGCGCAACGCCACCGTCGTTGTTGGGGTCATGTGTCAGCACAGCTCGAACCTAACGTTGAGCCGCGCTGACCACATTTCGCGGTTTTGCCTGTCATTCAAACCAGTATCGGTTTTATGCTGCGGCACGTTTCACGTGGGGCGTGCCAATGTAGGGGAACTCCTTCAGGATGTCGTTGTGTGGTTTGAGGCCACTGGGCGGACACTCATTTTTTGTCAGGAAGGCGAGACGGTAATTGATTACGTCTTCCGTGAAGGTCCGGCCATTGGGATACTTTGCGGGCTTCGACGGATCGAAACTCAGCACGTCGGGAAGTATCCGTTCGGTGTCGATCGCGGCAATCGCTTCCTCGCGCGTGTAATTGCCGGTATGCCCCAGCAGATGCACGAACTGCTCGAGCCAGCGCTTGCGGTCGTTGATCGGCTCGCTCGCGTTGTATTCCTCCTTGGTATCATCGGTGTTGAAGAAGCTGCTGACGCTGGGATGGCCCGCGCGATCGACGTGCAGCAACTTGCCGTCGCGTCTTAGACTGCACCGCCCCCAAATATGAATCTCGGGCTTCGGATTGAGTTCGCTGGTCGGCAGCTCGATCACCGTCGAAAATACGTTTGCTTCGGTATTGGAATCCACGCCGGTCCAGGGAGACTTGCCGGCCAGATGAGGCTCGGTAAAGTTCCGTTTGCCCCGGGTATCGAACAGACTCTTGATTCCGTCGAAGTCGAAGAAGAACGCGTCGCTGCGGCTGCCGGCGAAAAAAGTGTAAGGGCCCGAGTGGATGATATTCGGCTTGGCGCCGAACGACACCTCGCCGTCGGCGATGATCTTCGTCCCGACCGCTTCGACCGAGCGCGACTCCTGACCCTTCGCCACGAAAACGTTAACCGTCTGCCTGCCGTTCTGCGGCTTGGAGAAAACATAGCTGAACGCGAGGTCGGTCAGGTAATCGCCGTCGGTATCGATGTTGAGGCGATAGATTGCGTCGGGGTGAAGAGCATCCGCATTAGGATTCGCGTTGAGGATGATCACGGTATTGTTCGGGTCAGCGGGTGACTGGAATGCGTAGAGGTCGCAGAGGTCGAGTCGTTGATCGCCCATCGGGGGGCCGAGACTGAGTCCCGTAAAATGGTTTGACATTGCACTTTCTCCTTTTTTGTCTAGATTTCCACTTTGGTTTCCTGGGCGAGAGATTATATATCTATCCGCCTCTGCTGATCGTCACCGTCCCTTGTGGATTAGAGCCCAAATAGTAGGACCCAAAACTTAGGATGTATGGGTTGAACTGCGCATCACCCCGCCGCCTACCTTGGTCGACCGAAGAACAAGACGTAGCCGTCAGGGTCGCAAATCTCGAACCCGCGAAGACCATCGTGGGTGTCCTTGAGGGGCACGCTGAATGCTGCTCCATGCTCGGCAAATTCGACGGCCAGCGCATCCGGGTCTGGGGCATAGACGTAGGCATCCCACCTCATGGAAGGACTACGCTTTGGGTTCGGCAGCGGCGCCGTGTCTTTATCGGACTTGACGAAGAGCTGCGCTCCGTCGCGACCGACGATGGCGAAAAAAGGGTTTCGATCCGGCTGCTGGAATCTCGTCTCAAAGCCAAGCTTGTCGCGGTAAAAAGCGATGGTTTGATCGACATTGCTGACGATGAAGAACGGTGAAATTGCCTGCGTCGTTGGTCGGGTCATAAGCCTTGAGCCTCTTGCACTGGCACCTTATTTAAGGGGCCCGTTCAAAAGGCGATCCTCCTGTTCAAGCTCTGCGATTGAGTTTATTCCTAATTGTTGCAATCAGGGATTACACAACCAATCCTAGAAACAGCACTATGTGCGGAGTACTTGAGCAATGGGGATTTTATCCCAGTTAAGACGATTACCGGGCGGCCTGGATTACTTACGGTTGGCCGACAAACCGGGGATGAGTTCGTTTGGGACGCTTACGCGCTTCTCGTTCTTGATCCGGTTAGATCTCGCAAAATCGGAGTTGTGGACCATCTCGATTTTGGCAAGGCACATTTTTCGGCACGCCGAGCCTATCGGAATGTACGATGAGTAGTCATAGGTCCAACCAGCGGTACCGGGATTTAATGCCGGCCACGGGACGCTGTGCCAGCAGATCGAAGTCTTTATGACCATCCTCGCCCGCCTAGAGCACTGGAGGGAGCAAGGCGCGATATCGCGGGAGCAGCACTCGCATTTGGTGAGCCTCTGCCGGGGAGAACCCTTCTCCCTTTTTCTTGAGCTGAACATTCTTCTCTATGCTGGCGTGCTGGCGTTTGTTGCCGGACTTGGCTGGACTGTCACCACCTGGTCGCAACAACTCGGTGACGTTCTCGTCCTGGCCATTCTCTCCATCATCCTCGCCGCCTGTTTTTGGTACTGCTTTTCCCGCGCGCCCGCTTGGTCCCTGGCGCAAACGCCTGCACCGAATGCGGTCTTCGACTACGTGCTTTACCTGGGCAGCCTCGTCTGGTGCATAGAACTCGCCTACATGGAGAACCGGTTCCACCTGCTCTCCGGACAATGGGATTTCTATCTCCTGGCGACGGCAATCTTCTTTTTCTTCCTCGCTTATCGTTTCGACAATCGCTTCGTGCTGTCGCTCGCTTTGTCGTCACTTGCCGGATGGTTCGGGTTGACGATCTCGCACTGGCCGTCTCATCAGGACTCGGCTTACCGGCAATATGCGCTGGTCTACTGCCTGCTGATCGGCGCCGGCGGAGCGCTCTTGCGGCATCGCGGCGTGAAACCGCATTTCTTCGGCACGTATCTGAACATCGCGGCCAACGTTTTGTTTTGGGCCTTGCTCTCGGGCGTGTTCGATCGCGAAGGATTCGGCCTATGGTTTGTTGCCCTGCTCATCGCTTGTGGGGTGTCTCTCGCCTGGGGCTTGAGGCGCCGGCAGTTTGCCTTCGTTGCGTATTCCGCGGTGTACGGCTACGTGGGTGTTAGTTCGATACTCATCCGCGATATCCGTGACTTTACTTCTATCCTGACCTATTTCGTCTTTACCGGTGTTGCCATGGTTGTGGGGCTGGTCGTGATCGCGCGCCGCTTCGGGAGGCAGGCGTGAGACTATACTCTGCATCCAGCGAAGAGACTCTGCGCGCCCGCAAACTGATCGCGGAGTGGGCCAGCGAGGGCATCCTGACCAAGGAGCAGCACCAGCGTCTGGAGCCGGAAACGGTTTCCGAGCTGCGCACCACCAACATTTTCCTGCGGCTGATCCTGTTCCTCTTCACCCTGATCAGCGTGTGTGCCGCAGTAGCGCTGTTCTTCGCGGTCTTTCTTCGGCATTCGCCGGAGCAAACCGGCGGCATTTTCCTCCTGATCTTCTCTGGCGTCTGCTACGCGGCCGCCGAAGTCGCCGTATCCAAAGCCCATCTGTATCGTTATGGCATCGAGGAAGTGCTCGCCGTCTGCTCGGTTGGATTTCTTTGCGCGGGAATGCTCCTCGCTCTTTTCAGCGGCAGGCCTTATTCGCCTAAGCCGGACGTAGTCCTATTCCTGGTTCCTGCCGCCGGCGCTGTTTTTTCGCTCTGGATCTGGCGCCGTTTCGGGCTCTGGTATGCATTTCTCGCCGCAATGGTCTTCGCCCTCTTTCTGCCGGGCCACTGGACCTCGTCTCACGCGGCGCAGCATGTGATCGTCGCCTTGATGTACGCAGTGGGGCTCATATGTGTGATCGCGCTGCGTTCCCGCCACCATGTTAACTACGTCGAAGATGATTACTCGCTCGTGGAAGCGTTCCTATGGCTCGGCATCTACCTGGCCATCAACCTCCAGCTTTCGTCGTTGGACCGGCTTCCGCAGTGGTGGGGCGGCGGCTCCGGGGCCGCCTCTGAATTCGCGGGGCCGTTCTACTGGACAACGTGGGTGCTTATCTGGGTCTTGCCGCCGGTCGTACTCGCGCGCGGGATTCGGCAGAGGGACCGCTTCGTCATCGCGGTGGGCGTGATTTCCTTCATCCTGACCTTCGTCTCCAATAAACCTTACCTCGGCTGGACACGGCATACCTGGGACCCGATGCTTCTGGGCATACTGTTGACCGGCGTTGTATTGTTCATTCGACGCTGGCTTGCTCGTGGCCCGGGCGGAATTCGCGGGGGCTTTACTGCCGCGCGCCTATCGGGAAAGGACCAAAAGTGGATGAACGCCGGCTCCGCCGTATTGGGCCTGGTAACACCTCAGTCAATAACGCCAAGCCCGCAGCCAACGAGCGCAGACGTTCGCTTCGGTGGGGGAGCTTCGGGAGGCGGAGGCGCCGGCGGCGATTATTAAAGAGCATTCAACTGTCGAGTATTCCAGGTTAACGTGCAAACCAGAAGTCAACTGTTGTTCCCAGGTGATTTCACAACCAATCCTGAAACAGCACTTATGTGCGGATTGCTTGTGCAAATGTTACGACGGTTAGCTTAGGAGTCCGAGCTACGGCGTGATCTCCCACACTGTCCCCCTACCCCACCGTCCACCCGAAACCGTGGTGCCGTAAAGATTGCCGCTGCTGTCGAAGGTCACTCCTCCCGTAGGAGTCCCGCCATCGGACCCTCCGGTGAAGACATACAAATTCGTATAGGTCCAGCCGCTGCCCGAGGGTGTTAGCTTGAAAACCATGCCAACTTCCGAGCTGCCGGCGCAGCACAACGTGCCGTAAAGGTTCCCCTGTGCGTCGAGAGTCGGCACGTCAAACGGCCCCGAATATCCCTGCGGCAGGATGTCGAGCCGAGAATATATCCAGTTGCCGTTACCTGGACTCAGCTCATAAGCCACACCTGTACCGTCGCCTTCGCCCGTGAGCCCAAAAAGGTTGCCGTCAGCATCCATGATCAGGCCAGTCGCGAATCCGAGGTCCTGATCGGTAAAGGTGTAGAGCGTGGTCTCGGTCCAGCCTGATGGCGCCGGCGTCAGCTTGTATATGGTGCCGCGGCACAAGTCTCCGAGGGTGGTGCCGTAAAGGTTGCCGGCGTTATCGAAGATCGGCCCACCCGACGGCTGACAGCCATCGCTGCCCGCGGTAAAGCTGTAGAGCACGCTCTCCGTCCAGGTGCTGCCGGAGCGAGTGAGCTTGAAGACGAGGCCGTTATTGCGAATTCCCCCGCCGCTGGCAGCGCCGTAGATGTTCCCGGCGGCGTCGAACAGCAGATCGCCCTGCGGACCTGCTCCGTCGCTGCTCCCGGTGAAGCTATACAACACCGTCGTCGTCCAGGGACACATGATCGCCTTGCAAACCGTGGCCGGCGGCTTGAGACTGAAAACCGTTCCCGCACGGTTCGTGCCACCGCCGGGTGTAGTTCCGTAGAGGACGCCTTCAGGACCAAATAGCACGCGCGACGTCAACCTGCCGCCGTCCGAGTCGCCGCTGAAGCTGTACAGAACGGATTCCGCCCAGCCACCCGCATCGCGGGACAAGGCGATAAACAACGCCATCGCTATGCGCGCCTCCCTCCCATGTCGTCCCATAGATGCGACCGGCGGCATCCAGGGTGACTCCCGCCCGGGGCATATCACCATCAGGGCCGCTGAAGCTGTGCAGCACCGTAAACGTCTGCGCCTGCGACGGGGTCGCGGCGAAGACCAACAGCATCGCTCCGGCCAGCGCTGCCAGGGCCATGCACAAATCCATTCCACCGATACGGCTTCTGCGTCTCACTGAATGCCCCGTTCTCGTTTGTAGGTTGATGTCGAAAATCGAAGCTGCGATCTGAGGTTGGGCCATACTGATTACTCCTTAGCGCCGCAAATTCTAGCACTCGCCATCGGAAGTGCAACTGAATTTTGGATTACGGTCTAATCAGCTGATAGGAAGAGGATTTTACGTTGGTGGTTTCAACACGAGTTGAAATCAAGCCTTATCACAACCAATCGTGAATCGGAAACTTCGTCGCGGATTGCTTGTGCAATGGCGATTTGGACAGAAATTCTTCGCCTAAGCCCTTATCGAGCGATGGCAACTCAGGCAAGCCGGCTTTACGGAGCTTCAGCAAGGCCATCTTTTTCTGGGAGGCCAACATTGCTGACGACCCACTGAAGTGGCCGTATTCACTACTCCTGGAAATGCTATGCAGCTACCGCAGCACTTCCGCCAGCCCGCCACTGCTGATCAACTCCGCTACCTTAGCGAAGTCTGCGGTCAAGATTCGATCTTCGTGGATGGTGGGAGAGACCGCCCGAATAGCCGCGTGGGCCGCCTGGCCGCGCTTACCGGTCTGTAGGGGTGCGCGGAAGTCGAGTGCCTGGGCCACGGCCAGGGCTTCGATAGTAAGCACGTTGCGAGTGTTGGTGACCACGCGCAGCAGCTTATTGGCAGCGATCATGCCCATGGAGACATAATCTTCCTGATTGCCCGACGTGGTGATGGAATCCACGGATGCGGGATGCGCCAGAACTTTGTTTTCGCTGACCAGTGCGGCCGCCGTTACCTGTGCCATCATGAATCCCGAATTCAAGCCGGCGCCGGGTGCCAGAAACGCAGGCAGTCCTTCGTTCAGAGCAGGATTTACCAATCGCTCGATGCGCCGTTCTGAGATGCCGGCCAACCCGCAGAGCGCGATGGCCAGAAAGTCGAGCGCGAAGGCCAGCGGTTCGCCATGAAAGTTGCCGCCCGACAGAATGTCACCGGGGACCGTTGATCCTACTCCGCGCTTGGGCGCACCCACTTTCCTTTCCTCGGGGAAGACCAGCGGGTTATCGACCGCCGAGTTCATTTCGATCTCGAACACCTCGCGGCAATGGGTGAGCGTATCGCGGACGGCGCCATGGACCTGCGGAATGCAGCGCAGCGAATAGGCATCCTGCACTTTCTGACACTCGCGATGCGACTCGCGAATCAGGCTGCCCTCCAGCATGCGGCGCAGGTTCTCGGCGACCAGTGATTGCCCTGCGTGTGGTCGCGCGCGATGTATGCGCTGGTCAAATGCGGCGTCCGTGCCTTTTAGCGCGTCCACGGTGAGCGCCCCCAGCACATCAGCGGTGTCTACCAGGATGTTTGTCTGCAAGGTGGCCAACAATCCGGTTGCCAGCATGCCCTGGGTGCCGTTGATGAGCGAGATGGCCTCTTTGGCTTGCAGGACTAGTGGTTGAATGTCAGCTTGCTTGAGCGCCTCGGCAGCGGCCACGCGCTTGCCGCGGAACGTGGCCTCGCCCTCCGCGATCAGCACCAGCGCAAGGTGTGCCAGCGGAGCCAGGTCGCCGCTGGCGCCCACGCTGCCCTGCGACGGGATGACAGGATGTACTCCCCGGTTCAGCATCTCGCAAAGCGTATCGATGACCGCCGGACGCACCCCCGAGTAGCCCTTGGCGAGAGAGTTGGCGCGCAGCAGCACCATGGCGCGAGTAACGTCTTCGGCCAGCGGTTCGCCGACGCCTACCGCGTGCGACCGCAAAAGGTTGATTTGCACCTTGCGAATGTCGTCTGACGAGATGCGAAGGTCCGCAAGTTTGCCGACGCCGGTGTTCACCGCGTACGCGACGCCGTCATGCTCAAGCAGGTCTTCCACCACGGCGCGCGCACGCTCGACTGCGATGCGCGCCTCGGGTTGCAGCAGGACCGCCCGCCGCTCCAGGACTACCTGGCGGACGTCGTCGAGGCTCAGATGATTGCCGTCGATGTGGAGTGCTTGCATGATGCAATAAGGACCAGTTTCGAGTTGCTGGAGCGTGTTTCGAAAATCAGTTTGTAACAGGGCACGGCTTTCAGCCTTGCCGTCAAGGTCTTCATGACTACGTGGGCTGAAGTCGTGCCCTCACCCCGACCCTTTTTGAGACACGTTCTAGTCTTTTCCCGCGGCCTTCAAGAACGACGCCAAGTATTTTTGCGGCAGCGGTATTCGTTTGAATTCAGAATCCACCACCAGGTGCACGGTCTCACCTTCGGCCAGCACGGTCCCATCTTCCTCGCGCACCACCTCGTAGCCGAAATGCAACAGGGAATCGCGCACGTTTACCAGGCGCGTGCGGATGGTGACCATGTCATCGTAGTGCGCCGGCGCCTTGTAGCGGCAGCGCATCTCTACGACGGCAATGTGTGTGCCGTCCTGTTTTTCCATTTCGCGATAGGTGAAGCCCAATTGGCGCAGCATCTCCACCCGCCCCACCTCAAACCAGATGACAAAGTTGGAGTGATAGACCACGCCCATCTGGTCGGTCTCGGCATAGCGTACCCGAAAGCTGGTCTGGTACACCTCAGCTGGCGGGCGTGTGTGTGGCGACTGCCTGTCTTCAGCTTTCAAACTGGCACCCACCCGGCTGGAGACGCGACCCAGTCAACCGTGAGATAGACCGCAGGCGACGGCAGCGCTGGACTTGCATCGAAGGCTTATTTTTTCTCCGCCGTCCCAGCGTTGCCGGAAGCGGCTCCGTTGCTGACCGTCTGTCCTTTTGTCACCTCGCCCACCTGCACCGGTTTGCCGTCGGCGATGTAGTCAACAAACTGCGCCGGCAACGACTGCACGGATGGGAAGCCTGAAGAATTCTGCAAACGGTAGTGCACCATCGGAGCAACCGAAGCGCCCGAGTTGCCACACTCTCCCACCGGATCACCCTGCTTGACCATGTCTCCATGTTTCAGCTTGACGCTGTTTTGCTTGAGGTTGGTCAGCAGCGAGTACTCGTTGTCGCTGTGCGCGATGAGGATCATATTTCCGTTGGGAGCATCCTGGCTGGGCTTGCCGGGAGCATTGTCGCCAATGTCGTTTATCGTTCGCACCACCCTGCCGTCGCCGGGGGCCAACAGCGGTTGGCCGAAACAGTAGAACTGTTCGTTCTTGCTGGCGTCGCCCTCAAACGGGCTCCCGTTCTTCAGCAGAACAAAATC
Source organism: uncultured Acidobacteriaceae bacterium (assembly GCA_963728805.1). Taxonomy (GTDB): domain Bacteria; phylum Acidobacteriota; class Terriglobia; order Terriglobales; family Acidobacteriaceae; genus Bog-257. The sequence goes on from CAVSLE010000013.1 coordinate 220,714, forward strand.
CACGGCAAACTGCCGGTCGTCGGTCATCTGATAGGAGTTGTCAAAGATCCCGTGTCCACCCTGATACACCAACCACTGGCCGTTGAAGGGCAGTTTCAACTTGGCGGTGTCCTTGTAACCGGCATTATGGCCTTCGGGGGGCGAATTCAGCGGTCTCACGGTGAAAATTTCGGTGGCGCCATTCTCATTGATCATGACCACCGTCTCCACCGGGACCTTGGCGTTCGCAAATTGCGACAGCCGCGAGTAAATCGTAAATCGTTTCAGCATGTAGGGCGTGATCCGCTCCTCCACTACCGATGTCTCCGAGCCCAGTTTCGCTTTCACCTGCGCGAGCATGGCTTCAAATTTCTTGCCGTCCTCGGGGTTCTTCTTGTTTTCCGCTGGATAGCTGGCCCAAATCGCGCTCGCCTGTCCAGCTTTGAACATTTCAAAAAGCTTCCTTCCACGCTCCTCGGCCGCCGCGCTCATTAGCGGGTACTGGGCGTAACTGCTGCCGGCCTTTGCCGTAGCGGGCGCCGCCTGCGGCTTCGATTCGGGGGACGAAGATTGGGCGTAGATCATAGTGGAAAACAGCATCACCGCTATGATGGAATGCGGACGAAATGTCATCATGACTCTCCCTGGTGAAATCTGACAGTGAATGATGCTTGAAGCGACGCTTCACGGCAATAGAAACCTGTGGCTGCTGTAATCACGTTGGATTGCAATTTAAGGTACGGCTAATTCTATCGCAAGTGGTCTGCGGCTCTGGACAATACCACCCACTTGGTGCGGACTTGTGGTCCAAAACGACAAGTCTACCGAATCTGCATTGCTTATTTTCCCGTCCAGCGTGGACTTCGTTTCTCCAGAAACGAGGTTACGCCCTCTCGAAAGTCGGCCGTCCTGCGGATGCACGCGTTCTCTTCCACAGCCGCCGCAATGTCGCGGTCGAGGCTTTCCGACGCGTAGCGCGTGAGCAGGCGCTTGGTTGCCAGCAGCGAGGCGGGACTGTTGCTCAGCAGGCTGGCCGTCAGATCACGGGCGCGTCCGAGGAGTTTGTCAGGCGCCACAATCTCATTGACCAGTCCCATGCGGAAAGCTTCTTCGGCGCTAATGATTCGCCCCGTGAGCAAGAGGTCGCGCGCCTGCTTCTCGCCGACCTGACGCAGCAGAAAAGCTGAAACGATCGCGGGAACGAAGCCAATCCGCACCTCGGTATAGCCAAACTTGGCTTCGGAAGAAGCCAGGGTGAAGTCGCACAGGGTGGCCAGGGCGCAGCCCCCAGCCACGGCTGCGCCGTTCACCGCGGCAATGGTGACCTTGGGAAACTCGTACAATGTGCGAAACAGGCGCGCCATGGTGGCGGTGTCGGCCAGGTTTTCCTCTTCCGTGCGGCCGGTGATGGAGCGCAAATTGTCCAGGTCCATGCCCGAGCAGAACGCCTTGCCCGCACCAGTCAGAACCACAAGTTGTGCAGCCGATTGCGCGATTTCGTCCAGAGCGCGCAGCAGCTCGCCAATCAGTTCGTAGCTGATGGCGTTGCGCTTGTCGGGCCGGTTCAGCGTGACCGTCGCAACAGGCCCGTCGTAGTCGAGAGTGAGGGTTGCGTAATGAGAGGGATTGCCCATCGGCGATTCCATTTGGTTTTGTTCGAGGATGCAGTTGCGCTGTAACTATTCACTAACCACTAGCCACTAACCACTAGCCACTAGCCACTAACCACTAACCACTAACCACTAACCACAACCACTAACCACAACCACTAACCACTAACCTTTACATCTTCGGCCCGCTGAACCTGTTGGCGATTTCCACCGCCATGCGGAACGGTTCGGTAATGGGCTTCTTCAGCGGCAGGTCGACGCCACGGCTGCTCAACGCTTCCAGCAATTTCTCCGTAGGGATGTTGCCCACTAGCACATCCTGCGCAAACGGGCAGCCGCCCATGCCCCCGATAGCGGAGTCGAATCTCCGGCACCCGGCATCATAAGCCGCCAGAACCTTCGCTGCCGCCTCGTCTGGACGGCTGTGCAGATGCACCCCGATCTCAACACCTTGGAATTTCTTCAACACGGGTTCAAGCAAGTCGCCAATCTGCTGCGGAGTCGCCAATCCCACCGTATCGGCTAGCGAGATGGCTTGCAAATCCATGTCGGCGAGCAGGCTGATTCCCTCAATCAACTCATCGGCATTCCACAAATCGCCATAGGGATTGCCGAATGCCATCGAAATGTAGGCCACCGTGTCGAGTCCGCTCTCGTCAGCCTTGGTCTTGATTTTCTCCAGAGTGTCGAGATTTTCTTCCAGCGTCTGGTTCTGATTGTTCTTCAGAAATGTGGGCGACAGCGAATATGGAAAGCCCAGGGTCCGCACTGCATCGGTGGAGATGGCCCTCTCGGCCCCGCGTTCGTTGACCACGATGCCGATGATCTCAACGTCATCGGGCGGATCGAGCTCGCTGATTACCGCCTCCGAGTCAGCCATCTGCGGGATGGCCTTCGGCGACACAAACGACACTGCATCAATGTGCTTGAATCCCGCCGCAATCAAGGCCTTCAGGTATTCGACCTTGATGGAAGTGGGAATCTGCCCGGGCAGCCCTTGCCAAGCATCGCGCGGACATTCGATGAGTTTGAGAGAGTCAGGCATTAGCAATTAGCAGTTAGCAATTAGTATTTAGCATTCAGATACTCAGCATTCAGCATCTGTGATGAGCCATCGCGCCTTTCACCATTGTCATCGTGACTGAGGGCTTCAGCCCGTATGTCGCGCGTAAAGCCATATTCGTCCCCATGCCGCCGCTTCGTGGCTCAGGTTTAGCTGACGGCTGAAGGCTGATAGCTGACAGCCAGGCGCGCAACGCGCGCTACGTTTGCAGCACCCCTACGTTGAACTTCGGCACCTCGGGATTCAGCGCCGCCGCCTCCAATGCTGTGATGATGGCCTCGCGCGTCTCCGCCGGATCAATGATCTTGTCGATCCACAACCGCGCCGCGCCGTAGCGCGGATCGGTTTGCTCGTCGTAGGTCGCCTTCACTTCGTCGAACAGCTTCTTCTTGTCTTCCTCGCTCAGCTTCTTGCCGCCGCGCTCCAGTTGCTTGATCTTAATTTCCACCAGGGTTCCCGCCGCCGATGCTCCAGCCATCACCGCGTATCTAGCGGTGGGCCACGCGAACAGGAAGCGCGGATCGTACGCTTTGCCACACATCGCGTAGTGACCGGCGCCGAACGAGCCGCCGATTATTACAGCGATCTTGGGCACCACTGAGTTGGACACCGCGTTCACCATCTTGGCTCCGGCACGGATGATGCCACTCCACTCAGCGTCGCGTCCCACCATGAAGCCATTCACATCGTGCAGGAAGAGCAGGGGCACCAGGTTCTGGTTGCAATCCATGATGAAGCGCGCCGCCTTCTCCGCCGACTCGGTGTAAATGACGCCGCCAAACTCGGTGCGCTTGTTGCCGCTATGGTCGATCTGATGCACGTGCGTCTTCTGATTGGCGACAATCCCAACTGCGAAGCCGCCGATACGCGCATAGCCGCAAAGCACAGTCTCGCCGTACTCAGCCTTGTACTCGCCAAACTGGCTGCCATCGACGATGCGCGCGATAATCTCCTTCATGTCGTACTGGCGCCCGGGATCGCCATCGAAAATTCCGTAGACTTCTTCCGCCGCAAAGAGCGGTTCCACTGGCTTCTTGCGGTCGAAGACGCCCAACTGGCGGTTGCCCATCTTGTCCACCAGCAGGCGAATGCGCGCCAGGCACGACTCATCGTCAGGCTCGCGAAAATCCACGGTGCCGCTGATTTGCGAGTGCATCTTGGCGCCGCCCAGTTCTTCGGCAGAATATTTTGCGCCGATGGCGGCCTGAACCAGCGCCGGCCCGGCCAGAAACAGGCCGCTGCCTTCGGTCATCAGAATGTGATCGCACATCAACGGCAGATATGCGCCGCCCGCCACGCACATGCCCATGATGGCGGCAATCTGCGGAATGCCCATAGCCGACATCACCGCATTGTTACGGAAGACGCGGCCAAAGTCGTCGGTATCAGGGAAGACGTCTTCCTGCAACGGCAGAAATACCCCGGCCGAGTCCACCAGGTAGATCGTGGGAATGTGATTGTCGATCGCGATGTTCTGCGCGCGGATCACCTTCTTGGCCGTCATAGGAAAGAACGCGCCAGCCTTCACCGTGGCATCATTCACGATGAGCATGACCATGCGCCCCTGCACCCGCGCCAAGCCGGTTACTACACCGGCAGAGGGCGCACCGCCCCATTCTTCGTACATTCGCCACGCTGCGAAGCCGCCAAGTTCAAAGAACTCGGTGCCCGGATCAATCAGCAGGGCAATGCGCTCGCGCGCGGTCAGGCGTCTTTTCTTGTGCTGCGACTCGATCGCCTTGTCGCCGCCGCCCTGGGCGATGATCTGCTCTTCATTGCGAACGTTGGCTACCATCTCGGCCATGGCCTTCAGGTTGCGTTCGAAGCGTGGCGAGTCGCTTTTCACCTTGGTTTCGAACGGCGAGGGCGATCCGGAATGATGGCTATGGTCGGTCATGATGAGTGAGGGGCAAACTACCTACGATAAAGCAGGGAAGCGGCGCACGCAATGCGATTGATGCAGACTACAGTCCCAACGCAAATGCCACAATGGTTCTCCCTCGCATGCCAGTGCTTCGTACGAGTTCATCAAGCAGCGCCGCCTCCACGCCTCCGGAATCGACCGTCATCTCGCAGGCAGCGATCTCCGCTTCGCTGGCGCCGTGATAACACAACTCGCAGACACCCAGGCCGCCTTCGGACTGCACGGGCGGCCCGAAAACGCGGCAGGTCATGGGACGAGCCGCGTACAGATCGCACATCCCAGTCTGGGGATTGAGGACGGGGCAAGGTTCGTCGTTGGCGAAGACTTCGAATCGTTCCGCCGCCGCCTCGCTTTCATCCAGAATGCCGGTGTTCCGGTCGCCAGGGAATTCCCGCGCAATCCGCGCAAGCGACGCACGAGCACGATCACGAACTTGCGCGGCGCACTCCGGCTCGGTGGCCTCCAATTCAGCGAGTCCTTGTTGCAAGCGAAGCGCGTCGAGTTGATTGATGGCGAACACTCCAATGCAGCACTGGGTGCAACCTGGCTTGCACACCAGCCACTCGCCGCTGCGGCGGGCCGTATCGGCCAAAGCCAGGTCGATGATCTGCACCAATTTGTGATCGCCAGATGGCAGCGGGGCACCCATGGGAAGAGCATAACGCAGGCGTTGCTCGGGAAGCGCCGCACTACCCGAACGTCGCATTCGTCCATGGCGTCGCCGCCAACGCTTCCGCCAGCGGATCGTCCACCACTGCATCCACCAACCCGTACTGCAAGGCTTGGGGTGCGTGCAACTTTTCTGCTGCCAGAAACAACTGTAGCGCTCGCGCTTTGCCAACCAGTCGCGGCAGGCGCTGTGTGCCTCCCCACCCGGTGATCAGACCGAGCGCAGCACCGCGATGTCCAAACAATGCATGAGGGCTGGCGATGCGGCGATCGCAGGCCAGCGCCAGATCGAGCCCTCCACCCATGCAGTAGCCCTGAATCACGGCGATGGTCGGAGCAGGGAAGCCGGCGATGGCGGTCATCAGGCGCTGACCCATCTGCGCGAACCGGAACGCTTCTGGGCCAGTTAGCGCTGCAATCTCGTTGAGGTCGGCGCCGGCTGAAAAAAATCTGGCATTGCCGGCGATCACCAGGTGTGAGGGCGGATCTATCGCAAGCTCCTCGACGGCAGTTGTCAGGGCCTGCACTCGGGCGCGCGTCAGGCGGTTCGTGCCGTCCTCGGAGACCAGGCGCAGAACCACCGCGTCGCCACGCAGTTCGCGAGAGTACAGGTTTTCTTGAGAAGAGGAAGGCACTGGGAGCTAGGGTAGCAAACGGCCGGCATCTGGTCTCCGGGGTTGTCATTACGAACGCAGCGAGGAATCTGCTGTCCTCTGTGTCTGGAAGGACAAATGAGGAAAAGCAGATCCCTCGTGGGCTGAAGCCCACTCGTGATGACAACTCAACGGGAAGGCGGTGCTTATGCAGCGCTCGATGCCGAAAAACGCGTTAAGATGTCGTTCAGAGTCAAGAAGGGGCGTGCCATGGCGTCTGGTGAAAGCCTGAATTCTTCCCGCAGATCGTTTTTGCAGATTTCTTCCGCTGCCTCCGCGGCGCTGGCGTTGCGCATCGTGACCGAGCCCATGCTGGCCTACGCGCAGCCGAGGCCGTCTGTTCCCACGACCGGAGTGCGGATTAATGCCAACGAAAATCCGCTTGGCCCATGCGCAGCGGCGCGGACGGCGATCGCGGCGGTCATGCCCGACGCTGGCCGTTATCGCTTCGATTTGACCGACGAATTGGTGAACTATTACGCGCGAAGTCTGGACCTGCATGCCGACAACGTTCGGATTTTTGCCGGCTCGAGCGAGCCCCTGCACTACACCGTGATCGCTTTCACCTCGCCGCGGGCCAGTTATGTGACCGCCGACCCTGGCTATGAAGCCGGCATGCATGCGGCGAAGAGTTCCGGGGCGCGCATTGTCAAAGTGCCGCTCACCAAAACACACGCGCACGATGTGAGGGCCATGATCGCCGCCGCGCCCGACGCGGGTGTGTTCTACATCTGCACCCCGAATAATCCAACCGGAACGCTGACCAGCCATTCCGACATCGAGTACCTGCTCCAGAACAAGCCCAAGGGTTCAATTGTGCTGGTGGACGAGGCCTACATTCATTTCTGCGATGCGCCTTCGGCGGTCGATCTGGTGGCGTCGGGCCATGATGACCTCATTGTGTTGCGCACCTTTTCGAAGCTCTATGGAATGGCGGGCCTGCGCTGCGGATTTGCTATTGGCCGGCCTGACCTCCTGCAAAAGCTGGAGGATTGCGGGGGAGGCAATCCCATGCCAGTGACAGCCGTCAGCGCGGCATCGGCGAGCCTGAGGGAACCACAACTGGTGGCCGATCGTCGGCGCATCAACGCAGACATTCGCGAAGAAACTTTTCAGTGGCTCGACCGCAACGGATACTCCTACATTCCTTCGGTCTCCAACTGCTTCATGCTCGACACCAGGCGGCCGGCGAAAGACGTGATCGCCGCCATGGCCCAGCAGAACGTCTTCATCGGGCGCATCTGGCCGGTGATGCCGACCTATACCCGGATCACGGTTGGAACGCATGACGAGATGAGCCAGTTCCAGGTGGCGCTGCAGAAAGTGATGAAGGGGAGCGTCACCGTCGGGGCGTTGCAACCCCCTCTGCGAACGATTGACGGATTTATTCTGCCAAGCTGAGAGTTTCAATTTGCGTTGATTCGGATTCGGTGTATAGGGGTAGAGCACCGCTTCAGCGGTGCAATTAAGCTTCAGGAATAATCCGGCTTTAGCCGCTGAGGGGACGAGAACATTACCTCAGGCGTTAAAGCGCGATCCAGGAAATGACGCAGTCATGCACGCCTGAAAGGCGTGCTCCACCCAACCTTTAATCCACCTGCCAACTCCAGCATCAGTGTAGTTTTCTGTGTCTCTGTGGTGATTAAGTGCCGGCCGGCACGCCGCGCGCCTTCACATTAGCGCGGATGAACTCGATGATGGAGTCCATGGGAGTGCCCGGCTGGAAAATGGCCGAGACCCCGCCCTTTTTCAGGGGTTCGATGTCCTGATCGGGAATAATCCCGCCCAAAAGCACCAGCACATCGTCCATCTGGTTTTGCTTCAGCAGGTCCATTACTCGGGGCACGATGGCATTGTGCGCGCCGGAGAGAATGCTAAGGCCAATAACGTCCACGTCTTCCTGCAACGAGGCGTTGACGATCATCTCGGGAGTCTGGCGCAGTCCGGTGTAAATCACTTCCATGCCGGCATCGCGCAGGGCGCGGGCAATCACCTTGGCGCCGCGGTCATGGCCATCGAGGCCAGGTTTGGCAACCAGTACTCGGATTTTGCGGTCAGGGGACACGATGAACCCTCTTGTTCTGTCATCTTGAGCGGAGCGACCGAAGGCAAGCGAAGTCGAAGGACCCCTAGAACGGCTTCCCTATCGGTCAACAGCTCTCACATGAACACTGAATCATAAACCCTCGACTGCCGGTTCGTAAGTGAGCTGTGTCACCGGGATTTGACGTTGTGACACATTATGTGGCACATTGCTGTTATGCCTTCCATGAACATGCGGCAATTACGTGATACTCGTCGCTTGAAAGCCTGGCTCAAGGCCGGAAAGACCGTAGAGCTCCGGGAGCGAGAACATGTAATAGGGCACATTGTGCCCGAAAAATCCACTGAGCAACCTCAGGAATGGCCCGATTTTGGAGGGCGCGCCAGGAAGATTCTCGGCGGTAAGGTCTTGCCTGCTGTGGAAACCGTGATTCGGGAGCGTGGCCGATATTGAGAGTCTATGCAGATACGAGTTTCTTAGTTTCGCTTTATCTTACCGATATTCACTCGCCGGAGGCGGAGCGGCGCCTCGCGGAGCATCTGCGCCTGTGGCTAACACCTTTGCACCGCGCGGAGTGTGCGCACGCAATCTCTCAGCAAGTGTTCCAGCACAGAATCTCCGCCACCGTAGCCGACAAAGTCTATCAGGCTTTTGAGGCTGATCGCAGGTCAGCCGTATGGCTTGAGGTCCCTGTTCCCGACGCAGCCTTTGACTTGGCGGTTGAGCTGGGAAGGCGATGCGGCCCACGAATCGGTTGCCGGACGCTGGACACGCTTCATGTCGCCTCGGCGTTGGAGCTGAAAGCGGACCGGTTTTGGACTTTTGACGAGCGCCAAGCGAAACTGGCGGACGCCGAGGGACTGAAGAGCTCGTAGTGATCCTGGCGACATCAGCCGGACCTGGCGGTGCCGTTTTCGATCCACTGTTGATTCCCGCCGCAGTTCTTAAGCCCTAAGCTGGTCTATCCATTCGGATTGGCAGCTATCTTTTCAGATAGCGTTCTGCTCGGCCGATTTTCTCTGTAGCGACAGTTTGGACTGGGCCGCAATGGTTCGGTCTATGTCGCATCAATCACTTAGCGAGCACCAATTAGCCTCGACGCACCCATCTCTGACTGGCACTGAACTTGCTCTTACAAAGGCACGCCCTTCGAGGAGAAACGTCGTGAAACTATTCAGGCTACTCGCTCTCATGCTCGCACTTGGGGTCTTCCCCGCGTTTTCCATACTGAGTCAGGCCCAGCAAGAAGTTGACCCTGATCACTACGAGCAAGTTTCTGCTGCTCAATCCAAGGCACAGAGCCCGAAGGCGCAAGTTGCTCAAAAGGGTGCTGCCCATCAAAGCCATACTCGCGTGGCGAGCAAGCACTCCGGCAAGGCAAACCATCGTCGGTCGCGCGTGTCGGCTTAAACGGCGGACGCTGTCTGGCTGATAGCTGACGGCTGGCTTGCTTCCTACGCGAACGCTGTTTCCGTGTACGTTCCAAAAACGTCGCGCAGCGCTTCGCAGATTTCACCCACCGTCGCGTACGCCTTTACGGCGTCCACGATGAAGGGCATGGTGTTGGCCGGTGAGACCTTGCCATTCTCGCCGGCCTTGGGTTCCTGGGCTGCCGCCTTGCGCAAGGCGTCGAGGCGGCGGCGCACTTCGTCGTTGGAGCGGCGCGCGCGCAACGCATTCATCTTTTTGGTCTGCGCGTGCGCCACTTCTTCTCCGATGTAGAGGATGTTCGGCGACGGTTCCTCGACGACAAAGTCGTTGGCGCCCACCGTAATTTTCTCGCGCGCTTCGTTGGCGCGCTGGAATTGATAGCTGGCCTCGGCAATTTCCTTCTGCGGATAACCCTTCTCGATGGCCGCCACCATTCCGCCCATGGCATCGAGCTTTTCGAAATAATCGAATGCGCCGTTTTCCATGTCGAGGGTGAGGCGCTCCAGGAAGTAGCAGCCGCCCAGGGGATCGACGGTCTGCGCCACGCCTGATTCGTAGGCGATGATCTGCTGGGTGCGTAGGGCGATGCGCACCGCCTCTTCGGTGGGCAGCGCCAGCGCTTCGTCGTAGGAGTCGGTGTGCAGCGACTGGGTCCCGCCCAGCACTGCGGCCAGCGCCTGCAAAGCGACGCGCGCGATGTTGTTCATGGGCTGCTGCGCGGTCAGCGAGACGCCCGCGGTTTGGGTGTGGAAGCGCATCAGCCAGGTACGCTGGTTCTTGGCGTCGAAGCGGTCCTTCATCAGCCGATACCAGATCTTGCGGGCGGCGCGATACTTCGCCAGCTCCTCGAAGAAATCGTTGTGTGCGTTGAAGAAGAAGCTGAGCCGCGGGCCGAACTCATCCACGTCGAGCCCGCGCCGGCGCGCCCATTCGACATACTCGACGCCGTCGTAAACGGTGAACGCCAACTCCTGCAGCGCGGTCGAACCGGCTTCGCGAATGTGATAGCCGCTGATCGAAATAGTGTTGAAGCGGGGCGTAAATTTCGAGCCAAACTCGAAGGTGTCAATCACCAGCCGCATCGACGGCGCCGGCGGATAGATGTATTCCTTCTGCGCGATGTATTCCTTCAGAATGTCATTCTGAATGGTGCCGGAGATTTTCTTCCAGTCGGCGCCCTGCTTCTCGGCAACCACGAGATACATGGCCCATAAGATCGATGCCGGCGAGTTGATGGTCATGGAAACCGTGGTCTTCTCCAGATCGATGCCGTTGAACAAGATTTCCATGTCTTCCAGCGAATCGATGGCCACACCGCACTTGCCGACCTCGCCTTCGCTGAAGGGATGATCGCTGTCGTAGCCCATCAGCGTAGGCAGATCGAATGCGACAGACAGCCCGCCGCCGCCGTGGGCCAGCAGATATTTGTAGCGCTCGTTCGTCTCCTCGGGCGAGGCAAAGCCAGAGAACTGGCGCATGGTCCACATCTTGCCGCGGTATCCGGAGGCGTGAATGCCGCGCGTATAAGGCGGCTGGCCGGGATAGTTCAGGTAGGTTTCGTACTTCCAGTCGGCGGGAAGGTCGGCGGGCGTGTAGAGCCGCCGAATCGGCATGCCGGAGATGGTGGTGTAGCGCGCATGGCCGTGCTCATCGACGTTCACCCCCGTGGGCGCACCGATCGGCTTCTCCGGGCCTTTGTCCAGACTGGGGGCGAGCGTCTTCTCGGCCCATTGCTTCTCCGACTCGGAAGGATAGCGGCCATTCTCGAACAGATCGCTGACCGGCGATTCCGCCAGAACTTTCCCGTCAGGTTTGCGGCTATCAGACATGAGCTACCCCATTGAAGGACGAACCCTACATGCTAGTAGATGCGGGGCGGAGGAGCAAGGCAGGAGGCTCGCGCTGGATCAGCCTTCCCCGCCGAGCCTGCGCTCGGCGGGTGACCCGGTTAGTGTTGCGGAGGCGTTGGCTGTGGCGGCGGTGCCTGGTCCGGAGTTGGCGGCGGCGTAGCTGGCTGCGGAGCCCGCGTTACGCCTTCAACCGGAATGGGCGTCAGGTTCGGCTGGGTCAGGTCATTGGTGTTCGACGGCACAATGCCGGGCACCTTGGGCTGATGTTTCACCTGCGCGGCTTCCGCGTCGGACATATCAATCCCCAGCCTGGTCAACGTGTCAGCCGTGGATAAATCGAGTTGCACCTTTGACTTCTCGTAGTTGGTGGCGGCAGAGAGCACGTTCGACTCAGCCTGGGTAAGATTCGATGACGCCTGCAATACCAGCGTGCTGGTGGACGCGCCCATGCGCAGTTTTTTCTGCTCGGCATCCAGGCTCTGGGCCGCATAGTCGCGCGCCGCCAAGGCAGCCTGCAGGCCCACGTAATTCTGCTGCAGGGCAAACTGCGCCTGCCGTACTTGCAGCCGGATGGTGTTTTCGGTTTGTTGCAAGCTCATCTGCGCCTGGCGATACTCCAACACCGAACGCGCCTGGTCGGCCTGGATCTGGCGATTACGAATTGGAATGCTGATGTTAATTCCGACCCCTTTGTCGGGAGCGCTGCTGTTGAACAGATTTTGGAATGCGTCACTGTAACCCGTGGTCGGGATAGAGCCCGGCGGGGGGCAGCCGTTAGGATTCACGCACAGCGGGTTCTGCGGCCCCGAGAGCGCGGAGGCGCCATAAAAAGCGTACAAATCGACCGTCGGCAATAGCTGATTACGAATCGACTTCCGGGATATCTCGTTGTTGGTCAGGGTAAGGCGCGCACTGGCAATCTCGGGGCGTTGCTTCAAGGCGTCGGCGATCAGGTCCTCAACCGGCCGCACCTCGTACTGTTCGGTGGTACTCAGCGTGTCGGTCGGAATCACTGGCGCGACGGCCATGATAGGGTCTGCCATGTTGCGGGTGATCGCGTTCTTCATTAGCAATTGTTGCAGCTGAAGATTCACTTGGGCGGTGATCAGGTTTTGTTTGGCTGTGGCCACCGCACTCTGCGACTGCACCACGGTCAGCGGGGCGAGGGTTCCGGCAGCCACCTGCTTCTGATTGTCGGAAAGGGTCTTGTTGGCCAGGTCCAGGGCGCGCTGCTGTACGGTCACGTTGGCGTAGGCGTTCACCAGGTCCCAATAGATATTCTCGATTTGCGAAACCGTCTGGATGATCTGCTGCCGAAAAGTAACATTTTCGATCTCGCGGTTATTTCGGGCAATGCGAATCCAGCGTAAGTTGGGATCGAAACCGTACCCCGAAAGCAGATGCTGGCGCACCTGGAAACGGAAGTTCGGCGTTAGAGTCGGGTTCAGAGTATTGAACAGCGAATTCGACGCGATGCGGTTGTTGTTAAAAGCCACCGTCATCAATGTGCCCGTCGCAAACCCCTGGGTGTAAAGAAAGTTGGCCGTCGTGGTGTTTTGGTTCAGAACATTGGTGCCGGTAAAGATGGTGTTCGATTCCGGCGTGTAGGCCCGTTCAGCGCTCAGGGTGCCGCTCAGCACCGGGTCGAAGCTATCGATAGGGGGGCCCGCACCCGTGGTGGATGCGACAATGCCTCCCACGCCCGCGCCCGCCCCGCCGACTCCTATGGTCGTTCCACCCGCCCCGCCGCCCGTGGATCCCGTAGTGGATGTGCCGGTGCCGCCGGCCGAGGTGGTGCCGGTGACTCCGCCCGGTGTGCCTTGCACCAGGCCCGCGTTCACGCCCAGCGCAACCGCCCCCGAACTGGTGCGCAGAATATCGGTATCGGCAATCGACAGGTTGTAGCGCTGAATGCCGATGTCAAGATTGTTCTCCAGCGCCATCGCGACCGCATCGTTCAGCGACAGGTACATATTGCCGTCCCGTATCAGTTGATCAATGCGGGCGGAATTGGTCACGTTCAGCGGGGCAACATTGCGCGGGGTATAAACCACGAACGGATTGGGAAATTGCCGCTTGCCCCGGGTGTAGTCCTGATCGGCATAGGGATGAGCATTTTGCTGTGGCGCCGGCGCCTGAGGCAGCGGGGTCAGCGGCGGGTTGTTGACCACAGTTTGCGGCGACGCGTCCTGGGCAAAACTTGCCGTGGCAAGTATTGCCAGCAGAACTGTGAATAACAGAATCAAGCTGACCGGTCTGACAAACTTCGAACCAGACATTCTTTCGTCTCCAGAAAATGACGTTAAGGGTACCGTGGATATTGCGTTCACATGCTTCTGGTGGCCTTGTCTCGGCCACAGGAGAACTCGCGAGGATTTGTTATTGGATGAAGGGACAAAGGCAACAGAACCATGATCGACCTCGTAAGCAGTAGGAAATGTCATAGTATATCCGACACGTTGCCGCCACTGACGGGGCCATGCAAAGCTTTACACTGCTTAACAGAACGCTGTATTCGCACCAGACACTGTTTTGCCTGGTAATAATGTGAGCCGCAATCTCAAAATCACGCTCGCCTATGACGGATCGGAGTTTCACGGATGGCAAGTCCAGCCGGGATTGCGGACCGTACAGGGCACGCTGGCCGAGTGCCTTCAGCGGCTCACCGGCGAGGAGACATTGCCGCAAGGCTCGGGGCGCACCGATGCCGGAGTACATGCGCTGGCACAGGTCGCCTCCGTGCGACTGGAGAGCCCCATCCCCGAGCGCAATCTTGTAATCGCGTTGAACGATGTGCTTCCTCCCTCCATACGGGTGAACCACGTCGAGGTGGCCGCCGACGACTTCCACGCGCGACACTCTGCCAAAGCGAAAACTTACCGCTATCGCATTTATCGCAAAGACATATGCCCGCCATCGCTGGCGCGATATGTGTTTCATGATCCCTATCCCATGAACGAAGAAGCCGTCATTCGCGCCTCGGAGCATGTCGTCGGCAAACACGACTTCACTTCCTTTGCGGCTTCCGACCCGGAGCGCAGCGCCCGCATAGCGGAAGAAGCAGCAGTAGAGGCAATTTCCCACGTTGGGATCACCACCAATGTACGCACGATTCACTCCTCCCAATGGGTAAGAACGGAAGAGGAACTGGTTTACACTGTGCGCGGAGACGGATTCCTGCACCATATGGTGCGGAATCTCGTGGGAACTTTTTTGCAGGCCGGGAAAGGTGCCGTGAAGATCGATGATGTGCCGGCAATCGTTGCGGCCCGCAATCGCAGCGCTGCTGGACCTACGGCCGCTGCTTGTGGACTGTACTTGGTGAGTGTTGAATATTGAGCAAGATGCCAGCCGAAACTAAAGTTGTTGTCGGCAGCGCGACCGTTGTCAGCACCAATCCCGCAACGGGTGAAGTGCTGGCCGAGTTGGCGTGCGCCAGCCTCAGCGATGTGCAAGGCGCTGTCCTGCGTGCCAGGCAAGCGCAGCCGGCATGGGAAGCGACTCCGGTGCGGGAGCGAGTCGCGCTGCTGCGCCGCTTTCAGCGGTTGCTGAGCGAGCAGCGTGATCAAGTCGCCGACCTGATTTGCCGCGAAGCCGGAAAGCCCGCAGCCGAAGCGCTCACCACCGAAGTTCTGGTCATCCTGGACGCAACCGAGTTCTGCATTCGCAACGCTCATGACTTCCTGCGCGAGGAGGCGCTGCCACACGCCAATCTCGCTATGAAGACCAAGCGCGGCCGATTGTTGCGCTCGCCGTTTGGCGTGATCGGCATCGTCTCTCCGTGGAACTATCCATTCTCCATAGCGGCCACGGAAACGCTCGGCGCATTGGTGACGGGAAATGCTGTGGTGCTGAAGCCGTCAGAATTCACGCCGTTGATTGCGCTGGAACTGCAGCGACTGCTCCTGGCGGCGGGCCTGAAGCCTGAACTCATGCAAGTGGTCATCGGCGAGGGGGCCGCGGGGGCAGCCTTGATCGATGCGCCTATCGACAAGCTCATCTTCACCGGCAGCGTCGCCACCGGCAAACGCGTTGCTGAAGCCGCGGCGCGAAAGTTATTGCCGGTCGTGCTGGAGTTGGGCGGCAAAGATCCCATGATCGTGCTCGACGATGCCGACCTGGAAGTCGCTTCCAGCGGAGCGTTGTGGGGCGCGTTCATGAACGCGGGCCAGACGTGCCTTTCGGTTGAGCGCTGCTACGTTCATCGCAGCCTGTATGAAACGTTTCTCGAGGCCTGCAGCAACAAGATTGCCAAGTTGCGCGTGGGGAACGGGGCTGGGTCCGAGGTTGAAATCGGGCCGCTCATCCACCCGCGGCAGTTGCGCATTGTGGACGAGCATGTGAGAGATGCGGTATTGCATGGCGCGCGCCTGCTGCGAGGCGGAAAGCGCTTGACCGAACTTGGGCCAAACTTCTACGCGCCGACGTTGCTGGCCGATGTGACGCCGGAGATGCGCATCATTCAAGAGGAAACCTTTGGCCCGGTGCTACCGGTGGCGCCCTTCGACACCGACGACGAGGCCGTTCGCCTGGCAAATGACAGCGACTTCGGCTTGGCTGCCAGTGTGTGGACCACCAGCCGTGGTCGCGGTGAGGCCATGGCAAAGCAGATTAAAGCCGGCACGGTGATGATCAACGATGTGGTCTCGTGCTTTGGCATCGCGGAGGCGCCGCACGGTGGGTTCAAGCTCAGCGGCATCGGCCGCACTCACGGCAGGATGGGCCTGGCGGAGATGGTCCAGGTGAAGTATGTCGACACGGACCTGCTTCCCGGCATGAAGAAAGTCTGGTGGTTCGGATATGGGGACAAGTTCCGCCAGCAGATGAATGGCTTCGTCGATGTGTTGTTTGCCAGAAGCTGGGGGAAGAAACTTAAGGGCGCCCTACGCTCGGCGGGGCTGCTGCGGCGCGGCAATCGCATCTAGAAAAAACATAGCCATTGGAGAGTCTATTGGACGGCACTACCGTGTACGTCTTAATCGTTATTTTTATCGCCACGCTGATTCGCTCGGTCTTCGGATTTGGCGAAGCCCTCATCGCGGTTCCGCTGCTTGCCTTGCGCATTCCGGTCAACGTGGCTGCGCCGTTGGCCGTTCTGGTATCCATCACTGTGGCGGGTGTGATCGTCGCGCAAGATTGGCGGAAGATCCACCTGCGCAGTACCGGATGGCTGGTGCTGCCGACGGTCTTCGGCATCCCGCTTGGTCTGCTGCTGCTCACCAGCGGCAACCATCGCCTGGTCAAGGCGGCGCTGGCAGTGGTCATCATGGCGTTCTCGGCGTACGCGCTGGTGGGCCGCAAGCCTCCGCAGTTGCATAGCGACAGTCGAGGGTGGCTGCTCATCTTTGGATTCATCGCCGGGGTACTGGGAGGGGCGTACGGAATGAACGGGCCACCGCTGGCAATTTATGGGGCCATGCGCCGCTGGTCGGCCCAACATTTCCGCGCCACTTTGCAGGGATACTTTCTTCCCGCCAGCATCATTGGCATGGCAGGATATTGGCTTGCCGGGTTGTGGGTCCCGGCCGTGACCCGTTATTACCTCATGTCACTACCGCTTACATTGGCGGCGATAGTGCTCGGTCGATCGATCAACCGGCGCCTCCACGGTGACGCTTTTCTGACGTACGTTCACGCCGGCCTGGTCGTGATTGGAGCCGTGTTGCTGTTGCAGACAATTCGCGGGTAGTCTTGCTGATCAGCTCTTAACTCTTGACGAAGCTCTACGTTAACCTATATAGTTACACCTAATGGCAAGGGTCATCAGTGAATTGAAATGCTTGCGTTGCGGCTACCGCTGGTTTCCGCGCGGCCCAAAACAGCCTGGGCACTGCCCCAACCCGCGCTGCAATAGTCCATATTGGAACCGCCCGCGGCGCAGAAAAGAGACAATGCAAGCCACCACGCCAAAGACAAAAAGGTCCACGGAGGGGGCCCGCCCACGACACCCAGTAGCGCCGAAATCGGTTGAATCGCCCGAGATGGCTTGGCTAGCGAACAACGCTAGAGAGCTTGGAAAGCATTCCGGCGAGTGGTTGCTCATTCAAGGGCGAAAGTTGCTTGTTCACAGCCGCGATTTCAGCGATCTACGCGAAGCGATTCAAAAGCGGCAGATACGTTCTCCATTTTTGTACTATGTCCCGACCGAAGATGAATCTAACTCAGTGACAATCTAGCGTGGCAACTGTCAACTATCCCGTCTCATTGCGTTACAGGGCGGTGCCCAACATGCGAGGGCTTCAGCCTGCCGCTGAAGTACAAATCTTCAATGGCACCATGACTACGAAAACTGTGGGCATCTTTGATTCGGGATCTGCTTACACGGTATTCAGTCCTGAATTTGCAGAAGTAATCGGAATAGATGATGTGACGACGGGCACGCCGGAGCGAATCGGAACCTTGGGTGGACCGATTCGGATTTATTTCTTCGATCTGGAAATTCAATTACTTGGAGCCGGACCTCGCTTCGCTGGACAAATTGGATTTTTCGCTGGCCACGCTCCTCGTAACATCCTGGGTCGCAGCGTAATTTTCTCTGCATTTGAGATTGGCTTCCATGAACGCGGGCAAATCATTTATCTGCGGAGTGAAACTTGACCGACGGTTCGCTCCAAAATGCCACTCTTGAGATATTCAGCGCAACCAGCGATACTGCCTTCATGCCCGAAATGACCGCTACTGATCCGCCACAACTGCCCAAGCACAAGCTCAAGTACAAAAAACAATTTCAACGCGCCTGCAACGAACCTAATGAAAAAGGTAAGCTTTGCGGCGGACACTTAAAGCGTTGGTTTTACTTAGCTGACGTGCTGGAGCAAGCCTGCGGCGACGTCCGCCAGACCTTCGGCGATCACATGGAGATCTATCGTTGTGAGCATTGCAAGACCCTGTACCTGCCCGGTCCTGAGGAGCCGCGTGGCCGCAACGTCGCCGGGGTGGGCAGTCAGTCCATCTTCGGACTAACGCTCACGTCTAAGCCGGGCGAGGAAAAAGAGAAGCAGTAACTTAGTGATGTCGTCCCTCGGGATTCCACTCCTCCCGGTCGATCTTCACCTTCACCGTCTTGATCTCATACGGGTTTGTCGGGATGGTTAGCTCATAACCTGGCGGAGCTACCTCGATCGGAACCGTCGGGACCTCCATCAAGTTCGTCTCCCATGCGGCTGTTGCCGCCGAAGGAAGCCGCAGAACCACGTCGCCCTTCTTCCCGGCCCACTCATAGAAGCGGATGATGAGCGCATCATCGTCGGCGGCTTTCTTGATTGCTGTGATGATTACGTTGTCCTGCTTCATGGCGAAGAATGACTTTTCGACGGGCAGCGGACCGGGATGCTGCGTCGTCGTCTGCGTCATCAGCGGATAATTCAGTTCGTAGCCCTGGCGCACGGTCATCGCCTCGCGCCAGGTGCCGCCGTGCGGATATAGCGCGTAGGTGAACTCGTGCCGTCCCTGATCGGTCTCGGGATCGGGCCAGGTCGGCGAACGCAGCAGCGACAGCCGCAGCACATTGTCCCTGGCGTCGTAGCCGTACTTGCTGTCGTTCAACAGGCTGAAGCCGTGGGTGGCGTCGGAGATATCGGCCCAGCGCAGCGCCGGAACTTCAAACTGTGCCTGCTCGGCCGGCGTGTTGCGCGTTGTGGGGCGTTCGACGCTGCCGTACGGGATCTCGAAGGTCGCCTTGTCGCTGTGCACGCTGACTGGAAACGCCACCTTCAGCAGAATGTGTTGCTCGTGCCAGTCGGCCTGCATGTGGACATCAACCCTCGGCACGCCGGGGTACATCGTGATGTCCTGCACGAAGCTCGATCTTTGGAAGTGGTGCTTCACGCGAATGACGGCGCGCAGCGGAGTGTTCTCCACCAGCTTCACTTCGTCGGCCTGCATCAGGTCCCAGTGCTGCTTAACGAAGTCCGCGTCAACGTTCCAGGCGTCCCACTTCTTGGGCTTGTCCACGAACGCCTGCAGCAGATTCCCGCACGGCAATCCATCGGGCGATGGCGCGGGCGAGCCTTCACTCTGTACCGGCAGCGCTAGTGCTTCGGTCTTACTGCGCTTGTCGAAAAGGCTCGTGATGCAGCCGGTCAGGGGATCGACCTTCAGCCGAACGAATTCGTTCTCCAAGGAGTAGTTGCTCGCGACGACCTGTTGCCCGGGAATCCCACCCCGCATGGGCCCTATCCAACCTCCCGTCCCGCGAACGACCTTGATCACCTTATATCCATTCGCGGGTACGTCCCTTGCGAGCAGACGGACGTGGAACGTTCTAGTTTCGCGCCGGAAGCTGATAGTGTCGAATGGCACACCTGCCGTCGAATCCTCCAGCGCAAAGCCCGTGTCGCCAAGCTGCAACTGGATGTCGGCTTCGACCACATCCGTCCGCTTCCACGACAACGGGTTGAATACCAGCACGCTAACGCCGGGCGAATCCACACGTGACGCGATGTCGTTGAGCGCGATCCGGCTCACCTCGGAGGTAATCCGCGAAGACTCGTCGTATCGGCGCGCCGCGTCCACGTAGTTGATGTGAATTCCCGAGCCCGGCAGGATATCGTGAAACTGGTTGAACAGAACATTCTTCCACGCTTCATCGAGCTGCGGTTGTGGGTACTGGTGGATGAATAGCATCTCGATGGACGCCAGCTTCTCCGCATTAAGAAGGTATCCTTCATTCCGGCGGTTTAACTTCTTCTCCTCCGACTGCGTAGTCTGTACCCCGCGGTGATATTGAAAGTACAACTCGCCATCCCACGTCGGAATCTTTAGCTCGCTCTTGTTTTTCTCCAGATCGGCAAAGTACTGGGCGGCGGTAGAGAAATTGATTTTGGGAAAGAGCAGGTCGCCCTTCTGCCAGCGCAATGCGGTATCGAGGTCCTGGCGTGTCGGACCGCCGCCATGATCGCCGACGCCGTAGAGATACATCATCTCCAAGCCGCCAGGGGGCGCGGAGTTGGCGCCGCCGTTGTACTTCCACATCATCGGACCATAGGTGGCGGAATCGCGCGCCATCTTTTGCGGATCGATCTGGTTGGCGTAGTCGCTGGGGAAGTAGGTCAGCAGGCGACTGCCGTCGGGCGCCTGCCACCAGAACAGGCGATAGGGAAACTTGGTGAACTCCGATGCCCACAGTAATTTTTGGGTAACGAAGTAGTCGATGCCCGAGCGCTTGTAAATCTGCGGCAGCTGCCAGTTGTAGCCGAACGAGTCGGGGTTCCAGCCGATGTTGATGTCTTTGCCGAACTTCTGATGGAAGTAGCGCTTGCCGTAAAGAATCTGGCGCACCAGCGACTCGCCGTCAGGCATGTTGAGGTCGGGCTCGACCCACATTCCGCCAATCACCTCCCAGCGGCCTTCTTTTACGCGCTGCTGGATTTCCTGAAACATGGCCGGATATTTTTCTTCGATCCATTCATAAGCTTGCGCAGCGCTGGCGGTGAATTTGAAGTCGGGATACTCGCGCATCAGTTGCAGCGCTGTGCCGAAGGTGTTGCGGACAACCTCGACCGTCTCCGTCCACGGCCACAACCATGCCATGTCGATGTGGCTGTTGCCGGCCGCCGCAATGCTGAACTGGCTCATGTACGGTCGCAGCAGGTCGAGCTTGGCTTGGGCATCGCGCAGCGAGGCGTCGAAGCCCGGCTGATCGCCACGGCCGAGTGCGGCGACGTTGATGGCCTTCACGGCCGAATCCAACTGATGCTCACGCTCGGCCTTGCCGTCGGGATACGCGGCGATGACCGGTTCAGCCGAAAGAACTTGCAGCCGCATCAGCGCGGGATCGGGCCGGCCGGGAGGCGGCTGAATGAGAAACTCGGCGTGCTCGATGTGGGTGGAGTCGCCTCCGCAGCAACCGCCGCCGCCGGAGTCGAGGACGCGGACCGCCAGCACCAACTTCTGTCCAGGCTGGGCATTCTCGATGAGCGTGATCGGCACCTGGCCGTCTTCGTCGGTGCGCGCCACCATGTTGCCGTTGGAGAAGATGCTGATCTGGATGGCGTCATCGCTGCTTACGTGCAGGTCGAGAGAAACGCGCGACCCCTGCAAACTGTAACCGTTCAACTGCGCCGGAATCTCGACAGTGTCCCGCAGCCAGCGAGACCCCTTCCAGTCCTCTTTCACCTTCACCTGCTGCCAGTCGGACGGGTTGATCGCAGGATCTTCTCCGTGCGGAAGGTCGGCGGCGTGTGCCTGCCATGTCGGCAAGGGAATGACCGTGATCGATTGCAGGCGGTCAAGCACCGGCTTGTAAGGATCGGGAGGAGTGGAAGGCGATTGGGAGAATGCAGAGGCGGAGAAGAGCAGAAGAAAGAGAACACGATAAGTGCGATTCATGTCAGATATGCTCCTGAGAACCAAAAGCAGATCCCTCACGACTGAAGTCGGTTCGGGATGACAACAAATAAATTGGCCGAACGGCACGGCTGAAGCCGTGCTTCTTCAAAGCGCCGCGACCATCAATATTCAATTCCTAATCTGCGCTGCATCTGTTCCAGCGTAACGCCCTTGGTCTCGGGGAAGGTGAACAGCACAACGAAAAACATGAGTGCCATCATGGCGGCGAAGAACACAAACGGGTACCCGCCGCCGAAGCGGACCGCGAAATAGGGAAAGACCAGCGAGATAATGAAGTTCATGATCCAGTGGGTTGAGCTGCCCAGGCTCTGTCCCTTCGAACGAACCCGGTTGGGAAACACTTCGCTGATGTACACCCAGATGACCGCGCCTTGGGAAATCGCAAAGAATGCGATATACGCGACTAGAAACCAGACCAGCAGGCCCTGATGCTGATGGCTGAAGAATATGATGGCTACGCCGCTCAGGCATAGCGTCATGCCGACGGCACCAATCAGCAGCAGCGTCTTGCGTCCTAGCTTGTCGATGAGCGACATACCCACCAGCGTCGCCAGCAGGTTCATCGCACCCACCGCAACCGCCTGCAAATCGCCCGACACCTTGTTGAATCCCGCCATGGCGAAAATGTAATTCAGGTAGTACAGAATGGCGTTGATTCCGGCCAACTGGTTGAAGGCCGCCACCGTGAAGGCGAGATAGATTGGAAGCCAATACCTGCGCTGGAAGAGCGGCTCAGACCGAGGCGCGTGTTCTACGTGGACCGACGCGACGATCTCGTCCAACTCGCGCTGGAAATCGTCGGACCCAAACTTCTCCAGCACCTGTCCCGCCTCGGGCAAACGATGCTGCGTGACCAACCAGCGCGCACTGGGCGGAATGCCGAACAGCATAATCAGGAACAGGATGGCGGGAGCGGCAGCGATACCAAGCTGCCAGCGCCATTCGTTCATGCCAAAGCCGCCCAGTCCGATCAGATAGTTACTGAGATACGCGAGCAGGATTCCGACGACGATGTTGATCTGGAAGGAACCAACCAGCAGCCCTCGCCATCGCGCGGGAGCGATCTCAGCGATGTATACCGGCCCCAGCACGGACGAGCCGCCAATACCCAGGCCGCCGATGAAGCGGAAAACCAGCAGCGATGGCCAGTTCCACGCGAAGGCGCAGCCGAGAGCGGAGATGATGTAGAACATCGCCAGAATGCGCAGGCTCTCGCGACCGCCCAGCCGGTCGCCGAGAATGCCCGAAAACATGGCCCCGATGATGGTCCCTAGGAGCGCTATCGACACGGTGAAGCCCAGCTCTTTCGGGGTCAGGATGAAAACCTGAGTGAGCTGTTGGGTGGTGCCCGCGATGACGGCGGTGTCGAAGCCGAACAGCAAGCCGCCTAGCGCACCGACGGCGATGCTGCGCACCAGCAAGGCGTTAAGCCTGGTGCTACCACCAGGCCGAGTCGCGGGTCGCTGTCCGGGAATCGCCGTCAATTACTCGCTCCAGACGGCCAGTTCATTGCCGTTGGGATCGGCGAAATGAAAGCGCCTGCCGCCAGGAAAATCGAAGGTCTCACGGACGATTTTGCCGCCCGCTTCCTTCACCTTGCCGTAGGTCTGGTCCAGAGAGGTCGCATAGAGAACGACCAGCACGCCGCGCGTGGCTTTGCCGTCGGTTCCAGCCGGGTGCGACTCGCTGTTGAAGCCGCCGCCGAGCCGGCCGTCGTGGAAGCTGGTGTAACCCGGCCCCCAATCCTGGAATTCCCAGCCAAAAACCTGGTGGTAGAAGTGCTTGGTCGTCGCAATGTCGGTGGCGGGAAGTTCGATGTAGTCGATTTGGAAGTTGTGCTCTGACTGGCTCATGCTCACCTCTTTGGGGTCAGTTGGAGTTAGGAATACGGACGGATGAGATTAGCACCAGCTCCAGCGGAAATACAAAAGGCGCGGGTTGCGCCGCGCCTGCTTGCACAACAAGAAATCGAGGTTACTGCTGGTCGGTCGAGCCTCCAGGCTGTGTACCGCTGTCCACCCCGAGTTCGTGCGGCGCAGGAATGTTCGCGGTCTCAGGATTCAACAGGCCCTTATGGTCGGGTCCCAACCCCAGCTTGATGAGCGCCCGGGAATCGGGTGTCAGCTTGGTCTGCCAGCCATTAGCGGCCTGGTAGCGGGTCATGGCGTCGCGAGTGGTCGAGTCCCAGGAGCCGGAGGGCTCGCCGCTAAGGTAATGCTCGCGAATGAGGGCGCTCTGAATTTCGGTGGTGCGTTGTTGGTCGATGCCGCGCTGACCGTGGGAGCGGGACGCGCTCTTCGTGCCCGATTTGCTGGAGTGATGAGAAGAGGACGAATGCGTTTTG
The DNA here is from genome assembly GCA_963728805.1 of uncultured Acidobacteriaceae bacterium. Lineage (GTDB taxonomy): Bacteria > Acidobacteriota > Terriglobia > Terriglobales > Acidobacteriaceae > Bog-257. The sequence goes on from CAVSLE010000013.1 coordinate 244,631, forward strand.
GTGAGCTGCGCGTGCTTGGTCTTCGTCTTGGTTGTCGTGGTCGCTGACGCCATGCCAGCTAGCAGCGACATGGCGAGGAGAATCCCGGCTGTTTGAGATACACGATTTCCGATAGGCAACGACCACCTCAGTAAAAAATTTGTAAATTCCAGAATGGGCTTCATTGTAAAGAACCATTAACCTTTGGGGAACAAGAAAAGATACCCCGAATCCCAAAATGAAACATGAATCCCAAAATGGAACCACAGTGGTACTGGCCTCGTGTGGTTCGATGCGCCAGTACCACCGCTTGGGTTGCTTACTTGTGAACGGATGGGCCGCCAGTGAAAGTACCTACTAGTTACGGCAGGGTCCCTCCCATGAAGACCGTAGTGTTGTCGCGCGTGCCCCGTGGACGAACCAGAAAAACCACATCCTGGCCGCTCTTCATCTGCGACTCGACCTTCTGGAACTCGTCATCACCATTCACCGGCTGCTTATTGATCTCCAGGATGACATCGCCGCGGCTCAGTCCCACAGTGTCTCCGAAGCCGTCTGGCTTCAGGTCTTGCACAATGACACCCTTGGTATTGGGCAACTGGAACCGGCTGGCCATGTCTGGCGTGATGCTGCGGACCGTGATGCCGAACTTGCTTTCCTGCGGCTCGGGCTGCTCACCGCCTTCTTCCTGGTCGCCCAGCCGTGCGGCAAACAGCTTGGAACGGTCAGCAACGGTGACCTCGGCCGTTGCTGTCTTGCCATTGCGGACGTAGCCGATCTTGGCGTTGCTTCCCGGCTTGATAGCGGAAATCTCCGCCACCAGTTCGTCGCCGTTCTTTACCTGCTTGCCGTCAACCGAAACGATGGTGTCGCCGGTCTTCAGGCCAGCCTTGTCGGCGGGACCGTTGGGCGTAACGTGAGCGATGGTGACGCCACTGGTAACGCCATAGACGCGGGCCACCGCCGGATTCGCAACGGCATTGAACTCCACTCCAATCGAACCACGCGAGACCTTGTGTTCCGGTCCGATGAGCTGGTTGTAAACCTGCACCACGGTGTTGGATGGCATGGCAAAGCCGACGCCCTGGTATCCTCCGCCACTGGTGTAGATGGCGGTGTTGATCCCGATCACCTCGCCCGCCATATTGACCAGCGGCCCGCCAGAATTGCCGGGATTGATGGCCGCGTCGGTTTGGATGAACGACTCAAACTGACGGCCGGGAACGATATTGCGGCCTTTGGCGGAAACGATGCCGGCGGTGACCGTCTCGTCAAGACCGAACGGACTTCCCACCGCGAGCACCCAGTCGCCGACTACCATGCTGTCAGAGTTGCCCAGCTTGGCTGCGGGCAACGATTTCTTGGCGTCGATCTTGATGACCGCCAGATCGGTTTCCTTGTCAACGCCGACCACGGTCGCGTCGTAAGTCACGGTCGCCGGATCGTCCATCAGCTTTACCCGGATGCGATCGGCTTTGTCGACCACGTGAAAGTTGGTCACGATGTAGCCCTTGGGATCGACGATGACGCCGGAACCCAGGGAACGCTCGCGCAGGTCGTCGGGCCCAAAGCCCTGGTCAGGCCCACCTTGGCCGCCCTGTCCGCCTTGACCGCCCTGTCCACCAAAAAAGCGGTTGAAGAAGTCCTGGAACGGGCTGTCATCGTCACCGCCGCCGGGACCTTCCTGGCCGGGGGCGCCACGGCGACCACGGTGCGGGTTCTTGATGGTAGATTCGGTGCTGATGTTGACCACCGATGGCTCCATCTGGCGAGCGATCTGGGAAAACTGGTTCGACAACTGTACCGGCGAGGGGACCTGCAGCGGAGTCGCGTCGGCAGAAGAGTTCTTCTCTTTGCCCTTCACGCCTCCGGAGACAACTGTACCAATCAAAATGCCTAGCGTTAAGGTCGCCAAGACCACCAAGGTTGAGGCAAAGCGATTGGCCTTAAACTTTTGCCTGAAACCTGAAACTTGCGGATCCATCAAGTGTCCTCCGGCTCGAGAGCCAATTTAGAAAATTATACAGTTGGCGCGACTCTGCCGCTGAATTGTGGGGGATTCACTGCGAGTTCTCAGATCATTAGACGCTGGAAACCGGCGTTAGGTCACCAGCGGCGCTGCTCTAGCGGGAGTTTCCAGGATGCAACTTACTTCTGCCGGGACAGTTCTGCGGCACGTGCTGCGCCCTGCAATGCTCCGCACCGCCCAGGGGCGTTAACCAGCGCGGTCTGAAATTCTTTGAGTGCCAGCGCCGGGTGGTTTTGCTCTAGCAGCAAGTCCCCAAGCTGTTCGCGGGCCGGAACAATCGGTCCCGGTGTTACTGGAAGCTTCTCGATGGCGTCCTCAACATCGGCTGCCTGGCGCATCAATGCTATGGCTTCCTCCGGTTTCTTGTCCGCTTGGGCCGCCCACGCCATGACCTCGCGCTTCAGAATAGCCGTCTGCGCGGCCCAATAGTCATTGCCCGACGTGCGTAGTTGCTGTTCAATCTGGGCTAACTTATCGCCCTCCGCGCGAGCCTCAGAGGGGTGTCCAGTGCGCGCGAGTCCAACTCCCCGGGCCCAGACCGCAATTGCGACAACATGAGGTGGGGCCCCTGCTGGAGCAACGATGCTGGCCGCGTCGGCCCATTGGCTGCGCTCAACCACGTAACGAATCGGCATCGCTGTGGCGGCGTACCCGACCTTGAAATTTGCGGTGTTCAGCTGCGGCATGTTCTTAAGTTCCTGCACCACATCAAAAGCCGCTGAATCACGGCCACTTTGCAAGTAGGCATACACCAGATAATCCATCGAGTGCAGCTCTTCTCCTACGTCGCCTTGCCGTTGTGCCGCATCCCTTGCCGCAAGGTTGGAGGTGATGGAGTCATCCCACAGTCCCAGTCGTGTGAATATATGCGATGGCATGTGCAATGCATGCGGCGCTGAAGGTGCGATCTTGGAGTAGGACCTTGCGGCAGGCAGGCCCTCGGGAGCCAGTTCGGCATTATCGTACGCATGGATGAGGTAGTGAGGGATTCCGGGATGCTGCGGATACGCTCGATAGAGCGGCTCAAGCAAGGCCGCCGCCTCTTTCTGCTTGGCATGCGTTTTGTCCATGGGAGATTCGTTGGCCAGCAGGGCCAGCGCATAAAATACTTGTGCTTCGGTGTCCTTGCGGTCCCTTGCGGCCAGGCTGCTCATCGCCTTCTCGTAGTTCAACGCCCTGATGGGGTACGGGACCGTCGCAGCGTCCTGATAGATCAACGCCAGCGCACCGATGAACTCGCGCTCCCGTGCGGAAGTGGTTCCGATCTGCTGCGCCCGCTCGATCTCTTTTTGTGCAGTCGGAATTACCGTTGCCGCAATAGGCGGGTCCCAAAGCTGGTGAAAGTAGGTCATGGCGATGCCCCAATGTGCCATCGCACACCGGGGATCCTGATCTGCCACCCCCTGAAATGCATTTTCGGCCGCAGCGTAGGCGAACGAATGAAGCAGCGCGACGCCCCGATCGAACTGCTGCTGAACCTGGGGACTACAGGAAATCGGGAACGATACTTTTCCCAGCGTCTCAGGCGCGCTGTGTTCGTGCGCTTCTTGTGCCGTTAAACAGAGGGCCGGGACGAACAGCAAGGTGAAGAATATTCGCCATAGACAGGACATTTCTATCTCCAGTGGCGTGTAGGTTCTCTTAACATCCAATCTTATAGAACGCGCCTATTCGTACCGCAGCGCTTCAATCGGGTTCAATTCTGAAGCTTTGCGCGAAGGGTAGTAGCTGAAGAAATCCCAACTCTAAGTGCGCCGAAAATTGCGACCGCGCTCACCGCTCTGCTTCGTACACTGTCTTGCCACCGACCACGGTCCTCAGCACGCGCGTCTTCAGGATCTCAGGCGGCGTTACCTTGGTGAGATCGCGATCCAGAACTACAAAGTCGGCCAGCATGCCCGGCGCCAGGGTTCCTTTGTCTTTCTCGGCGAACTGGGCATAGGACGAGCCCGTCGTGTAGGCAGCGATGGCCTGCTCGATAGTCAGCTTCTGCTCGGGAAAATACTCTTTGGTGCCCGCCTCGTTCTTGCGGGTGACGGCCGCATAGACGCCGCGAAACGGCGTGATCGGCTCGACCGGGTAATCGGTGCCAAACGCCAGCGGGATGCCGTCATCCAGAAATTGTTTCCAGGGATAAGAGCTCTTCGCCCGCTCAGCGCCAATTCGTTCCATCACCCAATGCATGTCGGTGAGCAAGTGATTCGGCTGTACGGAAGCGATTACTCCCAGCTTCTTGTACTGCGCGAGCTGGTCCGGCGTGACCACCTGGTCGTGTTCAATGCGGAAGCGGAAGTCGCGCGTCCTGTCATTTTCTTTCGCGCTGCGTTCAGCCTCAGCGAAAGCGTCGAGCGCCATTTGCGCAGCGCGGTCTCCGATGGCGTGAAAGCCGATCTGGAAGCCGGCCAGCGCGCGCTCGATGGCCATACGATTCAGTTTGCCCTGCTCATACTGCGGCAGGCCGGAGTTGCCGGGATCGTCGGAATAAGGCGCCAGCAACGCCGCCGTGCGCGAACCCAGCGACCCATCCATGAAGCCTTTCAGCATGGCGGTGTGCAACATGGGATCGTCGGAGGAATGATGCGCCCGGTGCGTTTCCAGCAGTTTGACGGGATCGTTGAAACTCAACCACTCGCTGATGCGCAGCGTCAGCTTACCTTCGCGCTCCAGGTCCTCGTAAACCAGAAACGATTCCCAACTGGAATTGTCCTGGGCGGAAGTGATGCCCCAACGCGCAGCATCTGCGATGGCAAGTTCGGCGGCGCGGCGCAGGCGAGCGGGACTCGGCGGCGGAATTTTCGACTCTACAAGTGTTCGCGCCGTTTCGCGCAGAATACCGGTGGGCTGGCCGTCGGCATCGCGGTCGATCTTGCCGCCCTCCGGAGCTGGCGTCTGCGCTGTAACTCCTCCCAGCTTGAGCGCCGCTGTGTTGGCCACAGCGATGTGTTCATCCACCCGGATGAACACTGCCGGATGCCCGCCGGTGACCGCGTCAACGTCTTGGTGGGTCGGCAGCTTTTCACTCGTCCACAGTGTCTGGTCCCAGCCACCGCCGACAATCCATTCGCCGGATGCGGAATTTCTGGCGCTGGCCGCGATGCGCTGTTGCATCTCCTGCAACGAGCGTGTGCCGCGCAGATCAACGCTGAGCAGATCCAGCCCCGCATGTTCCAGATGCACGTGGGCGTCGTTGAAGCCCGGCATCACGAAGTGGCCGCCCAATTCGACAACTTGTGTGTGGGCGCCTTTCAACTTACGGATATCATCGTTCGTCCCCACAGCTAGAATGCGGCCGCCCCGTACTGCCATTGCCTGCGCACGCAGAGGTGTTGCCTGGGTGTAGATATTGCCGTTGAGGAAGATAGTCTCGGGTGGCTCTGCGCCTGAATTCATAGCCAGTGCTGACGTGGGGTCTGCAAACGCGGTTGTATTGACCGCAACTAGCGCAAGGACAACTAACAGAGACACTTTCATTCGTCCAGCACTCCGGCGAGCGCGAGGACGAGCAACAGAATGCGCTTCAATCCTAGGTCCCGGCCAGCCGGGTCGTACCATTCGCTGATGGTATGAGCGCCGCCGCCGCTGCCCCCGGAGCCGATGGCGATGGCCTCGCGGCCGAGCGACAGCGGGATGTTGGCATCGGTGGAGGCCCGCTGAATGCGCGACGCGTTGTTGAGCTGCGCATCTACTGCGCGGATGGTCTTCAGCAGTTGCGAGTCCACCGGCAAGTCAGCCGCTGGACGATTGCCGATCGGGCGAACCTGGGCGGACAGCTCTGGCTTCTTACTGCTGGCGCCATCGGAAATCGCGGCGTCCACCGCCTCGCGCAGGGCATTCTCCAGCCGATCGAGTTGCTCCACTGACGCCGATCGCGTGTCCACCTTCATGGTCGCCGATTCGGGGATGGAGTTGACCGACGTGCCCCCATTGATCATGCCGATGTTGTAAGTCGTCTTCGGGAGGGCGGGCACCTGGGTGCGAGCGAAGCGATCGATGATCTGTGCCAGCGCAACGATGGGATTAGCGACGCCAAAGTCGCTCCACGAATGGCCGCCGTGGCCGCGCACCGTGACCTCGTAGCGCCGGCTGCCCAGCCCTTCGGCAATGATGGTGTCGGTTCCTGCGCCATCCAGCACCACCAGCGTTGCTATATTCGCCAACCATTCCGGCTGCTGAAAGATGTGGCGCATGCCCCGCAGGTCGCCTTCGCCCTCTTCGCCGACATCGCCGATAAAGAGAATTGGAGCGGCATGTAGTAAGTTTGCCGCCTGCATGGCGCCGGCCATGGCCATCAGAGCAACAATTCCCGAGGAGTTATCGGAAATGCCCGGCCCGTAAAGCTTGCCTCCGTCCCGGTGCGCTTCGACTGCCGTTCCCGTGGGAAACACCGTATCGATATGTGCGCTCAGCGCGATGTAGGGAGTCTTGGGAACACTACCCGCCCGGACGCCGAACACGTTGCCTAGGTCGTCCTGATGTACGCCGGCAAGCGCCAACTCACGGAAACGCGCTTCCAGCCATGCGCTGCGTGCGGCCTCGCCCCAAGGAGGCGCGGCGATCGACGTAACCTGCAGTTGTAACTCTTCCAGTTCGCGAGCGTGCGAACGGAACCAGGCGAACGCGTCGTGAACCTTGCGCAATTCCGCCACCCGCGCTACCTGTTGGTGGGCAGAACGCGACGACTGAGATTCACTGGACGACGCTTCCGGGGAAGAGGCACGTACTGGAGGACCGGGACCCATGGAGATGCCCCATACTAATACGGAAGTTGCGGAGGATGAAAGGAAAGCAGAAGCCAGGATATTATTGGCGACCATCTTTTGCGACTTCCTTGTTAGGTTCAACGGCGAGGAGAAAAGAGAATCATATCGGCTGGCTATTCCGATCCACATTGTTCGACACGTGCCAGAGGCAAGATTTTTTACCGCCCGTAATCCAAGCTATAGCCACGAGACCCACCTGCTCCGAATTAGCCGGCCACGACAACCCTGAGCTACAATGTAGCTCAGGAGATAGAACTCATGCCTGCCAATGCTGTGGTTCGGGCGCGTATCGACGAGCGCGTGAAAAATCAAGCCGCGACCGTTTTGAAGGCCATGGGCCTTACCGTGTCGGATGCCTTCCGACTTCTGCTTGTGCGTGTTGCTGCCGAAAAGGCGTTGCCGTTTGAGATTCGGACCCCCAACGCGAAGACCATAACCGCAATGGAAGCTGCTCGACGCGGGGAGTTGACAAGGGCGGGGCGCCCCAAGGATCTACTCGCGAGCTTGAATGAGAACGATTAAGTACACGGCCCGATTCAAACGGGATTACAAGCGCGAGCGTGCCGGACGGTATCGAGCCACCTTGGATGATGTTCTGCTGGAAGTCGTCCATCTGCTCTCAGATGACAAGCCTCTCGCGCCCAGAAACTACGACCATCCTCTAAGCGGTAATTGGAAAGACCATCGGGATTGTCACATCAAACCGGACCTGGTCTTAATCTATCGAAAACCGGATGCTGAAACCTTGCAGTTGGTCCGTCTCGGCTCACATAGCGAATTGTTCTGACACTTGCGCTACGACGCCAGGCTCGACTGCACGCCAGGCTCTGCCTTAACGCACTCCATGATTTCAGGGTCGGTAAGCATTCTGTCGGAATTCTTCGCCCGCTGATAGATGCGCTCCACCAGCTCATCGCTGGGCGCGATGCCGTGACGCTCCAGCCAGAACACCACGTTCGATTTGCCGCTCATGGGGCCAACCTCGATGATCTGCTGCATGCCGAAATGATGGGCGGGCACGCCGGAATAAATGCTGTTGGCCAGCATCACGTCGTTCTTCTTGTAAGCTTTGATGACCGCAGCGGCGTGAACTCCTGTGCCTGTCTTGAAGGCGTCCTCACCGACGACGGGGTAGTTCTTGGGAATTGGAATACCAGTCGCATTCGCCACCGCTTCGCAATAGTCCTTCAATTTTGTGAGGTCCTGGCTCTTCCACGGTTCGATGCCGAGAAGCTTCAAGTTCATCAGCATCTGGTCCATCTGGGTGTTGCCAACGCGCTCGCCGATACCGCAGGCAGTGGCGTGAACAACCTCTGCGCCTGCCACCAGTGCCGCAATGGCATTGGCCACGGCCAGGCCGCGGTCGCAGTGCCCATGCCAGTCCACGCGAATGTTCTCCCCTGACGGCTTAACCACCTCGTTGATGACAAAGTGCAGCAGCGCAACCACGCCCATGGGAGTGGCGTGTCCACAAGTATCGCAAATCACAATCGATTTTGCACCGCACGCGATGGCCGTACTGTACAGCCGCTGGATGGTCTCGGGATCGCAACGCGTGGTGTCCTCGGTCACGTACATCACTTCCAGGCCGAGCGAGACCGCATACTTCACCGCGCTCTCAGTGGTGCGGAGCAGAAAATCATCGGTCCAATCTTCGGTGTAGCGCCGAATGGGACTGGACCCAATAAAGGTTGCCGCCTCGATAGGCACACCGGTGCGTTGCACAATTTCGGCGATGGGACGAATGTCGTTCTGGTGGGTGCGCGCCGCGCAATTGGGCTTGATCTTCAATTTCGCCCGGCCGATCTCTCGGGCTAGGGCTTCACAATGCGCCACCGCGCGGGGACCGGCGCCGGGCAATCCGATGTCGAGCATGTCGATGCCGACGCCTTCCATCAAATGAAGAATCTTGATCTTCTCCTCGACAGAAGGATCGCGCACTGAGGGCGACTGAAGCCCGTCGCGCAGCGACTCGTCATTCAGCAACACTCTGCCCGCCGGCACCATGGACCGGGCATAAATCGTGTTCCAGTCGTAAATGAGATCAGAAACTTTGGCAGTCACGTTTCGTTGGTGCCCCACTCCTGCCGTCCCACAGCATCCCTTGAACTGATGCGGGAGCCGGCGCGTTGCTTCCAATTATCTCCCAAACCAACCTGCTAAGGTCTAAAATCTGCATTGACAGGCAGGGGAAACCGCCATTATCAATACGAAAAACGGGGGAGAGCTTTCACTCTCCCCCAGCATGCGACAGAGGCGATATCAGGGTTTAGGATTCTCTGATCGGGGAGATTGGTTGCACGAAATGCCAGAACTGGAAACGGACGAGCACGTTTTAGCGGTCCCCGAGATAGCCAGGATTCCCGGGACCGAAGAGGGCAGCGTGACCCTCGACGGCGTGCGCTGGCGTTATGTCCACGCGGGATTCGGTCCGCCGTTGCTGCTGCTCCACGGCTTCATGGCCTACTCTTTTTCCTGGCGCTTCAGTATGCAGGCGCTGGCTCGGCATTTCTCGGTGTATGCCGTCGATCTGCCAGGCTGTGGCTTCTCGCAGCACCCCGGCGCACCGCAATGCGCGCTGGCCAGCGATGCCGAAGGCGTTCTGCGCTTCATGGAACACTTCGGAATGGAACAGGCGGACGTGCTGGGCACCTCACGGGGAGGCGGGCTGGCGATTGTTCTGGCCGCTCTGGCCTCGCAACGGTCTAAGCAACATCTCATCCGGCGGCTCATACTAAGTGCCCCGATCAATCCCTGGTCGAGCTACGGGCGCTTTTTGACTCGTGTGCTTTCCACGGCGATATGCGCTCCCCTCGTCACTCGTGTCCTACCCAGGCAGCAGTGGTTGATGCGGCGGTATATTCGCAAACTGTTTGGCGATCCAAGCCGTATCGCGCCGGGGACCATCGAGGGCTACGCCGCGGGATTAGAGGTGCCGGGCACCTTTGAGCACATTCTGAGCATTGTGCGGTCGTGGCATTGCGACCTCGCACTTATCGAGGAGTCTTTGCTGGCAATCAGTGAACTGCCCACGTTGCTGCTTTGGGGTTCTGGCGACACGGCGGTGTATCCGGCGTCGGGGTATGAGCTGCGACGCCGCCTGAAAAACAGCGCGCTGGTCATGCTCGAGGGCATTGGCCACGTTCCCTATGAAGAAGTGCCTGAGGAGTTCAATCGGGTGATCTGCGATTTTCTGCTGCGCGATACACCACGAACCCCATTGCAAACTGCGCCTGAGTTATCGCAGGTCCCCTCCGTTACTGCACCAACCAAGTGTTGATCGACCACGGAATGCAGCCTAGTCGGCGGCTGAATTGTCCTGCTGACAACCTGCGGGTTCGCCGTGGCGGACCGGCAACCACGCTGCCAACCCAGCCCCCAGATACATGGCTCCAACAATCCAGAAGCCATACATCAGCCCGCTGCGATGCGCGGCTTCGCCCGCCAGCAACGAAGTAAGGATCTGCAGGGCACTGGCCACGAAGGAGAAAGTGTTTTGCACACGTCCCATGAAGTGACGCGGTACCATCTGCATCATCTCGCTCGACAGAGCGATGCCGCCTACTCCGCGGCTGGAGCCCATCATGAAATAAATCGGCACCGCAACCGCCAGCCAGCGCGAGACTGGCAACAGAAAGAGTGACAGCGCAATGACAGACATGGTCAGCGTGACCGAGCGGTTCGCGCCGTGCCGCCGAATGAACTTCGAAGCGTAGAAGACGCTGACGAAGGCGCCGACCGCCCAGCCGGCATTCAGCCACCCATAACCTACGGCCCCGCCGTGCAGGATGCGTTCACTCAATGGCGCTGACAGTACGCCCTGCGTCATCATGGCAGCGACGAACAGCGCCCACGCGATGCCGATCAGCAGCACCCGCCGGTTCTTCCGAACATAGCGATAGCCTTCTCCGAGTTCGTGAATATATCGCGCGACTGTGCTGGACGGTGGATCCAAGGCCGCAATCTCCGACACGGGGCGCGAAACCGTCACTCTGCCTTTGCGCACTTGGAGAATACAGCCCAGCGAAACCGCGTAACTGGCGCAGTCAACCAGCAACACGCCGCCTAGGCCGACGTGGTTGTACAGAAAGCCGACCGCAGCGCCAGCCATTAACCAGCCGCCCTGCAGCGCGGCTAATAACAGTGAGTTCGAATCCAGCATCTTGTCGTCCGGCGTCAGTTCCTGGATGAGCGCATTAACGGTGGGGAAAAACATCCAGAAGCCAATGGCGACCAGGATGTTCATGGCGTATAGGTGCCACAGCCGGACATGATGAGTGAACACCAGCGTGGCGACGAACAAGATGAGGATTCCACGCGCCGAGTCGAGCCACAACATCAGGTGACGACGGTCTTCGCGGTCGATGAGTACGCCGGTGAAGGGCAACAGCAGCATCGAAGGAAGCGTTTGCAACGCGATTAGCGCGCCCAATGACACCTCCGAATGCGTGGCTTGCAGGATGTACCAGATCACGGCGGCGGAGTTCATGCCGCTGCCGATCATGGAAACCAGATTGGCTATGAAGATCAGCCGCATCCCGCGATGCCGGAACATCTCCCTCATACTTCAACTGTAACCCAGTCGCGACGCGGCATATCGGTCCGATATAGTGAAGCAGCGAACAATCCAGTTGACTATGCACAACATGCCAGTGAATGGAATTTCTGCGACAGCTTGAGGCCGCGCAGGTGAGGGGAGGGCGATGCCGGTGCAGACGCATACCGCACGAATTTGCTTAATCGGCGATTACGATCCGAAGATTACGGCACATCAGGCCATTCCGAGGGCCCTGGCGCTTGCGGCCAATGGCAATCCGGTTGAGCCGGTGTGGCTCGATACCGAACTTGCCCTGGATGCCGACCTGGAGCCATATGCTGGATTCTGGTGCGTGCCGGCTAGTCCTTATCGTTCGCTGGAGGGGGCGCTCCGGGCTATTCGCTTTGCGCGCGAGATGGGAAAGCCCTTCCTTGGAACTTGTGGCGGATGCCAGCACGCTATTGTTGAGTTCGCGCGCAACGTGTTGCACATTCGTGAAGCCGGGCATGCCGAAAGCGATCCTGCAAGCGCGGAGCCGGTCATCTCGCAGCTATCTTGTTCCCTGGTTGAGGTGGATGAAACCCTGCAACTGATGGCCGGAAGCCGGCTTCAGCAGATATACGGCGCCAATGAGATTCGCGAAACCTACCACTGCAGTTTCGGTCCGAATCCCGCTTACGTGGCTCGCCTGAGGAATGGTGGATTGAAGATTGGCGCCATGGGAGGTGGTGGAGAGGTGCGTGCTATAGAACTGCCAGATCACCGATTCTTCTTTGCAACATTGTTTCAGCCCGAACGGTCCGCCCTCCAAGGGAGAAGCCATCCGCTGATCACCGCGTTTGTTGCAGCCGCCTCTGCGTCATCGGCAGCCGCATCTATTTCTTGACTAGGGCGTCGGAAAGCAAACGGGCTTTCGTGGCCAGATTGGAGGCACGCTCGAAGTCATTGTCCGAGATGGCCTTGCGCGACTGATCAATATAGGTCTTGATCTGCGAAACCATGGCTTGCTCGTCATGGCTCAAGGTGCGGTTCACGCTCTTCAGATTTTTCTCGGCGACGGCAAGGTTGTCAGCGGTTGACTGTTTCTGCTGGCTCACCTCTTGGCTGTTGCTGCCAGCGGCAATAGCGGTATCGGGCGCGCCCTCAGCCGGGCTCGGCGGAGGATGGGACGCGGCAACCGTAGTATTGCCGGTGGAAGGCGCGGGAGTGTTATCTGAGTTGCTGGCGGGTGGCTGGGCTGGTTTTTTCCGGCGATGCGCCGCTGGCTTCGGCTTCTCCGGTTCCGGGGCAGGTTTCTCCTGTTGGGGCGGCAGAGGAGGTGGCTCGGTCTCAGAGATTTCATCCTGTATCGGGACCGAGACAGTAGGGGCCTGCGCCTGCGGCGGAAGCTGTGGCTTTTTCTTTTTGCACGCCACGCTGAACAGCAACGACAAGGCCAGGACCGAAGCGGCGAATTGGCGCAAAATGTTCATTCGAAGTTCTGCAATATCGCTGCCACGCTAGTCTCTGTGTGGACGACCGCCCAAGAACAAGCGAGCAGAACAACTGCCCTCAATGATAAACCTCAGCAACACCTAACACCGCAGTATTACAATTTTGTGAATGCACCCATCCTACGCTCAAGTGCGGGTCGCGATTTCCGCGTCTTTTAGCTCCTGCGCTCCCGCCAAAGGAAGCACCAGGCGGAACGTGGTTCCTTCACCCATCTCGGTCACGAAATCGAGGGAGCCATTGTGCAATTGCAACACGCGGTAACTCATCGCCAGGCCAATGCCGCTGCCTGTCTTCTTGGTGGTGAAATACAGGTTATAAATTTTGTCTCGGATCTCGGGCGGGATTCCGGCCCCGTGATCGCTGACCTCGATGGTAGCGGCGGTGTCGTCGCGGCGAGTAGCCACAGACAGCACGCCGCCGTCGTTCATGGCCTGCACTCCATTGATAACCACATTCAGCAGTGCCTGCTTAATGAGGTCGGCATCGGCCCTCACAGGCAGCGCTTCGCCACCTAATTTAGTTTCGACCTTCACCCCCTGGCGCGCCGCCTCGGGCGATGCCAGCAGGGCGACTTCCTCGATCAAACGGCGCAGGTCGAAGTCGGCCAGGCGCAACTCCAAAGGACGATTGAAGTCCACCAGCGTCTGCACTACGCGGTCCAAACGATGAATTTCGCTTCCGATGATGTCCATGTGGCGCCGGGTGTCGGGATCGATCTCGCGCATCTTTTCGCGCAACAGTTCGAGATGGACCACGATGGCATTGATGGGATTTTTTACTTCATGGGCAACGCCGGAGGTGAGCCGTCCAATGGCGGCCAGACGGCGGGACAATTCAATTTCGTTCTCGATGCGGCGTACCGATTCGGCGTCGCGCATGGTGAGCAGCGCTCCGATTCGTTCGCCGCGCTCGGCAATGAAATCCAGTGCAATCTGTATGCGCCGCCCATTTTCCAGTTCAATCTCGCGTTGCGGAATGGGTTGGTGGAGGGCGAAGGCATCCAGCACAATGCGGCCGAGTTTGTTGGCATCGCTGAACACCTCTTCCACTGCGTTTCCCAGAATTTGTCCCCGTGGACGACCGATAAATCTTTCGGCCGATGCGCTCACCAAAACCACCCGGGTGTCCCGGGTAAACAGGACCAGTCCGTCCTGCAAGGTACCCATGATCTGGTCGAGGTTCTCTTTGAGGGCGCTAAAAACTTCTTTCACGTCGCGGATCTGCCGGCCTAGGCGATCAATCTTGGTATTGACCATCCCATACTCGTCGGTTTCTCTCGGATCAGCGTCGGGCGTGATGTCGGGCACGCCGGCCGTCATCTGGTCGAGGCGGCGGCCAATCGCCTCCAAGGGGCGCAATGCAATGTTTGATACCCCAGCCGCTAACGCCAGTGACACTATGATGGCAAACGCGGAAAACAACAGCGCACGCGAAAGTTGCGGCTGGACCTCACTTTTCAGAAGCACGGTAGAGATGCCGATGCGGATGTCACCGAAAGGCTGGCCCTCGCGTCGGATGGGCAAATAGACGTCGTAAACTCTGGGCGCACCATAAACCACGTCGAGCTGGCGCCGGAAACTGCCATTGCTCAGGTTCTTGAAATCCTCCCGCGACTCCAGTTGAGTGCCGATGGCGGACGGGTCGGTGTGAACTATGGCCCGCCCGTTTACATCCGTAATGGCTGCATCAGCGATGGTGGGAGAATAGCCGACGATGGATTGCAACAAAGTGTTCAGCCCGGCGTCGGTCTGCAAGGCTTCGTCGAGCACCGCCTCAATTTGTTTGGGATCGTTGGTATTGATGAAGGCGCTGCTGAGGTTGACCTGGGAAGCTTCGCGAGCGCTCTCCCGGATCTCTTTAGCAACGAAGTCGGCACTCTCGTAAGCATTGGTAAACCGCTGCCGCACCATGCGCGACACATAGAAATACGAGAACACCGCGATCAGCGTGAACACCATACCGCTGATAGCCAGAACCAGCTTCGTTTTCAGCCGGATTTGAGCCATGGGACACTTGTTGCCTGAATCATATCAGCCGCACAGGACAGCCGAAAAGCTTGTCGACCGCCGGAAGCTGTGGGGCCATGGTTCGTAAGTGGCACACCGGCGACGGTTTACATCGTCGGCTGCGAAACAAGGGTACGGGTGGTGTGGTAAGGTTGCATGGCCGTTGCGGGTGCCTGAACAACGAAAACATTCAGATCCGCGTCCAATGTTACAAGCCCACTCGCTGCGGGGTCGCATCCGTGCGGTGTGGCTGGTACGGCAAAGGCAGGAGAGAACAAGTGGCCCAACCGGCAATGGAAGAGAGCAAGAAACTACAAGGCGAGACAATTACCAAACTCCGCACCCTGTCCCACGATCTCAGCAATTACATTGAAACCATAATGCAGGCTTCCTATCTTCTAGCCCAGGCGAAACTTGACGAGAACAATAAGAGGTGGCTCGACCTGATTGACAAGGCATCGCAGGATGCGGCCCGGGTCAATCGCGAGATTCGCGAGATATTGCGCTCGCAGAACTGACGGTCGTGAGTTGATCCGACAGAGTTGGGACTGCCAACTTCAGAGGACAAAACGTTGGTAGTGTGTCCGACCTTTCCCGCACGCTGACCCAATTACTTGACACGTGTACCCCACCTGACTCGCTACGTGCAATCGTAGCTATGCTTGCGGTCGACGCGAGTAAACACGCGCCTCCCTGCCTATGATGAGAGATTGCCAGAAGTCTATGAAGTTCATGAAGACGAAAATTCCCAGCCGGGTAGCGCCGCCGACCGTTTGGTGGTGAGTGGCCGGTCCTCCATGGGGAGCGAGCTGGGATGAATGGCAGTCGCGTCGAACTAACCTGGATTCAGTGAAATGTTTGAGCCCGCACCATCCAGACGTAGTACTACCAAGCCGGCGGAGACGAGACGTTTCCGCCGAACTCATATGGGGCCCGTTTCCTGATTGCTACTTTTTGCCGGCCTTGCTGTTGAGCAGGGAAACCAGTTGCTTTCCTGCCGGCGTTGCTGTAACCCCGCCGCCCACGATGTCCCGCGCGCTGGCCGCTTTATCATAAAGCCGCTGGTTAGCATCTTTGTCAGGCTCGAGAGAGGCGCCGTCGAGCGACACACCAGCGAAAAGTCCGGAAGTCCGGGAATAGGTCAGCATGTCAGCAGTACCCGTACTCGCGCTGGCTCCGGAACCGGCCGCTGCGGTCGCGTCGCTGCCGACCTTAACTTTGCCGTCCAGCAACTTGTTCGCCGCCGTCGGGGCCATGACCAGGATGATGTAATCCTTAGCCGTGCCGCCGATCTGAAGACCGGCACTGGCGCCACCGATGCTGTACATGGCGGGCGGTCCCCACTTTCCAGTGAAGTCTGCGCCCTCACGGCAAGTCATCGGACCACGGCCTCCGGTTCCACCAATGCCCACGGCGAACTTCTTCACACTGGGCAGAATGACGATGCAATCAGCCTTCGCTACTGTGCTGGCCGGAACGTCTTTACTGCCAACCATTGCCCGTAACACGGTGTCGGCATTTCTGATGGTCTCCTCGTCTTTCGTCTTGTCGGCGCCCCACGCGGGCAGGGCCAACCAGACAATCCCTAACACGAGCAGAATATGTACAGATCTCTTAGCTAAAATTTTCATTTTGTTCTCCTAGGTGCTTAATTGTCCAGAATGCTCTTCGGCATGTCCTGCTTACCGAGGATGGTTTTCAGAACGGTGGTCGACTCGAACAGACGTTTCGACATTTTGTTCTGGGCGAATGGGGCAGCGCAACTGCGAACCACACCATCAGTAAAACAATCTTCTTTCAGTGAGACAATCTCCTTTGTGATGGAAAATCCTTCATTGCCCCGCGCTGAGAACTTTAAAACAAGGGCAAGATTTTCACAACCGCAAACGTGGGCTGTCTAACCTAGGCAGCCGTTTCCGTTAGGAAACCAGTTGCGCGTCCATAGTGATGTTAGCGTTGAGAACCCGCGAAACGGGGCATCCTTTCTTGGCATTTTGGGCAGCTTCGTTGAACTTCGCCTGGTCGGCTCCAGGGATTTTGACCTTAACCTCGAGGTGTACGGTGGTGATGGTAAATCCCGCCTCGGTTTTCTCCAGTGTCAAAGTCGCCTTGGTATCGATACTCTCCGCGGTCATGCCCGCACTTCCAAGTTGTCCCGATAGCGCCATGGAAAAACAACCGGCATGTGCCGCGGCAATCAACTCTTCCGGATTGGTTCCTACTCCATTTTCAAAGCGGGCGCTGAAAGAATATTGAGTTTGGTTAAGCACACCACTCTGCGTCGAAACTGTGCCTTTTCCGTCTTTCAAACCACCCGACCAGTGGGCACTGGCTGTGCGTTGCATAAGCTCCTCCTGGGAAGCGAGTCAATTGTATCTCCACGTTACACGAGAAACCCATACCGTGCGTGAAACAAAACGGACACAGGTGTCTTCGGTGATGTGGCGGTCAGCTTGCAGGGGTTCAATAGAAGTCGGAGCAACTGAGGAAAAATCCGCACTGCGGGCAAAGTAACTTGCAATGGTTTTGCTGCAGGCTGGCGGAGCAGTTGGGACAAACTTGCGAGGCTTGCAGAGAAACATCCCGCGAGGCACTTATCCCAAGGTCGGCACGGGGCACGAGATCGGGGTTCTTACCAGTGCCTTCACTCATGTTTACAACCCGCAGTGGTGGCTAAAAATTCTACCACAGTCCCCTATTAGTACATGTACTTCCGTTACCCGGCGAGGGCGAAATTTTGTGGGTTTTAACCCAGCGGTATCTATAATGCGAAGTGTAGCACTAGCTTTATTCAGCTCAACGGGCGCGGCCGAAACGTCGAGAGAATTAAAAAAAAACGCCTCCGGAGTACGGCAGGCGTGCAAATAGCAGTCGCGTTAAATAGCTGATATGGCTATGTTATCGACAGTTTTGCCGGGTCTGGCAGAGAATTATCAAGCAATAGGTTTACCGATCGAAACTCAAGACGCAGTGCTCGGAGTTCATTTCTGGAGGTCGTAAAACCGTGAAACAGACAATTACCGCTGCCCTAGCCGCTTTGATGTTAGCCGGAGCTCTTACCGCCGTGAGTGGCGCGACCTCCATTGCTCAACCCAACACCGCCGTAGTCATTGGGGAAGGACCGGCGCCCATGCCTACGGCTCTGCCCCCCGCGATGAACGAGGGCAATTAACTATCGCGCTCCGTTGGTTGTTGCTTGGTATCAATTCAGCTCGATAACCACAAGGAGAGAATGTATGAAACACGTTTTAGTACTCATTTCTTGTACGCTGTTGTTGGCTGGCGTCGTGTGCGCCACTACAACTCCGATTCCTGCCAATATGCGGTCACCGTCGGTCATTGCGGCTGACGATGCCTGGTCGATCTCATGGCTCCCGGGCGACGGACCTCAATTGCGTCTGCAGGCAGGCGACGGCGGCCCGATGCCTGTGTGCGCTCCCGGCCATCACTGCGACAACGATCAGTTGAAGTTGCAGGCAGGCGACGGCGGCCCAATGCCTGTGTGCGCCCCCGGCCATCACTGCGACAATGACCAGTTGAAGTTGCAGGCAGGCGACGGCGGCCCGATGCCTGTGTGCGCCCCCGGCCATCACTGCGACAACGATCAGTTGAAGTTGCAGGCAGGCGACGGCGGCCCGATGCCTGTGTGCGCTCCCGGCCATCATTGCGACAATGACCAGTTGAAGTTGCAGGCAGGCGACGGCGGCCCCATGCCTGTGTGCGCTCCCGGCCATCACTGCGACAATGACCAGTTGAAGTTGCAGGCAGGCGATGGCGGCCCCATGCCTGTGTGCGCTCCCGGTCATCACTGCGACAACGATCAGTTGAAGTTGCAAGCAGGCGATGGCGGCCCCATGCCTGTGTGCGCTCCCGGCCATCATTGCGACAACGATCAGGAGAGACCGCCAAAAGTGCTATAGAACCCACCTATTGGTGGCAATCCGGAGACCGCAGATCAAGACTTGGGCGAGGGTAGCTCAGTACCCCTGAAACCGTGCTTGCATTGCGCCGATTTCAGAGCTATGCTTACCACGCGCCATGCATTTACGTGTGATTGATTACGTCCTCTGGATTGGGGGCACCCTGATGCAGATAGGGGTGCTGGTTGCGATGTATAGGCGCGGGCTGCATCGCGATTATCCTTACTTCTTCAACTATACCGTCCTGCAAGTTCTCACCGAACCGATTCTGTTTGTGGTGCAAAAGCACTCCTACGCAACTTACTACTGGCTCTACTGGGTTTCAGTGGCGCTTAGCGCTCTGATTTCATTTGGCGTTCTTCAGGAAGTTTTCCACGATGCATTTCGTCCCTATGAAGCTCTGCGAGACCTGAGTGTCATCCTGTTTCGCTGGTCAGCCCTGGTGGTGCTTTTGGTAGGCGTGATGTGGGCCATCACTACCGCACACTCGAACCAGGTTGACACGATTACCAATGGAATTCTTCTGGTACAACGCAGCGTCCGATTGATGCAATGCGGTTTGGTATTTTTCCTTCTGCTTTTCAGTGAGTATCTGGGCATTTCGCGACGCCACCTCGTGTTTGGCATCGCGCTTGGATTCGGTATCTTCGCCTCCATCAGCATGTTGGTTGCGGCAGCCATGTCGCACGGGTCATTTGTGCATGTATCAGTTTTGCGGCAGCTCAACAATGCCGCCTACGATGTTGCCATCATGATCTGGCTGGGGTACACGGCACTAGCGCCGGCTCGTAGCCGTGTGGCTGTTGCCGTGGCTCGGTCCGCGAACCTGAATAGAGAATTGGAAGATGTCAGAATCCAGCCCGTAAGCAGCCTCCTGGACCAGATGGATCAAACCGTTGAGCGTTTGCTCTATCCCCGGGAAGAAGCCAAGGATCCTACTTAACAAAATCACCGCACCTCCTGGGTTCGCCTGCTCGTCGCCATTCGGCGACTTTTCTTTTTGTGAGCCCACTCCGGCCGTTTCCAACTAAACCGGTGTTTTGGTCTTGCGCCCTGGATTGAAGAACGGCAAAGAATGAACGGTCGCTGATACCTGGTGCCGGACCGCTTCCACGGTGATTTCCATCTGCAGACGGGTGCCAGGCGTGGCGTGCTGGGCCTCCAAACTGGCCAGCGCAATCAGTTTTTTTAGCAGCGGTGACCAGGTGGTTGAAGTTGCTTTCCCGACCTGATCGCGTCCCTTGTACACAGGTACATGTACGCGCGAAGCGGTAGCCGGCGTTTGCGGCGCCAGTCCCATCCGGTCAAATAAAGCTTCCACCTCGTTCCAGTCAACTTCCAACCCCATTAAAAGTCGTCGAGGTCCGGTCTGTTTTTCTTTCCGAAGTGCCTTCCGGCCGATAAAATTTTCCTTCTCGTAGTGGACGAGCTTGCCCAAGCCGACTTCCGAGGGAGTGTATTTTTGCGATGCGATTAGCGCCTTCTTGCTGCTGATGTAATCCACGTCAGCGAGAATCAGCCCGGCTTCGATGCGGGCCACATCGAGCGCCAGCATGCCCGTAGGATGTATATCGAACTTCCGGCCGGTCTCCATCAGCGCGTCCCAAACCTTGACTGCGTCCGGCCACGGGATCCAAATCTCGTATCCCAGATCGCCGGTGTAGCCGGTGCGCGATATGTCCACCGGCACGCCGCCAATTTTGCCGCTGGTCTTGCGGAAGTATTTGAGGTTCTCGATGTCGGCCTCGGCGACGCTCCTCAGCAGCTTTCCCGAAGTCGGTCCTTGCAACGCCAGGGCGGCGACCTGCTCGGTGATCTCTTCGATCTGTACGTCCAGTCCGAGGGCGTTCTGGCGGAACCAGCGCAGGTTGGGATCGGCGGCGGTCCAGCGATAGCGGTCCTCTTCCAACCGCGTGATGGTGCCGTCGTCGATGATCTTGCCTTCCTCGTCGCACCAGCAGCAATAGATGACCTGACCTACCCCGACCTTATTGATGTCGCGCGCGATTACGCGGTTGACGAAGCGGGTGGCATCGGGCCCGCAGATCATGTACTTGAACAGTGGGGTTACATCGATTAGAGCCGCCGCATTGCGAATGGCATTGTACTCATGCTCGTGATGAGTTTCGTAAACGCTGACTGCATAGAACCCCGACCACTCCCGGTAATTCAGGCTCTGGCAGAGTGCGGAGGTGCGCTCGTGGACTGCCGTTCCTATGGGCACTGTTACTCCTGCTTCGCTTCGACGTGCGCGGATTATAGCTACCGCAAGCTCCATGCGGCAAGGTGAGCGATCACTGGCGACGTGATCCTGGGCGATACGAAAATCACGCGGCACTGTGGCGTTGCTGGTGCAACTCTTGCCGGCTGACGACAAATTTCACGCCAACCTTTAGAATGAGGCGCACCGCCTAAATGTCGAAGCGTCGGAATTCCCAGCATGTGCGGCTTTGCGCGCATGGGTTTGCCCGGCACGAGGAAGCATGGGCTCAAACGAATCAGGAAAATCAGGAAAGTACGATGCCATTGTGATCGGTGGCGGGCACAACGGCCTGGTGAACGCCGCGTATCTTGCGAAAGCAGGGAAGAAGGTCCTGGTTCTGGAGCGCCGTCACGTTCTCGGCGGCGCAGCGGTGACGGAAGAGATCATTCCCGGCTTCAAGTTTTCAGTGTGCTCCTATGTGGTTTCTCTGCTGCGGCCAGAAATTATCCGCGACCTCGATCTGCCACGGCACGGTCTGGAAATACTTCCCCTGGATGGCACCTTCACGCCGATGCCCAACGGCGACCACCTGTGGCGCGTCAACGATCACGGCCAGACCATGCGAGAGCTTCGACGTCACTCCAAGTTCGACGCCGAGGCCTATGAAGAATTCGGCAAGGCCATGCTGCAGATGTGCCGCTTCGTGAAGCCCATCCTCGGCATGGTGCCCCCCGATCCCACCACGCTGAACCCCAAAGACCTGTTCAAACTGCTCTTTCTCGGCCGCCGCTTCAAGGACCTGAGCGGCGAAGACAAGTACAACCAGGTGCAGTTGATGACCATGAGCGCCATCGATTTTCTCGACCAGTGGTTCGAGACCGATGTGCTCAAGGCGACCATGTCGGCCTCTGGAATCATCGGCACCTTTCTGGGAGTGCGTTCGCCGGGGACGGCCTACGTGCTGTTGCACCACTATATGGGCGAGATTGACGGCGCGTTTCGCGCCTGGGGTTTCGCGCGCGGCGGAACGGGGGCCATCTCCAACGCGATCGCTGACGCGGCGCGCGAGCTGGGAGTCGAAATCAAGACGCAGACCGCGATCGCGAAAATTCTGGTCCGCGATGGCAAGGCGGTCGGCGTTGCCACCACCAGCGGTGATGAGTACTACGCATCCGTCATCTCCTCGAGCGTTGATCCCAATCTCACATTCCTGAAGATGCTTGGGCCGGAATATCTGAGCGATGAATTTCGCGGTCAGGTGAAGCGCTATAAATACCGAGGCTCATCGGGAAAGGTAAATCTCGCGCTCGATGGCTTGCCGAATTTCACCTGCATGCCTGGTGAGGGAAATCACTTGCGCGGCGCCATCTCCATCTCGCCGAGTGTCGACTATATGGAGCGCGCCTACGACGACGCCAAGTACGGCAACTACTCGCGCCGGCCCTACATTGACACGGTCATCCCCAGCCTTACCGATCCTTCCCTTGCGCCTCCCGGCAAGCACGTGATGTCGTGCTTTGTGCAGTACGCGCCCTACAAGCTGAAAGAGGGCACCTGGGACGAGAAGCGCGAGGCCTTTGGCGACAATGTGATTGACACCATCGCCGAGTTTGCGCCCAACTTGAAGAACATTATTGTGGGGCGCCAGGTGGTGACGCCGCTCGATCTCGAGCGCGAATTTGGGCTGACCGAGGGCAATATTTTCCAGGGAGAACTGTCGCTGGAGCAGTTGTTTTTTCTGCGGCCGGTGCCGGGCTGGGCGCAATACAAAACGCCCATTAAGAACCTGTGGATGTGCGGTTCGGCCACCCACCCGGGCGGAGGCATTATGGGCGCTCCCGGACGGCTGGCGGCACTGGAAATCCTGAAGCACGCGAAAGGAACCAGTTAGTCATGCCGGAGCGGCGCGACGTCGTCATCCTCGGCGCTGGGCATAACGGGCTGGTCACCGCCTTCTATCTTGCCAGGGCCGGATATAAGCCGCTCATCCTTGAGCGCAGGCCGACTGTCGGTGGCTGCGCCATCACGGAGGAGTTTCATCCCGGTTTCCGTTGCTCCCGCCTGTCCCACCGTGCCGGACCGCTAAGGTCTGACATTGTCAGAGATATCGGGCTGGCGAAACACGGGCTGAAGACATACACGCCGGACGTTCGGGTGCTGTCGCTATCCGGTGACGGCAAACCACTCGTTCTATACCGCGACGTTGGCAAGTCGCAGCAGCAGATAGCGCAGTTCTCACAGAAGGATGCCGCGAATTACGTTGAATTTCAGAAGCCGCTGGCGCGTATCGGCGAAGTGGCCAATTTGTTGATGAGCATGACGCCTCCGGACCTGGAAGATCCAGCCGGGGGTAATCTGTGGGAGCTGATAAAAGCTGGCCGCAAAGTGCGCGGCCTGGGCGAGCAGGACCTCTATCGCATGATGCGTTGGGGGCCCATGGCTGTGGCCGATCTGGTTGCGGAATGGTTTGACACTGAATTACTGCGCGGTACCATCGCCGCCCAGGGAATCTTCGGCACATTTCTTGGCCCCTGGTCGGCGGGTTCCAGTGCAACCTTGCTTCTGCGCTGCGCGGCAGATGGGGACCCGGCAGCGGCTTCTTCCTACATTGTGGGAGGTCTGGGTGCGCTCACCGAGGCCATGGCCGCGGCGGCGAAACAAGCCGGCGCTGACATTCGCACATCGTGTGAAGTAGTGAGCATCAAAGTAAAGGACGGTTCTGCCGCCGGAGTCGTTCTTGCCAACGGTGACGAGATCGAAGCCCGCACAATCATCTCCAATGCCGATCCGAAGCGAACGCTGTTGGGGCTTGTCGACGCTCAATATCTGGAGCCGAGTTTCCTGCAAAAGCTTCAGCATTACAGGATGTACGGTACGGTCGCGAAGGTAAACCTCGCTCTAGGCGGCTTGCCGAAATTCAAAGGCGCAAACGGTGATGCAGATCTCCTGGCCGGCAGAATTCAGGTCTCACCCGACGTCGACTATCTGGAGCGGGCTTTCGATGCCTCGAAATATGGCGAGTTCTCGCAACATCCCTACCTCGAGGCGACCATTCCCACATTGTGGGATCAGTCGCTCGCGCCGCCAGGCAAGCACGTGATGTCCATCTACATGCAATATGCACCGTACAAACTGCGTAATGCGGATTGGGACGCGCAACGCGACGCGCTGGGCGAGACGGTCGTAAAGACGCTCGCAGAGTACGCTCCCGACCTGCCCGGACTGGTCGAAGCGGGTGAGGTGATTACGCCGAAGGACCTGGAGCAAACCTACAAACTGAGTGGCGGGCATATCTTTCACGGAGAGTTGGCGCTCGATCAGTTGTTCACCATGCGGCCGCTGATGAACTGGGCACAATACCGTACGCCGATCAACAACCTTTATCTATGCGGGTCAGGCACGCATCCCGGCACTGGACTTACGGGCGCATCAGGCGCCAACGCGGCCCGGGAAATTATGAAAGATTTGAGGAAGCGAAGCAGAGATTGAATCCGCCGGTTCAGCAATTAAGCGTTCGGCTAATGCAACGCAACAACTAGCGAGGGGCCGACATTTGGACGTCAGGTACTTCGAAGGGCGGTTGGAAAGGCGGCACCTTGAGCGTGGGTACGGTTGGTACTGGGTCCAGGCTGAGCGGGTCCTTCATCCGTTGAAAGCCATCGTCCCAATCGCCGGCGCGCTTCCAATCTCCTTCATGTCTCGCACCTTCCGAATTTAGGTACGCAGCACCCCAGATGTCGGTGGGATGGCCGCCTTCCAGGATGGCGCCCCTCAGTTCGGCATTGCTCAGGTCGGTACCCGCAGGGTTAGCTGGTCTTAAATCGAACCTCCAAAGGGCAACTACCCCCGGATTGATATCACCCGGGACCAGGCCGTCACTGGTGAGATCGGTGCCACTCTGGTCGGTACGGTTCAAGTCCGCAAGAGTTGCGTTGGCACCGGCGGAGGACGCGTCCGGCTGCTGCTGATAAGAGGATTGTGGAGTTTCTTGGCTATCCGGTATTGAGGGTGACGGCAATGGTCCGGCCGAGTAGGTAGGGCCGGCAGTCGCGGCCCCAGCTGCAGAGGTTTCTGCGCCCGCGGGGTGCCGGCCGCCTGAGTGCCGATGCATTATCTCGTTGACGGAAATTGCGGTCCAGTAAACGGCAAAGGATGCGAGTGATACCACAGCGCAGAGCAGAATGTCGGTCGGTGTTTTCATCCTTCTGCGCATCGCGGCTGCCTTAGTAGATGATTCTGACGTTGGAATTTCCGTCTCGGCCCGACAACCTTCACAATATATACCGATTGCGGGATTCCAGCGCATTAATATCTTTTCTGGCCGGGGCAGGGAATTGAAAGAGTCCTGACTGCGGCGGTGTAGGTGCTTCATTTCAGCAGGCCCTGAGGCGCGCTGGAGGAATCTCTTTTCAAGTCTGCGGCCAGCAGCCGATGGAACAAATGCTCGCCGGCTTCCCGCCGCACCGATAGCCGGCCTGCGCCATAGGCCCGCGAGTGCAAGCCGCGCTGCACCGCTTCGCAAATCCCCACATCCTCATCATTCACCCGCTCGCCGACGGCGATGCTCTGCCGGTTTCGCTCGGCCGCAGATTCGCTCACATCGTTGAAGTAGAAGTCGAAGATGACCTTGCAGCGATCGACGCCGTCGGGCAGCACCAGGTTCGTATCCATGTATCCCTGGTAGAGATTGATCATGAAGTTGGGATACTGCCAGAAGTACCAGGCGCGCTCGCCGGTGCGCGTCGCCGAAGTGGCAGCGTCTTCTTTCGAGGCCACGATTGGACTGGTTTGCAGGCAGTATCGGTCTTCGGTTTCGATGGTGTACTGCTTGTAATCGAGTACGCTGTTCAGCGCCTTGTGCAGATGCGGAACGTGGTAACCGCCGTCGAGGTAGTTATCCACAAACACCTTCCAGTTGCAGTTCAGGCTGTACCAGCGCCGCTCGAAGAAGCGCACGGAGCCGAGATCGAGTGGCGCAATTCGCTTTACCAGCCTGCCCAGAAAATCCCCCAGAGGTGCGGCTTCTAGATCAAGGTTCACGAAGACGAACTGCTCCCAGGCTTCCACGCGCACAGGCAGCAGGCCGTTTCTGCGCGCGATCGAACGAGCATACGCCCTCAAACTCCGGCGTACCCTTCAGCGCGCCGTCCAGGCCGTAGCTCCATCCGTGATACGGACAGCGCAAAATGCTCGCCGTGCCTTGCGCCTCGGTCACGACCGCAGCGGCGTGGTGCCGGCAGACGTTGTAGAACGCCCGCAACTGGCGGTCGCTGCCGCGCACCATGACCAACGGTTCGCCGGCAAGCTCGCTGGTGACGTACTGCCCCGGCTGCTGCAACTGGTCCACTCGCGCGATGACCTGCCACGTCCGGCCGAATACGTTCTGGCGCTCCAGTTCGGCGATGCGCGCGTCCACATACCACGAAGCCGGGATGGTGTAAGCCTGCTCCAGCGGGCTGCGGTCGTCGTAAGACGCGAGGATGTCGTGCAGCGATGGATCCATAACTATCTCGCCTGATCCGGTTCGCCGAAGATCATAGCAGGCATCTGCGCAACAAAATGGTTGACGGCCAGCCGCTGTCGTGTTTCCTTGTCCCCATGCGTTCCCCGTCAGAGTCTCTGGAAGTTGTGCAGGCCACTCCGGCCGACGTAGGCGATGTCGCGCCTCTGTTCGATGCCTACCGCCAGTTCTACAAGAAGCCTCCCGACGTGGAGGCGGCGCGCCGTTTTCTGTTCGCACGTCTGAGCAAAGGCGAGTCGGTGCTTTTTCTGGCTCGTCACGGCGAGCGAGCGGTCGGCTTTGTACATCTCTATCCCGTGTTCTCGTCGGTCAACCTGACGCGACAATGGATCCTCAATGATCTCTACGTGGTGGCTGAGTCGCGCCAGCTGGGCGTGGGACGCGCCCTGATGAAGCGCGCTCATCAACTGGCAGAGGACACGCAGGCCGACAGCCTGACTCTGGAGACGGCCATCGACAATCATGCGTCCCAGAAGCTTTACGAAGGCCTGGGCTGGAAGCGCGATGAGGAATTCTACCGGTATTGTTTGCCGCTGTAACTGCAGGCCTGACGGTTTTGAAGGGGCACAGCTTTAGCTGTGCCGATTGGCGACAATGCGGACCGACTTGCGCATCTAATGCAACCCATCACAGCCGCCGCTCCCGACACTTCCCCGCAACCCAAGCGGGTACTGGGTTTCCGCGATCTGGTGATGTTCTACGTGGTGGCCACGCTGAGCCTGCGCTGGATTGCGGTGGCGGCCAGCGCCGGTCCGGGCACAGTCGTGATCTGGCTGATCGGTCTGGCCACCATCTTTATTCCGCTGGCACTGTGCGTGCTCGAACTTTCTTCGCGCTATCCGCAGGAAGGCGGCATGTATGTCTGGAGCAAGCGCGCCTTCGGCGATTTTGCCGGCTTTCTCACCGGGTGGATTTACTGGACCAGCAACCTGCCCTATTTTCCCGCGGTGCTTTACTTCGCGGCCAGCAATGCGCTTTATGTCGGCGGCAGCCGATGGAAAGGATTGCAGGGCAGTGCCGCATTCTTTGTGACATTTTCGCTGTTTGGGCTTGGATTGGCGCTGGCCCTCAACATCGTCGGTCTCGACATTGGCAAGTGGCTGAGCAACCTGGGGGCGATCGGAACCTGGCTGCCGGTGGCGCTGCTTTCCATTGTTGGAGTAATCGCGTGGACAAAGTTCGGTTCGGCCACAAGTTTTTCCGCGGCCTCGATGAAACCGTCACTGAGCTGGGGAACGATAGGCGTCTGGTCCACTGTGCTCTATGCCTTCAGCGGCGCGGAGTCGGCATCGTTCATGGGCGGCGAGATCAAGAATGCCCGGCGCACTATTCCGCGCGCTCTGCTGGTCGCGGGAGTGCTTATCACTGCGGGCTACATGCTCGGGACGGTGGCGATTCTTGTCGTCTTGCCCCACAGTCAACTGAACAGCCTGGAAGGGATCATGCAGGCGATTTCCAGCAGCGCCGAGCGGGTGGGCTGGATCGGGTTGGGGCCTGCGGTAGCCCTGCTGATCTGCCTCTCGAATCTGGGTGGAGTAGGCGCCTACCTGGCGGCGCTATCGCGCATTCCGTTCGTTGCCGGCATTGATCGCTTTCTGCCGGCGGCATTCGCGCGCATCCATCCGAAGTGGGGGACGCCATACGTTTCGCTCATCGTGCAAGCCTCGTGCTGCGTGCTCTTCATCCTGCTGGGGCAATTCGGCAGCACCGTCCGCGGCGCCTACCAGGTACTGGTGAGCATGACCATCATCACGAATTTCGTACCGTACTTGTTCATGTTTGCTGCCATGGTCCGGCTGCAGCGCGAGCCGGTTGAGCCGGGCGTGATTCGGGTTCCGGGCGGAAAGCCGGTTGCGATCGTAGTGGCGACCGTGGGCTTCGTGACTACCTGTGCAGTCATCCTGGGCTCGATGGTGCCCGACCCCAGTGAGCCGAATAAGGTCTTTGCAGTTGGGAAAATCCTGCTGCTGAACGCGATTCTGTTCGGCGGTGGGATGCTGTTGTACTGGTCGAGAAGAAAAAAGTCCCCGGATGCCTAGCCCTGCCTAGGGCATGAACATCCGGACTTTAGGCGGCCGCGTCGCTTGCGGAGGTTCGAAGTGAAGTTTCAGCGCTTCCTTCAGTTTGCTGACCCACTAGGTTTCCGAGTTGTCCTTCGGGCTGCCGCGTTTGCCCCAGTGTGCGGAGCGGGTGCCATCCGGATTGCGGACTTTCGAGACCTCCCACACCCGCAGGAAGCGTGACGCTCGCTCGGTTCCAAACACGTCCTCATATCGGATGAATCCGCGGAAATGAATAAATTTCTTCCCCGCGTCGATGGCATCGATGTCGGGCTGTTCCAAATTCATCTTGGGAAATATGCCTTCGACAATCCCATCCACCACTCGGTTAGCCGGACTGATTACCTGCGGAATGCTCATGGCCGGCCACCACTTGGCATCATCCGGCGGTTCCAGCGAATCGATGATTTCAGCCCGCGCGCATGAGCTCGTAATGTAGGCCTCGGTCGCGCCATGAAGCGTGACCTTGTACTTCAGCTTCGCCGGGCCGGGTGGCAGCGGCCACTCCAGGGGCATTACCTCCACACGAAGATGTGCCCGCTCGCGGCTGACGAACATTTCTATGTTCTGCCGGGCCGTTTCTGCATTCTTCTCGGCAAGAGCAACCGACTTCGCCAGGATTCCCGTTTGGTGCTCCATCTGATTTGCCTGGCGCTCGATGGCGCGCAAGTTTCCCCACAACAAAAACACCTGAAGGCCACCGATGACGGCCAGGAAAAAGGTGAAGAGCCAGTAAGCGCGGTCGGTCCAATCCTTGGCGATCGACAGGGGAGGAAGGTCGCTCACCTTAACGGTTTGGGCGGACTCGCTCGCCTTGTTCCCGCTGCTGCCCTGGTTCGCGCTGGTGCTCTCAACGGAGGGCGGGGTGCTTTGAGCAATCAGGATTTTCCCGGTGGATGCCGAGCAGACTTGCAGGGTGAAAACCATCAGGAAAAATGCCAGAAGTTTCATGAAGCACGAATTGTAAAGCAAGAAGCGAGGAAACGAGCAGTCATCTGATCCTTCAGCTCGTTACACGGGAAAAAATTCAGTCCACCGGTGCTACCGAATTCCCGGCCCGATTCACGGCGGTATAATAGGCCCTTACCTGAGGAGTTATCCAACATCATGAATGCAACCAACGGCAGCAACGGCAATGGCGCGGGTTTGGTGAAGCCGCGGACGGATTGGATCACGAAGCGGCGGGAAGAGGCGGCGCGCAGCAGCGACACCAACATGTCGCAGATGCATTTTGCGCGCAAGGGCCTGCTCACCGAAGAAATGCTCTTCGTCGCCGAGCGCGAGCAGGTTGCGCCCGAGATTATCCGTGATGAAGTTGCCGCCGGGCGAATGATCATTCCCGCCAACGTCAACCATCCTGAGCTGGAGCCCATGTGCATCGGCGTGGCGTCGAAGTGCAAGATCAATTCCAACATCGGCAATTCGTCGGTCACCAGCAACGTTGACGAGGAACTGAAAAAGCTGCACACCTCGGTCCACTACGGCGCTGACACGGTGATGGACCTCTCGACCGGCGGCGGCATCCACGAGATTCGCGAAGCCATTCTGCGGCACTCGCCCGTGCCCATCGGTACCGTCCCCATCTACGAGGCAGTTTCGCGCGTAAAGCGCATTGAGGACCTGAACGCCGACATCATGCTGGAGGTGATCGAGGAACAGGCCGAACAGGGCGTGGATTACATGACCATCCACGCGGGCGTGCTGGTGGAATACCTGCCGCTGATCACCAAACGCATTACCGGAATCGTAAGCCGCGGCGGCGCGATTCTGGCGCAGTGGATGGCCCATCACCACAAACAAAACTTCCTCTACGAGCGCTTCGACGACATCACCAAGATTCTTGCCAGGCACAACGTCAGCTACTCGTTGGGCGATGGTCTGCGCCCAGGTTGCATCGCCGACGCCAGCGACGAGGCCCAGTTCTCTGAACTGAAGACGCTGGGCGAGCTTACCAAGAAGGCCTGGGAGCGCGATGTGCAGGTCATGATCGAGGGCCCTGGACACATTCCGCTCGACAAGATTAAAGAGCAGGTGGAGAAGGAAGTCGAACTCTGCTACGGGGCGCCGTTCTACACCCTGGGGCCGCTGGTGATCGACATCGCTCCCGGCTACGATCACATCACTTCCGCCATCGGCGCGGCCATGATCGGCTGGTACGGCGCGGCCATGCTGTGCTATGTCACTCCCAAGGAGCATCTCGGCTTGCCCAATGACAAGGACGTGAAGGACGGCATCATCGCCTACAAGATTGCGGCGCATGCCGCCGACGTGGCGCGGCACCGTCCGGGAGCGCGCGATCGCGATGACGCCATCAGTTACGCGCGTTACACCTTCGATTGGGACAAGCAGTTTGCCCTGTCGCTCGATCCGGAGACTGCGCGCAGCATGCACGACGAGACCCTACCCGACGCCTACTACAAGGAAGCAGCCTTCTGCTCCATGTGCGGTCCCAAGTTCTGCTCCATGAATTATTCGGCCAAGGTGGACGAGTACAACCGGCAGGTCCACGGCGTGGAAAAGAAAGATTATTCCGAGCTGATGAATAAACTGGTGGCGATCAAGTAGAAAGCAACTAGAACCTATCTCATAAATACGAACCACACTAAGTAATTGTGGTGCAGTGGATTTACAGGCACATCGGTAGGTATGGAACTCACCGATGCGCAGTGGGAAGTGCTGAAACCGCTGGTTGAGCCCAAGACACCCGGTTTGCGACGGGGTCGGCCATGGGCGGATACCCGAAGCGTGCTGGAAGGCGTGCTTTGGATCTTACGAACCGGAGCGCAATGGGCCGAGCTGCCGCGCGCCAAGTTTCCGCCGTACCAGACGTGCCACCGCCGCTTCCAGCAATGGGTCGGCGAGGGCACGCTGGTCGAGGTGCTGCGCGCTTTGGCGAAGGACCTGCTGGCACGCGGGCAGTTGGACTTGGCCGAGACCTTCATCGACGCCACCTTTGCGGGGGCGAAAAAGGGGGCGGTGCAGTTGGTCCAACACGCCGCGGCAAAGGGACCAAGATCATGGCAATTGCGGAGCGCCATGGTCTTCCTGTCGCCGCCTGGATTGGAAGCGCTTCGCCACATGAAACTCGCTTCGTCGAAGCCACCGTCGAGCAACGCTTCACGGCGGCGGCCCCCGAGCGCATGATCGGCGATCGCGCCTATGACAGCGATCCGCTGGACGAGCGGCTGCAACAGCACCACGGCGTCCAGTTGATCGCGCCGCACAAAGTAAACCGCCGCAAGCCCCAGACGCAGGACGGGCGCAAGCTGCGGAGATATTGCCGGCGCTGGAAGATCGAGAGACTGTTTGCCTGGTTGCATAACTTTCGTCGGCTGGTCACCCGTTGGGAGTATCACGAGGCCAACTTCCTCGGGCTCGTCCAGCTTGGTTGCATCCTCATTTTGATGAGGAGGTATTATGAGATGGCTTCTAGCAATTAGTCAAAGGCCGCGTGATGAGCGCGGCCTCTTCTTATCCAAGTAATCCTTAGCGCATGGCCGCTCGCTGTGCTATATTGCTGCAACTCCTCCCCTAATATCACCTGCGGTTGGTTGACGACAGAAGAGGACCAGCAATCCCTGCAGGAGTTGCGCCGTGGAACAAGACCAAGAGCAAAATCAACACCAGAATCAACACCAAAATCAGGATACCGCCCCCGCCCTTCCGGAAGACGAAATCAGCGAAGCTAAGCCAGATGAGGCCAAGGGCAAGAAAGACAAGATTGCCGAAGCCAAGCTCATGTCAATTTCGATTGCCATGTTCATGGCCGTCGTGGCCATGCTGGGTGCGGTGACGGCCCATCGCGCAGCGCTGGCGGAGCAGGACTCCCTGAAGTTGGAGAGAAGGTTGGAGCAGGGGGAAATGCTGGAGCTGGTGCACCGGCAGGAGTTGCTGAGCAAGATCAGCAGCCGCACTCGCTACGAGAACAGCCTGAAACTGCATACGCTCCCAGCCGATAATGATCAGAATCAAGCGGCGAAAAAGCCTGGGTCGGCGAACCGGCGTCAGGCCGCGCTGCAGAAGTTGCATGCTGAGGAGGAAGCCGCCCGCGTCCGATCGCTGCAGCCGTACCTTGAGTATTTCGAGGTCGATCGTCCCTACGGCTTGGAGTCCTCGTTTGCCATGCACAGCGCCGAATGGTTGCGTACGCTTGGTTTTGATGCGGTATGGAAAGTCCCCAAGGAGGGAGCGTCGTTCCGGCCAATATGGGACAACCTACAGATAGAGGTCGAGAAAAGCCGACATAAGGCCATGCGGCTGGCTGCAGTGGTTGTGCTCTTAGTGGTGGCGCTGGCCGTTCTGACTTTCGCACAACTGAGCCTCACCAGGCCCAAGCGGGAGAAAATTCTGGTCTTCATCGGAAGCCTGCTGGTCGTAGTGGGATTAGCCGCCGCCATGTCAATCGATCCGCCTTCCGCGCGAGACTATCTGAGATACACGGCTGGGTTTGGGGCGTTGGCGCTGTTGGGTACACCGTTTGCCCGGTGGTTTGCGAGGAGAGCT
Source organism: uncultured Acidobacteriaceae bacterium (assembly GCA_963728805.1). Classification (GTDB taxonomy): domain Bacteria; phylum Acidobacteriota; class Terriglobia; order Terriglobales; family Acidobacteriaceae; genus Bog-257. The sequence goes on from CAVSLE010000013.1 coordinate 277,643, forward strand.
GCTGAAGAGAGCTCCACGGAAAATGAGCCGGTGCACCCCGGCGAAGTGGATCCGGCGCTCTTTGCCGGCTTGCGTCTGCATACCGCGCCGGCAGCGCACGGATTTGGCCGCTTTGTTATCTCCACGATCGCCATTACCGCCGTCTTGAGCGCACTCAGCGGATTTTTCTACAGTCGGGCTGCGATGGCCTCGTCCCAGGCAGCCGGTGCTGCGCTGGAGGATACGGCGGAACTCTTCCGGCAGAACTCAAGCCAGACGACCACAAATAGCTACCTGATAGGACAGGTGGCGACGGCCGAGAACTATCACCTTAGTTACGAAGCCGCGCGGCAGCGCTTGTACCTGGCCAAGGAACAGCCCGAGTTACTCAGCCAGAAGGATGCCATGGACCAGTTGCAGCTCCAGAGGGAAGTTCTGGATAAGTTCGAAAAGGAGGAACCGAAAATACAGCAAGTGATGACCAGCGACAAGGGTCCGGCGCAGGATGATGATTTCCCCAGGAAGCTGGCCGCCTCCTCCCCGAGCTTCCTGGACTCGAAGAAGGCATTGGCCCGGTGGAGCATAAACAACGATATGAGTCTGGGCCATCAAAGGGAAGCGACGACATTTCTGGGCCTGTTGACCGTTTTTGCCATCGCCTTGTATCTGCTGGGACAAGCATTGGGGATGGGCCGCACCAACGCCGCTTCCTATGTCCTGGTCGGTTTTGCATGCGTCTTGGTTCTTTACCGCGGGGTGGGATTGTTCGCCGCAGTTGAAGACAAGGCAACTGTGCTGAAGCCGCCAAGTGCGGAGTGCCGTATACCGGACCCCGTTCTCGACAATGATTTGGTCGGGCTGGAAGCTGAACATTTTGCACGTGGCCTGGCGGTGTCGGAGGTCGGGTGGGATGATCCCGGTAGCCTCGCGTCGGCAGCCCGCGAATTTCGCTGCGCGGTCGAAATTAATCCCACATTCGCCTTGGCAAACTATTATTTCGCGCTCGCTACCAATCATGCCAATACACCGCAACTGAACGAGGGCGGATTTGTCAGTCTCCTCCCCAAAGATGCCTTGGGCCCCGTGACACGGGCCGAGCAGAAAGCGCAAGCCCTGCTTACCCAGCAGGGCTTTGTCCCGCCTGTCGCATTGGTGAATCTCGGGTTCGATACCTATGCTGACGGACTGCTCAGGGGAGATCGCAAAACCGTTGAGCGTGGCAGGCAAGCCAGCTTGGCAGCCGTCGGCCTCAGCACTGACGATCTGGTACCACGCTTCAATCTGGGACTGGCACAGTTGGCAGAAGGACATAACAAAGAAGCGCTGGAAACCTACCGCCAAACCGTGGCTCAGGGCGAGCCAGGCGAACTCCCATATGTCACCAACGATGCTGCAATCGTCGGAGGAGCCATCACCGATCTTGAGGTGTTTCGGCAATACTGTCGCAATCTGAACCCTGCGGCATACTGCAAGCAATTCGAGACTATGGACTTGCCGATGTTGAAGTCGGAGTTTGTAACGGCGGCTTGGCCCTTCGCCAAAGGACGCACCCTTGCCAACTCTGGCATCAAGATGACAGACATTCATCTGACTGGATCGGCCGCCGGCTTGGGCTGGAGCGGCCATGTCGAAAGCCCCCCGGAAGATCCTGGGGCCAAGTCGCAGGACGCCGTCGCCATCCTCTGGTATTCCTATAACGCTGAGTGGAAGGCGTGGGGCGTGCTGCCCGCGATCTCGGAGCGGGTGAAGCCGGGTTTGTACGCGCACAGCGATCCCCACCTGTTTTATTCCGTGCTGCGCGCCAGTAATGGACGAATGTGCATGCAGAGTGGCAGCTATCGCGCCGAATTTTACGTCGATGGTGAGCTTGCCGGTTCGCAGGAAATTACTCTCACCGGCGAGGACCTTCGGCCGCAGGTGTTCCCCGATCTTGGTGTGGCCGTGTGCCATCCCGCCTCGTGGATGCGCTGGCAACCGCGCGATAAAGATGCGATCTGGGACCGCGGGTACGACGAACCGGCCAGCCATCGCGGCGTCTTTGTTTTTTCGTTCTTCGACCCGCAACAAAACGGAAAAGAAGCGGCGGAGCAGTCGGCTTTACGGCGGGCGGAAAACATCTTGCACCACGAAGGGTTGGCGCCGGAGCCACGTGGGATGCGCGAGCTGCACAATTGTAGCGGCCTTCACGATTATCCCGGCGAGCAGATGGCAGCATTCAGCGATGGGGGTGGCGCCTCCATCGCCAAGGCGTGGACCACGACCGAAGGACTGGTCAACGTGGTAGTCGTCGTTGACCCGCATCTGGATTTGGCTGGCATGGGAACGCAGACGTCGCCATCAGCCGCCCAAGACCGTCAGGATTGCGAGATCCTGCTGTCGGCCACCACGGTGCATCAATAGCATTTGGCACTTAGCAATTAGCAATTAGCATTCAGCAATTGGTAGTCAGCTTAGACAGGCCAATACGGTGAAGGACTTGATCCATGGACCTCGACGATATCAAAACCCTTTACGCCTACAATCGCTGGGCCAACCGGCGCATGTTTTCCGCTTTGGAAAAGCTGAACCACCAGCAGGTCGCAACCGAGGTGCGCAGCAGCTTTGCGTCTATCAGGGAGACGGTGTTCCACATCCTGTTTGCGGAATGGCTTTGGCTGAAGCGATGGCAGGGCGATTCGCCGCACTCACCCAGGCCCGATCCGGATGCCAGCAGCGCAACCTGGAAGACGCTATCGGCGGGAGGGGTACCGGTCCCGCGCGAACCAGCTACCATAGCCGAATTGAAGTTGTTCGCGGATTCGATTGAGCGGGAACGGCAGGAATTTCTAAACACATTAAGCGATGGTGCCCTGCACGCTCCTCTCAACTTCAAAGATATGGCCGGAAGGCCCTATTCCGAGCCGCTCGTGCAGCTGCTGCAACACGTGGTCAATCACGGCACCTACCATCGTGGACAGGTCACCACCATGCTGCGGCAGGTTGGCGCCGAACCCGTTGGGCTCGATATGCTGTACTTCTTTCGCCAGCAGAGTTCGGCTGCCGGTTGAGTATTTTTGTTTCATTGCAGGTGCAGTAATGTGCTGTAATCGGCTGTGAGCGAAGGCTGCACAAGGGGAACCAGATGGGCATGTTCGAATTGGCGGGCGCTTGGAGCCTCGAACTGGAGGATGGAACACATCAGGTCCAGGCTGAGATCAAGAGTGGCTTCCTGACAGCCCACCTGACCATCACATGGGATGGCCAGGTGCTGTGCCATGTCCCTATCTATCTGGTGATCGGTGAACTGCGCCGGTTCGAGCAGAACGGTCACGCATTCATACTCGGCCACCGCGGCTACGGCATGCTAGGACAATTCGTGCTGTCCATGGATGGCAGGGAGTTGGGCGCGAGCCCGGAAACGGGCGTCTCCAGCCCGCTGAAAATGGCGGAAAATGCCGTCCAGTATGTGAAGGGGGTTGGAGCCGCTTCCGTAGGCGCCGCCCCCAGCCTGCAGCCGTCGCCAGCCGCTCCCGTAGCCCCTATTCAGTTTGTGAAGGAATTGAGCTGCACCGAGAGCGATGAAGTGGTTGGCGAAGAGGAGTATCCGCTGGACAACCGCTTTGGCAGCAGCCCATTTTCCACCGACAGGCAAGTCTCCAAAGAGACCACGAATGAGTTGTCGGTGGAGGTGACCACAGGCCTGACTGGCACGCTCAACCTGCAACTAATGTCGGCCATCAAGGCTGATGTCGCGGCGCACGTTACGCGGCAGACGGGTTGCAAGATCGGCGAGAAAGTCACGGAAAGCCAGACCCTGCACTTCACCGTCGCGGCCAATCAGGCGGTCTTATATCAAGTGGTATGGAAGCGGAAGGTACGAAGTGGCGAGCATCTTTACCTGGCTAATGGTGCTCAGCTGACCGTTCCTTACCGGGTGAATTACGGTCTATCCTGCCAGGTCCGCACCGTGGAGCTGCCGAAGCCTGCTTAGGGTTTGTGTCGGCGGCTTGCAGAGGCGGCCCTCAAAACCTGGAGCGCAGTCTTTGCCCCCATAGGGGTCCTTCGACTCCTCGCTGCGCTCGTCGCTCAGGATGACACCAGAGACAACTGATCACTGACTACTGGCTACTGGCTACTGACCACTGTTTTCAGTGATTCCGGTCACAATTCCGCGAACTCTTTTCCCTGCGATTTTAGCGCTTCCGCGGCACTCCGGCGGTGCTAGAATTTTCTGTTATGCCATTCCCAACCGATCGTCCCCGCCGCCTGCGTCGCACCGACGCGATGCGCTCATTCGTACGCGAAACCAGGCTCAGTCCCGAAGGCTTCGTTTATCCCCTGTTCGTCTGCCCGGGAGAGGGTGTACGCAAGGAAGTGCGTTCCATGCCCGGTGTCTTCAACCTTTCGGTGGACGAGGTGGTGAAGGAGTGCGCCGAGATAAAGTCGCTGGGCATCCCCAGCGTCATTCTCTTCGGACTGCCGGAGTCGAAGGACGAGGTTGCCACCGATGCCTGGTCCGACAGCGGCATCGTGCAGAAGGCGACGCGCGCCATCAAGCGCGAGGTTCCCGGCCTGCTGCTGATGGGCGATGTGTGCCTGTGCGAATACATGTCGCACGGACACTGCGGCATCGTGGAGACTTCCGGACCGCGCTCGGTCGGTGCAGCTTCGGTGGCTACGATGACCGCCGAGGATTACGAGATCCTCAACGATCCCACGCTTGAGCTGCTGGCCCGCACCGCAGTCGCGCAGGCCAAGGCCGGCATGGACATCATTGCCCCCTCCGACATGATGGACGGACGTGTGGACGCCATCCGTACCGCACTGGACGCTGCCGGCTATCAGAACATTCCCATTCTTTCTTACGCGGCGAAGTTTGCCAGCGGCTTCTATGGGCCGTTCCGCGAAGCGGCCGACTCGGCCCCGCACTTCGGCGATCGTCGCTCGTACCAGATGGACCCTGCCAACCTGCGCGAGGCGATGCGCGAGATCGAACTCGATCTTGAGGAAGGCGCGGACATGATCATGGTGAAGCCGGCCATGCCCTACCTCGACGTGCTGCACGAAGCGCGACTGCGCTTCGATGTGCCGCTGGCGGCCTATCAGGTCAGCGGTGAGTACGCCATGATCAAGGCCGCTGCACTCAATGGTTGGATTGACTACGAACGCGTCATGATGGAGTCGCTACTGTGCATCGAGCGCGCCGGCGCATCGATTGTGCTGACCTACTTCGCGAAAGAGGCGGCCAGGTTGCTGGGGTAGGTGGCAAGTAGCAATTAGCAACTAGCTAATTGCACGTTTGCCGCGCCAGCAAACTGCACGCTGCGCGCAGCACTGAGCTTGAAAACCACACTAGGACCCGATCCAACGAGTGCATTCTCCCGCCCTCAGGCAACACCCAACAAGGTTTTGATACTCGAATCTAGTCGAGGTCGCCGATGAGAATGCTCAACGTTGTTGTTGCAACACTGTTGTTTTTACTGTTGGGAGTAGCTGTACCTGCGGTGGCGCAGGAGCAGCCGGAGAACGAAGCCAAACCCCATCCAGAAGAAGCAAAGCCCGCACCGCGGCCAGAAGCAAAGCCTGAGGCCCGGCCCCAGGAGGGGCGCCCGGAAGCACGGCCTCAGGAAGCAAAGCCCGAGGCGCGGCCAAACGAAGCCAGACCATCTGCTCGTCCGCAGGAAGAGCGCCCCGCAGCGCACCAGGACGAAATGAAGCCTGCACCACATCCCGAGGAAGCCAGGCCTGCATCACGCCCCAATGAACCGGCGCACCAGGTGCAAGGCGACCGCCGCCAGCCGACACCGGAACAACGGCAGGTCCAACAGACGGCGTGGCAGTCGCATCGCGCGCAACACTGGCAGGCGGACCATCGCACGTGGCAGCAGCGCGGCGGCTATCATGGCTATCGCATTCCAGACGCGCGCTACCAGCAATACTTTGGTCCGAGCCACGCATTCGGCATCTACACTGTTCCGGTCGAGTTGTACGGCGGCTATCCACGCTTTCAGTATGGCGGCTTCTGGTTCAGCGTCGTTGATCCGTGGCCTGAATACTGGGCGGCCGACTGGTATGACACCGACAGTGTCTATGTTGTCTACACCGACGGTGGATATTATCTGGTGGACCAACGCTATCCGGGAGTCATGCTCGCGGTAGATGTTGCGATGTAGCGAGTTGTATGGTGTTGAGGCCAGGTTGTTCGCTTTGCAAAGACCTGGCCCCAGGGTTGATGGTGGCTGCACTGTGATCGAAAACTATATGCCGGACCGCACGCGGGATGGAGTATAGTTGCTTCACGGCAACCAATGAGACCCTTACCTCCGGATTCCGTCCGGCCCACCATTCTATGTATTGACGACGCAGAGATTGCTCTGCGAGTGCGTAAGCTCATGCTTACCATCGCAGGCTACGAGGTGGTGACGGCTGCTTCTGGTGAAGATGGACTGGAAGTATTCAAGCGGGACGGCGTTGACCTGGTGATCGCCGACCACTTCCTGACTGACAAAACGGGTACAGAAATCGCTCGCGAGATGAAGACCATCAAGCCACACGTACCCATTCTTATCGTTTCGGCCGCCGCCGACACTCCCGAGGGCATCGAATTTGCCGATGAATTTCTGTCCAAAGGCGAATCTCCCGAACTGCTGCTCGAGACCATCGCTCGCTTGCTCAAGCACTGACCGCCAGCACTCAGCATTTACTTCGAGAGGGTAAAGTCGGCTTTGCCGGTGCCGGCCACATCGACCGACTTGCTCTGCTGCTTCATCCCTTCATGCCAGGCGACCACGTTGTATTTGCCATCGGGAACGTTCTCGATTTTGTAATTTCCACTCGCGTCGGTTTCGGCGAAATATGGCGTCGGGCTGACAACGATGTAGCCTGCCATCTCTGGATGCACGTTGCACAACAACGACACCACGCCGGGGCTATCGAATTTGAAAGGGCGCTTGTCACCTTTGGGCCAGGTCCCGAGGTTGTGCCCAAGTTTCTTGTTCCCGCTGATCGACGGCCAGAAGGCATTGTGTTGCACGTTGTCGCTATTCACAAACTCGACGGTTGTTCCCACCTGGACGACCATGAGATGCGGATTGAACATTAGACCCTTCTGGTCTATGGTGGGCTGCTGCGAGGGGGCAGGGAAGGTCTTGCCCGATATGGTGTCCACATAGACGACGGACTTTCCGGTTGATACTTTGCCTTCGATAGTACCGGCGACGGCGGCCGCCACCACAGCGATGACCAATAAAATCGTTACTAGAAAACTACGTATCATGAATAATCCTTTCGTTGGTTGTGCTTTTCTGGTTCAACTGTCAGTACACGAATTCCAATCCCGCCACGGCGGTATTGGTGTGGAAGGGATTTACCGCCATCGGCAAGCCGGTCAGAGGATTGGTGGCAATCACCACCGATTGCGACGGGCGGAACTGGTACTCGAACGACGCCTTGACGTTGGCGTGGAGCAGGAACTGTACCCCCGGCGTGATGCGATTGCGGGTCGAGCTGAATGGCCCGTTGAAGGGAGCGCCGGTGAACCCCGATCCGTCGTCGTTGCGGATCAATCCATTGATGCGATCGGAATTCGACTTAACTAAATCGTAGCGGAGCATCACGTACATCCAGGGATAGGCCAGCCACTCTGCATCCACAAAACCGCCGCTGAAAGTAGCCGGCGTGCTCCGAATAAAGCCCACCGGAACGGACTCGCCCGGGCTTTGCAGATTGATGAGGTTGCCACTAGCATCAATGGGCGAAAGGTTGGAGTCGTGCCCGTACATGTACAGGGCATTGAACTGCAGACAGCAGCGATAGTTGAAGGTCATGTTGCCGCCCACGCGATAGAACGGCTCGCGGGCGGTGACGATTGCCGATGTTCCGTCGGCCGCTGCTCCCAGCAGTCGCTGCACCGAACGTCCATAGAAGTAAAAACTGCCCATGTTCAGATAGGTGTGATCGCGCGGTCCGGTCGGGCCGGCCGCCTGAATCGCACCACGGCTTTCCTTGTTCCGCTCCAGGTTGAAGCGGTAGTTGAAAGAGGCATAGATGTCCTTGAAGTTCGCATCCGAAGCCACCCCCAGCCCGCCATTATTGCTGCCGGTGGCCTGCGGCACATGGGGACTGCCCGGGTTAGCGTCCTGTCCGAATCCACTGGTGTTCTGGTCGATGAAGGCAATCGAGTATTGATAACCGCCGGTGTGCAGCCCCCCGCTCAACTCGACACCCTTGCCCACGTCCGCCATGGTGAACTGGTTATTGACGAACTGCTGCAGCGGAACCAGCGAGTTCATGGCCCCGATGTTGGCTTGCGTGTAGATGTCATAGGGACTGATCCAGAGACTGCGCGCCTGGGTAAATGGCAGCTCCAGTTCAAACTGGCCAACTCTGAGACTCAGAAAGTTCCTGGGCAGTTTCAGGAACCGGCCTACGTTGACGAACTTGAGATAGGCATCGCCCAGTCCGCCGTTAGCGTTGGCTCCGCTGACGCTGATGTCATCATCGACCCAAAATGCCATGTCGCTGCCGAAGTTGCCGGCGGTGAAAATGCTGAATAGCCCAATCTCGAAGTCCGTAGTTGGAACAAACGGCGGCAGCGTTCCCGCAGGAGTCAGTGAGGCAAATTTTCCGCTGCTGGTACCCGTGTATTGAAAGAAGTTGTTGTAGCGCAGGCCGATGGGCGGCAGACCGGGGATGACGCCCGGCCAGATGGCCTTCGGCCACAGTTCGGCGTTGGCCGGCGCACCCAGCATGACCGGGGGAATCTTGATCATCGCCTCGTCGTCTTTGGGAAACTTGAAGCCCGCGTCCTTGAAGGCCTTGCCGAAATCATTCAGCTTGGGAAAGTCAATGTGGCAGGTGCTGCAGCTTGTGCCATACATGCGGGCAAAAGCTGGAATGGCGTAGCCGGTGCTCGAAAATACGAGAGCAAGCACAACTGGCATCAGAAAGAAACTCGTTTTACGAAACGCGTTGCAGGGTCGCAGCGGCATCTTTAGTTCTCCCTTTAGGGTTTGTTCTCAGAGTCAGGCGGCTCAATTGTTTTGCCTCCGACAGCTTCTTAAATTCGTGCATCGTGAATCCGAGGCCACCGGCCAACAGCAGAACTACGAACAACGCAATCCCCGTCAGCAAAATGATGGTCTGACGGCCGGTGTCTTCGCTCTGTGGACCTTGTGGGCTCTGCGGCTGAACTTCGGGGATCTTGTTTTCTGGAGCAGATGATGTGCTCCCACTGGTGGGAGGCAGTCCGCCGCCGTCATCCGAGCTCTTTTGTAACAGTGCGATTGCCGTGCTGACGCCGGCCGATTGCGTGGGCGGATACTGGGTCAGGTACAGATACACATCCGCGGCTTCGTCCTCGCTTAAGTAATAAAAAACCGGCATTCTGCCGCGGTAGAGCATTTGCGGGTCGCCCATCAAAATCGGCGCACCGTGGGTGACCTTTCGGATGAACCCGGCCCGGCTGGTGCGCGTGGTGAGAGCACTGAGCGGCGGGATCGCTCCATTCCAAATCTGTTGCGGACCAGGGTCGGAGCCGGTTGCGCTGTGGCAGGTGTGACAAGTGGATTTCACAATGTGCTCGCCTACGCGGAGAGGCGATTCCTGTACCGCCAGCTGCTCCCTTTCCGCGCCAGGAACTGCGGCCAGCTGTTTCAGATAGGCGAACAGTGACGTGACTTCGGCTTGGTTCAGGTGAGGAAACGGCGGCATGTTCTCGCCGCCATTGTGCAGTCGCTGCAACAATGCGGTTTTGGACTGCTGCGCCAACTTGGTGGCATCCGCCCGGCCGATCTCCATTCCAGACGACTTCATTCGCGCCAGCACCAGCTCGACGGAGGTCGCCCGCACCGGATTAATGACCGAGTTGATTTCTGGCGGCGCTCCTTCCCCCGATTCACCATGGCATCCCTGACAGTTCATGCGGTACAGGTCTGAACCATGCACGGTGAAAGTTCGCGATGCCACCGCGGAAGGCGTGTCAGGCTGCCCCTGGGAAGTCGCCTCCGCGGAAGCGGGCGCGGCCGGACCTAAGCGCCAGGTCTTTCCCATGCTGGTTTCGTTGAACGGACGGTTCAGATGTGTGAGCCAGCTTTCGCCTGTCACCGGCGTGACCGCAGCCGGTTTGCTCGCGATTGTCTTGCGTGCCGGTGTGCCCTGCAGGTCTACCAGTGCATAAGCGCAGTGCCCGGCCAGCAACATCAATGTGGACATCGCGAGGAACCGCGATTTCTTCAGGCATTGCATTCCGTCCTCCGTGCTGTCAGTACTCGATCTGAGTCACAGCCTACGGAGAAGCGGGAGTGTTGTTGTCAGGGAGTTGTCAGCTTGTTGTCAAAGGTTAAAGACGGTGTGAACGACTGGACACGTTGCGGCGGCAAGTAGTGAAGGCAGAGAGTTTAGTGGTGCTGGGGATGCCGCAGTCCACTGTGCGTGACTAGGGCTGTGCCGCCCGAGAAAAACGAAAAACCTGAACTGCCTCTGAAACTGCCGTCCATTGGTGTAATATCTCGTGGCGGAGGGCGTAGCCATGAGCCAGTCTTTCTCGAAACAAGTGTCGTCCAGGCGGCGGTTCCTGCAATGGGGCATGACCGGTACGGCTGTCGGTTTGATAGCCTCGGGCCTGGAACTGGGAGGGCCGCTGCCGGCGCGGGCGCAGAGCGTGCTCAGCCCGGCTGCAGCCTTGGACGAATTGATGGAAGGCAACAAGCGGTTTCGCAGCGGGCGCATGACCGCTCACGAGCACGACCTTGACATTCTCAAGCAACACACGGCTGAAAAGCAGGAGCCCTTTGCCGCCGTTTTGTCTTGCGCCGATTCTCGTGTGCCCGTCGAACTGGTCTTCGATCAAACCATCGGCCACCTATTTGTGGCACGGGTGGCGGGCAACGTCATTACCCCCGAGATTATCGGCAGCCTGGAATATGGGGCCGCCGTTCTGGGGACGAAGGTGATCCTTGTTTTGGGACATGCCAATTGCGGAGCGGTAAGCGCAGCCATAAAGGGCAAGGAAGTCCCCGGGCAGATTAGCGCGCTTTTTCCGCACATCCAACCGGCCATAGATCAGGCCGGGCCGAACCTGGAAGCCGCGATCAAGGCGAATGCCAAAATACAGGCGACCCTCCTGAGCGAGGCATCGACTGTCATCTCAGGCATGGTAAAAGACGGCAAAGTGAAGGTCGTAGCTGGTTACTACGAACTAAACACTGGTGCTGTGACACTGGTCGATTAGCTCGTCGGCACATTCCGCACAGGTCCCGGTTACTGTCGCAAGCGACAATGGTGATCGATGGTGTCAGCAAGCAGTTGAATGTTGCTGTCCAGAACTCGAATTACCGGCATCGGTGAGCAGTTTCGAGTTACTGGCTACTGACAACTGACAACTGACTACCCGCACAACGCACCCTGGTGGAGAGCCCTGTGGAATGGTTCGTCAATTTACCGGACTGGCTGGATGGCATTCTATTCATCTTGTTTTCGGTGTTGTTCGGAGTGGGCGGCCTGCTGGCTACTCGCAAGTGGATTGCCCGGCTGCACATCTTCCCGCATAACGAGGCGGTCAGCTACTACTTGAGCACAGTCGCCATTTTCTACGGAATCATGCTGGGGTTGATTGCCGTCGGGGTCTGGGAGGGCTACAACAATGCTCGCAGCGCGGTGGGAATGGAGGCTGGCGCTCTGGCGGCGCTGTACCGTGACGTCAGTGGTTATCCTGAACCTGAGCGCAGCGCGCTTCAGGCTGACCTGCGGGAGTATGCCCGCTATGAAATCGACGAAGCATGGCAGTTGCACCGCAAGGGGATCATAAGCCGGGGTGGATTGGAACGCCTGTGGCGATTCCAGGACCGGCTACAGGCGTTCGAACCACGGACCGACGGGCAGAGGGCGCTGCACGCTCAGTGCCTGGTCGCCTTCAACGACCTCGTCGAGAAGCGCAGCATACGACTGGATACCATCACCTCGCATTTGCCACGGCCGCTGTGGCACTTTGTCATTCTGGGCGCGGTCCTCAGCTTCGCCGTAAGCTGGTTCTTCCAGTTCAAGAGCTTCGCCATGCATGTCTGGATGACCGCTTTGTTTGCCGCCGTCATGGGCATGGAGATCCATCTCTTGCTCATCATGAACAATCCCTATCGCGGCAGCATCGGCGTCAGCCCACAGGCCTTCCAATTCGTGTACGACATGCTGATGCGATGAGAAAGTGTGCCCCCTCAGTAAAAAATTCCTGTAATGGTGCGCCGCGTCACAGCGTTTATCCGTGTGGTCCGGTTGTAATGGATCTACCTGAGTTCTGAAGAACCCGGGCGGACACGGAGAAGGCCATGATCTCGGCAAGCGTAACTTTGACTCAACCCCTCAGCAATCATCGCCAATTCATAGCTACCAGCGGTACAGGACATCACTTCCTTATGGACGATGCGACCGGCAATACCGGGGCAAAGCCCATCGAGCTGGTTGCCGTAGCCCTCGCGGGATGCACGGCATTCGATGTCATCAGCATCTTGCGCAAGAAGCGTCAGCAGGTTAGCGGCTACGAAGTGAAGGTGGAAGCCGATCAGACGCCGGACCCACCGCAGGTCTTCACCCAGGTTCGCATTCATCACATCGTGACCGGAACCGACGTTTCCCCGCAGGCTGTGGAAGATGCCATCCGGCTTTCGGAAGAGAAGTACTGCTCGGTCGGTGCAATGGTGAAGTTGAGCGCCGAACTGCACACTACATTCGAAATCGTGCCGGTGATGGAAACTGCATTGGTCGGGGCCTAGGCATCCGCCCATTCTTCGGCGCTACTGGATATGGATCAGTTGCACGTCGAACACAAGCATGCCGTATGGGGCGCTCCTTCCCTGATACGCCAGCGCCTGAGGAATCCAGAAGCGCATGGTCTCGCCCTCCACCATCAGTTGCACCCCTTCGGTCCACCCAGGAATCACGCGGTCGAGCGGAAAGGTCGATGGACTACCTCGCGCCACTGAGCTGTCGAACATCTTCCCATCGGTCGTCCAGCCTGTGTAGTCCACCGTAACTTCGTCGAACTTCTTGGGATGGCGCTTGCCCGTGCCCGGTGTCAGCACCTTGTACGCCAGGCCACTCGCAGTTCGCTTCGCATCGCCCGGAGGCACTCTCACATCGGCCGGTGCACGCAGCGGCATAGCGAGCAGCGTCACCTCAAATACCAGGGTCCCCGCCGGTTTGCCTTGCTGGCCCTTGTAAGTGAGCGACTGGGGAATCCACATGCGGCGGGTCTCGCCGATCACCATCATCTGGATACCTTCAGCAAAGCCGGGGATCACACGGTTCATCGACAACGTCGCCGGCTTGCCGACCGCCTGCGAGCTGTCGAACATCTTGCCCTCGCTGGTCCAGCTGGTGTAATCCACAATGACCACGTCGTCTTTGGCGGGATGGTTGTTGCCGGTGCCAGGTTTTTCCACCTTCGTCACCAGTCCGGACGGACTCTTGGTGGCATCAGCCGGCGGCGCGGTCAAATCCGCGGGAGCGGGAATCTGCGCCGGCGGTGTCTGGGCTGCCAACCCCGTCACCGCAAACACCAACAGGCACAATGAAAGAAGAATTCGCATGCGCCCATTGTACGGTGTGCAAGATGTCGAGACGAGAACTTGGGTGCCCCATCCTTTGCGCCAGTCCTTGGGCGCAAAGGGTGGGAGACCAACAATTCAAAATCGTCGAGTTTTCCGCTCCCACCCTTTCGCAACCCCGGCGAAAGGATGGGCACCCACATTGTTGTTTGTCGAAGCAGAGAAAGGGCGGGCCACCCGCCACTGAAGACCTAGACCTCGATGTGTGTCCCAGATCACCGACAAGCTATCCCATGCAGGGATATAGTGCAGTGCCGTTCGGAACTAAAACGGAAATTCCGGCTTAGGAGATCATATGACCCATACCATGCTGCACCGATGTTGGCCCTTCGCCGTGCTGACGCTTCTAGTTTGTTGCGCCCTGCTGGGCGTTGCGCAAGGGGGTAATGTGCAGACCTCCTCTGACGTCAATATTTTCTCTAATTGTCCGCCAGCTGTTTGCTATGCACAGTGGTGGTCACCCTACTTCGGCCAACCTATTTTTGGTTCGGCTGACTTTATTCCCGCAGGTTACAACTGGCAGTTCAACTTTTTCGACTACAATCTGACCGCGTTTTATCAGTGCCCACCTCCGCAGTCTTGCGCTGAAGGTTGGTGGGGTTATGGTGGGCCGGGGTCTTTTACTTTAACCGGACCGGAAGGTACATTTACAGGCGAGATTACTTCTGGCTACAGTGAGGTGTACCAAGGACTTGAGATTAATGTCTCTTTCTATGGAGAATGGAGTGACGGCCAGTACGCCGCCGGGACTGCGACTGTAGCTGAAGGCGGCGGCCCCGCGTTCGCTTCGTTGAACATGGGACCGGTTCCCGAACCCGGCAGTCTTCTACTCTTCGGCTCTGGAGTTCTTGGGCTTGGCGGCTTGCTTCGCTGGAGGCCGAGGACATGAAAACGGCAGGGCTGCGGCGGTTCGTCTCAAACCGACGCTGCACTGAGGGAAAATCGATTTAGAGCGTACCGGTCTCTCTTCTTCGTGGGCCTACTATCTGGCTTCCGGTATCTGTGTCGCCGGGTGCCCCAGTCAAGCTGCATTTGCTTGAGTGAGTATTTGGTGACAAGCCATCATTATCCAACGAGCTCGTCTTTCAAATCTGGCGATGACGCCAATCCACGTGGTATGTCGTCTCCCACTCATTCGCAAAAAGCGCGAATGAGTGGGGCACCCACATTCTTGTTTGTCCAAGCAGAGAAAGGGTGGGCCGCCCGCCCACTGGCTACTGACAGCTGGCTACTGGCAACTGTTTTCGGGTGCCCCGTTCTAGCCTTCTTTTGGCTAGGGCGGGGATTTTCGTTAGTAGATGCGAAATGCCCACCCAAACCAAAAGAAGGGTTGAATGGGGCACCCCAGGTTTGCGAAGGTCAGATGTTAGGGGTGAGCCACCCGGCCTAGAAATGATGACGCGCTCTACCATAAGATCCAGCCCGGAATCGAGGGAGCCATCCACCGGCGAAAGGGTAGGACGACTGCCCCCCACTTCACTTGCCGCCCTTAGGCGTTTGCTGAAATCTCTTTACCTCAGAGTCTCGCGAGTCCTGTAATAACGGGGAATCTAAGAGCGCCTTCAGTTCCTTCGCCGGAACAACGAGGGAAATTCCGCTGTTTGCGTCCAGTTTTCCACTTAAGGTTGTGGCTATCTCTAGCTTCAAATCCTCAGTCTCGAAGTAGTATCCGCTGACCACACCCAATAATTTGTATTCGCCCAGTCCAACGGGACTGGTATTGACGAATATCGGAGCACCGCTATTTCCGCCAAAAACGTGCGCGTCCACCAAGTAAATATCCCCAGGTTTTTGCAGAGTAGTGGTCAATTTCTCATCCCGCATCATGGCCAGAATTCCTTGCCGGACGATGGGCTCGATCTTCTTCTGGCCAGGATATTGGTAGAAGAACCCAGCAAATGTGACCGGATCGCCCTCGACGATATTTGTTGACAATATTACGTCAGGAGTTGCCAGCATTGATATAGGTACCTCTTGATAGTCATATTTCAGCTGATCCGGAGCCATTGGCATTACAGCCAAGTCGACCCCCTCATCGAGAGGAAAATACCAGTGACGAATTGAGTTGTTGAGTATGAGTGACTCTTCTGACTGCATCCCGGCGGTTTCTTGTTGCAGGTTCAGGCGAACAGTGCTGCTCAGGATCTGCCTTTTAGTCCCATCTTCCCTCAGAGCCTCTGCCACATGTCGGTTGGTAACTAAGTAGACAAAACCACGTTCGCCTAGTCTCTTATCGGGAACAAAAACGAAGAAACCGGTTCCTTGGACTTTCACTGTCTGATTGCCATCTTGGCAATACATGGTCAGAAAGGCTACCGTCTTCTTCAGCTGCGTTGTGAACGGCTTAGTTGGCTGCTGCGTGGCCGGCTTCTTTGTTGCATCCTCTGCGGAACTCGCGGCCGAAGGCTTGCTTTGTGGCTGGGGAGCAGCGCCCTGTGGCGCCTGCGCACTCAGCAATGCGGCGACAAAGAGGAGAAAAGTACACAGCAGGTTGGTCTAGTTTTGATCATGTACCCTCCATACCAAAGAACGATTGGACCCCTGTTTCTTGCGGTAAAAAGCTTTCCGCAAAGTAAAAGGGCACGGCGTGCCGTGCCCCCTCACAGTACGTCTAACTTAGGTCGAACAAATTTCTAAACCCAACCGCAGGTCCTTCGACTCCGTTCGCTGCGCTCTCTCCGCTCAGGATGACAAATCAAAGAGAGTGTTGACGCGGGGCTGAAGCCCCGCTCTACCTTTACTCCCACTTTAACGCGGTGTGGGTAGACCCATGAGATGAGAATGGCAGGCCAGGCAAAGCAACGACTTACTCTGATCGAGACCTGATGAGGTGAGAATCGTGAACCTCGTAAGGTGAGAATATCGCCACGATTTGACGCATAAGATGAGGATATCGCCACGAGGCGGAAAAGGCTTTTGGCTGCAAATGTCTCCGCTTCCGACGATTCCGTGGGCCACGTTTTTCATGGTGCCCCCATTACGCAACATGCGTGACGCAACTTGCATAATTCAACTTCGGTCACCGCGTCCCAATAAAGCTGAGAATCGGACACCCCAAGCGATGAAAATATCGCCACCTATTGACGCATAAGATGGAAATGCCTCAGTTGAGCACAAGTATCAAGAGGCTGTTTGG
>CAVSLE010000014.1:0-54100 GCA_963728805.1 uncultured Acidobacteriaceae bacterium
TTCGAATCCGGCGCGTTCCCGCGACAGGCCGCCCGGCCCCAGGGCCGACAGACGCCGCTTGTGCGTAATCTCCGACAGCGGGTTGGTCTGGTCCATGAACTGCGACAACTGCGACGAACCAAAGAACTCGCGAATGGCAGCCATCACCGGCTTGGCGTTTACCAGGTCGTGCGGCATGGCCGTGGACATCTCCTGGTACACGCTCATCTTTTCCTTGATGGCGCGTTCCATGCGGACCAGGCCGATGCGGAACTGGTTCTCCAGCAGCTCGCCGACCGCGCGCACGCGGCGGTTGCCCAGGTGATCGATGTCGTCCACCGAACCGATGTTCTTGCGCAGCTTGAGCAGGTAGCGGATGGTGCCGTAGAAATCGTCCGGCTCCAGCGTGCGGTGGTCGAGCTGGGTGGCATCTTCGCTTTCGAACAACTTGATGTTGAACTTCAGACGGCCGACGCGCGAGAAGTCATACTTGCGCGGGTCGAAGAACATGCCATGGAAGAGCGAGGTGGCGGTGTCGAG
Organism: uncultured Acidobacteriaceae bacterium; assembly: GCA_963728805.1. Lineage (GTDB taxonomy): Bacteria > Acidobacteriota > Terriglobia > Terriglobales > Acidobacteriaceae > Bog-257. Next base: position 520 of record CAVSLE010000014.1, read on the forward strand.
CGTGGGCGGGTCGCCGGGACGCAACTTGCGGTAGATCTCGATCAGCGCTTCCTGCGGGGTCTTGACCGAATCGCGCCGCAACGTGGCGCTGATGACCGTGCCCACATCGTCGCGTTCCGGGAAGAACACATGCAGTTCGGCAATGCCGGCGTCCAGCAGCTTCGACAGCTTTTCGGCCGTGAGCTCGGAGTTGGCTTCCAGCAGGATTTCCCCGGTGTTGGTGTCCACAACGTCGGCGGCAACGTACGCGCCTTCCATGTCGCTAACGTCAACTTCAATCTCGGAAATCTTGTGCTTCTGGATGTCTTTCATCACCGCCGCGGTGACCTTGCGGCCGGAGTGGGCGATTTCTTCGCCACCCTTGGTCGCGATCTTGTGCGCCAGCTTCATGCCCACTAGGTTGGTTGGCCGCTCCACCCCGGGATCCAGCGTCCAGTACAGCTTCTTGTCCTTGAGGGCGATGCGATCGACGGTGTAGAACGTGCGCAGGATCTCCTCATCGGAGCGCAGCCCCAGCGCGCGCAGAAAGATGGTGCCCAGGAACTTGCGTTTGCGGTCGATGCGCACGTACAGGATGTTCTTCTGGTCGTACTCGAACTCAACCCATGAACCGCGGTAGGGAATGATCTTGCCCAGGAAATAGGTGCGATTGCTGGCGGTCTCAAAGAACACGCCCGGCGACCGGTGCAACTGGCTGACGATCACGCGCTCGGTGCCGTTGATGATGAACGTGCCATTGGCCGTCATCAGCGGAATGTCGCCAAAGAATACTTCCTGCTCCTTCATGTCGCGGATGGAGCGGTTGCCGGTTTCCGGGTCTTTGTCGTAGATGGTGAGGCGCATGGTGACCTTGAGCGGGGCGGAGTAGGTCATACCGCGCTCTTCGCATTCGGCCACGTCGTACTTCAGTTGCAATCCGACAGGATCGCCGCACTTGTTGCAGAAATCGGGCGTATTGGCGTTGTAGGTGCCGCACTTGGTGCACAGCACATCTCCCAGATGGAAGGGATCGGTCTTCACCGTGGCGCCGCAATTACGGCAGGTGGTGCGCAGGTGGTTCAGCCCTTTGAGGTGCCCGCACTTGCACTCCCAGTTGCCGATGGCGTACTCCACAAAGTCCAATTGCGAGACGTTGCGGAAGTCGGTGATGGGAAATACCGACTGGAAGACCGCCTGCAAACCGCCGTCATCGCGCTCGCTCGGCAGCGAATCCATCTGCAGAAAACGGTCATACGAACGCTTCTGCACCTCAATCAGGTTGGGGATCTGAATGGTTGCCGGAATTTTTGAGAAATCGAATCGATTTCGATTGGCAGTTTTCTGATGTGCCATGTATAAAGCTCCTATATCAGCGCCCGGCCCGCTCGCTCATGCGTGGCCGTGCAAGCCGCTACTGCGGATGTGTGACGGGTAGGACTGCCGTCCCACGGTGACAGGTCGGTCGAAGAAGAGAGAATTGGCAGCTGGAGTCTGCGCCAAAACGCAAGCGCGCCGCCGGAGACAGAAATCCCCGTCAGCGCCGTGTCAGGCGTTCTGCAATCCCATGACCATTTGGTCCGGGATTTCGGCACGCAACGTGCCGCAATGTTTTTTGCTTCCCGCGCCAGTATCTTCGGCCTTGTCCTCGGCTAGCCTGCCGTCGCGCCTGAGCTGACGCGACCCCGGTCAAACTTGCCGCCCTGCCACCTATCTATTTGATGCTCCGGATTCCAGAAAGAACCCGAATCAACGATGCCCGGGAATTCCGCAGTCCCTGCTGAGCAGAACTGCTCTACTTCCTCGGCTTCATCGCGCCTCTCCACGACCGCTCCGACGTGAAGAGGAACGTAACCACCGCCTACGCTTAACCGCAGGCGGCAGCAGCCTTTGACTCCGGTCAGCCTACCGGAGTAATCGCCCCGCTTCGTTCCTTTTCGCTGCCAAGCGCAAGTCAGCAGTTGCCAGCTTCCGGACGAAACGGGACGGAACTTTACTTCACCTCGACGGTCGCGCCAGCCTCGGTGAACTTCTTCTTGATGGTCTCGGCCTCGTCCTTGGAGACGCCTTCCTTCACGGTCTTGGGAGCGCCATCGACCAGGTCTTTGGCTTCCTTCAGACCCAGGCTGGTGACTTCACGGACAGCCTTGATCACGTTGATCTTGTTAGCGCCGACTGCGGTGAGCACGACCGCAAACTCGGTCTTCTCTTCCGCCGGGGCCGCAGCCGCGGCGCCCGCGCCGGCTCCGCCTGCCATCATGACGGGGGCCGCTGCCGCCGCCGAGACGCCAAGGCGATCTTCCAGTTTCTTGACCAGGGCCGCCGCATCCAGAAGCGAAAGCCCTACGATTGTTTCTTCCAACTGCTGCAAATCCGCCATGTGTTTATCCACCTATTCGTTATTCGTTGTGTTGATTTCGTTACCTGTCTTCGAGGCTTCCAATGTGCCGTCCGCATGTCCAGACTTCACGCAGGCTGCACGCCTCACAACGGATAACGCAAACCCTAAGGGAGCGCTTGCGCCCTCCCAAACTCGTTTACGGTGCAGGCCCTAGGCCTGCGCTTCTGCCACCGCAGGTTCAGCTGCCGGAGCTTCCGAGCCGGGGCCGGTTCTGCTGCGCCACCAAACTTGTTCTTCTCCACACCCTGGTTGATCACCACCGCCAGATCGCGCCCAATGGCGTTCATCACGGTTACCAGGCGCTGCGCCGGAGCGTTCATCAGGAACAGCAGCTTGGAGTGGATCTCCTGCTTGGACGGCATGTTGGCCAGCGCGTCGATGTCCTTGATCGCGATGACGTGGCCGTCCACAATGCCGGCCTTGAAGGTGTACTCCGGATTGTCCTTGGCATACTTGCTGAGCGCCTTGGCCAGGGCCACCGGATCGCCGCCGGTGTAAGCAATGGAGGTAACCCCGGCGAGGCCCTTCATAGCCTCTTCCACCTTAGTTCCCTGGGCAGCCCGCTCGGCCAGCGTGTTCTTCACCACGCGATAATGCCCGCCCGCGGTGCGCACAGCCTTGCGCAACTCGAAATCCTTCTGCACGGTCAGCTTGCTGAACGTGCCTACCATGGCGTGGCTCGCATTCTGAAACTCTTGCTTGAGCTGCTCGACCTGCTCGATCTTTTTTGCTCTTGTGACAGCCATCTTCGAATCCTTTTTCCGGGCGCCCGAAACGCGCCTCTTTGCGCGTTAGCTTATGGTCCGTGCCGCTGCTTCCACTGCCGCGGTGTCAATCGCCACACCCGGGCCCATGGTGGAGCTGAGATAGCAACCCTTGATGTATTTGCCTTTGGCCACGGTGGGCTTCGCCTTGATCACACTGGTGATGACCGTGGCGGCATTTTCCACCAGCTTCTCCGGGGGAAACGAAATCTTGCCCACCGGCACGTGCACCAGCGCGGTCTTGTCGGTGCGGAATTCCACCTTGCCGGCCTTGGTTTCCTTCACTGCCGCGGCCACATCGAAGGTCACGGTCCCGGTCTTAGGGTTGGGCATCAGTCCGCGCGGACCCAGCACTTTGCCCAGACGGCCGACCGACTTCATCATGTCGGGCGTGGCGATCACGGCGTCAAAGTCGGTCCAGTTTTCCTTCTGGATCTTCTCCACCATCTCTTCGCCGCCCACGATATCGGCGCCTGCGGCCTCGGCCTCGCGCACCTTTTCGCCACTGGCGATGACCAGCACCTTCTTGGTTTTGCCCAGGCCATGCGGCAGGACCACGGTGCCGCGGACCATCTGGTCGGCATGCTTGGGATCAACGCCCAGGCGCATCGTCAAGTCGACGGTCTCGTCGAACTTGGCGTACTTGACTTTCTGCAAGAGGGGCACCGCGTCCTGAAGCGTGTACGAACGGGCTTCGATCGCGCCGCGCGCCTTCTCGATATTTTTTCCAGCTTTCCTCATGCTGCTCCTTGTCTCCCACCGCCATCCCTTGTTGCCGGAGGGCCGTGGTATCTACGACTGCTGGGTGCCCCACCCATTCGCGATTTTCGAATGACCGGGATCACCTGACTGCGAAATCCATGGCAGCTACGCCGTAACTTCGATACCCATGGAGCGGGCGGTGCCCTTCACGCTCTTGACCGCCGCTTCCACCGAGGCCGCGTTCAGATCGGGCATCTTCTGCCTGGCGATCTCCAGAACCTGTTTCTCGGTCACCTTGCCGACCTTGTCCTTGTTCGGCGTGCCCGAACCCTTGGCCACGCCCGCGGCGCGCTTCAACAGAATGGAAGCCGGAGGCGTTTTGGTGATGAAGGTAAAAGTGCGATCGCTGTACACCGATACCACCACCGGGATAATCAGCCCGTCGAGTTCCTTGGCGTTGGTCCTGGCGTTGAACTGCTTGCAGAACTCCATGATGTTGATCTGCGCCTGACCGAGCGCCGGGCCTACCGGAGGGGCCGGAGTGGCCTTGCCCGCCGCAATCTGCAACTTCACCGAACCGGTAATCTTCTTTGCCATTTGATTTCCTACGCTTTTCGCTACTCGCCTTTCGCTGTTCGCCAGAGTTTCATCGCAGCACGTGCGAATGGCGAAAAGCGAAGAGCGGCTCTGCTACGTAACAACTTTTTCGACCTGCCCGAATCCCAGTTCCACCGGGGTCGAACGCCCGAAGATGGTGACCATGACTTTCAGGGTCTCGCGGTCTTCGTTGACCTCGTCCACCACGCCGGTAAAGCTGGCGAAAGGACCTTCGCTGATGCGCACCGATTCGTTCTTCTCGAACTTGACCTTGAGCTTGGGCTTTTCCTTGCTGTCGGCGACGCGGTACACAATCTGGTTGACTTCTTCTTCCGACAGCGGCGTGGGCTGCTGGCCGGTGCCGACAAATCCCGTCACCCGTGGCGTTCCCTTGACCACGTGCCACACGTTGTCGTCCATGTCCATCTCAACCAGCACGTAGCCGGGATAGAACATGCGCTCGCTGGTGTACTTCTTGCCGCCGCGGACCTCGGTGACCGACTCGGTGGGAATCAGCACCCGGCCAATCCTGTGCTCGAGTTCGGGATAGGCGCGCACCCGCGACTCCATCGATTCCTTCACCTTGCGCTCAAATCCCGAATAGGTGTGGATGATGTACCACTTCATATTCGGGTTCTGCGGGTTGGGTTGGTCGGCAGAAAGCTCCGCCGTGGCTTGCTCTCCGACGGTCTGCCGGCTCGGCGCCGTTCTTCTCCGATTTGATCTCTTCTTCAGTCATGGGTTCGCGCATTAGCGATGTGACAGCACTTTCAGTAACTTATCGAGGGACGTGCCCAGGATCTTGTCAACCACGGCAAAATACAGGCCGAATAAAAAGACGGTAATGATGACTACCGTCGTGGTGCCTTGCACTTCCTTGCGCGACGGCGTGGTGACCTTCTTCATTTCCGTGCGCACGTCGTTGTAAAAGCTCTTGGCGCGCTGCGGCCACGCTTTGATCGCGCCCAGCTTATTGTCGCCCGCTACTTCGATCGCTGTTGACTTCGCCATCTGATACCTTCCGGCGCTCTGTCGCGCCTTCACTAATACTGGCAGGGGCGGAGGGATTCGAACCCCCAAGTTCGGTTTTGGAGACCGACAGTTTAACCGTTGAGCTTACGCCCCTGTGAAAACAGCAATTAGCTATTAGCCGTTAGCTCTTAGCTTTTATCTGCCGACGCCAGCAGTCACATCCGACACCAACTGCTAAAAGCTAAGAGCCAAATGCTGCTTACTTCACTTCCTTATGCGACGTGTGCTTGCGGCACTTACGGCAAAACTTGTTGAACTCCAACCGGGCCGTGGTGGTCTTCTTGTTCTTGGTGGTGGAATAGTTGCGATCTTTGCACTCTCCACACTGTAATGTCACGATTTCTCGGGGCATTGACCTTTTCCTTTTCGTTTACTTCGCAGCTTAAATACCGCGAAGCCTTGTCCGCATCGAAGTGCGGAAATCAGCGCAGCTTAATCGCTCCGCCGAGAATCTTGGGTGCCCCACTCATTCCAGCTTTTGGAATGAGTGGGGCCACTAACTACGCAATAATTTCGCTGATGGTGCCGGCGCCTACCGTCCGTCCGCCTTCGCGAATTGCGAACCGCAAGCCCTTCTCCATCGCCACCGGCGTGATCAGCTCAATCTCCAGGCTCACATTGTCGCCCGGCATCACCATCTCGGTGCCCGCCGGCAACGTTGCCACTCCCGTCACGTCGGTCGTGCGGAAGTAAAACTGCGGCCGGTAGCCCTTGAAGAACGGCGTGTGCCGCCCGCCTTCGTCCTTCGACAGCACGTACACCTCGCCCTTGAACTTGGTGTGCGGCGTGATCGAGCCCGGCTTGGCCAGCACCATGCCGCGCTCCACGTCTTCCTTCGCCGTGCCGCGCAGCAGCAGGCCGGCGTTGTCGCCCGCCAGACCTTCGTCCAGCTGCTTCTTGAACATTTCCACGCCCGTCACCACCGTCTTGCGGGTCTCGCGGAAGCCCACGATCTCCACGTCCTCGCCCACCTTCACCTTGCCGCGCTCGATACGGCCGGTCACCACCGTGCCGCGCCCCTGAATCGAGAAGATGTCTTCAATCGGCATCAGGAACGGCTTGTCGATGTCGCGCGCCGGCAGCGGTACGTTCTTGTCCACCGCCTCCATCAGCTCGTCGATCTTGGCTTCCCACTGCGCCTCGCCGTTCAGAGCTCCCAGCGCCGAGCCCCGAATCACCGGCACATCGTCGCCCGGAAACTGATACTTGGTCAGCAGCTCGCGCACTTCCATCTCCACCAGGTCGATCAGCTCGGGGTCCTCCACCGCATCGCACTTGTTGAGAAACACCAGCACGTATGGCACCCCGACCTGGCGCGCCAACAGCACGTGCTCTTTGGTCTGCGGCATCGGACCGTCGGTGGCCGCCACCACCAGAATGGCGCCGTCCATCTGCGCCGCGCCGGTGATCATGTTCTTGATGTAGTCGGCGTGCCCGGGACAATCCACGTGGGCGTAGTGCCGGTTGGCGGTCTCATATTCCACGTGCGCCGTGGCAATGGTGATGCCGCGCTCGCGCTCTTCCGGCGCGTTGTCGATCGAGTCGAAGCTGCGAAACACAATCTTGGGATTGTGCTTCTGCAATACCTTGGTGATGGCCGCCGTCAAGGTGGTCTTGCCATGATCGATGTGCCCGATCGTGCCCACGTTCACGTGCGGCTTGCTGCGGTCAAATTTCTCTTTCGCCATTTTTTTCTGTGCCCTAGTAGTACCGGTAAAGTTTGTTGAACTTCTCGCGCAGAGGCAGGTCCACCGCCTCCAGCGCCGTCAAATAAAATTCCCGCACCTGCGCCTGATCGCTCACCGGCAGCGCGTCATACAACTGCCGCGCCGATTTGCCGTCCTGCGCCAGCTTGCGGTCCGCCCGCTCCAGCAACTTCTCACGCAACACGCGATCGAAATCGCGGATCGGAACTCCCTTGCGCTGCAGCAGCCGGAGAAAATCTGCTACCGTGGCCGCCGCAAAAATCCTGGCCAGGGCGGAGCGGAACTGCTCAAATTCGTCCAGCTTTTCAATGCGAAGAGCAGCCTGCTGAAACGGTATTCGCGATCCTGACTCTTCCATCGAAGCATTCACTGTTCGTAAATCCATCTGCCCGCATCCGCGGGCCTTGCCTGTTTCAAATTCATGGAGCTGATGATCGGGATTGAACCGATGACCTCTCCCTTACCAAGGGAGTGCTCTACCAACTGAGCTACATCAGCGCCGTCTTTAAAAGGGCTCCGCAACGCTTCGCTGCTTCGCCCTCGCCTGTGGCGGCTCGCAGTACGGCGAGCGTCCTCGGCTTCACCCAACACCACTGCGCACCATGCCAAACCAAACTTCTGGAGCGGGAGACGGGAATCGAACCCGCGACCAACAGCTTGGAAGGCTGTGACTCTACCACTGAGTTATTCTCCCGCGCACTATCCAGATCAACTCTGGCCCAGTCATCTCGTCGTGCCGCTCGCGCTCATCGCGCTCCTGCTTGCGGCTCCACGTCCAGGTACGAACGGCAAACATTGCCAGCACTGCCACCGCCGCCAGCCTGAACTTCTGATCGCTGATCGTGGTCCACGCCAGCACCGCCAGCACCACGAACAAACCCAAGGCCGTCCACAACCGCTTCATGAAAAAACCTGGTGCACAGGGGAGGATTCGAACCTCCGTAGCTCGCAAGGAGCGGCAGATTTACAGTCTGCTGCCATTAACCACTCGGCCACCTGTGCACATTCGACCGAGCATGCCACTCTCATCGATTTCCTGAGGGCCCGGCGTCGGCATTGGCCCGGAATCGCCAGTCTCTGCTGTCAAAGAACACCGCGTGCCAAGCGCCGCTCTGCAATCCCGGCAAAACTCCGCATCAGTCGCGGCCATGTTTCCGCGCGCGTTCTGCGATTTAGGAAGCTTGCTGCTGGAATCAGTTCTCTGGGAGATCTGCGCGTCTCGCTCGGCTTGCTCCTGCTACGCCTCGCGGCGCGCTCACGGTTACGATCCTGGAGCTGGCGAAGGGATTTGAACCCCCGACCCTCTGATTACAAATCAGATGCTCTACCAGCTGAGCTACGCCAGCACTGCAGCATGGCTCGACATCCGCCGCAGGCGGACGCGAACCAAGCATGATTCTTCCTGCCAGCCGGGACAAACAATAAAGTTACCACAACGGCAACTCGCGTGCAAGCAGACTGCCCGCTGGAACCTGGTTAATTATGCGTATCTTCAGAGACCCACAACTCGCCACTCCCGCGGGCCTCAGGGCTGGGGATTCTGCGGAGCGCGTTGGCCGTCGCCAACGCTGAAATGCGGTCGCTTCATTGTAACCAATTTTGCCGGGGATGGCCACCTCCGCACCTTTTCCCGTATCATGAACTCTCTATCCATGCGAACACGACGAAAGCAGTTGTGGGTTGCCTTAGCAGTTGTCCTCGTCATCGCCGGTGGCATCGTGATCGCGGTCCTGCTGCGAAAGCGCGCTGCCCCCGACACCGTCCGTCTTCTGCCTGAGTCAGACGCCGTCCTCTACGTCAACTTCGAGCCCATTCGCCTGTTCACCGGTCTGGGCAAGCATCCCGTCAAAGACCGCGACCCGCAATACGAAGACTTCGTTCGCCAGACCGGCTTTGAGTTTGAGCGCGATCTGGACAAAGCCGCCCTGGCCATTCATTACGGCAAGCCGGTCAACGGCAAATCAACCGAGACCCGCTACAGCGAGATTCTGCAGGGACACTTCGACAGCGGACGGGTCGAGCAGTACTTGCGCAAGCTCTCAGCCAGCGTGGAGCACTACGGTAATTTCGATATCTACATCATCCCGATGGAAGGCCGGACGGTTCGCGTGGCGCTGCTCGGAGTTGATGTGGCCGCCGCCTCCAATACCGAAGGCCCCGACGCCATCCATGGCATGATCGACCGTTACCGGCAAGCGGCGTTGCCGTTCGCAGGACCGCCCCTGGTGAGCGAGTACTACCGGTTGGTGCCGCTGGGCAGCATCGTCTGGACGATTGCGCGGCCGCCGGCTGCCAGTTCGGAAAACCATGCCGAGCTGCTCTTGCCCGGAGGCTGGAGCGGACTGCTGCCCGCGGGCAGCACCGTGATTGCGTCGGCGCGTCCGCTCAACGAAGTTCGCCTGCGGGCCCAGGTCCTCACCCACAGCGAAGCCGAAGCGCGCAGTTTTACCGATCGCGTGAACACCTTCCTCCTGCTGTTCAAGTCGCTCAATATCTCGATGGACGCCGGCGGTCCCGACCCGGATGTGAAGGCCGCTTTTGACAGCCTGGAAATTCATCAGGACAAAGACCAGGCCGTGCTGACCGCCAAGGTCCCGTACGACTTCTTCAAGAAGATACTCAGCGAGTCGCCGGTGGAACTGGGGCCAGAAACACAAAAGCCGCCTGAGCAGAACGCTCCGGCGGCCAAAAAACCTAACAAATGAAGTCTAACCGGCGGGAACGCCCTCCGGCCTGATGGTTGTGCTGCGCAGGAATTTGTGCGGGTTCACCGGCGTGTCGTGGATGCGCACCTCGTAGTGCAAGTGCGGCCCGGTGCTGCGACCGCTGAGGCCGACGTAGCCGAGGATCTGGCCTTGGCGCACCGTCTGGCCAGCCGCCACCGCGAAACCTGACAAGTGTCCGTAGCGAGTGGTGATGCCGTTGCCGTGGTCCATCGTAACCATGCGGCCATAGCCGTTATATGGTCCGGCGAAGGTCACCACGCCGTCTGAGGGCGCCATCACCGCCTGGCCGTAGTGGCAGGAAATGTCGATACCGGAGTGGAACGCGCCTTCACCGTTGAAGGGATCAATGCGCGAGCCGAACGCTCCCGTAATTGGGCCCATCACCGGCCACAGGGTCGGTGCGCTGGTGGCTTTGACCCAGTCGGTCAGAGAGGCTTCGTGGGTCAGGCCCAGGCCCAATCCCGCCGTCGCCGCACCCGTCAGGGCTGAGTTGCGCAGGGCATAAAGCTGGTCAAGGGAAGAAATCACCTGCTCGGGCTGCAAGATCCCGTCTTTTTCATTCAGCAATTTGGGATTCGGCTTCAAGCCGTAGATCACCGAGACCTCGTTGGCCAGCGTGCCCAACGACGCCACCTGGATGTCTTTCTCGTGATTGACCTGTTCCAGTTGCTTGTAGCGGGTTTGCAGCGAGTTCTTCTCGGAGCGTAACTGGTTGAAGCTGGCCACCTTCCACAGCATGCGCGTGTAGGAGCCGGCCATGCCCGTGATGCTGAACATGCCGATCAAAGCGCCCGCCATGAAAACGTACAAATAATGGATGGGGATGGGAATTTTTCGGAGCTGGCCTTCTGCATCGCGAGCTACGAAAAGGATATAAAAGCGTTTTCGCAAAACTATAACCCTCTGTTAAAAATTGTTCCGGACGTGAAAAACAAAATTATGAAAATCCGGAACGTTGGCCTTTGCCGGGTCCGAACTAACTGACTTACGTACCTGGACAACCGTGGGTTAACGGTTTTCCTCCCAACCGTCAGCCTATTGGCTAACAAATTGGGCGCATGGCTGGTGTAATGAATGACACCAAACCGTAACAGAGCGGTCGTAAGCATGTCAATGACAAGTGGACAAGTGGCTGATACTAAAGTAGTAGATGCCCAATTCGGCGGGCGCGTGGCCTCGGGTATATTGAACTGGATGCCATTTTTGGGGGCCGGTTGCCGCTAAACGAAAAGTCACTGATTGACCGCATCCGGCGCGCGGCGGCGGCACGGAACCACCGCGCCGGACGGGGCATCGGGGACGATTGTGCGGTGCTGCCGCTGCCGCGCGGACACGAAGCCCTGGTCACCACCGACTTCAGTCTGGAGGACGTTCACTTCCGCCGCGAGTGGCATCCGCCCGATTCCGTGGGCCATCGCTGCCTGGCCAGGGGCCTTAGCGACATTGCTGCCATGGGAGGAATTCCGCGCGCGGCGTTTCTCTCGCTGGCGCTTCCGCCTGAGTTGCCGCAGAGTTGGGTCGACAAGTTCATCGCGGGACTACTAAAGTTGGCAGCGCAGTTTTCCGTTCCTCTAGCTGGAGGCGACACGGCTCAGTCGCCTGGGCGGCATCCTGGCCGACATCGTGGTGCTGGGCAGCGTTCCCGCCGGACAAGCCATTTTGCGCTCGGGCGCGCGAGCCGGGGGATTTCCTCTACGTCACCGGCACACTCGGCGAGGCTGCCGGAGCGCTCCATCAACTGCGCGACGGGAAAAAGTTGCGGCCCAGGTCGAACCTAAAACACTTCTATCCCCAGCCGCGCGTGGCGGTCGGGCAATTTCTGCGCGCGAAGAAACTGGCTTCTGCCATGATCGACATCAGCGATGGGCTCTCAACCGATCTCGGCCACATCTGCGAAGAAAGCGGCACTGGCGCAGTGGTTTACGCCGAAGCATGCTGTTCCTGTATCCGCTATTGGTCGCGTCAAAATCGGCGATTTGTATCAGGGCACGGCTTTAGCCGTGCCGAACGCAGCTCAATTATGAGAGGGGCTTCAGCCCCGGCGTCATTCGAACTCGCTCTTCACGGCGGCGAGGAATACGAACTCCTTTTTACCGCCCGCCCTGATCGGCGAATCCCAAAGCAAATCTGCGGGGTGGCAATCACCCGCATCGGCGAGATCCTCAGCGGCAAAGGAATGAGATTGGCCACCGCCGATGGCAAAACGCAGCCGCTGAAGCCAGCGGGATGGGAACACTTCGGGTGAGTAACATGTGCCGTTCCTGTGGAGTTGCGCTTCTTTGCATTGTGAAAGCCCAGGGCACGCTTTCGGTAAGTTGTGATATGGGTGATTTCGCCAAGAATCGGTGGAGAGCGCCATGTGTTCCAGGTTTCGGGTTTTCGAAACCTGGGACTTGGCGCTGATGCAGCGAACGCCAGAACAGTGAATCCACTCCAAATCCCCGGGTCTCGAACCTCGCGCGACCCGGGCCACCCGCCTGTTTGCAACACCCATCCGTGGGTTGGTCACGATTCCCAGGAAGCCTGCGGCCCACCTGTCGTAAGTGACAGTTCACAATTATTGTTAAGTGTAGTGAACTGTGAGACCAAGACCCTCTGGCATGAACAAAACTGGGTCGGTCAAGAGGCAGAACTTATGGATTTAGGTGCAAGCATTCGCAGACTCATACTGGGTGTCCCCACAGTTTCGCACCCTATTCGAGCGGCACTGGTTGGCTTACTTATGGCAACACTGCTCGTGGGCTGCCAGAAGAAGAACGACGCAATCTCGCAGGCTGAAAAGACGGACAAGATCAACGGCGTCGCCGTACCGGGGATTGAGGAAACAAAGCGGATTGCCCAGGAGGGCTTCGTCTACGGCCTTCCGCTCGTTATGTATTACACATCAGCATATGAATTGTTTGTGGACCCAACATCGTCGCAATATAAAGCGCCCATCGGCAAGCTCACGAATGAAGCACGGGTCTTCACCTACAAGGACACAGCGGTCATCACTCCCAATAGCGACACGCCATACGGCTTGATGGAGTTAGACCTGCGCGCCGAACCGACAGTGATCTCGGTTCCAGCGGTCCCCAAGCCGCGTTACTACTCCGTGCAGCTTACCGACGCGAATACCTTCAATTACGGATACATTGGCAGCCGGTCCACCGGTGCGGGGCCCGGCGATTACATGATTGTCGGCCCTGACTGGAAGGGCGAAACGCCTGCTCACATCAAGCAGGTCTTCCATTCGACCACCCCATTCTCGGCGGTGATTTTCCGCACTCAACTCTTCAATGCAGCGGACATGCCGAACGTCGTCAAAATCCAGGCCGGCTACAAAGTACAGCCGCTTTCGGCATATCTCAAACAGCCAGCGCCGCCATCCCCGCCTGCCATCAACTACCTGAAGTCGAATGCCGAGATTGCGAAGTCGCAGTTTTTCGAAGTGCTGGATTTTGCACTCCAGTATGTTCCGGCTGGTCCGGAGGAGGCGGGAATTCGCGCGAAGCTGGCGAGCATCGGCATTGGGGCGGGCAAACAGTTCGACATGAAAGACCTCTCAGTCGAACACAAAGCCGCTGTGCTGTTGGGCATGAAGGCGGGTGACGATGCGGTGGACAAGTACATCGCCAGCGGAGGAGCCGTAATCAACGGCTGGAACGTGGGCTCGTTCTTCGGCGACCGCAGCTTCTACAACGGCGACTGGCTGAAGCGAGCAGCCGCGGCCAAGGGGGGAATCTTCGGCAACAGTGCCGTTGAGGCGATGTATCCGCTCACCAGAGCCACGGCCAATGGAGAGACGCTCGATGGCAGCAAACACAACTACACGCTGACCTTTGCCAAAGGCAGTCTGCCGCCGGTCAACGCTTTCTGGTCGGTGACCATGTACGACGGCAAGACCCAGTTCCTGATCGAGAACTCGATTAACCGCTACCTGATCAATTCTCCAATGCTGTCGGGCATGAAGACGAATCCAGACGGCTCACTCACGCTTTACATCCAAAAAGATTCGCCGGGCAAGGATAAAGAAGCCAACTGGCTGCCCGCACCCAATGGACCGATCTACCTCGTGATGCGCTTGTACTGGCCTAAGGAGACCCCGCCTTCGATTCTGCCTCCCGGCAAGGGCACCTGGCAGCCTCCAGGCCTAGTTGCGACTTCCTAGTGAAAACCAGCGACGTGCAACAAGCCGGTTGCGCGTAACGGTTGATAACTCCCATAGCGCTCATTGAGGGTCAATGGGTGAAATCGCTATTCTCGCCAACAATCGGTCGAAGGCGCAAATCCGGCGCCCCAAATGCTCGTCAGTTATCTTCCGAAAATCGTCTTACCACCGATGACTCAGACGCTTAATAGCTTCCGTCTGCCGTGTATACTTCGGCCATTCTTACAAGTGAGGCTCGGCGAAATGCCCATGTTCAGCGCGCCTGGGAGAGCTAATCGTAAGTTACCTCGTCGCAATTTGCCTTACACGTTTCTTGTTCTTGCAATTCTGCTTGGCTTCATCGCGCTTATCCTCCCGTTGTCAGGATGGCTCGCTATGGCCAAGGAAAGCGATCTCAAGCTTGTCGCCGGATCAGTCGAGCAAGGGCCTGGATGGGCAAGCCCCAGGGGTGGCCCAATAATATTTATTCGCGTCAAAATGGATGACGGTCTGCACGACCTGGTTGAGGAGGACTTGAGTCACTCCCGGGCAATCATGAAGTTGAAACCCGGCGACCATGTCACTGCGCTCGTGAAGTCCTTTTTCGGTCAAAACGATATATGGGAGCTGAAACGCGATGGCGTTACGATTGAGAGCTACCAAGACACATATCTCTATCGAACCCGGGAAAATGAGCAGGGGACAACAAACGCGCTTTGGCTCGGTTTAGCGTCTTCAATATTACTGACGGTGGCCATCGCTCTAAGAATGTATTTCGGTGCATGGCGGGATTCAGCCGCGGTTCCAGCGGACGCAGCAGGCTCTGTCCAGGGGGCAATCCACTACCAGCCGCTGAGTTCCGCAGACTACCCGCGCACCTATTACATGTCTCCGGGCAGGGAAGCTTTTGGGCTGCTAGGTGGGCTCATCCTGATCAGCCTCGGCATCTCCCGTTTATTGTCTGCGACTGCGGATGTGGGCCCGATGGTGTGGGGCATCCTGTACATCATTATCGGGATAGTCGTGATCCTGCGTGATCTCAAATATCGTGTAGTCCTGTCTGCAGACAGCATTGAAGTTCACAACCTGGGCTCTACCCGAGTGTTGCAGCGTGACGAGATTGTAGGCCGGCGCTTGGTGCAGATCAGAGGTGCCCAAATCCTACGACTGCTGCCGCAAGGCGGGCAGCGGACACTGGGAATACTACTTGTCCTGAAGACCGACTCAGCGTTCTGGGACTGGATGGACCCGATACCTGATCTGGATGCTCAGGATGCCCTGTGATGGAGGGTCGGAAGTCCAGAAGCCCCGGAGCCACTTTAGGTGTCGACACATCGCCGCTTGGCCAACTTTCAACTGCGGGAGTCTCATTTTCACGTTTTGTTGCGATCGGAAACCGTCGCCCAAGTGCCGTCATCACATACTCCGCTGATCCCGCCGTCCATCCCTACTTGCGCCGCCCCTGTTTATAATCCCTCCCATGAACCTGGAACAGAAGTTGACCGAACTGAAGCGCCGCGATTCGCTGGCTGACGCCGGTGGCGGCGAAGAGCGCCGGGCCCGCGAACACAAGCAGGGTAAGATGTCGGCGCGCGAGCGCATCGAGTTTCTGCTCGACGAAGGCACCTTCGAGGAGACCGACAAGCTGGTCACTCACCGCTGCACCGACTTCGGCATGGAACAGCAAAAGTATTTCGGCGACGGCTTTCTCACCGGCTATGGCCGCATCGAAGGCCGGCTGGTGTTCGTCTTCGCGCAAGACTTCACCGTCTTCGGCGGCTCGCTGTCGGAAACCAACGCCGCCAAGATCGTCAAGATCATGGAGATGGCCATGCGCGTGGGCGCGCCCGTCATCGGCCTGAACGATTCCGGCGGGGCGCGCATTCAGGAAGGCGTGATGTCGCTGGCGGGTTACGCCGACATCTTCCTGCGCAACGTGCTGGCCTCCGGCGTGGTGCCGCAGATCTCGGCAATCATGGGGCCGTGCGCCGGTGGCGCCGTCTATTCGCCGGCCATGACCGACTTCATCCTGATGGTGAAGAACACCTCCTACATGTTCATCACCGGACCGGATGTCATCCGGGCCGTGACCCACGAGGAGGTCACCAAGGACGAACTGGGCGGCGCGGTGACGCACAACGAGAAGTCGGGTGTCGCGCACTTCATGGCGCACGACGACGCCGAGTGCCTCAGCATGATTCGCGAGATGCTCAGCTTCATTCCCTCGAACAATCTGGAGGATCCGCCGCGCCGGGCTTGCTCCGATCCCATCGACCGGGCCGACGAGCATCTCGACACCATCGTCCCTGCCGAATCGAACCAGCCCTACGACATCAAAGACGTCATCACCGCCGTAGTGGACGACAGCTACTTCTTCGAGGTGCAGGAGCATTACGCGAAAAACATTGTCATCGGTTTTGCCCGCCTGAACGGCAAGCCGGTGGGCATCGTCGCCAACCAGCCCGCGTTTCTGGCGGGCGTGCTCGACATCAGCGCCAGCATCAAGGGAGCGCGCTTTGTGCGCTTCTGCGACTGCTTCAACATTCCGCTCATTACCTTCGAAGATGTGCCCGGATTTCTACCCGGCACGCAGCAGGAGTACGGCGGCATTATCACCCACGGCGCCAAGTTGCTGTATGCGTTTTCCGAGGCCACCGTGCCCAAAATTACCGTCATCACCCGCAAAGCTTATGGCGGGGCCTATTGCGTTATGGCATCGAAGCACATCCGCACCGACGTGAACTACGCCTGGCCGACCGCCGAGATTGCCGTGATGGGCCCCGAAGGCGCTGTGAACATCGTGTACCGGCGCGAGCTGGAGAAGTCGGAAACGCCCGACGCCGATCGCGCCGCCAAGATCGAGGAGTTCCGCGAGCGCTTTGCCAATCCTTACATAGCGGCCGAGCGCGGATACCTCGACGCGGTGATTCGTCCCCGTGACACCCGCCGCAAGCTGATTCAGGCGCTCGATATGCTGGAGAACAAGCGCGACAAGAACCCGCCCAAGAAGCACGGGAACATTCCGTTGTGAGTGAAGGGTCGAAAGACATTGCGAAGAATCATTCTTAACAGCCGTATTAGTGGCGCCGCTGGTGCTTCCGGTAATCTTCACCGGGATTTTTGCGGTCTCTCTGTTGCGCGGCATGGGGCTGTGGACCGCATTGCCCGCCATCGTCATTGCGGCAGTCGTTCTTTTCGGCTCCAGTTACGGCGCAACCATCGTCATCGGGGCCCCGGTCGTATTTCTGGCTTCTCGCCGGATGCGGGTTAATGCCCTGGTTGTTCTGGCTGCCGGAGCGCTGGCGGGCGCAATTGCATACCTCCCGTTGGTCTGGTTCATGTATCAATCCAGCGGAAACGATTCGGGACCGCCGGACCCCATTACGCCGGTGCAGTTTTTGCACTGGGCGTTTGCCGATGGAGCGGTTTTTTTCCTCGTCTGCATATTCGTCGGACTCATTACGGCCACTATCTTTTATTTTCTGTCGGGTTTGCGGACCAACCATGACAAAGCCATGCCGGCAAAACCGTGATGACCTCGACCAATTTCCTTCGAATCTGAAAATCTCGCCGACCCGCTCAAGCTGCTTTTGCCTGGGTCGGGCTTTTCATTCTTCGCTGCAAGAGTTTTTGCTGCTGTCACTTCCCGACGTGCTTCGCATCACTGACAAACCTTCATTGCAGGAGTGAGATTCTGGTGGGTGTCTTGGGAGAAGATTTCCCGGCCTGGTTCCCCGCTTTGCATCGCATCTGCGGATCGCGAATAAGACCCGCAAATTCCTTCTCCCCTGCCATCCGCGTGCGCCCGTCCCATCTGGTTCATTGCAATTCGAGCCAGCTGGCAAGGAGGAGAATCCAATGCATCACAAGCGATTGCCCAACGCGTTTTTTGGCGCGAGCCTGCGGCACGACAGTCCGGCGCTTGCCATCCTGGTCCTGCTGCTGTTCCTCTTCCTGATATTTTTGCTCCTGACTGTCACCGCGCAACCAGCCCAGGCGCAAACGTTCCAGGTACTCCACAATTTCACCGGCGGAAAAGACGGGGCGAACCCGGCTGCCGGTTTGACGATGGACAACGGAGGTAGCCTCTATGGAACGGCCTCCAGTGGCCATAGCACCGGTTACGGTTCCGTCTTCAGCTTACGGAGAACTGCTTCCGGCTGGCTCCTAGTCCCGCTTTACGACTTTGCTGGTGGTAATGATGGAGCTACTCCCGGCAGCAGAGCAGTCTTCGGGCCAGACGGCAGTCTTTACGGTACCACCGAGTTTGGTGGCGGCGGCAGCGATTGCCTTATAAATCTGTACATTCCCGGCTGCGGCACCGTCTTCAGCCTGAAACCTGGACCGACAGCACTGGGTCCATGGAACGAGACTGTGCTCTATGGCTTCACCGGAGGCAGTGACGGAGCTGTCCCCTATATTGCTGACCTCGCTTTTGATCAAGCGGGTAACATCTACGGCACCACATGGATCGGCGGCTCCAGTGGCAACTGCCTTTATGGCCAACACTGCGGTACGGTGTACAAGTTGACGCGCTCCGGCGGCAGCTGGGACCAAAGCGTGATCTGGAACTTCGGCCAAAACGGCGACGGGGTAATGCCCGTTGGCGGCGTGATCTTCGACCAAGCTGGAAACCTCTACGGTACTACCTCGGGAGGGGGCCAGGACGGCTCCGGGGATTTCTGCTACCAGGGCATATATGGCCCTACCACGGTTTACCGGTTGCCGCCGTCAGGATCAGGATGGACAGAGAATGTCTTGTACACCTTTCCTTCCGGCAGCGGAGATCTTGTCTATTCCAGCCTGATCTTCGACCGGGAGGGTAATCTCTACGGCGCAGCTTGTAACGGCGGGCTGAGTGACAGCTCCGGTGGTTTTGCTTTCAAATTGATGCCTTCGGGTGGCGTTGGTCGTACTCCGGACTTTACAAGTTCAGCGGGGGACCGGGAGGAGGGCCGGTTGACCGCCTCTTCATGGATAGTGCTGGTAGTCTTTATGGCACCACGACTTTCGGCGGCGGAGCATACGGGTACGGTTCGGTTTTCAAGCTGACACTCTCCAATGGCACCTGGACGCAAACGGTGTTTCACGATTTTACCGGCGGCAGCGACGGAGCATATCCGTGGGGAACGCCGGTATTTGACGCGAACGGCAATCTCTACGGTACGACGTACGGCGGCGGCACAGGAGGAAACTGCGACATTGGCTGCGGTGTGGTCTGGGAGATCACCCCGTAACTGAAATTCTCTTCGTCCACAGCGGCCGGCATCCTCTGTTGGGTGTCGGCCATTGTATTTATGTGGCGCTTATTCGCCGGCGACGGTCATCCCATCGATGCGCAGGGTCGGGGAGGCAATGGCGCCGCGGAATTCAAGGTCGTTGCCGATCTCCGCGATGTTGAAGAACATATCTTTCAAGTTCCCAGCGACGGTGATCTCTTCCACCGGAAAAGTCAGTTCGCCGTTCTCGATCCACAGGCCGCTGGCGCCCCGCGAGAAATCGCCGGTCACCAGGTTCACGCCGAAGCCGAGAAACTCGGTAACGAACAGGCCTTCCTTGATGTCGGCGATGATCTCTTGCAGGCTCTTCGCCCCGGGCTGTAGGAAGAAGTTGCCCGGCCCGATGCCCGGCGTTCCCGCCAGTCCGCGCGAGGCGTTGCCGGTGGTCTGCATGTTTAGCTTCTTCGCGGTGTAGGTGTTCAGCAGGTACGACTTGAGTACGCCGTTCTCGACCACCACAGTTTTGCGGCTGGGCACGCCCTCGGAGTCAAACGGGCTGGTGCCGAAGCCGCCGCGCATGGTGCCGTCATCGACGACGTTGATGTTGTCGCCTGCAATCTTTTCGTTCAGCTTACCGGTGAGGAACGACGCGCCGCGATAGATCGAATCGCCGTTGACCGCCTCGAAGATGTGGCCGACGAGCGCGCCAGCGACGGTATGCTCAAACACGATGGGAACTTTTGCGGTCTTGACCTTGCGCGCGCCAATGCGCCGCAAAGTGCGCTGGGCGGCGATCTTGCCGACTTGCTCCGGCGATTCCAGTTTCTTCAGCGTCATCGCGACCGAATACCAGTAGTCGCGCTGCATCGACGAACCTTCCACCTGCGCGATGGGCACGGCCGAAACCGAGCAATAGGAGCGCTGGTAGTCACCGACGAATCCGTTTGAATTGGCCAGCACCTTGTAGCCGACAGCCGCGTCGAAGGTGCCGCCTTCGGAGTTGACGATGCGCGGGTCCGCGTCGAGCGCGGCTTTTTCGGCGCGGCGGGCATAGTCGATGCGATCGGCCGTGGAAAGCGAATAGACATCATCGTGATAAAGGTCGAGGTCACCTTCAAGTTTGCCCAGTTGTGCCGGCTCAGGAATTCCGGCAAAAGGGTCTTCGCTGGTCACCTTCGCCAGCGCCAGTGCCGAGTCCACCAACTGCTTCACGCCTTCCGAGGTCAGGTCGCTGGAGTAAGTGCTGGCGGCGCGCTTTCCGAAGAAGACGCGCACGCCAATGGCCTTGGATCCGGACTCCTTGAGGGTCTCGACTTCGCCGAGACGGACAACTGTCGAGAATTCGCTGCCGTCCATGGCAACGGCCTCGGCGGCAGTGGCCCCGCCGTGCATGGCGCGGCGGACAACATCGGCGGCAATTTCCTTCAAATCGGTGGATGCGGTTGTCGTGGAGGTTTCCTGGGTCGAAACAGTCATGTATTAGTCCTACGTTGTCAGAGTGTCACAATGTCGTACAACCCGCTGATAAGGCCATTGGAGACAAAAGCAGATCCCTCGCGGAAGGCGCTCGTGATGACAAAGACTGGGGAGTCAATGTATTACCCGCCGGTTCCGCCCACGGTCAGCCGGTCCACTTTCAGCGTTGGAATTCCAACGCCGACCGGCACCGATTGTCCATCCTTGCCGCAGGTCCCGACGCCCTCATCGAGTTGCAGGTCGCTGCCCACCATCGAAACTTTGGTCAGCACATCTGGCCCGTTGCCAATGAGGGTCGCGTTTTTCAGCGGCGAAGTAATGATGCCGTTCTCGATCAAATAAGCTTCTGAGGCGGAGAAAACAAACTTGCCGTTAGTGATGTCAACCTGTCCGCCTCCGAAGTTCGCCGCGTAAACGCCGTACTTTACCGACTTAATGATGTCTTCCGGCGAGTCCTGCCCGGCAAGCATATAGGTGTTGGTCATGCGCGGCATGGGAATGTGCTGATAGCTCTCGCGCCGGCCATTGCCGGTGTTGCGAATACCCATCAGCCGCGACGACAGCTTGTCGGAAAGATAGCCCTTGAGAATGCCGTTCTCGATCAGCACCGTGTTCTCGGTCTGATTGCCTTCGTCGTCCACGTTGAGGGAGCCGCGGCGACCGGGCATGGTGCCGTTGTCCACTACCGTGCACTTGTCGCTGGCCACCCGTCGGCCCAGCATTCCCGAGAACGCCGAAGTCTTCTTGCGATTGAAATCGGCTTCCAGGCCGTGTCCGATGGCTTCGTGCAACAAGATCCCCGGCCATCCCGGACCGAGCACCACTTCCATTTCACCGGCGGGGGCCTCACGAGCGTCGAGCTGAATAATGGCCTGGCGCGCCGCTTCCTTGGCGAAATGCTCAGGCGACGCCTCGCCCTGGAAATAATCGAGCGCCACGCGGCCGCCGCCGCCCGCCGTGCCACGCGCCGAACCTGCAACCTCGTCCTTGGCGATGCAGAAGACGCTCATGCGCGCCAGCGGTTGGGCATCCTCGGCGAAGCTGCCGTCGGAACCAATCACCAGAATCCGGCGCAGTTCGTCGGAATAGCTCACCCGCACTTCGTGAATGCGCGGATCGTAGGCGCGCGCCGCTTTGTCGGCCTGCTGCACCAGATCAACCTTGGCCAGCACTTCGGCATCCACCGACTGCAGCGGCACATGATAGAGATTGTGCGCCGGCTTGTTGGTCAGGCCCACGATCGGCTGCTTGGCCGGACCACTAGCGATAAGCGCAGCAGTCCGCGCAGCGTGGAGAAGTCGCTCCGGGGAGAGGTCGTCGGTGTAGGCGTAACCGGTGCGTTCGCCCGACAGCACCCGTACGCCGCAGCCGACAGAGATGCCCTGCGTGGCTGACTTCACCATGCTCTCGTCGAGCGACACCGAGGTGGAGGTTTGGTATTCAAAATAGAGGTCGGCAAAGTCGCCGCCGGCAGATAGCGCCGCGGAGAGATAGCGCTCAACGTCGGCTTGCGCCAGCCCGTAGCGGTCGAAAAAAAACTTCTTGTCCATAATCACACTTTATTGGATGTCGGGTCGCCTGAAGAAGGCGCGGCCGAGCAGCCTGGCTCTGAACTTTGATTATCACACAGGGCTGTGCCGACGGTGGCTGCGGTCTGCTCATGATTGGATTACGCTGAGAACTTGGCTTCCATGCAAACCACGGCCATCTCGCCCAGTGTCTGGCTGGCATGCTGCAGCAATTCCTGGCGGACGCGCCCCAGGCGGTGGCCATCGAAGACGGCGAATTGCTGTTTGAACTTTGCCACCGCGAAGTATTCCGTAACCGGGGAAGGCAAGTGCGTGCTGCATCTGTGGTCGGATGAGCGCAACGCCGTACGCCGGGTGCTGGACGCGGAAGTGAAAGCCGGTACGCTACGCCTGAGCGTGTTGCGTTTTGGTCAGGCGCAGACGAAGGCGCTGGAGATTTGCCCGAACCCCGACCGGCGCAAGGGCGCCGCCAAGCACGCTGCTCGCACTCAGTATCAACGTTTGCTGGAGCGGGTGCTGTTGCGTGAGTATCCCGGGATGAAGGTCGAGCACCTGAGCAGCAGTCCCGACCTGGAACATTCGTTCAGCCCGCTGTACACCCGCGCCGTGCTGCGAGCGGGCCAGTCGGCGTTTGCCGTGCTCGGCGTCAATGCCGAGGAGTCGCAATCGTCGGTGGATGCGATGCTCACCTTCGGTATTCTCTGGATGGACTACCAGCGGCAGCAGCTTGCCGGCCGGGCCCATGTCGAAGGGCTAAAGCTGTTTTTGCCGCCGGGACGAGCGGAAATCGTGCGCCAGCGCGCAGCGCATCTTCATCCCGAGGCCGCCAAGTGGCAGCTCTACGAACTCGACGAACGCTCTGAAATCTGCGCACCTCTCGATGTCCCTGATACCGGCAACATCGTCACCCGTCTGACTCACGCCGTGGACGTGGAGGGCGCGCGGCTGCGCTTCGCTGGCTCGATTGCACGCATTCGTGCGCTCGCCCCTGCGGCGGAGATTACGGTGGAGTCCGCGGCGGAAATCGTGTTTCG
This sequence comes from uncultured Acidobacteriaceae bacterium, assembly GCA_963728805.1. GTDB lineage: Bacteria > Acidobacteriota > Terriglobia > Terriglobales > Acidobacteriaceae > Bog-257. The sequence goes on from CAVSLE010000014.1 coordinate 23,811, forward strand.
GCTCTTCGGCCTGGAGTTCGCTCGGGCCCGCCTGACTCCGGTTTCAGGATCGTTCCGCAATGCCGAGACCGTTCTGTTCGGTATCGGCTCGGCGGAGTATGTCCTCGACGAGAACAGCGAAGGGCTGTTCCGCGAACTGGTGCAAGGCATCCTCGATCAGCGCCAGCCCGACGGCTCGCCTACCAACCTGTTCTTCCGGCTGGCTCCCGAGCGCTGGCTGGAAACCCTGATCACGCGCGAGGTCCGCATGATCGACGAGCGGCTCGATGGCCGCTTCGTGTATTCGCAAGTGCCGGCGTTCGCGGCCTCGGATCGTGCCATGCTCGACGTGCTCACCTGCACCCTCGACGGCAGGCTGGCCATCCTGGAGCTGAAAGCCAACGAAGACATCCATCTGCCGCTGCAAGGGCTCGACTACTGGGCGCGGGTGCGCTGGCATCAACAGCACGGCGAATTCGCGCGCAACGGATACTTCGCCGGGCGCGAACTTTCCAGCGCTCCGCCGCTGTTGTTCCTGGTTGCCCCGGCGTTGCGGGTGCATCCCGCCAGCGACGTTCTGCTGCGCTACCTCTCGCCGCATATCGAGTGGACACTGGTGCAGGTGGATGAGCGCTGGCGCCATGGCGTGCGTGTGGTCAATAAGAAACACGGAAAGGCAAAGTCAAGTCGCCGCGATAGCGCGTTGAACGTTGCGGGATCACCAGCGGGACTTGACCAGGTTGGGCGCTGCCTTGGCCAGAGAGGTGACCTGTCGCGATTTGTCTGTCCCATTCCGCTTGCCTGTGAGGTCGGTGCCGTCGTTGTCAGAGGAGTATAGGAAGTCCTCGATCTCATCAATCCTCTCGCACGCGTCGCCGTAGCCAATCTCGATCAGGTCCTGGGTGTACTTTGGCGTGAATAGTAGATAACTCATCAGGTCCGAGCACGCGGCTGCATCCCGTCCCAAACCGTTGACAAAGTACTGGATCAGATAGGGCATGTCTCGCTGGTGTTGCGCTGCCAGTTCCGACAGGTCCACAGATGGGGTGATGAGAAGGGGAAGCAAAGGCCGCATTTTCTCACAACCCTCAAGGCCGGTTTGGCCGATCTGGCCGTCTGCCAGCAACTGGTTCAGGCGCTCGAGGTGTTCGACGTCGGTAGCGAGGTGGTCCAGGAACATCACGTTAAACAGGACGCCCATCACTTGCGCCAGTGAAGGGTCTTTTGCATCGGTGGCGTCGGACTGATGCTCCTTATTTTCGCAGCGGACCCCGATAGCGAAGATCTTCCTTGCGCCCAGCCGTATGATCGGGCTGAGAGGCTGTTGCAGGCGTAAACATCCATCGCCAAAAAACGCGGTTCCTTTGGCTGTCTTCAGTTTTATCGCCTGAAAGACCAGCGGAATGGCGGCTGAGGCGCAAATGTGATCCACCGTGATCTTGGTCGCCAGGGTTACCCGGCGGCTCCGGTTCCACATCGGGTGGCCTTTGGCGCCTTGAATGAAGAGGTAGCTCTTGCCTGAGTTGTAGTTGGTCGCCGAAATGGCAAGTGCGTACAAATGCCCGCGTTTGATGTTCTCCTGGATGCGGTCGCATTTGAGGTGGGTACGAAGAAATCCTTGCAAAGGGCTGGCATCCAATAGGGAGCGGGCGTTGCCTCCTCCCAGAACTGCTCCAAAAGAAAGATCAAGTATCCAGGTAATGGAATTGCGGGCCTGCGACAAAACGTCACAGCGAAAGACATCGGTAGGTTTAAGGGAGGACCAAAGATGGGCGAGGATTCGCGTGGCCGAGGCAAAATCGTCGCTACCGGCGGCCAGGGCAGAACCGTTAATGGCTCCCGCGGAAGAACCTCCTATGATGGGAAACGGATTGCCTTGGGCTTGAACGCGTTTGATCTCCCCAATGCGCTTCAGAACACCGGCCTGATAAGCGCCACGGGCGCCACCTCCGGTCATCGCTAAGCCCAGCGCGTTCTCCATCTTCCTCCTATGCCCCGCAGAGAAGTCACTTGCAGCGCAGATGTTACCGGCTTGCCCAGTAGGAGATTAGTACGGCAATAATCGAATAATCAAGTCCCTGGTAGTGCAATTACCCCGGGTTCCGTGGCCGGGTGCCCCATTCTTTCGCCCGCTTTGGCGAAAGGGTGGGAAACGCAACTACTCCGGGTTCCGCAACACGGTGCACACCGAAGCGACCAGCGCGCCCCCGATGTTGAAGGTCGCAGCCAATTTTGGATCTTTCCTTTGAATCTCCTTCGACGCCTTGCCTTTCAGTTGCCGGAAGCACGAACCCAGCATGGCGACTCCGGTCGCTCCCACGGGATGGCCTTTCGCGATCAAGCCACCCGACATATTGATGGCGCAGTCTCCATCGACCTTGGCTTTGCCTTCCACCCAGTACCGTGCTCCCTTGCCGGGCGACGCCTTGCCGAGGACTTCCGTCCCAATGGCCGCCGCCACGGTGAAGCAGTCGTGGATCTCGGCCACATTCACATCGGCCGGTAGGCCTCCCGCCATTTCGTACGCTTTCTTCATTGCCCGATAAGCGCCGGCCGGGACCAGCGTGTTGCGTCCTTCCTTTTGCAGTGGGTCGGTGGCCTGGGCGTAGCCGGCGATCTCGACGCACTCCGACTTGGGCACGCCGAGCTTCCGCAGACCTTCTTCCGTGGCCAGAATGAGCGCGGCGTAGCCATCGGTAATCTGGGAACAATCGTAGGTCTTAAGCGGGAGACCCTCCACCACGTAACGATTGATGCCCTCGATCTTCATGGCCTGTTCCAGCGTGATCTGGACTTTGTTCATCTGGGCCAGGGGATTGTATTGCGCATTCTGATATTCGTTCACTGCAATCTGTGCCAGGTCGCTCTCGCTGGCGCCATAGACCTGCAGGTAACACTGCATGATCTCGGCAAACAGGTGCGGGAAGACAAAAACTTTGCCGGGCCGCTCGTCGGGATGCGAATAATATCCCAGGACCTCGCCGATGAGCTTGCCGTCCATCTTTCCCAGGTTGTCGCGCATTTTCTCGTAGCCGACGGCAACTCCCACGTCGCCCACGCCGCCACGCAGCTTGTAAATCACCGACAGTATCGCCTGACCACCCGAAGCACAGGCGTTCTCGGTCGACTCGATCGGCTTTCCCTCCAGTCCGGGAACGCTGGCCACCAGGCCCGAGAGCAGTCCTTGCTGGTTCAGGGTAAAGTTGCAAGCCGAGCCGACGGAGCCGGTATCGATGACTGAGGGATCAATCTTGATCTCCTGGCAAACCCCGGTGACCGCGTTGGCCAGAATCTGGGGCACGGTCATGTCCATCAGCTTGCCAAACTTGGATTGGTGGTAGGCAGCGATATAAATGCGCTGGTTCATTGTTTCCTCTCCTGCACTGTGCTCTGTCTGAAACCCACTGCTGGCGGCTCCCCCTTAAGGTGGCCCTGCGGCTGGCGGGTTTCCAGAGCTCGTAAATATCTTTTTATCACGCTAGCATCGCGGCCGTATGTGATTCAAATCACCCCTCGGCCGAAGGATTCCTCACGTCTTGCTGCCGGAGTAAGTCTGGCTTGAGGGCAAATCCGATGGCATGCTCAATCCGGAATTTCCCCCGCCATAATCTCATCCACATAGCACCAGATCCAAGCCTCTCCTGGTTCGATGGAACGTATCAGGGGATGCTTCGTCTTATGGTAATGCTTGGTGGCATGTTTGTTCTTGGACGAATCGCAGCAGCCCACATTTCCACAAATCAGGCACAGCCGCAAATGCACCCAGGTGTCTCCTAATTTGATGCACTCCTCACAGACGTGGATTTTGGTGTGCGTGATCTTGATTTGATCGAGATGAGTACAGGCATCTGCCATGTGGTCCCTCCGGTCTCAACGCTCTAAGGATTTACGGTCCCATTTCGCCAGCTTGGCAGCGGCGTCATAGGTGGTTTGCAAAAAGTCCAGCACGGCCGCCTTCGGCGAAGCTGCGCTGCGCACGTCGTCATACATCAGCAAGAATTCTTTCATCTGTGGGTGGTAGAAAGCCGCTGCCGGCCCTACAGGTTGCTCGGCAAAACCGGCCGGCTCAGGCGCGGCGTAGGAGTAGAAGGCTGGCCCTTTGATGTCGCCTCCGCCCATCCAGAAGCCGGCGCTGCTGACTTCGTGGGAATACGCTTCGCGGGTGATGCGGTCGGCGCCCGGCCGCTCAGGCGCGCGCCTGCCCGAGAAGCGCGTGACCGCATGGTCGAAGCTGCCCCACCAGAAGTGCACCGGACTGCATTTGCCAATGAAACGCCCTCTGAATTCCTTAAACACTTCGTCCACCCAGGTGAGGATGAGCCAAAACCGGTGCACCGCTTCGGCGTCATAGGAGGCGTGGGTGTGGTCTTTCTCAAACGGAATTGGCTCGCCGGGCAGTTCGGCCGGGGTGGTCCATATCTTTATGTTCACTCCGAGTTCGGCAAGGGCCGCCATGAACTTCCCATAAAACTCGGCGACGCTCTGCGGTTTCAGGTCCAGGACTCGGGTTTGATTGTCTGAGGTTTCTATGACCAGCTTGTGGTCCACGAAGTCAAACCGTATCTCCACATCGCGGTCTTTATACGGCATCGCCAAGGTCGTCATCCCCCGGCCAGTGACGTAAAACGTCACATTCCACCAGTGGTTCACCAGGGGGCAAAGTTTCAAGCGGACCTTGCCGACGATCTGCGCCCACATGTGCAAGGTCGCCTGAGTGTCTTTCCAACTCTCGAAGGGCAACGCGGGAAGGGAATCGCCCTGGTTCATGCTGTGCGGAACTAACTCCGGCGCCATATTATCTTCCTGTTCTCGCGACCCAAGGGCACGCGTCAGTGCTGGGATGTCGCAACCGCTCCGCCGGATTCAAGGCCTGTTTGGCCTTTAGCGCTCGCCGGGCGGATGTATTTTATTACAACTTATTTCGGGATGGGAAAGGAGAGGACGCTTCTAATTGTCATTACGAGCGAAGCGAGGAATCTGCTCTTGTTTGCGCCGGAACGACGGATGGAGAGAACAGAAACTCAGATCGGCACAATAATCCCCAGCTCTTCGTAACAAGCTGGGGATTTTCACCTCCGACCGCAGCAGACCAGGGCGGATGGACAAACCCCTCTGAATTGCCCCGACAGATTCGTTTGTCAAACGCATCCGCCCGCTGTTTCTGTTGCAGAGAGGATATGCGGGCAGTCTTTTGAGGTTGTCAACAAGATGTAAACATTTTGTAAGCGTTTTGAAGCGGGCAGCGGCTTTACGAATGCTTCCGGTAGCTGGCGCGTAGTTCAGCGACAATCTCCTGCGCCGCGCGGCGCGCCTCTTCCAACTTCCCCGGCGGAAATGAGATCGCCCCCACGCGCGCGTGACCGCCACCGCCGTAGCGCTCGCAAATCTTGGCCAGGTTCTCCATCGGCCTGACCGACGACCACGGGTTCGACCCGACGGACACTTTAGTCCGGAAGCTGCTCTTGCTGAGTCCCACGCTGTAAACACAATTGGGGTGCAAGTAATAAGGCACGAATTTGCTGTAGCCCTCAAGCTCATGGTCGGTTACATCGAAAAAGATGGTGCCGTCTTGGCATTGGGTACGCTCGCGCAAAATGTCGATCGACTGGATGTGCCGTTCCGCCAGTGCCGGAATGCGCTCGGCGATCATCGGCTCGGCAACGATTTCGGCCAGCGATTTGTACGCCAACATGGGGATCAGGGCGGGGATGAAGTCGGGGTCCTGGTTCGACTCGATCACCATGGTGAGCTTCATCGCCGGCTCTTTCATCTCGACCGCCGACTGCGGATCGGTGTAAAGCGCCCCGTCAATGATGTCGGCCCACTCAATTAACTCGGCCACCGGTGCGGGATCGAAACCGAAGCGGTTCTGCGTCACCGAAGCGATGAATTTTGTGCAGGAGCGAAAATCGGGATCATAGAACTTGGTGTTGCTCAGCTCTTGTTCGAAATGGGAGGCGTCTTCCGGCGTCAGGAATGCGCTCTGGTGATGGTCGAACCACCAGGTGATACGCGGCGACGATGAATACTTGAAATCGACAATTGCGTTTTCATCGCCGGTGAAATCGTCTTCGTTGAACAGCGCCCCAGCGCGATGCACCAGCCCCACGTATTCGAAATCGGCGTCGCGGATGCGCTCGCGGTAGAAGCGCGAGAACAGCGCCGCCGAACAGGCGCCGTCGAAACATTTATCGTGGTAGAAGACTCGTACCCTCACAAGACCTTTCGCCTATGCGGGATGCTGCGTTTGAAGCAAGCCGTACAGAATAGCGCTTTCCCCAGAGAAAGAGTAGGTGGAAATGACATTTTCACAATGGCAACGAGGCGAGGTGGGAATGGCCAACGGTTCGATGGTTACAGCGAAAAGACCGTTACTCGATTTGCACTAACTGGCCGGTATCGACCGACGACTGCGGAGTCTGGAGGGTTTGGGGCGCCCGCCAGAAATCCATATACGACACCTGATGCACGCAGGACACAGTACAGTGTGGGGCGCAACTCTTTTCGGTGAGGAATTCGCGCCGAATATCGGCGACCGAATAGTGCTCCAGGGGAACCGCGGGATAGCCCCGCTGCTGCGAACAGTAATGCACCAAACCGTCCTCGCAAATGTAGAGGTAGCGCGCTCCTGCGCGGCAGCGCCACTGGTTCGGCTTGCCGTTGGCGATGTTGTTCTGGAACCAGTTGAAGCGTGCGTAGTGGTGCTTCTCAAGCGCCTTCATCTTTAGAAATACTTCGCGCTCGACCTCACTCAGTGGCTGAAGCTGTCCTTCGCCATCGTGGATGATGCCGATGGTGGAAGTGAAGCCGAGCTGCACTGCGCGCCTGCCCACCACCAGCGCATCGTGGGGATTGTGTGTTCCCGCACCCACCACGGAATTGATGTTGACGTGAAAGTCGGCATGCTCGGCCAGCAGTTGCAGCTTTTTGTCCAGCACCTTCAGAGACTTCTTGGAGACATCATCGGGCATCACGTTATCGATGCTGATCTGCAGATGGTCAAGGCCGGCGCGGTTCAGGCGCTGGATGCGGTCTGCGGTAAGCAGATAACCGTTGGTGATCATACCCGCCAGAATGGGGTACGTGCGGATGTGCGCAATGATCTCGTCGAGCTGCGGGTGCAGCAAGGGCTCGCCCCCGCTGAGCGTGACAATGGTGGTTCCCAGACGCGCCAGTTGATCGACGCGGTGCTTCATGATGTCGAGGGTGACCGGCTTGGAGAAATCATCGTACTCATTGCAATACTCGCAGGCGAGATTGCAGCGGCGAATTGGGATGATATGGGCCAGCACCGGATGGTCGGTTGAGGCCACCCCTTTGGCGATCATCTTTAATTCGCGAAGCCGGCGCTTGAAAGCCAACACGCGCCGTCGCACCCCTGATGACGATTTCGGCATACTAAACTGCTTACATTACAACATATTGGATGCCGCCCTTGGGAAGTGCTTGGCCTTGTTCGGGGAATTTCCGCCAGCGAGTGGAGTCAGACGGCATCCGGCGGTTGCGTCGCCGGCTTGTTTCGACGCTAAGTTGCTGAAACCGGGAACTGCGCATCACCTGCATGCTGGTTTATAATCAGGCATTCAGCTATCCAATCTGGAGTTTCTAAAAGCATGATTCGATTCTTGCAAACCCCCGGCCCGATCAAGAAAATTGTGCTGGGCGGCATCCTTCTCGTCATCTGCGTGATGATGGTAATTACCCTCATTCCCGGTGGCGGCTTCCTCAACGACCTGTTTGGCGGCAGCGTCACGCAATCGGGAATATTGGCCCGGGTCGGCAGCCAGGACATCCGCCTGCAGGAAGTAGCGGACCAGGCGCGGCTGATTGGCAAGCAGCAGTTCAAGGGAAACATTCCTCCCTCCATCATGCCCTATCTGATGCAGCGGGCTGCGGAAGGCATGATCACGCAGAAAGCGCTGGTTTATGAAGCCGACCGCATGGGCCTGGGCGTCAGCGATGACGAGCTTCGCGCTTACCTGCACCAGGGCCAAATGGGGCAAGTGATATTTCCCGGCGGGACCTTCATCGGTCAGCAGGCCTATCAGGATTTCATCCAGAACCAGTTCAATATGAGCGTGCAGCAGTTCGAGCAAGAGGTGAAAGCTGAGGTCGCACAGCGAAAACTGCTGGCGCTGGTGAACGGCGCGGTCTCGGTGAGCGACAAAGATGTCGCCGAGCAGGTACAGAAGCAGGGCGTGAAGGTGAAGTTCGAGTACGCCGTGATCACGCTGGACGACGTGAAGAAGCAGATCAACCCGAACGAAGCCGAACTGAAGTCCTTCTACGAGCAGACCAAGCAGCAGTACGCGAACTCGGTTCCGGAAAAACGCAAGGCGCGCTACATCCTGATCGACACTGCCAAGCTGGCGGACAAAGTTTCGGTCAGCCAGGCGCAGTTGCAGCAGTACTACAACCAGCACCAGGACGAGTACCGCATTCCGGAGACGGTCACGGTGCGGCACATCCTGATCAAGACCCCTGCGCCGAATGCGGACGGCAAGATTGATCAGAAGGGCGTGGACGCAGCGCGGGCGAAGGCGGAGGACATTGAGAAGCAGTTGAAGGGCGGTGCCAACTTCGCCGACCTGGCCAAGAAAAATTCCGAAGATCCGGGGAGCGCGGAGACTGGTGGGCTGCTGCCGCCACTCACGCGGGGCCGCACGGTTCCTGAGTTCGAGCAGGCCGCGTTCAATACACCGGCCGGCCAGACCACCGGCGTCATTCGCACCAACTATGGCTTCCATATCATCCATGTCGAGAGCAAACAGCAGGCTAGATTGAAGCCGCTCGACGAGGTGAAGGCGCAAATTGAACCGCTGATTAAGCAGCAGCAGGTGGCCGGCGAGACGCAGAGTCTGGCCAACATGGTGCAGACGCTGGCTCGTACCAAAGGTCTGGACAAGGCTGCCAGCGAAAAGGGACTGCTGATCATCACCACGGATTTCATTTCGCAAGCCGATCCCCTTCCCGGCGTCGGTAACGCGAAGGACTTGAACAGCGCGCTGTTCACCGCCAAGAAGAACGACCCGCCGGGCACGGCGCCGACCTCACAGGGATATGCGGTCTATCAGGTGATCGACATCCAGCCCCCGCAAACGCCAACGTTCGAACAGATCAAGGCGCAGGTGGAGCAGCAGTTTAAGCAGCAACGGGCGCAAGCGCTGCTGGCGCAAAAGACGCAGGAGCTTTCCGACCGGGCGAAAGCCGGTCACGACCTGAACAAGGCGGCCAAAGAGTTGGGCGCCGCGGTCAAGACCAGCGATCTTGTCGATAGCAATGCGCAGGTCCCCGAACTTGGTCCCATGAATGGCTCGGCTGCCGTGGCTTTCAGCATGAAGCCGGGCGAGATCAGCGGTCCTTTGCAGGGCGGTCCGAACGGAGTTGTGCTGAACGTGCTGGAAGTACAAAAGCCCTCGCCGGAAGAAGTGAAGCAGAACTGGGACAAAGCGAAGGAGACGCTGCTGGACCAGAAGCGCTCCGAGTTTGAGGGCCTCTACGTGCAGGGCCTGCGTGATCGTCTGGAGAAGGACGGGAAGATCAAGATCAACAAGGCAGAGATGGAGCATCTGTCCAGCCCTTCCGAAGGAACATAGCGAGCCAGGCGGCTCGGCTTAGGCGCTGGAGTCTGCTGGCCTACGCTGTCTTTGAACCGCTGCGAAAGAAGCCGGTTATTGGTGATGAGTGTTTATTGCGAACGCTGGGACGCATCGCGCGGCTATAAAGGCGGACGCCACATCAGCGGTGCAGTTAAGACGGGAAATGATACGGCTTAAGCCGCCGAGGTTACGGAACCATTACTCAGGCGTAAAGCGCTATTTATAACCGCAGGCTGTCGAGAGGCGTGCTTCGCGATACATGACCAAGTTTGAAATTGCTGTAAAGCTTGCTCATGCTTTCACAACGCTCATCCGGGATTCTGTTGCACCCCACTTCGCTGCCTTCGCGCGGAGGTATCGGCGATCTGGGCCCCGCGGCGTACGAGTTTATTGACTGGCTTGCCGCCGCCAAACAGACCTTGTGGCAAGTTCTTCCGCTCGGCCCGGTGGGATTCGGCAACTCGCCGTATTCCTGCACTTCCGCATTCGCCGCAAATGTCCTGATGATCAGTCTGGAGCGTCTGGCTGATCGCGGCCTCATTGATGGTGAGCGAATCGCGGCCACGACCGACGTGGATTCTCCGGTAGATTTTGATGGCGTCCGCCAGCACAAGCTTCCGCTCTTGCGCGAGGCGGCGACGAACTTTTTGCGCTCGGCGCAGGGCGCGGCGCGAGAGCGTTACAACCGCTTCTGCCGCGACAACCACTGGTGGCTGGAAGATTACGTGCTGTTCAGCAGCCTGCGCGAACGCTACGGCGAACAGCCCTGGAATAGCTGGCCGGAAGAGATCGTTCGCCGGCGCCCCGATGCCATGGCGAAGCTGCACATCGAATTCCGCGAGCAACTTGATCAGGAGCGCTTTCTGCAGTTCGCGTTCTTCGAGCAGTGGGCGGCGTTGCGTTCCTACTGCCATGAGCGTGGTATTCGCGTGATTGGCGACGTCGCCATCTTCGTCAGCTATGACTCTGCCGACGTCTGGACTCACCCCGAAATTTTTCGTCTGAAGCCGGACTTGTCGCCCGAGGTGGTGGCTGGTGTGCCTCCTGACGCTTTTAGCGAAACCGGGCAGCGCTGGGGAAATCCGCTGTACGACTGGGACGTACTGAGGTCGCGTGGCTACAGTTGGTGGATCAAGCGAATGCGCTGGGCGATTGAGACCTGCGATATCGTGCGCCTCGATCACTTTCGCGGTTTTGAGTCATGCTGGGAAATTCCCGCCGACGAGCCCACTGCCATACACGGCCGTTGGGTGGCGGGCCCGAACGCCAGCCTGTTCAAGGCGCTCAAGAGCGCATTGGGCAAGTTGCCGTTCATCGCCGAGGACCTGGGCTACATCACCCACGAAGTGCACGATCTGCGTAAGGCCCTCGATATACCGGGGATGAAAGTGCTGCAGTTCGGCTTCGGAAATCGCGGCGCCCACATTTATCTGCCCCATCAGTTCCAACCCGATGCGGTTGTGTACAGCGGCACGCACGACAACGACACCACCGTGGGCTGGTGGAACTCAAGCGCGACGGAAGAGGAGAAGGCGGCAGTATCTGCCTACCTGGGAATCAGCGAAGACGGAGTGCATTGGGCGTTCATTCGGGCGGCGTTGACTTCGGTGGCAAACCAAAGCGTCATCCCCGTTCAAGACGTGCTGGGGCTCGACAGCGATGCGCGCATGAATGTTCCCAGCCAGAACGTCGGGCAACTGGTCTTGGCGAATGCAGCGCGGCGCGTTGACCGCACCATTGGCAGAAAAACTGGCTGCCCTGGTCGAAGTCACCGATCGCGACGAATGTGTGAAACGGCCCTCAGTGCACGCTGAAAAGAGCGACGGGGAAGTGAGCGAGGATTTCGCGGCATAGCGGAGCCTGCTCTCCGATCCTGAGCACTTCACCGGTAAAGACGTTGTGCCACTGAGTGCCCCTCATTTCCGCCGGCAAAACCAACTCCGAATCGTTCCAGGCGGCCGCCAGCGGCGGCTCCATATTTCCCTTCATCATGGTGTAACTCAACCGCGGCGTGACCACAATCGCGGCCTCTCCCGGGTGCATCCGCGCGAAGGCCACCACGTAGTCCTCTTTCCCGCGATTGGCCTGCAGCGGAAGATACTTGCCGCTCCGGAACAGTTCCCGCTGTTCGCGCCGCAGGTTCAATGCCTGCATGGTGACCCAAAGCTTGACTCGCCCGTCCTGGTAGCTGTGCAGCAGTTGTTGGCAAAGCCCCAACCAATCGCTCGACTGCGAATACTCGATCAGTTGTTGAAGAGCGTGCTCGCGCAAATGGAAATCAACCGGACGCCGATTGTCGGGATCGACCAGGCTGAAATCCCACAGCTCCAGGCCCTGGTAGATATCAGGAACGCCCGGAGAGGTAAGCTTCAGCAGGGTTTGCGTCAGTGAGTTAAGGGCGCCGAAGTACTGCACGGCCGGCAGAAACTTCTGCATCGAGTCCCAGAACAGGTTTACTCTTCCCCGATACTTCGGCGACAGAATGGCCGCGATGAACTCACGGATTCCGGCGACGTATTCCGGGTTCGGATTCAGCCAGCTCACGTTGATTTTGGCTTCGTGAACGGCTTTTTCCATGTATTGCTGTATGCGCTGTACGAAGTTGAGGCGCTCCTCCTCGCCCTCCATGTGTAGCGGCCAGGCTCCCACCAGCGTCTGGTAAAGCAAATACTCTTCGTTGTTGTCGGGAACGCTGCGTTCGTCGGCCATTTCTACCTTGCGATTGCGGTTGATGCGCCGCCATTTCATCACCTGTGCGGCCCAATGGCGTGGCATCTCGGAGAGCACATCCAGGCGGGCCCGCACGTCTTCACTGCGCTTGCTATCGTGCGTCGATGTCGCCAGCATGGAGTTTGGCCAGAATTCGGCACGCATCTGGTTGCCGTGGTGGAACTCGTCCACCCCGATTCCAAACTTGCCCGGCGAGCCGCCCACTTCATTCACCGAAACGAAGCGGGTGTAAACGTAGCAGGCGGTGTCCTCCAGCCCTTTTGCCATCACCGGCCCGGTGAGCTGCTGGAACTTGAGCGTAAAGTACAGCTGCTTGCTATGGCCGTACATGGTGGCGCCGTTCTCGTGTCCCTTCAGCAGCAAGATGCCTTGCAGGAAATTGAAGGCCGCCGGGGCCATGATCTCGTTACGCCGTTTGGCGCGAGCAATCGCCTGTTGGATATAACGGCGGTCAGGTTCATTCACGTTTCCGCGCTCGTCAATGTAAGTGCGGTACACCGGGAAGCAAGCGATGGTCTCGCGGATGGCATCGCGCAAGACGCTGTAGGTGAAGTCGCGGGCGCGCCGGTCCTGGCCGGCAATCGCACTGAGCAAGTGCGCGAGCACATGAACTTCGCTCGCCAGGGCGCGGTGCATGATGCGCTTCTTGCTCTCGTAGATCAACTGTTCAACAGCCACTACGCTACCGAGCAGGCGATGGTAGAGATTGGTAAATTGCTTTTCATTGCGATGGTCGATCAGGACCCCATTAACCAGGTTGGCGAAGTCGTAGCCGACCGTGCCATCGACCGGCCAGTTGTCGGGCAGGTGCTCGCCGGGCTCAAGGATTTTCTCGACCAGAACGTACAGAGGCGCCCGTTGGTTCATCCAGTCTTGCTGGGCGAAGCCTGCATGAATTCCTTCCTCGATGCCGTCCGCGGCGAGCGGAGGTTTGGGATCGGCGCCCACGCACTGGCTGGCGGCATAGAGCATTTGCAGACGGGCAAAGTACTGCAAAGGATTTAACAGGCCGTCGGGGTGATCGATCCGTATCCCCGAGATGAGGCCTTCGCCCAGCAGCTTGCGGATGAGTTTATGGGTCTCTGCAAAGACCAGCGGATCTTCCATGCGCAGGCCGACCAGATCATTGATATCGAAGAATCGGCGATAGTTGATCTCTTCTCCCGACACGCGCCAGAACGCCAGCCGGTATACCTGCGCCTCCAGCAAGCTGTGCAGAGCGTCGAAGCTCTGGCTGTCGCCCGGCGTTCCATTCAGCACGCGCAGGGCTTTCTTAATCTCATCACGAACCCCGGCGGAATCCTGGACGAGTCTCTGCAAGCGCTCCAGCAATGGCGGGACCTGGCCTTGGCGGCGTGCGATTCGCTCCGAATCGGTCACATAGTTTGCGGGAAGCTGCTGCAAGGCTTCGAGCAGGGAGTCTAGCTGCGACGCAACGGCGTCTCCGTCGAAGCTCTGATGATTTCGATTTCCCCCCCCTGCGAAGATTGCGGGGATGGTTTGTGGATCTACCGGCAGCACTCTATCGGAATATTTCACGACGAAGCTCCCGTCTTCAAAGGCGACCTGTATGTTACCGTGCTCGAGGTCTTCGCCGTACGGATTGCTAAGTATCGGGGTAAGGACTTTGTTGCGCAGTTCGGGCTTCAACGGCTCCCAATCGATATCGAAAAACGCCGCGTAGGCCGAGGTGCGCCCGTTCTGAAGCACGTCTTGCCACCACGGATTAGTGCCGTGTCCGACGCCCATGTGGTTGGGCACGATATCGAGAATCAGTCCCATACCGTGGACCTTCAACTCCGACACCAGGCTGCGGAATTCCTCCTCGCTGCCGATCTCCGGGTTGAGCTGGTTATGGTCGACGATGTCGTAGCCGTGGTCGCTTCCCGGACGCGCCTTTAACAGCGGCGAGGTGTAACAATGGCTGACTCCGAGCCGCGACAGATACGGCACCAGTCTGCGGACGTCTTCGAAGTGGAGGTTTCGGTTGAATTGCAGGCGATAAGTGGAGAGCGGGCTAACGTCGCGCTTTTCAGCAGCTAAACGTTCGAAACACTCGGTGAGCTCGGTCCCCGGCTCGATAAGGGCTGGCCAACTAGCACGCATTCGGTCTTGCTCGCGTTGTACACACTACTACTAGGTCGGCGAAAATGCCTCAGCAATTTTAGATGCACGAAGCCGACAATTGGGCTGTGCCCGCAGGCCGCCTGCTTTACTTAATTGCGGGTGGCGGTGAGAATAAGTGCTTGCCCGTTATTTTCCGCTTTATTACCGGTTCGAAAGGATGGTTATGGGTGCCACTGGGGAACTGATTCGCATGATGAATTTCGTGGACGATATTGCGGCGACGCTACGCCGCATCAACAGCAGTTTTTATCTGCTCAATGGGGAAGAGAAGAAGCGCCTGGCCGAATACATGCGCAAGGCCGATCCCAATTTCCTGCACGTCATCGAGACGCTGGAAAAGGGAGAGTAGCCCGATGGCCGAAGTCCGCACCATAGCCGTGATTGGCGCCGGCATCATGGGCCGCGGTATCGCTCATGCCGCGGCATTGGGCGGCTATCGCACCATCCTGGAAGACATTCTCCCTACCGCGCTGCGCCGGGCCGAAACGGAAATTCGCGCCAACCTCGACAAGGCTGTCGAGATCGGAAAAGTTACCAGGGACGCTGCCGACGAAGCTTTTGAGCGCCTGGAATATGCCTCATCGGTGGAACAGGCGGCGCGCGAAGCGGACCTGGTGATCGAGGCCGTGCCCGAGGAGATGGAATCGAAGATCGAGATTTTCACCCTGCTCGATAAGGTCAGCCGTCCGGGCACGATTCTGGCGTCGAACACGTCATCGCTCAGCGTCACAGAAATTTCTTCGGTGACTTATCGCGCGCCAAAATGTGTGGGCATGCACTTTTTCAATCCGGTGCACAAGATGAAACTGCTGGAAGTGGTGCGCGCGCTGGAAACGGATGACGACACGCTGGCCGCTGCCGTCGATGTGGGCAAGCACATGGGCAAAGAGGTAGTGGTCATCAGGGAATCGCCGGGCTTCATCACCAGCCGCATCAATGCCATGATCGGCAATGAAGCCTTTTATATGTTGCAGGAGGGCGTCGCCACCGCTCAGGACATCGACAAAGCGCTCAAGCTTGGGTTGAATCATCCCATGGGCCCATTTGAGATGGTCGATCTGGTCGGGCTCGACACTCGTTTGCACATTCTCGAATATCTGCATAAAAGCCTGGGCGAGAAGTTTCGTCCGGCGCCGCTGCTGGTGCAGTACGTCAAGGCCGGACGCCTGGGCCGCAAGGCTGGGCGCGGGGTGTACGAATATCCGGAGCAGCAGGCCGGGCGTGGCGAGGCCGGGAAATAGAAGCCGATAATTTCACCGCTGCTCAACATGAAGATAGACCAAGCATCCTACGAAGCCATTCAGCCTGAGCTTACGTCGGGAGAAACGGTGCTGTGGGCAGGGCAGCCCAATACTGCCGTCATTTTTAATAAGGAAGATATTTTCCTCATCCCATTCAGTCTGCTATGGGGAGGATTTGCGATCTTTTGGGAACTTGGGGTTGCTGGGTACTGGGGTTCTGGTTCCAGGCCGGGCAAGGGGTGGATGTTTGGCGTGATTTGGGGAATCCCGTTCGTTCTCGCCGGCCAATATCTCATTTGGGGTAGATTTTTGGTCGCCGCATGGAAAAAGCGGCGGACCTATTATGCGGTTACGAACCGTCGGGTCATTGTCGTACAACAGGGCTTCACTCGAAGGATGGCCTCCGCATACATTGACACGCTTCCCAATCTTATTAAACAGAACGGGCGAAGGGGCTTTGGTTCTCTTCTGTTTACTCCACTACAACCGTTATGGTCCAGGAGAGGCGGTTTGGGTGTTTGGGACGGGCTACCGGTTGGAGATGTTCCCGAGTTCCGCGATATCGAGGATGTAGATTCGGTCTATCGCCTCGTCTCAGATCAAAGGCAACAATCGCGGCAAGCTGCTTCAGCCGTCTGATGGATTCAAGTAGCGATACTAATGAAAATCATGTGACCGCACATCCGCATCCGTCACATCGACCGCCTCTACGGCATACGCTTCCCGCATGGGCGCAAGCCGAGCAACCTTCACGGAAATCACGCCCTCCTGATTTTGTAGTACGCCTTCCAGCAGCAGAAACTTTTCCGACTGAATCATGATGCGGTTCCGCTCCATCACATCGGGCGAGATGATCGCATTGCTGATTCCGGTTTCATCTTCCAGGCTGAGAAATACGAAGCCCTTGGCGGTGCCTGGCCTCTGTCGCGCGATCACGCACCCGGCCGTCCGCACATAACGGCCGTGTACAACCTGGGTCAACTCATGCGCGGAGAGCACGCGCGCCCGGCGCAAAGCGTCCCTTCGGTACGCCATGGGATGAGGACCGACTGTAAGCCCAGCGCCACGGAAGTCGGCGACCAGGCGCTCCTCAGGTGTCATGGGCGCAAGTGGCGAAGCTGCATCGCTCTCCGGAATTGCTTCCAGTAGCGGCCCGGCAAAACGCACGGCTCGCTCCACCTGCCATAAGGCATCTCGGCGATGCAGGCGCTGCCTGGATCCAGCTTTGCGTGGTGGATCAAGATTCGCGAGTAAATCTTCTTCGCGAGTGCAGCCAATCGAATTGAGTGCCCCAATCGAGGCCAGCAGCACCAGTTCCTTGCGGCTCAACTCGGGCACGCGATGGGTAAGGTCCACGATGGAGGCAAAGGGCCGCTTACTGCGCTCGCGCACGATGGCTTGCGCCGCCTCCTCGCGTAATCCTTTGGCATAACGAAATCCCATGCGCAGCGCCAAATTCTCCTCCAGCGTACATAGCCACTCCGACCGCGCAATGTCCACCGGCTTTACGCGCAGCCCATGCCGCTGTGCATCTTTCACAATGGTTGAAGGATGGTAGAACCCCATGGGCTGATTGTTCAGCAGCGCCGCGGTAAAAGCCGCCAGATAATGGCACTTGAGATAGGCGCTGGCGTAGGCGATCAGGGCAAAGCTGGCGGCGTGCGACTCGGGAAATCCATAGAGCGCGAACGAAGTAATGGAAAGAATGATCTGCTCCTGCGCTTCCGGTGGGATGCCGTTTCGGTCCATGCCCGTGCGCAGTTTGATCTCGATATCGCGCATGCGCATCTCGCTGCGCTTGAAGCCGAAGGCGCGCCGCAGTTCTTCCGCTTCGCCACCGCTGAAACCGGCGGCAATCATCGCCATGCGCAGCAGTTGCTCCTGAAACAGTGGCACCCCCAGCGTGCGCTCCAGCACTGGCTGCAGCGATGGATGCGGGTAGACAACGGCCTGCCGCCCCTGCCTGCGTTGCAGAAAAGGATTGACCATCTGGCCGACGATGGGCCCCGGGCGGATGATTGCGACTTGTACCACAATGTCGTAGAAGCGCGTGGGATGCAGACGTGGCAGGCACGACATCTGCGCCCGGCTCTCAATCTGGAACATGCCTACGGTGTCGGCCTTCTGCAGCGTGTCATACACTGTGGGATCGTCGGGTGGCAGCTTTCCCAGATCAACTTCTTCTTCGTAATGATCGCGGATCAGGTTGATGGAATCTTCCAGCACGGCCATCATTCCCAGTCCCAGCAGGTCAACCTTGACGATGCCGAGGTCGGCGCAATCTTCCTTGTCCCACTGCACCACGACGCGGCCCGGCATGGTCGCAGGCTCCAGCGGGACCACCACATCGAGTTGCCCCTGGCAAATCACCATGCCGCCGGAGTGCTGCCCCAAGTGCCGGGGCAGGTCCTGCACCGCCATGCAAAGCTCGAAGAATTTGCGCATGCGCGGATGCCGCAGGTCGAAGCCGGCATCGCGAAACTGCCGTTCCAAGGTGTCATCCGGGTCCTTATATTCCCAGGAACTCACCAGTCCGGAGAGGCGGTTGAGAGACTCGCCGTCAAGCCCGAGCGCCTTGCCGACCTCGCGTGCCGCCGAACGTCCGCGATAGGTGATGACGTTGGCTGTCATGGCGGCGCCGAGTTTACCGTAGCGCTGATACACGTACTGGATGGCGCGCTCGCGCTGATCGCCGCTGGGCAGGTCGAGATCGATGTCGGGCCATTCGCCGCGCTCCTCCGACAGAAAACGCTCGAACAGCAAATCCATGCCCACCGGATCGACTGCGGTGATGCCCAGCGAATAACAAACTGCGCTGTTGGCCGCCGATCCCCGGCCCTGCACCAGGATGCCCTGCTCGCGGCAGAAGCGCACAATGTCCCACACGATAAGGAAGTAGCCCGCCAGGTCGAGCTTTTGGATGAGCGCGAGTTCGCGCTCGATCTGGCGTTGCGCGCGCTGCCACAATTCGTTTTGCCCGGGGCGCAGATAGCGATCACGGGCGCCTTCCATGGTGCGCGCCCGTAGAAACGAGTCCATAGTTTCGCCTTCGGGCACGGGGTAGCGGGGGAACTGATACCCCAAATCGTTCAGCGTGAATTCAAGGCGCGACGACACCTCCAAAGTGTTCGCCGTGGCTTCAGGCAGATCGGCGAACAGATGTAACATCTCCTGCGGCGTCTTGATATAACGCTCGCTGTTGCGCGCCAGCAGGCGGCCAACTGTATCGAGTGTGCGATGGTTGCGGATGCAGGTGAAGACATCCAGGATCTGGCGCTCTTCCGACCTGGCATATTGCGCACCTTGCGTGGCCAACAGCGGCAGGCCTAGGCTGCGCGCCAGCGCAATTGCTGCCTGGTTGCGGGCCTCTTGCCCGCGGTTGTAATGGCGCTGCAGTTCGACGTAAACATTCCCGCGTCCGTAGATCGCGATCAATTGTTCGAGTGTACGGCGGCCCGCCTCCATGCTGCCGGTAGCCAGCGCATGGGCCAGCGGACCTTCATCGCCGCCGGTCAGACAAATCAATCCATTCGCATATTCACAAAGATCGTCCACCGAAGCGATGGCTTTTGAAGCAAGCACCAGTTCGTCATCGCATGCCGGCTTCGCGCGGCGAGGCAACGCCGCCGGATATTTTGGCGCACGCAACTTCATGCGCGTCACCAGCCGGCAGAGGTTCTGGTAGCCTTCCCGCGAGGCGCACAACAACGGCACGCGCGGAGTCGTGGGGGCGGGACTGCCAGTGAAAGCACCGGTGGAAGCACGGGTGTAAATACCGGAGGAGCTACAGGTGGAAGCACCGGGCTTTAGCCCGGTGAATGAGACATCGCTGCAAAGGGCTTTAGCCCCGGATGAGTCATTCGCATAGCTTGGCAGCAGGGAAGTGATCTCTGCTCCGATGTGCGCCTTGATATCGAGCTTCTTTGCGGCCAGATGAAAGCGCGGCGCGCTGTACACTCCATCACGATCGAGCAATGCCATTGCCGGCATCTGATGCGCGGCGCACACCTCGGCCAGTTCCTCCGGAACCGAAGCTCCTTCGAGAAAGCTGAACGCCGAGCGAGTGTGGAGTTCGATATACATAGAACCAGTAGCCAGTGCGGCTGAATGCTGAATGCTGAATGCTGAATGCTGAATTGCTCATCCCCCCTCAGTCATAACTCGCATCTGCAAACCATTTTCCACTCGCGAGATCGCGGTAAATGCAATAAAGGGCCATATTGCCGCTGCTTCCATTAGCCAGTGCTACATCCCATTCTTCACGGTCCCACGGAGACGCCCGGTCCTCACTTGCGCCTTCGTTTTTCACGTTCTCCGTCCACCAGTCCCCGGAGGAGCGCCACGGCCCTGCCGACCACAAAACCTTCCCCTGCAGTTCTGCTTGACGAGATGGTTTGGTCATGGCGGTCAAAGCAGTTGGACGCCCATCCGCCAGCCTGACCTGAAGCTGCCACGGCGGCCGAAAAATACGTAAAGCTAATCGTGCCGATTCCTTCATATCTGACATTGTGGGAGCAATCTTCTGCTTCGGCTCTTCCTCTGCCACAAAATGATCCATCAGGAAGCCGTCTTGCCGGTGAGAATCCAGTAGCCGCGCGATTCCCGCCCGTCGCTCGCCTACGATGCCACTGATACGCGCCAGCGTGATTTCCAGCTTCTCCGCTTCGGGAGTAACCGGCAGGAAAAGCCCGTGTTGTGCCGAACGTGGAGGCGCTGGCTCGGCCGCAATCCATACTTTGGTAATGGGAGCGCCCGGTGGATGGGCCGCTAATTCCAGCTGCAGCAGCTTGAGAAAAACCTTGGTATCGCGCATGGCCACCGGCAGGCACAGAATGCGCTCCACAGTATTGTTATCTCCCACAATATGGGACGATGTCCTGGATAATTCCTGCGCAGTCGTGGTCTCCTCGTCAGCGACCCGCCGTTCCAGCCGCAAACGCAAATGCAATTCCTGTACAGCCAGGGCACGGGCCTCCAGCCGGGCGCATAATTGCTCCAGCAGCCGGTTCAAAACGAACGACAGCGGCTCCAGCGTTTCGACCGGAGATTCCAACTCCATGGCCTCTTCAAAATGGGTAAGGGGCTCGCAAAGCGCCAGCGTGCGCATACCTATTCCCTGAGCCAGACGCTGCAAACGCGCACCCGCTTCACCCAGCCGTGAAGCCAGCGCGTGTTCAGGCAGCAGCGCCAGGGTGCGAAAATCGCGTACACCCCATCGTTCCAGGGTGTCGAGCATCTGTTCCCGCAGCTTCTCGCGTTCGCGATCAGAAGCAGGGCCGTTTTTCAGCGAGATGTCGAATGTATCCAGCAACACCTGCAACGGCAGCACTCCCAGGCGATGCGCCTCTTCTCCAGCAGGGAGCACGGTAGTCCCGCTGAATCCGCGCGCAGCATGCAAGGCCGCTTCAGGATTTGCGGCCAGCGCGATATTGGCCTCCAGCGCCACCGCGTTTACCCGTGACGCCAGCGAGCGCGCCATGGTTGCGGGCTCGCCGTAGAGCCGCTCCAGCCCGGCCAGGTCCAGCAGCAAGGTGTCGCTGGCGGTGTCTTCCACGCGCGGCGTAAAAGCATGAGCAACGTCGAGCAGCGCGGCATGGGCCGAGTTCTCCTGCTCGGCCGAACGCTGGCGCAAGATTGCCAGGCCAGGCTGCGGCTTGCTTTTCGTGCGCCGGGAAGAAAGCTCGATCTGCGTGGTCTTGGGATTTTTCACCGTGGCTTCGCTGGAATGGGCCGCTTCAGTTGCAGGAGCTGAGAAAACAGCAGCCTGCAGCTTGGTCATGCCCGCCTCCATCCCCAGGCCGCGGGCTTTTTCATTGAGCGCCACCACGCGCACCAGTGGAGATTTGCCTTCCAACACCGCCACCGCCTGTTCGCGCAACCAGGGCTCGACGCGCACGATGGCTTCCACAGAAAAGTCGGGAATGTAGATACAAGCAAACATTCAAGCCTCGAAGTCGGAAGTTGAAGATCACCATGCAGCGCGCAATTCAAAAGAGGCATTGGCTGGCTGCGCCGGTTTGCGGGGCGCGCCGGGGCCGCCATCGAGCACCCTGCCGTGCCGGGCCGGCGGATTGGAGCAGCGCACCACTTCGGCCTGTAATTGCATTCCATGCAATATCGCGGCATGGCTTACGGGATTGTTTTCGGGAATGCTGGCGCCGCTGTGCGACACAACTTGCCAACCTCCCTGTTCAATACGCGCGGAAGCTGCCACGGCATTGCGGGCGCATACCGCCTGGGGCCCCAATCGCACCACCAGAGAAGCACAGGTCTTCGCGCAGGGCTCCTGTTCGATGAGCAACAGTACGGTCGCGGTAGGTTCTACCGCGCGGCGGAAACGGAACCACGAGGTGAGTGGCACGCGCCGCGCACTTTCGGTGGGAATGTCGCCAAGATCGAGCACCACCATGCCAAAGCCACCGCCTTGCAGCAGCAGGTCCGTCACCTGCAACACTTGTTCGAGGCGGCCCAGCGCAGCCCGCGGCGAATGGTTTTTATGCGGTGACAAACTGGAACGCTCACTGCAACGCACCCACAGCAGGTGCTCAAGGTCCACGCCAGCGGCCGCCGCCGAAGCAGGATCGAAGCTGTCGCTGGCGTCCACCAGCGCGCATACCTCCCGCCGGCCGGTAGCTTCAGCCAGCGCCGCCAGCATCACCCCGGTGCGCCCCGAGGATGCTGGCCCGGTGATTTCGCTGAGCGCTCCTCGCGGCAACCCTCCGGTGAGCGCATTGAGCGCCGCCAACCCAGTTGAGACCATTTGCGGTGCGGCACGTTCGCGCAGCAACAGCGTGGAGGAGAGGCGCTCACCGAGCGAAGACTCAATGTGGGCACGGAGCGTGGCATGAGACGGCATAAGGACCTCAGTGGCGGAGCGAGTGTGGGCAGGGACTACTTTCGCTTTTTATTCGCCTACAAATGGGATTCTGCTACGCGGGAGCAAGGTTGTCAACCCCTGTGCGAAGACCCACTAAATACGGGCTTTTGCGGAACTTTGCGGGGAAAGCACGAATTTGATGCGCTATTGGCAAACCCGATGGTAGGCCGGGCGATATCCCTTTCGCTGCGCCTCCGTTTGTTTCATGTAGACGCCCGACTTCGTGGCTCCATACCAGTGTGTGTTGGGACAGTGATAGACGCCGGAATTCGTGTTGACCCAGACTTGGACATCGGGATTGCCCAGGGTTGAGGAGGGTTCTGGAGGCGCAGGCGCCTTTGCTGGCGAGGTTTGAGGGGTTGGCGGCGGAGTCGAGGGTGTCTGCTGCGCTCGCATTGTCGCGGGTGCGAACAGCGCGAACCATAGAATCAAGAATGCAATCAACCGCGGCCTCTTTATGAAAGAAATTGAAGCGTGTACTTTCTCATTGCCGGACCAGAAAGACTAGCACTCGATGAAAGACGTGCGCAGTGATGCATTGCACTGAATCGTGTGTCGAATCGCGGAATGGCGGGGCGCGCGAAACGCTTATAAACGCTGGCGATTTGTTATAATGCAAAAGCCATTCTGAAGGGGCGCTATCGTCTAGGGGTTAGGACGGAAGATTCTCAATCTTCAAACCCGGGTTCGATTCCCGGTAGCGCTACCAAGCCTTAATGTTCCTGCAATCAATTGCTTACCGCTTCTCTTCCGACTACCACAATTTTTACCGTGTGCTCGGTTTTGTGCTCACTGTACAACTTCGTTTCGTTTGTTGATAGCCATCCCGATCTGCTTCAGGCCGGGATGCTGGTAAAGGCGCGTCACGTCAGGTCGGCTGTGGCCCATGACATCCATTACCGCCATTAAATTGCCCGTCCCGTCCATGGCATCGGTGCTGAACCTGTGCCGAGCACAATAGAGCACAACGGCATCCGGTAGACTCGCCAATTTCTTGGCGCGGTCAAACTGCTTCTGCACCGTCTCGATGTGACTCGAACAGCTGCGGGCCGACGGGAACACGAAGGATGAATCTTTCGTCCGCACCAGCAATGCTGCCTTGACGCGCTCACTCAGTGGCACATACCGCTTTGATTTGCGGGACTTGCTGCGTGGGACGAAGATCAGGCCCCTGTCCCATTTCACATGCTCCCATTCCATGCGAAAGACTTCTGCCGGCCTCATACCCGTATCGAGCATGATCAGCAGAACATCTCTCAAAGGCTGCCAGCCGTAATTCGCCGATTGGGGTGAGTGCTTGCTGCTTGGCGTGCGCTCGACCTCCATCACGGCTAAAAGGTTAGCTTCCATCCAGGGCTCTAACATAATCTCCCTGCCCGGCTCTTCCACGAGCCGAATCTTGGGAACGGTGTGAATCAAGCCCCACTCTTGAGCCTGCTTGAGCATTCTCCGAAGAGTGCGCAGGGCGTTGTTAGTGTTGGCCGGGGAGCTAACCACTGCCAGCGCGGAGATGTCGTCACGTTCGATGTGGTCAACTCTCCATCCTGCCATCGTGGTTTTCTCCAGCAGTTTCCAACCAACGTGATAATACTTGCGAGTTCCCTTCCTCGGCGGGCGGTCCGTCGGAAGGGAACCCAACCATTCAAAGAATCGTTTGGAAAACTCCGTCAGGGTCGATATCTTCCGCGAACCAGGCGGACGGTTATGTTCGAGCAATTGGGCCAACACTAGCGATTCCACCTTTTTGGCCTCTGACAATATCGAGGTCTTGCAAGAACCCCGATACGGTTTGCTGCCATTCCAGCGGAATCTGTACCAGTATGTGGACCCACGTTTATAGAGCGACATGCTTCTCCTCCGCAGTCGCTCTCGCCTTTTGGACACGCATATGTGCCCGCAGCCATTCGGCGAGCACAGCAACATCGTACCGCACTGGCGAACGTCTCGCTGTACCCAATTTGTAGAAGTCCGGTCCGTCTCCACAGTTTCGCCAAGAGCGGAGCGTATTCAAGGGTATGCCGAACCGCTTGGATACCTGTTTCTCGTCGATGAGTTCAGGGAGTTCCATGTGTTTCTCTTTGCTCGATCGTCAACTCAGTGTGCTCATAGTGCTTTCGTCTGGTGTCGCGATCCCTCGCAATCTCAGTCCAGAGTTTTCGTTTCAGTAACATCTGTTTAGCGAACGCCAACCATCCGTCGTAGCATAATTTGGAGGTCGTCTCACATTGGGTCGAACTGTTCCCCGGTACTTTTGCTCCCCAACTGTTCTCCCTGCATTTTCGTCCCTCCAATATCAATCAGTTCCGGCGTCGTGCGGTGTGGCACACCGCTAGCTCTTGACACCCTCTGACCGACACTCTGCCACCTACCGCACCGGTCGTCTCATAACGTGTCAGTGAGCAGTTCCCCGCACGCTCACGAGATTGATAGTCCTCGACCATAATTGGTCAAGCGGTTGCGTTCGGCCTGCCTTGCGGGGGCAACGAGGTGCCCCCGCCTTGGGTTAGCATTTGGTGGCTTTACCCTCCATCCAGGCAAGGATGGAATCTTTTTGCTTTGCCCCGTTAAGTCTCATGCGGCCCGCCACTTCACCGCTGCCTTCCTTGATTGTTTGATTCGTTGATTTGGTGATTGCTTGATACTGATTGATTCATACCGATTGAGAGATCAGGGCCAAGACCGCTTCAAGATCTCTTTCACTGTGGAATAGACGTTAGCTTGGTGGTGAGTACGGCCGTCATGCCTACGGATCACATCATCAACCCTAATCACGAAAATCTTGTCGCGGAATACCGAGTGGCCGAGCTTCTGGCGCCTTTGCGGAGCGTCTCCGTTTGCTTCTATCCAAGCACGGCGATACTCCGAACCGCGTCCAGCGCGGGGCTTCGCGCCGCAACCGAGATTAAAAAACCCGTATACATGTGGTCCTTCAGGAATGATCCAATACTTGACGCGGCACACCCAGCGTTGAAACCTCTTCTCCGGGTAGACTCTGGTCTCAACGCATCGGGCGCTGTATTCGCCAGGTTTAAGTCGCGGATAAGGCGCGCCTTCGCAAATGGGAGACGGGTCCTCGTGTTCGACGACATGCATCCCCGGATTTGTCTTCGCGTCCGGTTTGGTCGTTGGAGCATCTGACTTTTGGGACCTTGAAGTTCGACCCATCTGAGGTGCGGGGTTTCCCGGCATTTCACAATCTCCTTTTGATCCGGTACAACACGCTCAGGTTTGGGCCCTGATCGGATTGGATCGACCTGCGAACACTCGCCCGCCGCTGAAATCTACGCTTGAGTTCTGTTCAACGTGTTCCGCACGCGGGTGCTGTCCCCAGCGTTCTCACCCCGTCTCATTTGCCTGTTGTTCTGAGGCCGGTTCGCCTCCAACGCAATCCCGGGATTCTGAAGGTGCGTTCTTCGCGGTCTCACGGCTACGGCGCCGCTGCAAATGTTCCTCGACAGCCTCCACAGAAATTAACCACTTGCCATCGCGTTTCTCTGCCCGAAGTCGGCCGGTCCAGACCGCGGCATAGGTTGCATTCAGACTGATGCGCAATTTCTTGGCGGCTTCCCTCGGTGAAATAAAGTCGATCATGAGTGTTCCTCCGTGCGCTGAGAGTATTAGAATCACCACCAAAATCTCTCGAACATCTAGAAAATATTTTTGAACTGTTTCTTGTTCGGACACTATGGGGAGGGGATCATGGGGGCTCGCCTTTCGGATGAGGAACTAGGTCGGCGCCTAGAGATTTATAGGAAGCAGTCGGAGGGTGAGAGTGATCCGTCACAACCGTCTTACTTAGAAGCCATCGAAAGGCTGGTCCAGGCTGGCTGTGATCCAGAGATTCTGCTGGGGCTTGCACGGGCCCACTGCCTGTCGCCGATAAAAAGAAGTGCGAACTTCCTCAGTCCGGAATTAACGAAGTTTGCCGACTCGCTCGACCGAGCCAACAAAGACTTCTGGGCCCTGGTTGATGAGATCGGATCATCCTTTGGAAACTCTGCAGGTCAAATCGTAGAGATGATGAAGTTGGAAAGTCTCATACCGTTATTCGCGTCCAAGGAATGGTTCCGCCATCTCGCGGAACTGCGTGTTCAGATATTGGACAGGATTCGGATATACGAGGCATTGCTATGCGTCTACGTGCGGCAGGTGACAGGGAAGGATGACTACGCCGCTCTCGCGGCTATTTATCGGGCTTTCTATTGGGCCGGTGGGATGGCGCCCAGGAAAAAAGGAGAAGTCAGCCAAGATGCCCCACGAATGGCCGACGTAAGGTATCGACGGGAACACCCCGAAGCCTACGCAGCACTGGAGGCAGCGGTGACAAGCTACCTCAACATAGTTGCAGCGGGCGCAATAGGACAGCGGGCGCCCCATTACGTTTTGTTGGTACTCGCTCACATTGAGATGGGCAATCTGCTGGAGCATCCATCGTCTGAGGCTAAACCGGTCTCCTATCTGATGGCGTGGGTGGCCCGCAATCACTCACCTTGATTTCTCCTGCGGCTGGTTGCCGCTTAACTATATCAATCCCAAATAATTACGGGCAATGGAGATTAGGGTTCACTGGGCTGGTGTTGACTGAATCTTAGATGGCCGGTGTCGTCGTAGACGTAAACCGCCATCATTGGGCTGAGAGCACTCTTGGCGGCTACGATGGCCTCATCTAATTCGGTGAATTCGCCGACGAACTCGTCGGCGAATGGCCCTTCGAAAGTGTCACAGGCGATAACGCGAAACTGACCGGCAGCCGACTGATGCTCTGGCCTCTCGACTTTCTCGTTGCGGAACTGCTGCCAGGGACCTGTCCTTTCTGGGCTTTCCTTTCGCAGCCAAGGCGGCAGGTTTACACCGTCAACGGGCTTGAACACATCCGTACCGACCTGATCCACCCGGTGCTCGAAGTGGTAATCCTTGCCGTCAAGAATATCGGCTGGGATGCCGTTGGGGTACGCCGTGCATTTGCCAGGCTTGGCGAGATGCTCGCAAAGCGCGCAGCTCGCGATCGGCGTTGGCGGGTTATCTGGACCCCATGTGAACTTGTCATTTCGGTGCTTGTTCTTGGTCGGCATCTGGGGTCTCTCAATTTAATGATAGTTGACAACACGCCCCTTCGCACAGGTGCCACCCACAAGATGGCTTGTACATTGGAGAACTCCGGAATCCGGAGTCGAGGTCAGACTTCGCTTGGCTCAAGGTGATTGAACTTGTGTTGGCCGCCGTCGTCGTACACTCCGGTCATCGGCTCGAGAGCGCCTTTAGCAGCTGCGAAGGCCGCGTCCAGTTCGGCAAAATCGCCGACCAAATAGTCAGCGAATGGGCGTTCGAATGTGTCGCAAGCGATGACCCGAAACTTACCGGTAGGCGCCCGGTGTTCAACAGTCAGCGGCGTCTCCCGGTGAAACTCTTGCCACTTAGTCGTCGTCATTATTATTCCCTCACCTCAATGATAGTGGATGCCGGGTTCGGCGGCTTTTCTAAAATCGCCATTGGTGGCTACCGGACGCCACGGTTGGGTCGTGACCATGCTGAGACAGGCTCAAGCCGCTTACAGAGGCTGTGCGCAGCGGGCACAACGGAGGCAATCGCTAAGCCGACCAGCCAGAGGCGACTCCGGAATCCGGAGTCGAGCTCTGTTATTTCGACCTGCTCAGCAAGCCGTTCCGCGAGCACGCCGACGAGCCGGACGCGTACCACTGTTGGGACCTGGTGCGCGAGAGGCATCGGCCTGCCGCATTGGCCAAGTAAGCGGCTTGGCTGTTTGTACTTACACGCGGAGATCAGGGATTCGTCCGCGACCTCAAGGCGGCGTACTTATGAGAAGCCTCCGACTCCGGATTCCGGAGTCGAGTGCGGTCTGCTACGAATACGCAAGAGTCCCTGCCACAAATGTCGCACATTACTGGAGTAAACGGGCGATAACACACCCGCCGCCGTATGGTTCGCCTACTCGCCCGATCGCCCTGGCGAACATCCACGCGAGCATCTACGTAGCTTTAGTGGAGTCTTGCAGGCTGACGCCCACGCCGGTTTTCATCATCTTTATGAGGGCGGAACCATTCAGGAAGCGGCCTGCTGGGCGCATGTACGGCCTGAACGCTTAGAAGACTTACGGACAAATCGGTCCAGAGCCTTTTGGTGGGTTTCCGGAATCTGTTGCGGATAGACGAGCCGCACGATGCGCTGCAAAAGGGCTTTGATCTTTTTCACTGTGCAGTCGTGTTGCGCTTAATCGGGTGTCGATCGATGAAGTCCTGGAGCTGCGCTTCCGTTAGATCCTCGGCCGGGCCGTCAAGCATGATGTATTCGAAGAGCGATCCATCCGGCCAGATCTGCCTCTCGCAGACGGAAGTTTCCAGGTTGAGCGGGTTACCGTCGTAGCAGTGAACGATCATCCGAAAGTCCTTTCGGTTCTGCAGTAGCCAAGCTCGTGCGGCCGCTCGTGATTCGAGCGAGCCAAGCGGTGCGTCTTCCGGCCGAAAGCCCGTGGGTAGCGACGGCGGCGGCTTGGAGCGCCTTCTCACAGCGAAGGATAGCTCCCTTCTCGTTTCGTCAGATCGGTGAACCAGCTCGGCAGTTCGCCGTCCCTCGCGTAAATCTCAAGCTCCTCGGGCGTCATCCGTTCGAACAGTTGACGCAAGCTGACTTGCTCGGTGGGATCGATCCATCGCCCTGCCGCGTTGATCTTGGCGAGCGTCTGGACGGCGGCGACGACTGCCGAAGCCGTAACCTCGACGTCGCCGACTCGCTCGATGATCCGCTCGAGCGCAGCACGAACGTTTTGCTGACGCTTCGGGAAAAGTTGCATGGCATGGGCGTGCCTGTAGACGCTTGCCCTGTCTGCGATCCCGTATTGTTGGGCGATCGCGGCAGGGCTCGCCCAGGTGACGAACGCTTGTTCAATCTCGAACCGCTCCGGGTGAGCGCAGATCGTGCAGGTGCGCCGATGGCGTCCCAGGCTGACGGGTTTTTCTTTTCTCGGTCTTTGCATCGGTGCCCTGCCACTCATGATGGTCGCATAATCATCCCAGCAATGGTGCGAGGCGCTGTTCGGTTGTAGCACGGCTAGGCTGGGCTTATCTAGTGAGCAGTTGTGCAATCCTTCTCCGATTCGGCTGCCGGAGGTTGGCCTGGCTATGGCCGCCAGACGGTCTGCCTGACCGTTGTACTCCGTAAGACGTTTAATCAAAGCGACCAAAACAGGCAGGAGAGCATGCGGGGAGCGGAGAGCGCATCCACTCACGGCCGGTTCTTCCAACCAATTTGCAATCTTCAAACCCACTCTTCTATATCATGTTGTTTCTAATGCAGCATTGATCCGCGCGATGGCAACCGCTCAGCCCGTCATTTTACGGAGGTATCTCGTTGGCTCGACCGAGGAAATCCATTTCTGCTGACCAAGTGATCAAGCTGGCAAGGCTAGGACTCACAGTTACCGAGATCGCTGACTTCCTTGGAGTCGATCGCGCGACGCTGTACAGGCGTTTTGCAACAGAAATCACCAAAGGGGAGTGTCTGTTGAAATTGAAGCTACGGCGATTGCAATTGCGAGCTGCCGAACGGGGAAATGTCGCGATGCTTATTTTTTTGGGAAAAGCAATTCTGCATCAACGAGAGGTTCCCGAAGAACAGAAGATTCCAACGAAGATAGAAATCATCTTCGAGAAGTCGGATGGAAGATTCGGAGCTTTCCGCAAACCAATGGGAGCTTCAGGATCAGGTAACAACTGGTGAATA
>CAVSLE010000015.1:0-38168 GCA_963728805.1 uncultured Acidobacteriaceae bacterium
CCATTGCGCCCTCAAGCCTCGAAGGGTCACACTTGCATCAACCGCGTACCGATGGTTGTAGTCGGCGCGGGCATCCTCGCCAAGCGCGGATCACACTTCATCGCTGTTACACGCTGACATGCGCTGTTGCGGCGGAGGCGAACCATGAACGCCTTACTCGTCTATCCCCGGTCACCGGACACCTACTGGAGCTTCACATGCCCTTCCTTCAGGGCAAGCGCGCGGCTCAGCCTCCACTGGGACTCATGACGGTCGCCGCGCTGCTTCCCCAGCTGGCCCAAGCGCCTGGTCGACACCAACGTCGAGCGCCTCACCGACACGGACCTCGCCTGGGCCGACGTCGCCTGATCAGCGGCATGCACGTCCAGCAGGAGGATCTCGTCTCCATCGTCCATCGTTGCCGCGCCCGCGGACTCCGACCGTGGTGGGCGGCCCCATCACCAGCAGCATGCCCGGCGCCGTACTGCACGCCGACCACGTGGTGATCGGCGAAGCGGAAGCCCTGATCGCCGGCCTGGCCCGAGATCTGAGCGGGCACGGCCGCGCCCGTCTACAAGGCCGCCGAGCGTCCGGCCATGGCATCCAGCCCGTACCCGACCTCAGCCTTATCAGATGCACCGCTACAGCACCATGACCGTCCAGTACTCGCGCGGCTGTCCCTTCAACTGCGAGTTCTGCGACATCATCGAGATCTACGGCCGCCGGCCGCGCACCAAGGCCGTCGGCGCAGGTTCTCGCCGAACTCGATCAGCTCCGCGACGCGGCTGGCGCGACGCGGTCTTCGTCGTGGACGACAACTTCATCGGCAACAAGACGCGCGCCAAGGAACTGCTGCCGCGCATGGCCGAGTGGGGCAGCCACAGCTCATCCCTTCCGCTTCATCACTGAAGCCTCGCTGAATCTCGCCGACGATCTCGAACTGCTCCAGCTCATCAAGGACGCCCGCTTCACTCGCGTCTTCCTCGGCATCGAAACGCCCGACGAAGCCAGCCTCGTCGCCAACAACAAAATGCAGAACACGCGCCGCAACCTGCTGGACAGCGTCGGCGCATCCAGCATACGGCATCGAGGTGATGGGCGGCTTCATCCTCGGTTTCGACACCGACCGCGAAGACGTCTTCGACCGCATGGTCGATTTCATCCAGAAGAGCGCCATTCCCCTGGCCATGGTGGGTCTGCTGCAGGCCATGCCCGGCACCCAGCTCTTCCGCCGCCTGTACAGCGAGGGCCGAATTCTGAACTGCCGGCGGCGGTAACAACACCGACTGCGAACTGAACTTCATTCCCCGCATGGACGCCGCCCGCCTGGTCGAAGGCTATCGCTCACGTGATGAAACGCATCTATCGCCTACGAGGCATACTACGAGCGCGTCAAGCTTGCTCCTCAGCCGATGCCACCCATACCGGCGGCGCTTGACCTACGCCAACCTCCGCGCCTTCGTCTCCTCCCTGGTGCGCCAGGGAATCATCAGCCGCGGCCGCTTCAGCTACTGGAAGTTCATGCTCACCGCCGCCCTCGCTACCGCCGCTCCTTCGGCGTGGCCATGACCCTCGCAGTAAAGGGCTATCACTTCCGGATGATCACTGACCAGCTCTCTGACGCAGACTCTTGATCGAAGTCGTGAAAATCAGACTGACCCACTACCTCAAACTGGGTAGTGGTGCAGTTTGAAACCCACAGAACTTGAACCTTGGGCGTTCGGCGTAAACTGTCTGCATGTCAGAGAAACGAACAAAATTCGATAAAGCACAGCGACAAGCCGATCAACTCGAAGAAACTTAACGTCGTCCAGCACAAAATCGGAGAAAGAAGACGGATCACGAGGACTTCAGCCAAGCCGCCGTCCCGATCGTCAGGGGAGTGACGGACAAAGGTTAGTCCGCTCTTTTCGTTTTTCTTTTGCCGAGGTATGACTGCTTGGCCATCGCGCGCCCTTTTACGATGGGCTTACCCTCTATCTTCGAGGAACTTGTGCAGTCTCCTGCCAGCGTTGCCCTCGCCCCCGCAGCGCATAGACAAGAAACTGCTGCTGAAAACTCTGGGAGAATAGGCTATTACCATGACAAACGAAGAACGCAAAGAAGCACTTCTGAAACTGGAACACACCTACGACCGACTGTGTGCTCAAGCTAAAGACCTGGTTTACCAGATGTCGCGAGAACCTGCCGCCAGCGCTCGTAAGCAGTTCCGAGAGAAGCTGATCTCTATTGATCAACAAAGAACTAACCTATATGCAGAGATGGATGCCCTATGGAAATCAGAGTGACCCACTACCCCAAACTGCGGCAAGTTGACAATGGTAGCGCGCAAGCCTAGCATTATTATTGAGCAAGTACCCTTCTTACTCTTTCAGGTTCCCTGAACTAAGTCAGCCCATCTGAAGTTTTTCCTCTTAGATTACCCATGGAGGAACTACGTCATGACAGTATTAACCCGTTGGGATCCTTTCCGTGCCACCGCCACCCTACAAGACCGCATGAACCGTCTTTTGCGTGACTCGTTAAACCCTGATGGTCCAGAGGAGGCGTTGACGACCACCGGCTTCGCACCTCCGGTGGACGTCTACGAAGACGAACACAACTTCACTCTGAAAATTGAAGTCCCGGGCGTTGAGGAAAAGGACATTGATGTCCGCATCGAAAACAATACTCTGGTCGTCCACGGCGAGCGCAAGTTCGAGAAGGAAGAAAAAGAAGAGAACTACCGTCGCGTCGAGCGGCAATATGGAAGCTTCACTCGCTCGTTCACGCTACCCAACTCCGTGGATCCAGGGCAGGTAAGCGCCCACTACGACAAGGGCGTGCTGAAGATCAACCTCGCCAAGAAGGCTGAGGCCAAGCCCAAGCAGATCAAGGTTACTGTTGGCAGCGAGAAGAACCGCGACGCCAAAATTCACGGCAAGGTCGCATAAAAGGCCAGTGCACAGAATCGGAAGCATTGGATGGCACAGGCAGTTGCTCGGTATGTCGTGTCGTTTCAAGCGGAGCATTTTCACAAAGGGATGCGCTACCACTGGATGATTTGCCGGTCGCGGAACCCCGACAAATTAGTGTCTTGGGGACATGCCCCTACGCAAAGACTGGCCGAGATGGCAGCACAGAACGAAGTCAAAGACCTATCTTCTGGACTGACTCAAGGTGGGCGGGTGACCACGAGCAAGTCAGCTACCCACCACGGCTGATTGGCACAAGCGTCTAGCTAGACATCCTTCAGTTGATTCTCATCCATTCCGAAATAGTGACCCAGTTCGTCATCCCGAGCGGAGCTCTTTTGTTCTTCTGTCATCCTGAGCGGAGTCCGCCGCGGCGGACGCAGTCGAAGGGTCTGGGGTTGCCTTTACTGACAACTGACGACTGGCCACTGACAACTGCTGTTTGGCCTAGTACCTAGTTGCCTGAGCTTAGAGTATGACATTTTAGGTCGTTTCTGAAAGACGGTTTGCTTGCTCCACTCGAAGGGATGAGCGACTGGTTGTAGGCGGCAATGAAGTCATCGATATGGTTGCGGAGCTGCTGTGGACTGGTAAAGCTGGAGCCAGCCAGCGAATGACGCTGGAGGAGCGAGAACCAGATTTCGACCTGATTCATCCACGAGGCATGGGTGGGCGTGAAGTGAAGGTGAACCTGGCTGTGGCGGGCGAGCCAGCGGTCGCACTTGGGCTTGTGAGTATTGAGATTGTCCAGGATGACGTGGATCTCCTGCTCCGGGTGCTGGGCCAGGAGGCGGTTCATAAAATCCAGAAACTCCACCCGGCGGCGGCGCCGATAGTGACCGCCCTTAACCAGCCCGGTGGCCACTTCCAGCGCCGCAAATAACGTGGTGGTGCCATGACGTTGGTAGTCATGCGAGAAGCCGGTGAGCGCCTTGCCATTGGGCAGCTTCAGCCAGCCCTGGGCTCGTTCCAGCGCCTGGATGTGCTGCTTTTCATCCACCGCCAGGACCAGCGCGTTCTCTGGCGGATGCAAATACAGCCCGACAATGTCGGCGGCCTTCTGCGCGAAGCAGGGGTCGGTACTGACACACCAGCTGCGGCGGCGCTGCAGCGAGATGCCATGCTTGCGCAGCACTCGCCAAACTTGATCCGCGGAGATGTCGGGCAGCGCCGTCGCCAGCAAGCTGCCGTTCCAGCGGGCAAACCCTGGCGGCACCGGATGATCCAACTGCGCCAGAATGCGCCGTTCCGTCTCCCCGCCATAGCGGGCGGGTTTTCCGCTACGCACCGCATCTCGCAACCCATCCAGCCGATGCCCGAGAAAGCGGCCGCGCCACTTGCTTACTGTGGCCGGACGCGTCTTCAAGGCCGCGGCAATCGCTTCGTTCGTGCCACCGGCCGCCACACGCAAAATCAACCCGGCGCGAAAAGTATCGCGCTTGGCGCTGGTGGGCCGGCGCGCTACAGCTTGCAGATGAGCCTGCTCTTCCGGTGTCAGCGTAACCGTGTGTGCCTTCATGGGCACAGTATACGCAGTACGCTAACTTATGCAACTAGATACTAGGGCGGGGATTTTCGTCGTTAGGACGAATCGCCCCACCCTTCGACTTCGCTCAGGGCAGGCTGCAAGCAAAGAAGCTTGCGTAGGCCACGCGCCGATTACCCGCAATTATTGCTGCGGGGGCTGGGGCGTGACTGTGGTGGTCGAGGTGGTGTCCTTCTTCACCTGGGGCGGCGGCGCGGTCGTAGTGGTCGTGACGTCAGTTACCGGCGCTGGCGTGGTTGTGGTGGTCGTGGTGTCGGTTACCTTTGGCTGAGGCGTGGTTGTGGTCGTCGTCGAATCGGTCTGCTTCACTTCCGGGCCGGCCGGCGTAACCGTCGTATCCGTGCTCTGAGTGACCTGGGCCGGCGGCACCGATGCCGGATCCTGTGGTGTCATGGTGGTGGTGCTCTGAGCGGCGGGTGGATTCTGTGTCGTCGTGGTGGTGCTGGACTGTGTGCTGCTCTGTGCCAGTACCGGCAGGGACAGGGCGAGCACGATGAGCGACGCCAGGACGACAACCAATAGCCTCTGGGATTTCATTCGATTCTCCTTTATTACGTTGGTCAGACACCATAGTAGGGCTGCCGCCACCACTTAATCTGTGCACAATTGCTCGCTGCCCGGCCAAGTTTCGGAAACCAGTTTCGAGTTTCAAGTTTCGAGTTTCCAGCGCCAATCCCGCCCCTTTCATGAATTTGTCATCCTGAGCGAGGTCGCCGCGGCGACCGAGCCGAAGGACCTGTTGTTTCTTCCTCTGTCATCCTGAGCGAGCGGAGCGAGTCAAGGATGCGGTTGCCTTTACTGACAACTGGCTACTGGCTGCTGACAACTGTTTCTCGACAACTGGCCGGGTGCGGGTGCCCCACCCTTGTCGCCTTCCTTGGACGACAGGGTGCCTTCGGGCTGGGAGGGTCGTTACCTTTATCGTCTCGGTGCCCCGTTTCTGTCATCCCGAGCGCAGCGAAGCGAAGTCGAGGGATCTGCGGTTACCTTTACCGGCAACTGACAACTGGCTACTGACAACTGCCTTGCTGGCACCCCAGGTTTGGAAAGGTCAGGCGTTTAGGGCGGGCCACTCGTCGGGAGCCCGGAGGGCGACATAATCGTAGCCCAGGACGTAAGTCCTGGGTTGACTTATTACATTGGAGGAGTCCGGCAGGACGGCACACGGGTTTTGACGTTGTTGGCGAAGAGGTGTCGTCCCTGAAGGGACTCGGGGATTTAATAACATGCTTACCCAGCACTCACGTGCTGGGCTACGATTGTGACGCCCTTCGGGCTGAGGATTGCCGGCTCCCACCCTCTCGCCAAAAACGGGCGAGAAGGATGGGGCACCCATGTCTGAGGAGCCCGATCAAGCAAAAGGAGTGGGCCACCCGCCGAATGCGGCTAAAGCATTGCCCAGCTTGACGCAGGTGTTAATATTTCAAAGCGGGGACCCACAGATCGCGAGTTCCCGGCTGTAAGGTGCCGACACACCTGGGGTGGATTTATTTGCCGATCGGCCACGCCTTGTAG
Organism: uncultured Acidobacteriaceae bacterium; assembly: GCA_963728805.1. Classification (GTDB taxonomy): domain Bacteria; phylum Acidobacteriota; class Terriglobia; order Terriglobales; family Acidobacteriaceae; genus Bog-257. The sequence goes on from CAVSLE010000015.1 coordinate 5,995, forward strand.
CCGTAGGCCCAGGCATCCATGAGTTTGCCGCTACGCCAGTGACGGAAGTAGCGGCGGAATGCGATACGTTTAGTCACGGTCGCACCTCCTGATGGAGGGGATAACCCTCCTGGGAATAGTCGTGCGGGTGCTACAACACCCGCACGACTAGAAAAATAGGGTAGGACAGGGCGCCGAGCGAAAAGCGCAACTGCCTTCGTTTCTGAGCATCAAGTACTCCGCAACATCACGGCCTTGAAAAGCCCACATACGTGGACCGGTCTTATATCCGCGGAGTCTGCCTGTAGCTGCCAAGTGTCTAACGGTGCGGCAGGGCATTCCCAATATGGATGCGACGTGGTGGACCCTAAGAACAGAGTCGTTGCGCAATCTCAAGCGTAGATACACCGAGGCGAAATCCTGCGATCGAGTCATTTATCCTCCGTCAGATCAAATCAAGGGCGAGCTTGACGAGACGTCGAGGTGCCCTCTACAGACTGTGGGTTGGGACGTGTTCTGAGAGGACGGAATTCTCGGGAGGATGAGAACTATGATGAGCGAACCATGCACTTTGGGTCACGACGATCGGAGAGAAGAGATAGCAGATGGGCGCCCAGACGAAACCTGTGATGTTTGACCAAGCGCGCCGCAGACCCGAAAAGGTATCCCGCAGCTCCCGATAGGCCGAATGAACCATCCTACTAATCAGAGCATAATATAGATGACATTCAGTGAGTATTCTGTTATCGTCCTGGGATGAAGAAACAGGATGCTCGCTCGCTGCCGGGGAAGTCCCAAGAGGATCTTCGCCGGCGAGTCGTTGAGGCGGTTCAGAAAGGTCTTTCGCAAACCGAGGCGGCTCACGTGTTCGGGGTAGCCCGCGGTACGGTAACCCGGTGGATGGGGTTGGTGGAACGATCCGGAACGCGGGCGCTGAAGGCACGACGTCGAGGGCGACCTCCGGTTTCGCGCTTGGCTCCTCAACGCGCGGCTAGCACGGTGCGAATGATCGTCAGTCGGTGTCCCGACCAGTTGAGCTTGCCCTTCGCCTTGTGGACTCGAGAGGCGGTGCAACAGTTGTTGTCGCGGCGCTTCGGTCTGCAGGTTTCGGTGTGGACGGTGGGGCGGTACTTACGGGCTTGGGGACTGACCCCGCAGAAGCCGGTGCGACGAGCGTATGAACAGAATCCGGTAGCGGTGCGGAGATGGCTGGAGGAAGAATATCCCGCGATTCGAGCCAGGGCACGACAGGATGGGGCGCAAATTCATTGGCTGGACGAGATGGGGCTGCGTTCGGATCATCAAGCTGGGCGATCCTATGGGCGGCGTGGTCAGACCCCGGTCGTGTTCGGTACCGGTCAGCGGTTTCGCTGCAACATGATCTCAGCCATCACCAATCGCGGTCGCCTGGCTTTCATGATTTTTCGGCAGCGATTCACGGCGCCAGTATTTCTGAACTTTCTTCGTCGCCTAGTCCGCTCCCGTCAGAAGGCAAAGCGGAAGGTGTATCTGATTGCCGATGGTCACCCCGTACACAAGTCGCGAGCGGTCACTCGTTGGTTGGAGCACCATGCTGCTCAAATCCGGATCTTCTGGCTACCGTCTTACAGTCCAGAACTCAATCCCGATGAGTTGTTGAACCAAGACGTGAAGACCAACGCACTCGGTCGGGTTCGTCCAGAAAACCTACACCAGATGATGGAGTTCGTTCGTTCCTATCTCCGCATCACGCAAGGTAGTCCGAAACGGGTAAAAAGATACTTTCACGAAGGCCACGTCCAATACGCAGCTTGATCAGTGTGTCACCAATTTAGTGCTCGGAGTAATAAATTGGCCGATTCTTATCATCTCTTGGATTGCCTCGGAAACCTCGTGGAACGGCAACCCTAGAACGGCAGCGACCCTTCGTGCGGTTCCCTTTGGCCAGGGCTGTTCCGGCAAGGCCGCACGTACTTTTTCCATTACCTCAGATAGGTCCAGCCCGCTGTCAAACGACGCGCTTCCGGCGGGCAGAGCATCGATTGTACGAACCTGTACACCGGTGTTGGTCCGAGTGGCGCGTAAGGGAACTTCGCAATTTGGGCAACACCTATTCTCTCCGTGCCGACAACTGGATCAATCAGCAAGGTAACCGTTCGATCACAGGATGGGCAGCGGACCTGTTCGGGTGTCACTTTTCGTTCGAATAACTTAAACTCTCCACGCGAAAAGCGTGAAAAAAGTTTAGTATCACATATATGGCACTTCACTACCTTCGTACTTCCCTCCTTCGCCCGCTGCCGATAATTCAGCGTCGTACTACAGACAGGACAAGGATGGCTTATGTGTTCCCGCGGTACTGTGGGCGTCCTCAAGCGGATGGGCACACCGCTCACTTGAGATGCAAGAACACGGACTTCTTTTCGAATCGACTCGAGATCCTGGCGTAACTCTTCCGTGCGGGGGTTACCGTCTATTTCGTCAGGTGAGGAATGAGGCACCGGCAATGACTCCAGCCGTGTCAATAACCCACTTATCATTTCCTCGCGCTCCTCTTGTTCGGCACGCTGCTCTTTGATCTCGTCTCCGATTACCCCTTGCCAATCGCTAAGTGACCTATCATTAACCGACTTCAAGGTATTTATCATGTGGATCGCAGCTTCCATTCTGTCGTTCTTTGCGAGAACAGCCTCTTTTGGAGACTCATACTCTTCGGACTCTAACTCCTGCTGCAGAAATCCGGAGAGCCTCACAAGTTCGTCAGACAAGTTTGTTACTTTTTCGGCAGCCTTCAAGGCAAAGATCCGGAGATTCTTGTCGTAGGAGTAATCCGCATAGTGCTTCGATCCGACCCACGAAGCGACCACCGAACAGAGCGTGAGAATCACGCTCAACAAGAGAGCTTCCGTAGCGGTAGCGGTGCCCGCCGTTATCTTCCAGAGGCACAAGCATACGATCAAGAACAGTCCTCCAACCACCCCGACGGTGAGTGCTTTGCTCTCCATTTGATTGTCTCCCTACCCAGTTTATGTATCTAACAAATCAAAAGCAAAAAGGGGCACGGCGTGCCGTGCCCCCTCACAGTATGTCTAACTTAGGCCCAACAAATGTCTAAACCCAACCGCAGATCCTTCGACTCCGTTCGCTGCGCTCTCTCCGCTCAGGATGACAAATCAGTTGTCAGTGGCCAGTTGTTGGTTGTCAGTAAAAACAGGACCACCGATTCACTAGCCACTAGCCACTAACCACTGCCCTAACTACACCCGCTCGTACTCCCGCACTCATTGCACCTGTAGCAGCTTCCATTGCGGGTCATGATGGCGCCGCAGACGGAGCACACGGGTGCGTCGCCCATGTCAATCAGGTCCTGCAGCGCGTCGGAGGCGTGATGGTGGCCCCTGGGCCCGCTGAGGCCGGCTTTCCCACCCTGTCCGCTAATACCGGCGGACAAGGGCAGGGCCCCCTGCGAAGAAACCGCCGATCCTTCTGCGCCGTTCGCTTCGCTCTCTCCGTTAGCAGCTTCCGTTCCTCGTCATGATGGCGCCGCAGACGGGGCAGCTGGGTGAGTCTCCCATTTCGATCATGTCCTTGAGCGCGTCGGAGGCGTGATGGTGGGCGGTCCTCCCACCCTGGGCGCCGATGCCGGACAAGGGCAGCGCAGCCTGCGAGGAAACCGCAGGTCCCTCGACTCCGTTCGCTTCGCTCTCTCCGCTCGGGATGGCATCACCAAATGTTTTGGGCGCATAGCCGTTTTCATCGGGCACGCCCGGCGGCGGGGCGTTGACGTACTTCGGACGCAGGCCGTCGAACAGCGCCTGCTGCTGGCCCGTGAGGAACCGCAACTGCAGCCAGCGGAAGATGTAATCCATGATCGACTTGGCGTAGCCGATGTCCTGGTTATGGCTCCAGCCGCTGGGCTCGAAGCGGGTGTGCGCGAACTTCTCGCACATCAGCTTGAGCGGCACGCCGTGCTGCAACGCCAGCGACGTGGCGCAGGCGAAGCTGTCCATCAGGCCGCTGACGGTCGAGCCTTCCTTGGCCATGGTGATGAACAACTCACCGGGCATGCCGTCCTTGTAGAGGCCGACGGTGAGATAGCCTTCGTGTCCGCCCACGCTGAACTTGTGGGTGATGGACAGGCGCTCGTCGGGCAGACGATGGCGCATGGCGCGCGGCGGCGCGGCGGCCTCGTCTTCCACTTCGACAGCAGCGGTGGCGAGCGCGTCGCCCTTCTTCGATTTGGCAGTGGCCGATCCCATGGAACTGAGCGGCTGCGCCTTCTTCGATCCGTCGCGATAGACGGCGACCGCCTTCAGCCCCAGCTTCCACGCCTGGATGTAGGCTTCGGTGATGTCGTCAACCGTGGCGTTTTCGGGCATGTTGATGGTCTTGGAAATTGCGCCCGAGATGAACGGCTGGGCCGCGGCCATCATGCGCAGATGTCCCAGATAGTGAATGGTGCGGGTGCCCTTCGACGGCTTGAACGAGCAGTCGAAGACCGGCAAGTGCTCTTCCTTGATGGAGGGCGCGCCTTCGATGGTGCCGGTGGCGTCGATGTAGCTGACGATGACGTTGGTCTGATCGGCGGTGTAGCCCAGCTTGAACAGCGCGGCCGGCACGGTGTTGTTCACAATCTTGATCATGCCGCCGCCCACCAGCTTTTTGTACTTCACCAGCGCCAGGTCGGGCTCGATGCCGGTGGTGTCGCAATCCATCATGAAGCCGATGGTGCCGGTGGGGGCCAGCACCGTGACCTGCGCGTTGCGATAGCCGAACTTCTCGCCGTGCTTGAGGGCTTCGTCCCAGGTGCTCTTGCTGGCCTCAAACACCGCCGGAGGAACGTGCGTCTTGTCGATGTTGTTCACCGATGCGCGATGCATGCGGATGACATCGAGGAAGGGCTCGCGATTGATGTACCAGCCGGGACAGGCGGCGCCAGTGATCTCTGCCGTCGAGGTCGGCGCGGTGGCGGGATCGAGCGGCTGGCACAACTCGGCGATCTTCGACGACTGCAAATACGCCTCGCCGCACATGATGGCGGTAACGCAGGCAGCGTAGTCGCGACCGGCGTCTGAGTCGTAGGGCAGGCCCGCGGCCATCAAGAGCGCGCCGAGGTTGGCGTAGCCAAGTCCCAGCGGACGGTAGTCGTGCGAGTTCTTGCCGATGGCCTCGGTCGGATAGCCGCTGTTGTCGACCAGAATTTCCTGCGCGGTAATCATGACGGCGCAGGCGTAGCGGTAGGCCTCGATGTCGAACGTGCCGTTGGGCGCGAACTTCATCAGGTTCAAGCTGGCGAGGTTGCACGCCGAATCATCGAGGAACATGTACTCGCTGCACGGGTTCGACGCGTTGATGCGCGAGGTGTTCTTGGAGGTGTGCCAGCGGTTGACCGTGGTGTCGTACTGCATGCCGGGATCGCCGCAGTGCCAGGTGGCGTCGGAAATTTTGTGCAGCATCTCGCGCGCCTTGAAGGTCTGCACCGGATGGCCGTCTTTCACCGAGCGGGTGCTGAAGTCGCCATCGCGCAGCACGGCGTACATGAAGTCGTCGGTCACGCGCACCGAGTTGTTGGCGTTCTGAAAGAAGATGGACGAGTAGGCCTCGCTGTCGGGACTGCTGCCGTCGTATCCGGCCTCGACCAGCGCCCAGGCCTTGGCTTCTTCCTTCTGCTTGCACTCGATGAAGTCCATCACGTCGGGATGGTCGATGTTGAGGATGACCATCTTGGCGGCGCGACGCGTCTTGCCGCCCGACTTGATGACGCCGGCGAAGGCGTCGAAGCCTTTCATGAAGCTGAGCGGGCCGCTGGCGGTACCGCCACCCGAGAGGCCTTCGGTGGAAGAGCGCAGCGGAGACAGGTTGGTGCCTGTGCCCGATCCCCACTTGAACAGCATGCCTTCAGTCTTGGCCAGGGTGAGGATGCTGTCGAGCGAATCGTGTACCGAGTTGATGAAGCACGCTGAGCACTGTGGTTTCGTGTAGCCGACCGGGCCGTATTCGACGCGCTGCGCCTGGGGATTCCAGTGCCAGTTCTGCGCCTCGGAGTTGGGCTCGATGCGATCGCAGCCCACGTTGAACCATACCGGCGAATTGAAGGCCGCCTTCTGCTGCAACAGCAGGTGGGCGAGCTCGTCGTGGAAGATGGAGGCGTCGTCATCGCTGCGGAAATATCCGCCCTTGATGCCCCAGTCGCGAATGGTTTCGGCGACGCGGGTCACCAGCGCGCGGACACCGGTCTCGCGCTCGGGCGTGTCCATCGGCCCGTGCAGATATTTGCTGGCGACGATGTTGGTGGCCGTCATCGACCAGTCCTTGGGGACCTCGACGTCTTTCTGCTCGAAGATGATGCCGCCATGCGAGTCAGTGATCTGCGCCAGGCGGAGCTCCCACTCAAGCTCGTCGTCGGGCGAGACGCCGGCCTTGGTGAAAAAGCGCCTGAAGGTAAGGCCAGGCGCGCGCTTCTTTGTAGCGTTCGTGGCAGTCGTGGTGGGGTCAGCGTTCGCGATGGATGGCGAGTTCGCAGTGGTTGTTTTGGTGGTGACTTCGGCCATGGAGAGTGCTCCTGATCAGTCTTAATTAGTATTGCGCTAATGCGCGGGTCTAATGGCCCCGCTTTATTTTGTGCCGTCCCTGAAGGGACTCTGCTTCTCAAATTCTGCCTACCCAGCGCTGAAGCGCTGGGCTAAACTCTTCCGCGCCAACGGCGCTGAGGAAGGGAATCTATGGCTTACGCCACTTGTCCCGACCACCAACGTTGGTGTTTCGCACCGGCTCCACAAGAATTGCGGCATCGGGGGCGATCTCGCGGGCTCGGTCAATTGCGTCGCCTTGCGTCGGTTCTACGCCGCTTGCTCTGTCCGATGAGGGTCTACGAATCGCGTAATCGCCTTGGGGCCGACGTTCGATGAAGTTTCCCATATTCGTTTTTCTGCCTTTCGTGAAGCGGACTCCGGATTTCAACCCCGGCCATTTGACGTCCCAGAGGACTTTTATCTACGAGCGGGCCTTAATGACCATCAAGCCAGGACTAACAGCTATTACGCCTATCTCCGCGTTCTTCTCATCAAGCAAGTGAATGAAATGGCCGCTGCTAGAAACCTTGAAATCTGCGGCCTGTACGTACTGAAGTGCCTCCCCTGGTCTAAGTACCTCCCACTTCTGCATTGCCGATCCTCCTAGTTCCCTGCAAAGGCTGTGGGGGCCTCTTGGCCTGCGAGCGTATGGTCGGCAGGAAAGAAGCCCCCGGTTAATCTTTGTCCGGCGCCACCGCACAACAGCGTCCGCCAAGGAGGTTTCCCGTGGCGGAATCCGGACGGGCAACTCATGCGCGTTGTCGCGCTGAGGCGCCGCACTGACTTGGAAAGGAACAACGCTGAGGTCATCGTCTTGCGATGACTTCGTCGGCCCAACTGCTAGCCCTGTTTCGGCCCAACGTCATGCCAAGCCGGTCACCTCTGCCCGCCTGGTTTGAGGGGGAGAACGCTTCCAAAAAACTCAAGCATCGGCGAACAGTACTCCCGACATCTTGTGGATGTCAAGCACATAACCCCACATATTGTATTTTACGCCTCTTCCGCCTGAACCAAAAGAGTTACCCCCCCCGGGGTTTCCCGACGTCTCAACTGTCAGGCATGTACAGGGCGCCGGAGTACGACGTGAGCGTTTTTGTGAACTGTGTGGCAACACGATTTTCGCCAATTGCGTTTCCGCGTTGCGGTTCGATCCCGCCCGAAACTCAACGCTCAGAGGCCGAGACTGACACTTTGGACTCTAGCCCTGCATGGCAGCCGGTTCAACGCCCGTTCTCGGTGCACCTATGTGGATGGCTGTGGATTGTGAGGAAAAGCGGGACGGCAATCTAAATCAGCGGTCAGAGGCACGACGGGATTCTATGGCGGGATGCGGCTCTTTCAACCATGACCTTCCTGGCGTTGGAGGCACGGCGCACGCTGCCAGAGGGTCTGGTATCGGTTGCGATCTTCCACAAGTACATGGCTGCATAGGCGCGCCATGGCCGCCAGGCTTGGGAGCGGCGTTCAAGTTCGCGGCCACTTTCCAGGTTCAAGGCGCGCAGCAGTCCCAGGTCGCCGCAGGGAAAGGCATCGGGTTCGCCCAAGGCCCGCATGGCGACGTACTGCGCCGTCCATGGTCCGAGGCCGGGGATTTCGCATAGCCGAGTGAGGAAAGCGTCAGATTCGGCGATGCCCTCAAAGGTTATGCGCTGGTCGCAAACGGCACGCGCAAAAGCTCTGATGGTCTCGGCGCGCGCGTTCGTCAACCCAACGGTGACAAGATTGGCATCGGCAAGGACCTCGGGGGAGGGGAAGAGATGAGTAAGGCCTCCCTTTGTGCAGAAAGGTCGTCCGAACGCGCTCACGATACGGCCGGCAAGCGCCGTCGCGCCCTTCACGGTGATTTGCTGCCCGAGAATCGCCCGTGTAGCCAGCTCGAAACCATTCCAGCATCCGGGTACGCGCAGACCCGGAAGGTTTTCGACTTTTCGAGCCAGCGCCGGATCGGTCCGTAGAGTGGCCGCGATGGCTTGCCAATCCGCACTCAGGTCGAACATCCGCCGTATGCGCTCGATAATCAGAAACAGCGCGCGCGAATCGTCAAATTGAATGTGCACGGAGAGCGCCTGGTGTTTGTCGTCGAGCGAGACTTCGAAATAACCATGGCCGCCATGCAGGGAAATGGACCGCCGGTAACAGTCGGCAGTCACTTCCTCGACGCCGGGCGTAGCGCGGGCCGCCAAGAATGCCAACATGCTTTCCCATTGATACGGAGGGCGGAAGCGAAGCCGAAACAGGTACTGGTTGCCCGGGAGGGTCGTCTTCTGGTGCGCGAGATGGCGAATTTGCGTAGGCGTTCGATGATAGGTCTGGCGTATGGCGGCGTTGAATCGGCGCACGCAGCCGAATCCCGACGCTTGGGCCACATGACTCATCGGCAAACCAGTTTCATCGATCAGCTTCTTGGCAAAGTGCAGGCGCCGGGTGTGGGCCACGGCGCTGGGGGTTGCACCCAGGTGCTGCAGGAACAGACGGCGAAGATGACGAGAGCCAACTCCTAAACGTTCCGCCAGAACGTTCACGCCGCCGTCGTCCAGACCGCTTTCACCGATCAGCCGCAAGGCCCGCGACACTGTGTTCGAAGTTCCCAGCCAGGCTGGGGTCCCGGGTGAAGCTTCCGGGCGGCAACGAAGACAGGGCCGGAAACCCGCCTCCGCCGCTGCGGCCGCGCTGGGGAAGTAACGGCAATTTTTTTCTTTGGCGGTGGGCGCCGGACAAATCGGACGGCAATAGACTCGACTGCCCAACACACCAATGAAGAATTTGCCGTCAAAGCGCGCATCGCGCGAAAGGCGCGCTCGCGAACACACCAGCAAGTCCAGATTCATATCCGTCACGACCCTAGAGTAATCGATTCCGGCTTATGAATTAGACGTTTTCGGACTTCACCGCCACATGCGCCGACAGCCACGTCCGCAAACGTCCAACCAGCGCCACAGCCACGTCCGCTAGTGTCCAATTTCGCCCGGTCAATCGACCTATGGTGATTTCAACGGCGGCCGCCTATCAGCCACCAGCGTTTTCTGCTGGACCGGGAAACGCCACGGCCGCCAACCCGGGGCGCAACAACATGGGGCGAAAACCGGGCGGGGCCGGCAATCGGTCTCGCCACTTCAGACACAAATCAAAAACGGAGATGACATGAAATCCAGAACATTGACCTGCATGACCACGATGGCTTTATTGGTTGGGCTTGCGCTCTCGCCTCGATTGGCGGCGCAAGACGAGGCCGAACACCCCGGGCAGACCCACTACCGCGTAGTAAGTCTCGGTGTATCTCTAGGTGGGTCGGCCAGCGGCGCGGCTGCCATCAACAATCTCGGCTGGGTGGCGGGCGATTCAAACCTGACGGGAGACGCGAGCCAGCACGCCGAACTCTGGGTGTACGGATACCCCATTGACATGGGCACACTGGGAGGCCCCAACAGCGCCGTGCTTTGGCCCGGCCTAAACATTTGGGGTGAGGCCGTAGGCATATCCGACACGGCAGCGACCGATCCTCTGGGTGAGAGTTGGAGTTGCGGAGCCTTCTTCCCGTCGTCACACAGCGGTCACACCTGTGTGGGATTCAAGTGGCAATCGGGCACGGGGATGACGGCCCTGCCTACACTGGGCGGCAATAACGGTTTTGCCACCAGTGTGAACGACTTTGGGCAGGCAGTGGGTTGGGCCGAGAACACTGTGCACGACCCAACCTGCGTTGCTCCCCAGGTACTGCAATTTGAAGCGGTCATCTGGGGGCCGGGACCAGGACAGATGCAACAACTCCCTCCGTACTCTGGCGACCCGGATGGAGCCGCAACCGGAATCAATGACAAGGGCCAGGTCATCGGTATCTCGGGTATCTGCCAGAATGCAGTCGGGAACCAGAGCGCCCTGCATGCCCTGCTGTGGCAACACGGCACGGTGACCAACCTTGGCAACCTGGGAGGCTACGCGTGGCACACTCCCATGGCGCTCAACAACCGCGGTCAAATTGTTGGCTTTTCCGACTTGCCTGGGGACGACAATGGCGCGAACCCTAACTTCCACGCCTTCCTCTGGACGCAAGCCCACGGAATGCAGGACCTCGGCACGCTGCCGGGAGATGCAATCAGCGAAGCTCTGGGAATCAACGACCAAGGCCAGGTAGTAGGCGTGTCGTACGGTGCTGGGTTCGCCAACCCTCGGGCGTTCATCTGGCAAAACGGTGTGATGACGGACCTCAACACCCTCATTCCATCCGGCTCTTCGCTTTCTTTGCAAGCGGCGCAGGAAATCAACGATCTTGGGGAAATCGTGGGCCAGGCAAGCGACTCAACTACCGGCAAGAGTCCCGCGTTCTTGTTGGTTCCGAGATAATTGGGTTAACTGGCGTCGAACGAGGGCAGGAGAAATCTCTGCCCTCGTTTTCCCACAATGCAGCCCGGTAGTTTGCAAATGAGGAAGGTCGGAATGAAACTGATCGCTGGATGCTTCAAAATCGGCATTATCTGCGTGCTTGTAGTTTTCTGGGGAGTCGAAGGCCAAGCCGCTGATCGGCTGTCGAAGGCCGCGCCGTCCTCGAAAACATCGGCCTACTGCACGGCTGCCGAGTACCACCAGTTTGATTTCTGGATTGGTGACTGGGACGCCTATGACTCCGACAATCCAACGGCCAAGGTCGCGCACACGCGCGTCGATCGCATCCTCGACGGCTGCGTCCTGCGCGAAGACTACCAGGGCGCAGATGGACATCAAGGGCAGAGCTTCAGCATCTACGATCAATCCAGAAACGTCTGGCACCAGAGTTGGGTGACCAACCGAGGCGAGGTGCTGGTCATCGAAGGCAAATTCCAAAATGGTGAAATGGTGCTAAGCGGCGTCGACCACGCGAAGGGAGGGCACGCGCTGGTTCGCGGCTCCTGGAAATCGGTCAACGACGGCGTTCGCGAGACCGCAGTGACCTCCAACGATGGGGGCAAAACCTGGAAACCGTGGTTCGATCTGGTGTTCCGTCCTCATAAACCGTGATTTTTTGCGCAACAGGCCCCGCATCTAACGCCATTTTCAGGGCTGCTCCGTCAAACTAACCGAAGACAGTGACGGTTGTCACAGACGGGCGCGACGACCGGGGCAACAATGACAGTCGGCATGAATTTGCGGTGCGCAATGCGGAGAAGCTTGTCGTTGGTGCTGTCGCTGGTCATTATACTTTGGGCCCAGGCTGGCATTGCGACGCAGCCCGCCTCCGGTCATGGTTCGAAATGCCATGTCCGGATGGTGCAAGCACACGGGCAGGCGATTCACTCCGTACCCCTGGCTCCTTTACAGGGTCCACATTCCATGCCTTGCTGCCCCTCGCACCACCCGGCTCCTGCTCCCACTCAGGACGCAGACCATCCGGGCTGTTGCGACATGGGCAGTTTGCCTGCAAGGCCGTTGGCTTTCCTGGTCGCCGCTGGCGATTCCATCTCCTTCCAGTTGAGCGCCGGCGGCCCTGCGGGCAGAATCTTCGTGCCTGCACCGACAGGTCATGCATTCCTGCTTAGCGACGAGTCTTCTCCGTTCGTCCGCCCAGTGTTCGAACTGAAGACGGACCTGCGGATTTAGCGCACCTCTTAAAGTCCTTGCACCTTCCGGCCTTGATTAGCAGCACGACTTTGTGCGAGCGGCCGCGGAGGATACCGGGGCGTTGCAGCCCTGAGACGTGGACAATGTTCAACCGAAATTATGAGGACACTATGAAATCGAAGATGCTGGTAATTCTGAGCACGCTGATCTTGGCTCTGGGTCTGATGGCCCAGAACGCAACCCAAACTCCTGCCGCCCCATCCGGCGACAGTTCCAAGGCCTGTGCCTGCTGCAATCACGATAAGGCCGACGGCAAGATGGCTTGCTGCGGCAAAGACGGCAAGTGTGGCCAGATGTCCAAAGACGGCAAAGACGCCACCATGTCCCATGACGAGATGATGTCCAAGGACGGCAAGTCGGGAATGAAGTGCCCGATGATGGCGAAAAATGACGGCAAAGACGGCAAAGACGGCAAGGACGGCAAGATGTCGTGCTGCGGCAAAGTTAGTGGCTGCTGCAAAGATGGCAAGTGCGACATGGCCAAAGCCAGCAAGGGCTGCTGCGGCGGAAAGATGTGCGAACGTCCGGCAGCAGGTGTGTAAATAACCTCTCACCGCGGGCACGGAGGGAACTATCCTCCGTGCATTCCGCGGTGGCTATGTGCCGCAAATCCGACCTTCTCCCACAGAAGTGGGATGTTCCGAAATTTCCTCTTTCTTCCTCCCGTAGTAATCTAATAACAACTAGATGGCAGCGGAAAAAGTCTTAATTGTTGACGACGAGAAGCTGGTTCGTTGGTCTCTCCGGCAAAAGTGTGAAGAGTGGGGCTATCACGTCCTGGAGGCTGACAACGGCTCGGCTGCGCTGCGCGTGGCCCACAACGAGTCTCCCGACCTCGTGCTGCTCGACGTGCGCCTGCCCGATGCCAACGGCATAGAAATCCTCGAACAACTGAAGAAATCGAACGTCGCGCCCGCCATCATCATGATCACTGCCGACCCGCAGCTTGACGACGTGAAGACGGCGCTGAAGCTGGGGGCGTACGACTTCGTCGGCAAGCCGCTGGACTTCGACGAGCTGGCGGTGGCGGTGAAAAACGCGCTGGAGACCACGCGTCTGCGCACCGAAGTGGAGTCGCTGCGTGGCGAGGTTCGCCGTCGGGCTGGGTATCACAATGTGATTGGGGTGTCGCAGAAGATGTCTGAGCTGCTGGGTTTCGTCAGCAAGATCGCCACCAGCGAGGCGACCACGATTCTGGTGCAAGGTGAGAGCGGCACCGGCAAGGACCTGATCGCCAAGGCCATCCATTATCAAAGCCGCCGCCAGGACAAGCCCTTCGTCGCCATCAACTGCTCAGCCATTCCCGAGACCCTGATGGAGGCCGAACTGTTCGGCCACGAGCGCGGCGCCTTTACCGATGCCAAGGCGATGAAGAAGGGACTGTTCGAGATGGCCGACGGCGGCACGCTGTTTCTCGATGAGATTGGCGAGCTGTCACCGCTGTTGCAGGCAAAGCTGCTGCGCGTGCTGGAAGACCAGGTCATTCGCCGGGTGGGTGGCGTGCGCGATATGCAAGTGGATGTGCGGGTGATTGCAGCTTCCAACCGCGACTTGGAACGCGCCGTGCGCGATGGCCACTTCCGCCAGGACCTGTACTACCGCCTGGCCATCATCTCCATCTTTCTGCCTACGCTGCGCGAGCGCAAAGACGATGTTCTGCCGCTGGTGGAATTTTTCATCACTCGCTACAACAAAAAGTTCCGCAAGACGGTGAGGGGCATCACCGATGAAACTCGCAAGCTGATGCTGAAGTACGATTGGCCGGGCAATGTGCGCGAACTAAAGAATGCCGTGGAGCGCGCCATGATTCTGGAAGACAGTAACGAACTGCATCCCGAATATATGCCGTTTGCCGTGGCCCAACAGCAGTCCGTCTATACCGCCTTTGAGCTCTCCTCGGCCAACAACAGCAACTCTTCCAGCAAACAGTTGCCCGATGGCCGCAGCTTGCCCAAGCTGGAAATACCTCAGGGTGGAACTTCGCTGGAAGAGGTGGAGCGCGAGTTGGTGGACATGGCCATGGCCCAGGCCAATGGCAACCAGACCCACGCCGCACGCCTGCTCGACATCAGCCGCGACGCATTGCGCTACAAACTGAAGAAGTTTGGCCTCATCCACGCCGAGGAAGATGAGCCCACCACGGCCGCATCGTAGCACCCACGTTCCATAAATTCATGCAACGAACCCTTGCTATCCGCCTTCTATTTAAGTAGGCAAATTTCAATACAATTAATGAATCTACCCCGCCACTTCAGAGGGAAAAGGAACTCATGCGAAAACTTTTCATCGTGATCGCAATCATCGTGGTTGTCATTATTGCTGTGCTAGCGGCGCTTCCTCACCTGATCGACATCAACAAATACCGTGGCCAGGTACAGGCCCAGTTGCAGCAGCGGCTCAACCGTACGGTGCAGTTGGGGCAGATGTCGCTCGGCAGTTTCCCGGTAAGGGTGAAGGTGAATGACGTTGCCATCGGCGACGATCCCAGCTTCCACAACAACCTGCCATTCGCCCAAGTTGCCGAGCTTGAACGTCAGCGTGAAACTGTTTCCGCTGCTGAGAAAAGACGTGCAGATCGAGAGCCTGGAGATGAAAAAAGCGAAGATCGAACTGATCTGCAATGCGCAGGGCGTGTGGAATTTCTCGACCATAGCAAATGCGCAGGCGGCTCCCGCTGCGACGCCGCGCGCGCCGTCTGAGGAGAAGCAATTCAGTCTGGGCGAGTTAAAGATCACCGACAGCGAGATCGCGATCACGGACTATCAGAAGCAGCAGTCGCGCGCAGTTTACGACCACATCGACGCATGGCTGAAGAATTACGCTGTTGGTCAGCCGTTCTCGCTGGATGCCTCCGTGCGCTTGCCTGGCAGCGGCGCGCAAGCGCTTCGCCTGAGCGTTGACGGCGGGCCCATCAACAGCACGGATTTAACCGCTACGCCTTTTAAGGGCATCGTCAAACTGGACCAGGTTTCTCTGTCGGGAGCGCAGAAATTTCTGAACACCGCCGCCCTCAAAGGGACCGACGCAGTGATTTCCGGATCCACCAAACTCGCCAATTCCAATGGAAAGATGACCGCCGAGGGCAGCCTGAAATTCGATAATGCGGTTATTCATGACGTACAAGTCGGCTATCCGATCTCCACGGATTTCGATGTGACCGACGACCTCACCAACAATGCCATCCAGATCAGGAAGGCGTCGCTCAAGCTAGGCTCGACTCCGCTTGCGGTTAGCGGCACGCTGAATACGCGGCCAAACCCGTCGCTGGTGGACGTAAACATAAACGCCACAAATGCCTCCATCCAGGAAGTGGCACGCCTGGCGGCAGCGTTCGGGGTGGCTTTCAGTCCGAATACCAAGATCGCAGGACAGCTGACGATGAACGTGCACGCCCAGGGGCCGATCGATCACCTGGCGCTCAACGGCAAGGTGAATGGTGGCAACCTGGAGATCACCGGCAGCGATATACCTCAGCCAGTGCGGGTGCCAGCGATTGAGCTGACCATGGACCCGCAGCAGATCCAGTCCAACAATTTCAGCGTGACCTCGGGCGCGACAACGTTGGCGGTGCAGATGACGCTGGCGCAGTACACCTCCAATTCGCCGAACATTGATGCCACGCTGAAGACCGCCAATGCCAAACTGAATGAGTTGCTGGGTATTGCCAAAGCCTACGGCGCGAGCGCGGTTGAAGGCGTGAGCGGCAGCGGCAACATCACCCTCGATGTCCATGCCACGGGGCCGATCAGGAACACGGATGCCATGGCTTTCAACGGCAGCGGCGCTCTGCAGGCTGCCTCGCTGAAAACGCCGTCCCTCACCCAGCCGGTGAACATCAAAAACGTGAACATGCAATTCACGCAGAATTCGGTGAACCTGACCCACCTGGCGGCCTCACTTGGTTCCAGCAATGTCGATGGCAATTTGAGCATGGCAAACTTCCACGCCCCGCGCCTGACGTTTGCGATTACCGCCGACAAGCTGAATGTTGACGAACTGGAGAAGATCACGGGCAGCTCGAAAGCCGCTCCGACGAAGAAAGCACAAGCTACCTTGGACCTGGTCCCGGTGGCGGATGCGGCGCCGGCGCCCGCGGCCAAGCCGGGCCTGTTCGCGGCTGCGACGGGTACGGGCACCATCGCGGCGGGCACCATCCACTACCAGCAGATGGACCTCACCAACGTGCGCTCGAACGTGACCCTCAATCACGGCATCATTCAGCTCAACCCGCTGAGCGCGCAGATTGCAGGTGGGCAGGAGGCGGGTAGCATCACCGTGGACACTCGCCAGCCGACCACAGCCTTCGCGGTGAATGCCAAGTTGACCGGAGTGGATGCAAACCGGCTGCTGTCGTCGATTTCGTCGGTGAAGGACACGGTTTACGGCACGCTCGCTGCCAATGCGAACATTACTTTCTCCACCCCGCAATCGGGCGATATAGTCCAGACCCTGAATGGTCCGATCACCTTAAATCTGGCAAACGGTAAGATCACCAAAATTGATCTGGTGAATGAGCTGTCGAAGATCGGGAAGTTCGGCGGTACCACTCCAAAGGGCTATACTGCGATCTCGTCGATGAGCGGGAGCTTCGATGTGCGCAATGGCAACGCCCAGACCAACGATCTGAAAGCTGCCCTGGATGTGGGAACCATGGCGGGCAGGGGGGACATAAATCTGGTCAACCAGAACCTGAACATGCACGTGACGGCGGTGCTGAACAAGGGCTTCAGCCAGTCGGTTGGCGGCACCGGTGTGGGAGGGTATCTGAACACGGCGCTGGCCAACAAGAATGGCGAGTTGGTGCTGCCGGTCATTATCACCGGCAATATGGGCCGTCCGATGGTTGCTCCGGATGAGCAGCAGATCGCCCAGATGAAGTTGAAAAACCTGTTGCCGACAGCGGGCGGACTGATGAACGGCAGCGGCGGCAATCTCGGTGGCGCGCTGGGAGGGCTGTTGGGAGGCCCGCAGCAACAGCAGCAACCGGCGAAGCCTGGGCAGCCTCAGCCACAAAATCAACAGAAGAAGAACAATCCGGGAAATGCCCTGCAGCAATTGTTGGGGCCGAAGAAGTAGTTTTTAAGAGAAAAACCGTATACGGAAAACAGGAGGGCCCAGGCCGTTTAGCCTGGGCCCTTCATTTTTCGCTTGGGTCTGCGTGCCGTGCGTCTAGTTTCTGGCGTGGCCCGCCGACCGTTTCCAGTTAAGGTTGAGCGAATCTCGTGTCACCGTGAATCCGCCTACATTACGAGGGCAATGCTCTCCAGCTCTCGTTGGAAGGTTTCCAGCGTGCCCCCCAGCATTCCCGCCCTGCTTACCGCATTGCGGGCTTCCTCGACCGAGACACCATAACCGTGTCCGGCAAGGAACATCTGGATCAACTCGGCCGCATCCTTCGAGTCAAATCCTTGGAGCAGCTCGGTCCTCAGTGCCGTTAGTTCCGGGACGGAAAACTTTTCTGCCATCATTCACCTCACCTCCGACCCCGCTTGCCTAGTTAGACGGATCAGACAGCTATTAAGTTGCAAGCAATTCGAATGCCGAACCTGATGCCCTCTGCCCCTCAGCAAGCCATTTGTAGGAATCCAACCCCTTGATGGCGCAATAGTTGCATGCCGCGGTGGTGAGAATTGGGCCGGGAAGGGATATTTTGCCCAAAAGTGAAGGTGTCGCCATCCATCGCCGCTGCAAGAATTTGCGCAGGCTCAGAGGAGAAATGCTCTTCGAACCATCGGGGTGCGTACTATTCTGGGAAAATTGGGCATTTTCAACCAGTTCCGCCAGCCCATTCCGGGTCTGGGGGCGTGCCTAAAGGCGCCGGGATCAAAGTTGCTCGATCGTGGCTTCCGGTTCCAGCATGATGGGGATGCCATTGCGGATGGGATAAACACGCTTGCACTCGTTGCACTTCAGGCTGTCTTCGCCACGCAGCACCAGTGGTTTGCGGCAAACCGGACAGGCGAGAATCTCCAGCAGGTCTGGGCTGATCATATGTTCCCAATTCTAGCAGCTTGCGCTAGCTCCTTGTCCTGGCTGTCTCAGGGGGTGAATGATTCTCGACGGAGGACGAAGCGATCTGGCGCCCGGGGAATGTCCGGTACTGCCTTCTGTTAGACTTTAGCCTTCCATATGACGGAACAATCGCGCTCTCGCGTGTTTCTCTGGGTTCTCCTGGGCGGCGGAGCCTTCTTCCTATTTTTCATTGCCATCTTTGCGTTGGTTTACTTCAGCGTGCGGTCGCAGCAGAAGGCGACCTTCAGCGGCTTCGGCGACAAGATTGCCGTAGTTGATTTGGAAGGCGTCATCCTCAATCCAAAGGACCCCGTCGACCAGCTCAAAAAGTTTGCCGATGACAGCTCGGTAAAAGCCATCGTGATCCACGTGAACTCTCCGGGGGGAGGGGCTGCGGCTTCGGAAGAAATTTATCGCGAGGTGCTGCGCATTCGCGATGAGAAGAAGAAACCCATTGTGGCGTCCATCGAGACCCTCGGGGCCAGCGGCGCGTACTACGTGTCTGCGGCGACCAGCAAAATCTTTGCTGATCAGGCAAGCATTGTCGGCTCCATCGGCGTGATCGCCGAATGGTACAACTACGAGGAGCTGCTCAAGTGGGTCAAACT
Organism: uncultured Acidobacteriaceae bacterium; assembly: GCA_963728805.1. Lineage (GTDB taxonomy): Bacteria > Acidobacteriota > Terriglobia > Terriglobales > Acidobacteriaceae > Bog-257. The sequence continues at coordinate 24,737 of CAVSLE010000015.1, forward strand.
GAAGGCCATCACTCTTAAGGCGGGCGAGTTCAAGGACACAGGATCGCCCACCCGCGATATGACCCCGGCAGAGAGGGCCTATCTACAAGGGATGATCGACAATATGCATAGCCAGTTCATCCACAACGTAGCCATCGGACGGCACATGAAGGACGACGAGGTGCGGGCCCTGGCCAACGGCAAGGTTTGGACCGGGGAACAGGCCATCCCGCTGAAGCTGATCGACCAGATTGGCGACTTCCGCGCCGCGATTGCCGACACGGCAAAGTCCGTCGGCATCAAAGGGGAGCCCACGCTGGTGCGCCCGGAGAAAGAGCGCAAGAGCGTGCTGGACCTTCTGTTCGGCGATGTCTCCGAATACCTGCCCACCCGGGAGAAACTGATGGAAAGCAATGTCGGGTTCTATTACCTTTGGAAGTAAGCGGTCCGGTTGTCTATGAAAACATGGAAGTCCAGCGAAAACTTAGGCTTGCCAACCCTGCGGGAAATTTGAGAGTATCCGTGGTGCGGGTGAGCAAACGATTCGTTTCGCGATAAGGGGCGTACGAGATGACCAAGGCAGACTTGATCGATGAGGTTTCCCGGCTGGCCGAGCTTACTCGCAAGGACAGCGAAGTCATTGTAGAGACCATCTTCGAGAGTGTGGTGCGCTCGTTGCGCGCCGGCGACAAGATCGAGATCCGTGGATTCGGCAGCTTCCGTACGCGCCAGCGTAAATCCCGCGTGGGCCGCAATCCTAAGACCGGCGACCGGGTTGAGGTCCCTGCCAAGAAGATTCCATTCTTCAAGCCCAGCAAAGAGCTGAAGGACATGGTCAACAGCTACGTCGAACAGCGCCCGCACGTCCAGGCCGCCGCGGAAACCACTCCCGAGCCGCAAACGTAATCCTCCTCGAACGTCAATATTGCATTGCTGCTGAACGTTGTTGCGGCGTTCCCGCATTAAGCCGGGGAGGAGTGTTTCACACTCCGGAGAGCTCTCAACTTATTGCTGTGGCAAGTCGTGATATGTCCTACCGGGTTTATGATGACGACATCACACCAGATGCGCCTGAGCAATCGACAATCTATTGTGCCTGTCAAACCGCAATCTCCTGTCCGTACCTGCGCGAGACCGAAGCTGTGGTGGCCCAGGCTGCCGAACAGCAGGGCGGCCGAGCTGTTGTTAGTCTTCAGCTTCTGGGTGGTCTTGAGCACTACCGCTGTAGCGCAGATGCCTGCATCGCGATCGGCCAAAAGCGACGCCAACTTTACGCTGAGTGGCTCGGTCATAAACTCGGTCACGGGCGAGTCCATTGGACATGCAGTCGTCCGCCTGTCGGGCAATTCGCAACGCACGGTTTTTTCCGACGGCGACGGGCGTTTCCAGTTTGAAGGATTGCAGGCCGGCGGCGTCACGGTTACCGCGCAGAAGCCGGGCTACTTCAGCCGGGACGAGTTCGGAAGCAAGTCCAACTGGCTGGTGAATGTGGGACCTGGCACCGACTCAGTGGTGGTGAAACTAAGTCCGCAAAGTGCGATCTGGGGCCGGGTCACAGATGCCAACGGCCAGCCGGTTGAGCGTGTGCCAGTGCGGTTGACCGCCAAGGCGGTGCGTGACGGCCGCAAACATTGGGAGACGCGGGGCCAGCAGCAGACCGATGAAGATGGCCGCTATCGCTTCGCCAACCTGATGCCGGGGGCATACTACGTTGCGGCTGGGCCGGCGAGTGACCAAACCCGCATTCTGCCAGGCGCAGAGAAGCAAAAGACCGGCTACTCCAGCATGTATTATCCGGGCGTACCCGACTTGGCGTCAGCCTCGCCGATTCAGCTTGCCCCAGGCCAGCAGGCAGAAGCCGACTTCTCCACAACCGCAGGCCCGGTTTACCACGTCTCCGGCAGCATTGGCGGATATCCCCAACAGCAGGGCATGGGCTTTCAGTTCTTGAGCCAGTCCGGGGACGACTTGTCCGTCCCTATCCGATTCAATATGGAAAGCGGACGCTTTGACGTGGATAACGTGCCCCCGGGGAATTACATCGTGAAGGCATTTTCCCAGGTAGGGGAGCAGTCGCTTCGCGGAGAATTGCGCGTGAACGTCACGGCCAACGTCGAGAACCTGCACATAGTTCTCGGCCCGGCGCTGGCCATTCCGGTGGTGGTGCGGATGGAGTCGCGAGCGTCTTCGAACCAGGCAGCGGGGGAAGGAATTCAGGCAGTGCCCATCTCCGTGCGATTGATTTCCGCCGACCCGGCGACTCAGGAATCGTACTCGACCGCCATAGGCAGAGGCGCGGGAGCAAATTCTGTAGTGCTGCAGAACGTGGAGCCGGGGAAATATTCGGTGGACCTGATACCGCATGGCTCCTGGTACGTGCAGTCGGCCCAGTATGGACAGACGAACCTGCTGAGCGACGATCTGACCATCGCATCGGGGGGACAAAGCTATCCCATGGAAATCGTCCTGCGCGACGATGCTGCGAGCCTGACCGGAACGGTGAAGACCTCACAAGGCCCGTATGCAGAAGCTACCGTGGTGGTGGTTCCCGAACCTGCCTCCAAGGTCGGTCCCAAGGTGGCGTACGCGTATGCGCAGAACGGCTTCACATTCAACGGGCTTCCTCCCGGCGAGTATATGGTTTACGCCTTCGACCATGCTGAGGGCGTCGAGTTTTCCAATCCTGACGTTTTGCAGACTTATGCTTCGCAGGCGGTCCACGTTACTCTGTCGGCAAATCAGAAGTCGCAAGTCTCGCTTGATCTGATACGCACCGGGGATGGAGACTGACTCAGATGTTAGCGCGGCTCATGTTTGTCGCTGTTTTCGCCGCCGGATTGTCGGCGCAATCGGGACCGCCAGCCCCTGCGCCTGCGGCCCAGCAAGGCTTCCGCATTGCGGGAGTGGTGGTGAACTGGACGACGGGACAGCCGGTAGTTGGGGCTTCCGTTGCCATTGCTCCCACGACGCAGGGCGTAGAACGAGACATATCCCGGTCAGTCACCACCGGCGCCGATGGCCGCTTCGATTTCGCTGGCCTCGGTCGCGGCAAGTACTCGCTGATGGCGACCGCACGTGGATTCATGTTGCAGGGCTTCGAGAGGCACGGGATGTACGCCACCGCCATCGTGACCGGTCCTGATTTCGACGCGGAGCACCTGGTCTTCCGGCTGCAGCCGGACGCCTGGGTCGAAGGCCAGGTCATCGACGAGAACAATGACCCGGTGCAGAACGCAATGGTGCGCCTATTTGAGCAATCGAAGGAAGATGGACGACAGCGGACCATCCCCCTGGACCAGGGGCAGACCGATGATCGGGGCCAGTTTCGCCTCGGACACCTGGCGCCGGGCACGTATTATCTCGCCGTCTCGGCGCGTCCCTGGTACGCACAAAACAACAACCGGATTACGCTTCGCCGGAAACCCAATCCCGAGGCCGATGCCCGAGCGGCGCAAGAGGCTGCTGCGCTCGACGTGACCTACCCTCTCACCTTCTATCCTGATTCCGCGGATTCGGCAGGCGCAAGTCCGATCACCCTGCATCCCGGTGAGCGGGTCACCGCCGATGTGGTCATGCGGACCGTGCCGGGCCTGCATCTCAGGATCCGCACCGGCAATACTGCCAATCTTGGAATGACGGGCTTCCCGCGAATTTCGCAACGCATCTTCGATGGCTACCTGGATTCCGTATTCAATGCTCCCGAGTCCTCGATTGAACCAGGCGTCGTCGATATCGCCGGCCTGGCGCCTGGCCACTACGTTATCGAGATGTCAGGCCCGAAAGGCGGTAACGAGAAAGGCGCGACTCGCGAGGGATATCGCGAAGTCGATCTTGCAGGCGATCTCGAAGTGAATGCGAATGACAGCTCCGGATTCGTTACGGTTGCAGGCTCGGTGGTGTTTGAAGGCGCAACCCGTGCTCCGACGGGATTGGACATCCAGTTCTCCAATCAAGAGACCGGAGAAAATTTCGGGAGTGAAATCCGCGACAAGGGTCGATTCGAATTCGAGGGAGTGAAGCCGGGCCGCTACATTGTGACCCTGCAGAGCAGCGGCGGATATTTCCTCAAGACGATGTCGGTGACTGGGGCCAAGCTGACCGGCCGCACGCTGGACATCGGCAGCAACGCCAGCGTGCATATTGCTGCCTCGGTGGGACGTGGCGTGGCGCAGGTGGATGGAGTTGCACAGCGCAGCGGCCAGCCGTTTTCGGGCGCGATGATCGTGCTCGTCCCCCGGGATGCCGGCAACAATTCGCCATTGTTCCGCCGCGACCAGAGCGACAGCGATGGTACCTTCACGCTGCCGAATGTGGTGCCTGGCGAGTACACGGTGCTGGCGCTGGCGAATGGCTGGGACCTGGAGTGGGGCAATCCTGCAGTGCTGCAGCCCTACCTGAAGGGCGGAGAGGCCGTCCACATTACGGGCGACGGTAAGGTGCAGGTTCAGGTTCAGGTGCAGTGAGAGCTGACCTGGCCACACCCCCTCTTCCGGCCCTCTCACAATAATCCGTGACCTGGCTCACTGCGGTGGCGGGCGATTCGCGTTGCAATAGAGATGGCTGCTGGGGCGTAGCTCGCTGCCCCAGGCATTTGTTGTACTCGACTCATAAGCCGGAAGGTCGGAATCATAATGCAATCGGAAAAAGAAGAAATCCTCTGCCCTTTGTGTCACGGCCACGGCCGCGAACACAAAGAGCTCCTGGTCGTGCGTTGGCGCAGTCGCGAGTTTGAGCTGGCGCTGCAGAACATTGCCGACGAAGCGGCCTTTGGAACCACCGGTGGACTCGACAGTCCGTTTGAGATTGCAGAGCCCGTTTACAGCAACGAATCTGACTAGCTGCCCACCGGCGTTTGCGGCCGCAGACGCCGGAGCCAGCCTTGGCTAGTCGCGACTAGACCGCTCCCAGGGCCGTTTGCCCGATCACGGTAGGCCACCGGAAAGGCCGCAATCATGCCTGCCATTGCTCCCGCGAAAGAAATTCTGGAAGATCTCAACCCGTTAAACATTGCTGCGCAACAGTTCGAAATTGCCGCCGACCACCTGCAACTCGACGCCGGATTGCGGGAGATGCTGCGCCGTCCCCGCCGCTCCATCTCGCTGACGCTTCCCATCAAGATGGATGACGGCAGTCTGCGGATCTTCGATGCCTACCGCGTGCAGCACAGCAATATTCGCGGACCGTGCAAAGGTGGAATCCGCTATCACCCGCAAGTCACCTTCGACGAAGTAGCGGCCTGGGCGGCATGGATGACCTGGAAATGCGCGCTCATGGACGTACCCTTCGGCGGAGCAGAGGGCGGTATCGGCTGCGATCCCAGGCGCCTGTCGCGTGACGAACTGGAACGCCTCACTCGCCGCTACACCTACGAAATCGCGGCGCTCATCGGCCCCGATCAGGACATCCCTGCACCCGATGTGAATACCGACGCCCAAACCATGTCGTGGATCATGGACACTTACAGCATGACCACGCGTCACGCCACTCCTGCTGTCGTAACCGGCAAGCCGACAGTTTTGGGCGGTTCTTTCAGCGGATATGAAGCAAGTGCGTGGGGATGTCTGTTCGTACTCCGCGAAGCTGCAAAAGTGACAGGCGTCGACTTGAAGACGGCGACCGTCGGCATTCAGGGTTTCGGAAATGTCGGCAGCGTGATAGCGCGCCTGCTTTGGGATGAAGGCGCCAAGGTGATCGCAGTTAGCGATTCAAAAGGAGGCATCCTCAGCAAGCAGGGCATCGACATTCCCGGCTTGTTGCGCTTCAAGGCAGCCAGCGGCAGCGTGGAAGCTTTCCCCGGGTGCAGCCCAATCTGCCGCGACGACGTGCTGAAGGTGCAATGCGACATCTTGATTCCCGCAGCGCGGGAAAACCAGATCACGACTCAGAACGCGGGCTATGTTCGCGCAAAGATCGTCGCCGAAGCCGCCAATGGACCGACCACACCGGAAGCCGACCTTATGCTTGGCCGCAAACAAGTGATGGTGCTGCCCGACATTCTGGTCAACGCAGGCGCTGTTGCGGTCTCTTATTTCGAGTGGCTGCAGGACCTGCAGCAGGTCTTTTGGGACGAGGCCGAAGTAAACCGGCGGTTGGAGCAACTGATCGTGAAAGCGTTTCACGAAGTGCACGAGACGGGGAGGAAATTCGGCTGTGACTATCGTGCTGCGGCGTACGTTGTCGCTATCGGTCGCGTGGCCCAGGCGGTTATCGAGCGCGGCATATGGCCGTAGATTGGATTTCACCGGTGGCACACTTCGTGCCTTTATAGGAGCAAGCGAAATACGCAATGAGATATAAGGTGTTTTTCTATTTTGGTGACGAGCTTACCATCAAGACCAGGGTGGCAAAGGGCTACGCATGGTTAGATGATTCTGGTCTGCGCATAGAAGGTCCGGGCGGGATCAACATTCCCTCTAGCGATTTACAACACGCGGAACTGTTTAGGCTCCACGGCCTTGGCCGCGTCATCCAAATCGAACATCGCCATGGGCGATTGTTCCTCGCAGTTATACGCTTTATGATCGGTCAGTTCGCCACCATCAATTTCTTGAAGACCGGAGCTTTACAGAAACAATTGGCCGCTCTTGCAAACCGCGGTAACCAGCCCGTGGAAATCAAACTGCACTGATTGTTACTGGTTGGGGATTGATGCTCGGGGTTTATTTTGGCAGACGCATGACGGCGAAGTAGCCCAATGCTCTCCACTGAATTCCGTGCTTTTGACTGCCGTTGGGTATAAGCTTCGAGGTTCCCCTATGCAAGCACTTATGGTATTGGAATCTTCTTCCGTGCTGCAGTTCGCCGAAAACGCTACGAAAGCTGTGGCCACGGTCGAGGTCATCGAGCGCTCTCCGCTTGCCTTGCGTGATGCCATCCTGCGCGCGGTGGGAGACGTGACCCGCATCCTGTTCTCGCCGCCGCAGGAACTGCCGATGGCATTGTTCAGCGAATTCGCCAGCGATCCCCGGGTTCGGGCCAATCCGACTCCTGACGAGATGGTCCACTCCGCGGCGGGAGTGACCGAGGCCTTCGCCGGAGTCGCCAGCACCGGTTCGGTCTGCATTGACGTCAGCTACGAGCGCACCGGTATGGTGAGCCTGTTGGCCCCGCTGCAAATCGCCGTGGTCGCAGCCGACACTATTGTTCCGAAACCGCGTGACCTGTTCCGCGCCGACATGCTCGATGGCAAGGGTCTGAGGAGGGACTTTGTATTCGTCACCGGCCCCAGCGCCACCGCCGACATGGGTCCTCTGGTGCGCGGCGTGCATGGGCCGCACAAGCTGCACATCATCGTGGTGAGGTAGGCCCATGAACACGACTGTGAATCCTGCTGATATCCAACCCCGCCAGGTAGCCAACAAGAGCACCAAGAAGGCCCTGCTCGACGCCATTCGCATGACGCTCAACGTACAGAGCGCCGCCGTCCGGCATAATACCCAGACCTTCAATCGCAATCGCTACGCCGCCACTGCTCTGATCGGCGATTACAACGAACTGAAAGACCGCGCTCGCCAGATCAAAGAGGATGCGATCGCCAATCTGCCAGAACTTCTGCAGCGTCTGGAGGCCAGCGTACAAGCCAACGGCGGGCATTTCTACCTGGCGAAGACTGCGGCCGACGCGAATGAGTACATTCGTGACGTACTGGTGCGCCACCAGGTCAAACGGGTGGTGAAGGGCAAGAGCATCACCTCGGAAGAGATTAAGCTGAACCACGCTATTGAAGCGGCCGGCATTAACGTCGCTGAGACTGACCTGGCGGAATTTATTCTGCAGGTTGCCGACGAGCAACCCTCGCACATTATCGCTCCGGCGCTGCACTATTCCCGCGAGCGCATTACTGCACTCTTCAAGCGCAAATTCACTACCGACCTGCCACTCGACACCGGCGAAGAACTCACCAAGTTCGCAAGAGAGAAATTGCGCGAGCAATTCATTGCCGCCGACGCCGGCATCTCCGGCGCAAACCTGATTGCCGCCGACAGCGGCTCGCTGATGCTGGTGGAAAGTGAAGGCAATATCCGCATGACGATGACGCTGCCTTCGCTGCACATCGCGCTTGCCGGCATCGAAAAGGTGGTCCCCTCCCGCACCGACTTCGGCCCGTTTCTCGAACTGCTGCCGTCCAGCGGAACCGGACAGCCGCTGACGTCCTACGTGACAATCCTGCATCCTCCCTTGCAGGCGACGCCGTTTGTTGCCCCGGGCGGGAGCGCCAAGCCGCGCGAGTTCCACCTGGTGCTGATCGATAACGGACGCAGCCGCATGCGCGAAGATCCGGTGCTGAATGAGGCGCTGCGTTGCATCCGATGCAGTGCCTGCCTGAACTCCTGCGCCAACTTTGAAACGGTTGGCGGACATGCCTTTGGCGGGGAAACCTATTCGGGCGGCATTGGTGGTTCGTGGGAAGCGGGCACCGGAACGCTGATGAATGCTCGCTTCAGCGAGTTGTGTACTGCCTGCTCGCGTTGCGTGCCGCAATGTCCGGTGCGCATCGATATCCCGTGGCTGAACGAGAATTTGCGGCAGCGCATGAATCGCGAGCAGCCGCCATCGGCGACCAAGTCCGCATTTGGCGCGATGACGGGAAGCGCGGAGCAGGACCGCGTTGCGCCGCTGCAGAAGCAGTTCTTCGGCAACTATCACACTTTCGGCAAGTGGGGCACGCGCTTTTCTGGGCTGGCCAATGCATCCATGCACTTGCCGGGAGCGCGCGGGCTGATGGAGAGCGCGTTTGGCGTGGACCACCGGCGCAAGCTGCCGGAGTTCCCCAAGAAAACCTGGGAGCAGTTGTACCGCGAAGAGCGCGGCGTGAAGCCCGGCGCGATCGAACCCGGCGTAGTGATGCTGGCCGACGTGTTTACCAACTACGGTGCGCCCGAACGCGGGATGGCCGCGATTCGCGTGTTGCGCGCGGTTGGCCTTGATGTGACGCTCAGCCCCGCTATGGCGGACGGCCGCGCGGCCATGTCGCAAGGCATGATGGAGACGGCACAGCGACAGGCGCGCGCTCTGGCTCCGGTGCTCAAGCGCTATGTGGACGAAGGCAAAAAGATCGTGGTGCTTGAACCCAGTGTTCTGGCCATGCTGCGCTTCGACTTCAAGCATCTGCTCGCCGACCCCGACACCGAGGCCTTGCTTGCCCAGAACAGCTTTGAGCCGCTGGAAGTGTTGTGGGGAGTGGCGCAGGAGACGCAGCTGAATTTGGCGCAGATATTTGCCGCCAGCCGATGTCCGCAGGGCACCCGGCTGTTCTACCACTCGCATTGCCAGCAACGGACGTGCAATTCCGCGACGCAAACCATCGAGGTGCTGCGGGCGGCGGGTTTCGACCTGGTGACCTCGTCGGTGGAATGCTGTGGCATGGCCGGCAGCTTCGGATACAAGCGCGAGTACTACGAATTGAGCATGGCTGTCGGCGAAGACTTGTTCGCCCAGGTGCGTCGTGCCGAAGAAAAAGGCGGACCGCGGACGCTGGTCGCGAGCGGAACGTCTTGCCACGAGCAATTGTCGGCGGGATTGTCACGCGAAGTCTTTCATCCCGCGGACTTGCTGGTCAGCACACTGGCTTGATGCCGTCGGCCGTGAATCTTAATCGTCCAAGACCGTGGCGGGACGCGGCTGATGGGCGACTATGATCGGTAACGTTGACTAAATTAATTTACCTTACATGTATTTACAAATTCACTTTTTAGCGGCACAATGCTGTCTGCAGTCAGGCAGTTCTGGGGGAGGGCTGCCTTCCAGGCGCTCAGTGTTCACACGCTGGGCGCCTTTGATTTTCTGGCCGCAGATTTCCTGCGCCTCCACAATGCCAGCGCCTCCGTCGCCAGGCTACTTTCGTGCTACGAAACTGCTGTTTGCGTCCAGAAGCAGGCATCAGCATCTAATGTGAGTCGGGATGTTACGATGAAATGGCGGCTCGGCTGTAGCTGAAGCCGGCCCATGACCGACGACCCCTCAGGAGGATGAATGGCAAGCGATGCAATTGTAGAGGTAACGGACGCCAATTTTGATCAACTGGTGCTGAAATCCGAGCAGCCGGTCATGGTGGATTTCTGGGCAGCCTGGTGCGGTCCCTGCCGGGCCCTGGCTCCCATCGTGGATGAAGTGGCCCAGAGCTATAACGGAAGGGTCAAAGTTGGCAAAATGGATGTTGACAAAAACGCTTCCACTCCGCAGCGCTATGGCGTGCGTGGTATTCCCACCTTACTGGTCTTCAAAGGTGGCCAGGTGCACGAACAGATCGTCGGCTATGTCTCGCGCGAGGTCATCGAAAAAGCGCTCGACAAGAGTTTGTAGCGAGAACGGTTTCTGCTCCTAGGTCTGTCTGGGGAAGTACGGTTCAGTGATTACCCGGCAACGCAACTCCCACATTGTGGGACAAATAAAGATGGGCTGACCCGAGACCAGCCCATCAGCTTTCGTGCGTTTCTACTGCGCCCGTCCGGCACGGACGGACCTCACCTGACAACTACTGAGGCTTTGGCCCCGCATCTGGAGCGGTGGTCGCATTGGGTGTTACAGTCTTTGCATCGGGTTTGACGGTTTTCGCCTTGGTGGCGGCAACCGCATCAGGACTTACGTTTTGCGCGCCAGCAGCGTCTGCATCGGGACCGACGGCTTGCGAGTTAGCCGCGGCGGCATCGGGACCGACCGTCCGGGCGTCCGCGCTAGGCGCCGCATTGGGTGCGACAGTTTTCGAGTTTGTCTTTCCTCCAACATCAGGACCGACCGTCTTGGCGTGGGTACCGGCTCCTACGCTGGAACTGGCGTTCCGGGCGTCAGGAGCAACACGTGTGGTATCAGGCAGGGTTGTGGCGTGAGCCGGCATCCCCACATTGGGACTTCTCACATCACCACCCATGTTCCCCGCAGGGCGCGCCCCACCTCGCTGGGCGAAACACATGCCCGTCAGTAAGCCCAACAACATGCCACAAAGAATCACCTTTTTCATAGGTTCGTCCTCCACTGATACGGTGCCCGCTTGCGGCCAGTCAAGAAGGATTACCGATCTAGGGGTGCTACTACGATTTGAAAACCTGAGCACCCAAGGGTTAAGGCTGCAACAAGGATGCCAAAAAAGCGGGCAAAGAAAACAGTGGGGTTATCGGATCGGAGCCGTTGAGTGAAGGAAACTTTTACCCAAAGCTGGTAAGGCATGCCATGGTGTCAGAGCAGCGAAAGCAGCTCTAATCGCCTTGCCTGGCGGGAAATCATCGCACGTGCCACCTTATAGTGATTGGCGGCGTGCCTGCCTCCGCCGGATAGGAACACGCTTCGACCGAGAGCTCAACCTCTTTCGCAAATACCGCCGGCGAAAGTAAGAACTCTGTGTCCTGTACCTGCAACCGGATCGGCTCACGCCCCGGTCCAATGCGCTGCGGAAATTCGACGCTTTCCCGCGAGCCACAGCATAGATACAAGGAGAGCAGATCGCAAAATTGCAGCACGTCCGTCCAGTACTGCACTTGGTTTTCGTCACGGCTTTGCCGGCTTAATAGGCGACGGTGGCGCTGCGCTTCGGATGCCAGGAAGTCGTGCACGCCGCGCGCATCGTCTTCCGAGTAGGCAGCCATGCTGATTCCGAACTTACCCAGCCGGCAGAAATGCCCGCTGACAATCAAGCCGGCGATAGGCGCAACCGACTCGGCGGAATCAATCGACCCTCGCCACGCCCGCAGAAAATCACCCGCCTTAATTTCCAGAAATGACAGCGGCTTGCCTTCTGCGTTCAAAGCGACATTTTCGCTGGAGTATGTCGCGGGAGTTGCGCGCAGCCGCTCGCTCCCGTCGTCGAAATCTTTCCAGCCCTCATCGTGCAAGCTGATGCCGCGGACGATGTCGTCGTCCGCACGAGGCGCCCTTGCAATCGCAAGATGACGGGCTATGTCGCCGGAAACCCTCGCGTGATCGGGCTGGCGCACCAGATGATACGTTGGCGATCTGGTTTTTTCAGCGCGGGCAACGGCTTCCCAGGCAGAGACGAATGCGCTATCGCTGTGGGCAAGCCTGGCTTCTGGCCGGAGGATCATGCGAGCTATCTCGGCCGCACGGCACGGCCGCGCTTGCTTGCTGCGGCCCGGATGGGGCCGGTTCCGGTGGGAGGTTTGCGTCCGCCGTCGATCAGTTCCTTCAGCACAAGGGCATTGTTGCGCTCTTCGTTTTTGGATGCGAACAGCAATGTCAAGCGACGGCTCTTCTTCTGTAACTCGTAAAGCTGCTGTAACGCCGTGTTCGCCGCCTCGGTCGTAAGCTCCTTGAGATACTTTTCGCGAAACTTGCTCCACTGCACTGGGTGGGCGTGAAACCACTTGCGCAACTCATCGGACGGAGCCAGCTCTTTCAGCCAGGCGTCAAGCGCAGCGTCAGACTTCTTCAGCCCTCGCGGCCACAGCCGGTCGACCAACACGCGAGTGCCATCGTGCGGCGACCGCTCGGCGTAAACCCGTTTGAGAGCAACCGTCATGCGAGGTGTATTCTAACCCTGTTGCGGCCGCAGTGGCGGCCTCACACGACCCCAAATTTGTCCGGATACGGCAAAGAATGTTCAGACCAAAATCCGCGCCGCTTGTTTTTTTATTTGCAATCATCCTGATCGTAATTACGGTCTTTCTGGCCTGCGACTCTGAGCCGCGCAAGACTGACGCCGAGCTGGGGCTGACGCCGCAGCAGGCCCAAGGCCGGCGCGTGTATGATGCGCGTTGCGCCGAGTGCCATTACGCCTACAGTACGCATGACCTGCGCGCGCCTAGCCTTAACGGGCTATTCAAGAAGCCGTTCATGAAAAACGGCATTCCCGCCAACGAAGACAGGGTCACCGACATCATCGTGCTGGGCCGCGCCAAGATGCCAGCCTTCCAGCAGAAGCTGACCCAGCAGCAACTGGACGATCTGATGGTGTACCTGCATACGCTGTAGGCCGCTGTTCGCGATTCGCTTTTCGCCGTTTAGCTCTTAGCCGTTAGCCTCTAGCCGACAAACGCCAATCCTTTTACTCGCTGAGGCCTGACAGCCCAGGGCGAAGAGCGAAGAGCAGCGAAGGGCGGCTACTCCACGCGGTACAATATAAAAGTCGCATGGCTACCGCTCCTGAGTTGATCCAGATCGAGATTGGTCCGCGCCGACCAACTCCCAAGCCGGAATGGCTGAAGGCGCGCGCGCCCATGGGCGAGAATTACCATAATCTCAAGACGCTGGCGCGCAAGCTGGAGTTGAACACCGTCTGCGAGTCGGCGCATTGTCCCAACATCGGCGAGTGCTGGAACCATCGCACTGCGACCTTCATGCTGCTGGGCAATCTGTGCACCCGGCGTTGCGGCTTCTGCGCTGTACCGAAGGGCCGGCCGCAGCCAATCGATTTTGAAGAGCCTCGCCGCGTCGCCGAAGCAGTGGAGAAACTGGGACTGAAGTTCGCCGTCGTCACCAGCGTCAATCGCGACGACGACAATGT
>CAVSLE010000016.1:0-210969 GCA_963728805.1 uncultured Acidobacteriaceae bacterium
GTTTGCCGACTACACGTCCAAGTGACTTCCCCCGAACAAGACTTGTAGACAACTGTCGGGGCCAGCGTCCAGTGCGGATCGACGTTTGACAATCGATGAGTTACATTCCGAGCCGCATCGGCCGATGACTTCCGGTTTGCCGGTGACGCGACTAGAAACCAGCTAGGTCACCCGAGCGAACCGCATGCCTTGTCTGTCCACGTGGGACCACGGAGTTGTTTCCTCCAGCCCGGATCGTTGAGCATCGGTGGCGCAATGTTGGAAAACCCTCAATCGCGGCGGGCACCTAAGGGCCGACGATCTGTGCGGATGAGTCGGCACCCGAGCGAAACAGATGTTGCGGAGCCATGTGGAACTGCTCGCCGATACTACACGGGCCATCAGGCAGCTTGCACCAGTTCACTGCCCTGATTGCTTTTAAAGTGCCGCATCTCCGCTACGCCCAATGCCATTTGCTTCCAGAAACTCTTGCATGGCAAACGCAATTTCTACGACGTGTGTCTCTATTGCAAAATGTCCTGTATCGAGGAATTGGACCTGTGCGTTCGGCAAGTCTTGCCGAAACGCCTGTGCTCCCGCGGGAATGAAAAAGGGATCATTCTTGCCCCAGATCGCAAGCAAAGGTGGTTTCGATCGACGAAAATATTCCTGAAATTTCGGATAGAGCTGCACATTCGATGCGTAGTCCAGAAACAAATCCAACTGAATCTCCTTGTTCCCCGGATGTTCGAGCAGCGCCGCATCCAATGTGTACGACTCTGGCGCAATGCTGTCGGGATCGGCTACGCCGTGCGTGTACTGCCACCGCGTTCCTTCCAGTGTCAAAACGTTTTTCCGGATTACCTCCCGGTTTTCTGCTGTGGGCACGGCCCAGTATTTCCGGATCGGATCCCAGGCAGCGCCAAGCCCTTCCTCATAAGCATTCCCGTTTTGTGAAACGATAGCTGTGACTCGGTCAGGGTGGGCCATCGCCAAACGGAAGCCGGTTGGCGCGCCATAATCAAACACATAGAGTGCATAGCGATTGATCTTGAGTGCTTCCGTGAAGGCCTCGATTGTCGTGGCCAATCCGTCGAACGAGTAAACATATTTTCGTTCAGCCGGAACCTCCGTAAATCCGAAGCCGGGGAGATCCGGCGCGATCACGCGGTAACGATTGGCCAGACGGGGAATCAGTTCGCGGAACATGAACGATGAGGCCGGGAATCCATGCAGCAAGAGAATTACCGGCGCCGCAGGATCGCCGGCAGCCCGATAAAACACTCGGACGCCATCAGCTTCGACTTTGTGGATGGAAGTAGTAGGCACGCTAAACTGGGCTTCGGCTGCACGGGACGATACATCGAGTGGCTCCGCCTCCAGCGTGACACGCTTTGTCGCTTGCGATGAAAATGCTTTACTCATAAAGATTGGTCCTCATTCCTCAGGGTTGATTTGCTGCTCAGAGGCTTGCCGGTAGGCAGCCGCAGGGCCGCATCATGGGTCGGTCGTATCGGGAGAACGCCTCGATGATCGCCTCGGCGACCGCGTTGGCGTACTCGTCGAAGACCGCCGTCGAAATAGCGCAGGTCGGCCGCCGGCACAACTTGGTCCGCAAACTTAAGAGAGGAACGCGCTCCGGTGGGCTTCGAGGAATTCGGGAAGCCCGATCGGCCGTTTTCCCCCGAGCTTCTCAACCAGATCGTTTGTTCCTGCAAACACTCCATTCTGGTGGTCTTTTGCAATCTCCGCAAAGTGCTGCCAGAGGGTGTCTGTGTGGTGCCGACGCGGGGTGTTGGCAGCCAGTTTCTTGAGGGTCCAGGCATCTACCTGCTCATAACCCACTGGCTTACCTATGACCTTAGCAATCTCGGTGGCAATTTCGGCGAAGGTGTACTCTTTCCCTCCGTAGAGCGGGTATACCTTTCCTTTGTGCTCGTCAGGCGCGAGAAGAACTTTCGCGATCACTCGGGCCTGATCTTCCGCGGCGATCGGTGCATGCCTTCCAGTCCCAAAAGGCAGCCGCAAAGTGCCTGCCTTGATCAGATCGGTCCAATAGAGAGCCCACTCAGCGAAAAGTGTGGGGCGCAGATGCGTGGTGGCAACGCCTGACCAGTTAAAAATCTGCTCTGAAATCCAGTGATCCTGGGCGGCGTGACTCTTCGCCTCTCGACGCGCAGATACTTGCGACATGTTCACAACTATCGCGATGCCGACTTCCTTCGCAGCCTGAGCAAAGTACGCCGTGGCCTGCAGGATACCTGGCATGATCGGGTACACAAAGTACGCGCCCTGCGTGCCTTCGAGGGCCGCGCGAACGGCTTCGAAGTCCAGAAGATCTCCGCTCACAATCTCGGCGCCCTGAGCAGCTAAAGCCGCCGAACGCTCATCCTCTCTGTGAACAAAAGCTCGCACCTCGGCTCCTGCATCGATTAGGAACTTCACCGTTTTGCTTCCTGTCGAGCCAGTCGACCCGGTCACCAGAAATTTCTTCGCCATGTACGCCTCTCCTTGCCGGCCCCAGTCTACGGAGCGTTTCTCCACTAATTGCCATTTTGTTGTAACAGCTAAAACCTCGTACTCAGCCCTTTAAGGGTGTGCTTGCAAGGATCTCCACTTTTTCAATCTGCGGAGGAACCGCAAATAATTCGCTGGCCCGCGCTCCCAATGCCTTCGCAATGTCACCACTCAAGTGAGCATTGCGGCCCGCCTCATCGGAAAAGGTGTCGAAGATGCCGAACTTCCCCGGCCCGAGCTTGATCGCATACCATTTCAAGGTCGCTTTTTCATCCAGTGCGAGTGGCTGAGCTGACTTTAGAAATGCCTCGGCATCGGCTTCCTTGCCTCGGCGGGCTTCCAGCGTGACTAACAATCCAATTGCTTCCATTGAGTTACCCTCCCGGGTTGAATTAGTTCCAACCGATTAAACAATATATGTGTGCGGTCAGCCGCGAAGAATGGGTGCTCCAAACGGGGCACCAGTGGCTCCGCCATCCACCATCAGCTCGACTGCATTGACGTACGAGGAATCGTCCGACGCGAGGAAGAGCACGGCTTTGGCAACGTCTTCCGGCTCGCCCCAACGGCCCAGCGGAATAACAGACGAGAAGAACTTCGCCAACTTGGCGGACTCATCTGCAGATATAGAGGCGCGCGGCCCGCGCTTCCAGATAGGAGTCTTGATCGCGCCCGGTGCGACGACGTTCACGCGAATGTTGCGCGGTGCAAGGTCGGCGGCGATGGAACGCGCCATCGAGACGACACCGCCCTTCGTGGCTGCATATGCGGCGACGCCGGGTTGGCCGAGATAGTTGTGTACCGACCCATTAAGGATGATGCTGCCGTTATCGTTGAGCAGAGGCACCGCTGAATTCACTGTAAAGAAAGCGCCATTCAGGTTGGTGTGGATCACGTTCTCAAAAATGGCCTCGTCAGTCGAACCGGTAGGCGTCCGCCCAGAAATGCCGGCATTGGCAAAGACGATGTCGAGTTTCCCGAAATCTTTGGTCAGGGCTGCGAAGAGCCGTTTGCGATCTTCCGCGACAGTGATGTCAATGCGGTAGCCACACGCATTTGGTCCGAGTTCGGCAACCGCCTCATCGAGAGTCTTCTGGTCGCGGCCGGTAATGGCGACCTGTGCGCCCTCGGCGATGAAAAGTCGGGCTGTAGCCAAGCCGATGCCACTGTTGCCGCCGGTAATAAGAGCTTTCTTCCCTGTGAGCCTCATAGTGCCTCCTTTTGAATGCCCGACCATCAAATGTGATTTGCGTCATAGTAGTCACGTTTCTCTGAGTAATTCTTTGGCCTCGCGTAAAAACAGCTTGACGAACAACTCAGAATTGCTCCAGCCTGGCTAGTCCAAACACCGCATGGAACCGCTCACAATAGATGACAACGGCATCGAATTTCTTCAAGTCGACGGAATCAGGAAGATCGTAGTTTTGATCTCCCTGATTCGCTTTGAGAGGACCTAGTTCGACGCTGGTCGACTCGCCCTTTACAAAGTCTTTTGTGAGGCCCTGGTCGCCGCTTTTGGCAAGGACGACGTGAACGTCTGGGCCATTTGAAGTAGTGAAGTCGGTTAACCGGAGATACCGTTTGCCATCAGGCATCTGGTAGATTGACGCACGCCCGCTGGTCGGGTGCGCTTTGCCCGTCAGCAGCCCGGTGTAAAGAGGTTGGGAATCGCTGGTTGCAGCAAAAGGCGCCTGCTCATTGACCCGCTGATTGATCCACAGTTTCTCGGGCCGAAAAACCCACCACGCTACTATGAGGACCGGCACGCCCACAACTGCCCAGATCCATTTCTTGTTCGAGAGCCACACACTCGCGCTGCCATTCATGATTGGCCTCCTTCAGAACTAATGATCGGGCTAGTTTCGGCTTCCCGATTAGCCTGCAGTCAGCGTTGAGGGTTCAAAACTTCTCCAGAGGTGCAGCGCCAAAATTCGCGTTGAAGCGCTCGCAATAGATCGACACAGTTCGGAACTTGCCGAGATCCGTACCGGCGGGAATCTCGTAGTTCTGGTCGCCTTCGTTGCCCTTTAGGTTTCCCAGTTCCACTCGCTGCGTATCGCTCTTCAGGAAGTTGGCGTTGTCATCCGCATCTGTTGCCGCAACCAGAATCACGTGGACGTCGGGTCCGTTGGATGTTTTGAAATCTGTTAAGCGGAGCAGGAGCTTACCGTCTGCTTCCTGGTAGATCGTGGCGCGTCCTGAAGTCTGGTGAACTTTGCCGTGGAAGGTTCCGGTCTCCAATGTCTTTGTAGTGTTTTCCTGTTTCATGTTGTCCTGCCCATAAATCGAGGATTGCAACACAAATGCAATCGCCAGCGCAGCGAGCGCCGCAGCGAACTTAGCTTCGCGAACCATAATTTTTCTCCTTTGTGTCTTGCCATTTTTTGAGCACCGCGGG
Source organism: uncultured Acidobacteriaceae bacterium (assembly GCA_963728805.1). Lineage (GTDB taxonomy): Bacteria > Acidobacteriota > Terriglobia > Terriglobales > Acidobacteriaceae > Bog-257. Next base: position 4,895 of record CAVSLE010000016.1, read on the forward strand.
GGCGCTCACCTTTCACGGGTCATAGGAGAGACTTGCGCCGCAAAGGTTTCATGGACAAATGAAAATTTTCAGGCAAGCAGGGACCAACTCTGTGCGCCTGGGGATGTGTATATGGCTTAGAGATAGAGCGGTTAGACGGTTAGACGGGTACCTTGCGATGCAGTTTTCCGCTCAGAAATATTTGAGACAGGGGTTAATACGGCTCGCTTGTATGTATAGTAACAGCGGGTTCCAACCTGCTAGCTACGGTCGGTTCGCAGTTTCGACATGACACGGTCAATGACCGGATCAAAAGCCTTTTGTGGCAGTTCGAAGGAATCGCTTTCAGAGACGATCTTTATCGTTTTCCGGCTGGAGTCGTAAAGCACATGGCAAGCACGACACTGCGACAGATGTAATTCAAGTTCCTGGCGAACCTCCGGCGAAACCTGGTTCTCCAGATAATCACCGAACTCAGCGAAGAATTCCTCACATGTTATCATTAGGCTACTCCCTTGGAACTCCTCGTCATGTAAGGCGCAAGCCACTCTCGCAGCATGAGCCGGCCCCGTAGCAGCCGGGTTTTCACCGCCGGGACGCTCAGCCCCAACTGGCGCGCGACATCTTCCGTTGAAAGCTGCTCGACATCGCGCAGCATTACTACTATGCGGTACTTAGCCGGAAGGTCCAGTAGCCCACGTTCAACGAGCTGTCGCATTTCCAACCTGGAATGGTACTGCTCGGGATTTTCCTGCCAGGACGCTATCTGTCGAGGGCGAAAATTACGATCTTCGTCATTGTCGATTACGTCCAGGCTTTCAGCGTATCGCCGGGACCGCAACCGCTGCAGCGCCGCATTCCTGGCGATACTGACTAGCCAAGTGGAAAATTTCGAGCGGCCTTCAAACCCGCCTATGTGTTTGAACGCGCTTAAGAGTGTATCTTGCATCGCGTCCTGAGCGTCCGCGACGTCGCCTAAGATGGCGATCAGGGCTCGATAAATGAGCTGAGTATGCCGGCGAGCCAGCTCTTCGAAAGCTTCCAGGTTGCCGTCTTGCGCCTCAGCGACCAACTCCGAGTCCACGTCCTGAGCCGTCTCAACGAAATTCACTGCGCCCTCTCGCGGCATGAGAGTAGGCACCGCGCCCGAAGGATTCAACTTGCGATGTTCAAAAACTGACGGGGGTGTAAAGTCGGGCTCTATTCCGAGACCCATTTGGATAGTATTGGCGAAATTATTGAGCGCCGTGACCACGACGCTTTCCAGAATCTGTTCCGCCGTAAACCCGAAGGTCTGTAAGGCCGCAGCATCCTCCCGAGAAAACTCCGAATAGCGCGTCCCCAGTTTGACAGCGAAATCGAGTAACGCTATGTCGGCGGCGGAGAGATTGGACAAATGATGGTCGACCGCTATCTGGTCCGCTTCCTCGGCTGAGAGACCCAACCCGCGAAGCATGTTGCAGTGCACCGCAACACAGTAGGAGTTGAGGTTTGCCGCTGAAACTACCAACAGAATGGATTCCTTCCGTGCTCGAGTCAGGTGATCTTCTGGGAGCAGAATGTAACCTACGGCGTGCAGCTCAGCTTGGAGTAAATCGGGGCGCAATGTCTGAGCCCGGAAAAAGTTCGGGATAAAGCCGTGACTCTTTTGAACGATGGCAAATTCTGTAAACGTGATTGGACTTAAGTACGGAGCCGAAACGTATGGACCCTTTCTCTTTGCTTTCCGTTGAGCGTGGAGCGTTGTAGCAGCAGGCGTTGCCTCGGCCGCGCCTGAGACGTTTCTTGGCGTCATATTTCGCGGCTTGCAATCAGTTTCCGGCCCCAACGCCGCGGACAAGGTGCAACGGTAAACACCCAAAGCTGCGACGACGACCGCTTCGATGATGGCCTCGTCATCGAATCCGTGTTTCCGCAATACCTCGGTGTCCTCAAAGCGCACAGAGGAACTATCTCGGCTCAGCTTGCGACAAAACTCGATCAAGACTTGGTCGGAAGCTGAAAGGCCGGCGTCCCGGTAGTCGCTCACGAGAATTTCGATCTGAGCCTCTGGAACGCCCAGGGAAGACAACATTGCGGCGTTAAGAGCGACGCAATAATGATCTCGTCGGTCGGCGGCAATGTTTAGAAGGATTCGTTGCTTAGTGGTGCGGGAAATGGCGCCGTCACGGAAACACAACGCTTCTTCGAGTCTCGCGTGCGCGGTAATCGCGCGAGGCAACGCTCTCTGCGCATGCAGTAGATTGGGAATGAATCCGAAGCCTCCCTGCAATATCTTGAAGGGATCAATCTCTTGCTCCGGTGAGACCCTGTCACTAAAGCTCATGCCGATAACATCGATCCAATGCTTAGACGGCTATCATAGCCTTCGGCTACTCTCGGCCGCAATTGTTATACGTATTCCTCACTAAAACGGATTTATTGCGCATCTTTTTCGCCCAAGCCCCGTCATATCGCGAGGACCAGCCAGCAGACCTAGTTAGGGAAACGGATTCCTCGTGGCGACAAGCTAATATGGCAGATTTCCAACCCAAACGGATACTTATTCTCGGCGGAGGCTTTGCAGGGCTGACCGTCGCGATGGAGCTGGAAAAGACGTTTGCTCGTAATCCAGCGGTCGAGGTGATGCTTATCAACCGCGATAACTTCTTCCTCTTTACTCCCATGCTTCATGAGGTAGCAGCGAGTGACCTGGATCTCACGACGATTGTCAATCCTGTTCGCAAGGTCCTGCGGCATGGCAACTTCTTTGCCGGAGAGGTCGAAAAAATTGACCTCGAGCGACGAAGCGTTACGGTTTCCCATGGCTTTGATCGTCATTCCCACATCTTCTCGTTTGATTTCCTTGTCATCGGCTTGGGCTCAATAACAAACCTCTACGGTATTCCGGGACTGGAGGAGCATGCGCTGACAATGAAATCTCTTGGGGATGCGATGCGATTGAGGAACCACATAATCGCCCACCTGGAGGAAGCCGACGGCGAATGTTGCAGGGTGAATAAGCCGCTGCTGACGTTTGTTGTTGCAGGTGCCGGTTTCGCAGGAGTTGAAACGGTAGGTGCTATCAATGACTTTGCTCGCAAAGCGCTGCGTTCATACCCTCGTCTGACCGAGGATATGCTGCGGGTTGTTCTTGTTCACCCCGGTTCAGCCATTCTGCCCGAGTTGGAAAACAAACTAAGTGCGTATGCGCAGAAAACCCTAACGAGCCGCAAAGTGGAAGTGCGGCTAAATACAAAGGTCGTGGATTTTTCTGGTGACACCGTGAGGCTGAGCGATGGCTCAACAATTCCAACTCACACGCTCGTGTGGACTGCAGGGATCTCTCCAAATCCGTTGCTCGAATCGATTCCCTGCGCAAAAGAGCGCGGTCGATTGCTCGTCAAAGAATCCCTCGAGCTGCCGGATTGGCCGGGCGTGTGGGCCTTGGGCGATTGCGCGGCGGTGCCGGATCGCCGAACTGGGAAATTTCACCCGCCAACAGCCCAACATGCTTTACGCGAAGGCCGGATCGTGGCGCACAACATCGCTGCGGCGCTTCGAGGTTCTAAGAAGAAAGACTTCGATTTTTCCACGCTCGCCCAACTCGCTGCGATTGGCCAGCGGACCGGTGTGGCAAACATCCTGGGAATCAACTTTTCGGGATTCGTGGCGTGGTGGCTGTGGCGAACTATCTACTTGAGCAAGCTTCCGCGATTCGAAAAGAAACTTAGAGTCGCTTTCGATTGGACTCTGGATCTGATTTTCTCGAAGGACTTGGTCCAATTTCTTGACATCCGAGCACCTATGATTTCACACCCTGAAGCCCCTTCCTCGTTGCCGTCTGAGCTCGTGACAGGGAGATCAGAATAGGTTGTGCAGTTTCGATGTGGCGGCGAGTCCGCCTTAACGCAATAGTATTTGACCAAAAACGGCCTTGGGCGAGACTACTCCTGTTAAGTCGAGCACTGTTTACGAATGCTTTTCATCTGGCCGTATAACGCCCTAACCGCTCATCTGGCTCGGGTGCGCTTGGGATTCGTACCGAGAAACTGGCTCATCGCCATCAACTCCCGAATTGTCGGCCATCCGAAAACTGGGAAAGCGACCCCGAAACCACCGGATTCGCTAATAAAATCTCGGCACCCGAATACATCGATTGTTATTGCCTTGTGCTCGATCGGGTGCCGAACTCTTAGTCCTTAACGATTCGTCACGCAGTCTGTCGAAAGAGCATAGCCTCTACTCTTGCGGCAGCCTCGTCCTGCATGTGTGGAAGCACGTGAGCATAAGTGTCCAACGTGAAGGCCGTGCTGGCATGTCCGAGTTGCTCAGAAACAACTTTCGGCGACACTCCGGCTGCCAACGCGATGGTGGCCGCCGAATGGCGCAAATCATAGAGCCTCATTCTGGGCACACCCGCGAGGTCGAGTATCGACCTGAACTGCTTCGCGAGATAATCGGCATTGATTGGCTGTCCTGAGGGCGTTCTGAAGACTAGGTCGTGGGCCTCTGGATACAAATCCCGCGCACTCGCTTTCGTCTGCAGATCACGAAGAAGGGCAACAATCCAGCTCTGCAGCTTGATTGGACGACGACTTCTCGGACGCTTGGTATCTGAGAAGCACCATTTACCATTCAGTCTCTGGATGCTGCGAACGACGCTAATCGTCTGTCGTGCCCAGTCGATGTCTTGCCATTTAAGACCCAGGTATTCACTCGGGCGCATGCCAGTCGTAAGCGCGACGGCGAGTACTGGCCCATACCTCGTGCCCTCTACGGCCTTGAGCAACATCCTCGCCTGATCGACGGCTAGAGACCGCATTTCGTTTCGTTGCTGTTGTGGTACTTTGAGCCCATCGGCGGGATTCTCGAGAAACAAGCGCCACCGCACGGCCTGTTGCATCGCAGATTTCACCACGACATGCGCGTAACGGACCGTCCGAGCGGAGAGGCCCCGTTCGGTCATCTGCTGATACATGGCTTGAAGATCTAGAGGTCGGAGTCCGGCCAGAACTCGTTCACCGAGAATGGGTCGGACGTACCGATGCAACATGCCTTGATAATCTTGGAAGGTTTTCGGACGTACTCTTGGTAGTACGGCCGTCTCAAGCCATCGGTCAAGGTACTCGTTCAGCGTGATCTTGGCCCCTTCCAGATCGCGGCCCAAGTCACGCTCTCGCAGCTTTCTTGTCAGATACGATTGAGCTTCCCTCATGCTGCCGTGGATCGTTCGGTTGTGATAGTTGCGTTTGTTAGTTTCGTGGTCGCGGCCGAGATAGACTCGGATGAGCCATCTGCGATCGCCTCGCGCGATGATTTGGCCAACTTTGCGAGCCATAGAGATTTCCTCCTTGGCTCGCACAGAGGCACACAACTGACGCACGCATACGGCATCAACTACGGAAATTCAGTTTGATTGAACAAAAAATGGCTGATCGGCCGTCAGCCAGACCTACGCGGCAGTTCAACATCGACCGATTGCACATAATCCATGGGTTGTGAGCTGCTCAACGGGCATTCCACGGCTTGCCCAATTACCCCGAAAAATTCACTGCGCAAGTTCCAGATTTCGCGGCGTCAGCCTAGACCTCGCAGCGCTGCCCAATAACGCAAGATTTCGGGCCGACCACAGCCTTGAGATCACATAGTCGTGCCCGCACATTTCCCAGAAGGCGGTCTCTGGCTCGCTGAGTAGGGACTACTTCGGATGTGCTCGTCGAAATTCCCAGAGAAATCCAGCCACAAATATTAGACCGCTTATAGCCCAAATCAGTGGCTGCTTCACAAAGGAAGTCGGGTCCCAGCCACTCGCCTCACCTGCTCCTGGCCTGTAAACACTGTAGAAATAGATGCCCATTAAGACTGGTGATAGGGCAATAGCCATGGCTACGGCCACAGTTCCAGCAACAAGGCTTTTTAAGTAGACCATATCTCCCTCGCTATGCGTCATTCGAATGGTGGGAGTGTCTGAAAGCGGACTCTTCTACACGACCGATACATCACCGCCACAGTTTCTCGCGGAGGCGGTCTGCCTTCGACGCTCCGCCATCGCCGACTGGATGAAGGTCATTTCCCGTCCCACATCTCTGTGGCTTCGCGGCATAGGTCCGGCCGTTCGAGCATCAGACGGAGAAAATCTCCTTGCGCCACGTGCACCACCTCAGCTTCGCTAATCGCTGCCTCGGTCAGAGTGTAAAGCCGCCCGGTAAAACTGGATGGCAACCCAGCACTGATCCACTGCCAAACAGTCTATCCAGCGCGGGTAGTCTGTTCATCCTCATACACACTGTGCCACCGACCAGCAGGACCCCGGCATTGTCGCCGTCCTCGCGAAACAGAATGTCGGGAAGATGCTTCTTCACGCCATCTCGCCAAGACAGACCCTGGGAACATCCGGCGCTTCCAAGATTAGGTATTGCGCGCCCACCCTCATGATGCGAACCTTTATGACAGGCTGCGCCCAGCCACGCAGTGACCGCAATCACACCTACCTGTGAGCCCGAGTCGAGCAGAAACCCCTAGCGCATGGCCAGGTTGTGTGAAAGGCTGTCATGCTGCCCGACATTCTCGAAGTGAACAGCTAGGGCGTGCATAAGCAAGTTGCCTGCGAGTCTTGTCACGGGCCGCTTGCGACCGACGCCGACGATCCTGCCTCGGCGCAGCCGGCACAATTTGACAGCGCCGTGCTTTGTATTCGTTGATGAGGCAAACCTAGCCAAGCCGAAGACCTTTCCCTAGGTCGTGTGCCGAACACTCTGGCGGGGCACCCAGCGACACCTGCCACCAGCCCCACAGTCCCGCCATTGCTGCGACTGCCGGAGGCAGCCAATGAGCGCTGCCTTGTACAAACTTTATTACGGCAGTTTCGTATTTGACGCGGATGGGGTCAACTCAGTTATTTCTGAGCGTATACAAGGCCGCCAGCCTCGTAGGGTGGATCCGCCACCGCGCGGATGTATGACACAAGCGCGGTTATGTCGCTCTTGGAAAGCGTGTATCCCCAGGGCGGCATCAACGGCGATTTGTTCAAGGCGGGACCGCCGTGGCTGACGATTGCAATCAGGTCGGCATCGCTCATTTTGTTGAGCGTGTCGCCTTCGGTGAACGGATGTGGCTTAACCGAGAGGTTGTCCATGTTTGAGACCCGTTGCGGTGTGGATTCGGGATCGTGGCAGCGGACGCAGTACTGCGCATTGAGTTGCGCTCCAACCGTCTGCTGATAGCCCAGTGCAATCTCGTCAATCGTCAGGCCGATGGTTTTTCCCGAGGCATCGCGCGTGCTGGCGTTGAGCTTGTAGCGGCCAGCTGGTTGGCCAAGTTGCACCGTACTGGTGACCTGTCCGCTGGAGTCGGTCAGCGCTGCCGCCGGGGTAAAACTGGAGCCTGCTGGCCCGCTGAAATACACCGCCGCGCCGGCGATACCATTTCCCGAGGCGTCGTTCACCTGCACCACGACTGGTTGGTCCAGCAGCATTCCGGCATAACCAATCTGCTTGCCGCCGCTGGACTCGACAATGGCAGTTCCGGTGGCAGTGGATTGCAGAGGAGCAGGCTGGTTGCTCTTGCGAGCGCACCCGGCAATCAGTAGCGTAGTGAGACAAATCGCGATGAATCCAGGTTTCATTTCTTCATCGCCTCCTGTGCCCCGCCTGACTTGAGCGACATCAGGAACGCGGTCAATGAGCGCGCTTCGTCGTCGGTCATGTGCTGGTTGGGCTCAATGGTCCCCGGACGCAGGGCCTGTGGGTCTTTCAACCAGTGATAAACCCACGCCGCATTAAACCGCTTGCCGGTGGCAGCCAATGCCGGACCAATGTAGCCTTTGTCGTTTTTGTAATCAGCTATGTGGCAGGACTGGCAGGCAAATTTGGAATAGAAAAGCTGCCGCCCCTGTTCCGCCTGCGCGGGGGTGAACTGCGACACCGGCAGCGAGTCGCGGTCGAACTCCGGCGTCTGGTACACCGTCATCATGTAATCAGTTAAGGTGTTGATTTCGGCGTCGGTGAGATTGAACTTGGGCATGCGGCGGATCAGCGCCGGCCGCAGCGTTTCCGGGTTCTTCAGAAACTGCGTCAGCCAGTCGCGCTGCACCGCGCTTCCTTCCCATGTGAGGTCAGGGGCCATGTCGCCACCATGCCCGTTAATCATGTGGCAGGTAAAACATCGCAGGTCGCGCATGAGCTGTCCGGCATTTCCCGCGGGCTGATACTTGGTCTGCTGTAGCGAGGCAATCCGCATGGTGGGCGGCTGGCTCTGCGCCCGGTCAGTCAGCGCCAACAGCGCTGTAGTGACCGCATCAATCTGCTGCGGCGTGAACTTGAACTGAGGCATCTTCAGCGCTGGCCCGAAAGCCCGCGGATTGCTCACCTTACCGGATACATAGCCAGGCAGGCTGTGTTCGACGCCTTCGACGAAGACTAGTTGGTTGAGTGGCTTGCTGCCGATGCGGCTAAGCTCAGGCGCAAAATTTTCGGGCTTCTTGATGCCGTTGATCTCGTGGCAACTGGCGCAGCCATCCTCCACCACCAAACGCTTTCCGTGTTCGATCTGCTCCGGCGTAGCCGCGTCAAGATGGACATTGGCGATGAAATCCGGCTCCGTTTTCGACTCCAGGAATCCGGTCAGCGTAGCCACTTGAGCAGCATCGAAGCGGTAGTGCGGCATCATAGTGCCGGGATCGTAGTGATTAGCGTTGGCCACCCAATCCTGGAGCCACTCCGGTTTGGCTTTCGTACCGATGCCGGTCAGTTCGGGCCCGACATTGCCTCCGACCATCAAGCCGGCAGCGTTCTGCATGGCATGGCAGGAGGCGCAAAACGATTGCCCATACAAAGAGGTGCCCGCGGCCGGGTCGGGCGCCTTGGTTTCAGCCTGCACCGGCTGAAGCGGCGGCTGGAGTGGCGTGCTTTGCGCCAGGACAAATGCCGAAATGTCGCGGGCATCGTCGTCACTCAGGTGGTAGTTCGGCATGGTTGCCGTGCCGGCATAGCCTTGGGGATCTTTGATCCAGGCGTAAATCCACTCGCGCGTAGTCTTGTCGGCGATGTGCTTCAGCGAGGGCGGATCGTCGTCGGGAGTGATGAATGTCCCATCCGCCTGCTTGATGGTGTGACAGTGGGTACAGCCGTAGGCGGAGATCAGTTGCCGCCCCTGGTTCAAAATCGGCGTGCCGGTTTGATTTTCCAGGTGACATTGCCCGCAGCCTGCCTCGATGTATTTGGCGGGCAGCAGCGGTTGCTCCCATTGTTCCGTGGCGCTGTGCGCCTCCTCCATTGTGGTCGCGGCGCCCTGTCCGCGATGGCAGGTCGTGCAACCAAACTCTGTCAGCGAATGCGGGACCACCGGATGCTTGCGGAATGCGACTGAATAGACGTCTGCAAGGCTGGCTTCTTTCATCCCCAGATGGCAGGTGGTACAGCGATCGGTCACCTGCTGCTCGGGTATCCATATTTGCTGAATGCCGCTCTGGAAGTGCCGTTCGAGGGTGACCGCATCGGCGCGCCCGCGAATGAGATGCAAGTATTGCTTCTGATAATGACGCCACTCGCTGAAATGGTTCTTGGCGGGCGCTACGGCCAGCAACACCAGCAGAATGACACTTGCCGATCCAAAGGCGCGGGCGCTGTCGCCAAAGAAAAACCGCCACACCGAATTGTCCTTAAGCGCCACCTAGGTCCTCCAAGGCAGTACCCAGGACCATCCCGGGCCGCGGAAGAAAGTGCCAACGGCAGTCAGCACCACCAGTTCGAACAAGAACCAAGTCATGATCCAGAACGACAGCGGTTTGCGGGCCAGCCATCCGCGGAATCCTCGAGTTGTCTGGGGATCGGTCTGCGCGGCCAGCAGCATGAATGCGGCGACGATAAGGGTAGGAACCAGAGCCACCCAGACATCGAACACTGCCAGGAAAATACAGAAGACGACCACCACGATAGCGAAGATTCGCAGGCGCCTGGCTTTGTCGCGCAACCACAAGCCTTCGGCTTCCACGTTGATATTGAAATAGGGAATGATGATCAGTGCCATCACCACCAGACCAGGTATGAGAACGCCTGCCACGACCGGCGGGAAGTAGTGCAGCAATTCCTGAAGACCGAGGAAGTACCACGGCGCCTTTGCCGGATTGGGCGTGTGCATGGGATCAGCTAGGCCCTCCAACGGCGCGTTCCAACGCAGCGATATGACGACCAGTATTATTGCCAGTACCTCAATGGCGACGGCGGTGCGGAAGAAGACTTCGGGATAGGTCATCACCCGCTCTTCGTCCTTCACGTGCACCTGCGGCGAAGTCCGCTTGGTAATGAAGGCTATGCGCCGGGGTGTCTTACGTGCATCGGAGTCGACGACCGCGACAAAATCTTTGGGATCGCTCACTTCGTGTCTCCTTCAGCCGAAGATTCACCGGGATAGATTCCGCCATCCTTACGGATTCGCCAGAAGTGAATGGCGATTAATAGGACCGCGGTGAAGGGCAGAATCACGCAGTGCAATACGTAGAAACGCAGCAGCGCATTGGCGTTCACGGCGGTTCCGCCCAGCATCAGGAAGCGCATCCTGGCGCCGATCACAGGCACCGCCGAGGCAATGTTGCTTCCGACCGTCACCGCCCAGTAAGCCAGTTGGTCCCAGGGCAGCAGGTAGCCGGTATAACTCAGCAGCAGGGTCACTAGAAGCAGCACCACGCCAATCACCCAGTTGAACTCGCGCGGTGGCCGATAGGCCCCGCGATAAAACACTTTGAACATGTGCGCGAACACCAAAAAAACCATGGCGTGGGCAGACCAGCGATGCAGGTTGCGCAGAAATACGCCCGACGACACCACGTACTGCAGGTCTTTCATGTCGGCGTAGGCCTGCGGGACCGAGGGGTGGTAATACAGCATCAGCAGTATGCCGGTGATTACAAGGATGAGAAACGTCCCGAACGTCAGCGCACCCAGAAACCAAGTCGCCTGGAACTCGAGAGTGCGCTTGCGGGCCTTGACCGAGAACAGGTGCAGAAAGACGTTTTGCTGCACAAACAATGCCCGGCGCAGGTTGCTCTCACCGCTGCCGCTGCGAAAGATGGAGCGCCATATGCGATTTTCGCGGACTTGATCAACCAGGCGATTGGCGTTGTTGGCCACAGCTAGACCCTCACCAGTTGCTTGATGGCGACGGCGCTGGAGCGGTCAACCATTAAATTGCCATCGTCGCTCAGCCACATGCGCAGCCAGGGAAGCGGTCGCGGCGCGGGACCTGCGATCTTTACCCCATCCTTGTTGAACTTGCTGCCGTGGCAAGGGCAGGCGATGATGCCGAGGTCAGGCTTATATGCCGTCATACAACCCAGATGAGTGCAGATGGCCGACAGCGCGAAGAACCCTTCCGCCGTGCGCACTATGTAGATCGCGGTCTGAGGATCGAGGGTAACCGATTCCGGCGCATAGCGATCGGGCCGTCCTGCATCCACGATGGGCGACGGTTCATACAGCACATTCGGGGACAAATACTCAAAAGAGAAAGCAGCGGTGCCCAGGGCGGCTACGGTAACGGCGCCCACTCCAACTTTGACGAAAAAGCTCCGCCGGCTCATCTCATCGGGGTCGTCGGGCGAGGCCACAGGTTTCGGTTCCTCAGGCATAAATCCTCAGTGTCATCATTTCGCAGGCGCCGTAGCCTGGGTCTTGGGCCCATCAAAGCTCTGAATCGTAATCAGGCCGGTCGGCTCGGTCGGCACGAAGTTATAAGACTCCATGGTGATGGTGTTGGCCGGACAGCGCAGAGCGCACAGACCACAGCGAATGCAGCGGGTCTCGTCCTTCAACATCGCAGTTCCGGTGATGCTGCCCAGTTCCGCCGGTTGTATGTCGTGCAATGCGAAGTTGAACCACTCGGGATGGTCCGCGATGGTATCAATGCTGTTGGGCTCGAACTGAATCCGGTCAAGCGGCACCAATTCGAGGCAGTTTTCGGGACAAACGTCCACGCAACCGCCGCACAGCACGCAGTCGGTGCCGTCTTGTTCGTTACCCTCAAGAATGGTGTTGACGTAGCATTTGAGGCAGCGTTGCGCCTCGGCCATGGCTTCCTGCTCGGTGTAGACCAGTTCGACCTCGGTCATGCCGGTCCGTCGATCGAGCGGCAGCATGGGAATCGGCTGGCGGTGGATATTCATGTAATCCACTGCCATTTGCCAGCGGTCAAGGACTTGCACTTCAATCTGCGGTTCGGGATGCTTGGTACCGCGAAGGTACTCATCGATGCCGACCGCGGCGCGCTTTCCGTCGCCCACACTGTCAATGATCAGGCGCGGACCGAATGCGCAATCGCCGCCGGCAAATACCCCTTGGGCCGAGGTCATCAAAGTGTCGCGATTTACGTTGATCAGACCGCGAGGCGAGATCAGCACGCCATCCTCAGGCCGTAGAAACTCGAGGTTGGGGGCCTGCCCAATGGAAAGAATAATGGTGTCGCACTCAAACTGGGTATCGCTGTTCTCGTAGAACGCGGGGTTGAATCGATGGTTCTCATCGAAGACATGTTTGGTCTTGAGGCATTCCAGGCCAACGACTTTGCCGTCACGCCCGAGCACCTGCTTGGGCCCAAAACCCGGGTGCATAACGATGCCTTCGGTCTCTGCCTCTTCGATTTCCTCCAACGAGGCAGGCATTTCGTGGCGCTGTTCAAGGCACACGAGGCCGACCTCGCTAGCGCCCATGCGCAAAGCCGACAGCGAGATGTCCATCATTTCGTGCGCTGCGACGGTTTGCACATTTTCTTCAGAGGGCGTGATGTCGCCGGGCGAATCATGCTGCCGCAGCACTTCGCGCGCGGCCGAGCGGGCAACATCCATGGCAACGTTGCCGCCGCCGATGACGATGACCTTCTTTCCGATGGTGAACTTGTAGCCCAGATTGACGTTGAGCAGAAACTCAATGCCGCGATGCACGCCATCGAGATCAACTCCCGGGATCGAGAGGTCGCGGCTGCGATGCGCGCCAACTGCGATCAGAACGGCATCAAAGCCCTGGCGCTTGAGCTCGCCCACGGTGAAGTCCCGCCCGGCGGCGGCGTTGAGGCGCAGAGTGATGTCACCCGTCTCCAAGATCTCGCGTACCTGGGCCTCTACAACACTTCGCGGCAGGCGATACTCCGGAATTCCGAGGTACAGCATTCCTCCAGCGACCGGTGACGCCTCGAAGATTGTCACCGAGTAGCCCATCAAGGCAAGGTCGTGCGCGGCGGAGAGGCCAACCGGACCTCCGCCTATCACTGCGACCTTGAAAGGAAGTTTTCCGACCGGATGCGTACTGGGCGCAACCGGGTGACGCGATTCCGGACCGTGTCTCTCGGTCAGGAACCGCTTTAGTGCACGAATGGAAATTGGGCGGTCAATTTCGCCGCGGCGGCAGGCGGTCTCGCAGGGATGAGCACAGACGCGCCCGCAGATGCTCGCCATGGGATTGGGATCGCGGGCAACACGGTAGGCCTCTTCGAAGTGCCCCTCCGCGATTAGCGTCACATATCGGCCTGCATTGGTATGCGCGGGACAAGCCATCATGCAGGGAAAATTGGTGTTCAGCCATTCCCGATCGACCTTCTTATTAGCAAAGCGAATCTGCATCAGCCCTCTGTGGAGACGAGGTGAGCGCGCTGCGATGGGAAAAGGGCAGGCTGTGCCCGCCCTTCATCGCGTTTATTTCGAGAGGGTAAAGTCGGCCTTGCCTGTACCGGCGACATCGACCGACTTGCTCTGCAGCTTCATCCCTTCATGCCAGGCGACCACGTTGTATTTGCCGTCGGGCACGTTCTCGATTTTGTAATTTCCGCTCGCGTCGGTTTCGGCGAAATACGGCGTCGGGCTGACAACGATGTAGCCTGCCATCTCTGGATGCACGTTGCATAGCAACGACACCAGGCCGGGGTTATCGAATTTGAAGGGACGCTTGTCACCCTTGGGCCAAGTCCCGAGGTTATGGCCTAGTTTCTTGTTCCCGCTGATCGAGGGCCAGAACACGTTGTGCTGCACGTTGTCGCTATTCAAAAACTCGACCGTGGTGCCTACCTGAACGACCATGACGTGCGGACTGAACACCAGGCCCTTCTGGTCCATGATGGGCTGCTGCGAGGGGGCAGGGAAGGTCTTGCCCGAGATGGTGTCAACATAGACGATAGACTTTCCGGTTGATACTTTGCCTTCGATGGTGCCGGCGACAGCGGTAGCTGCCAATGCGATAACCAATAACACCGTGAGTAGAAAACTGCGCTTCATGAATAGTCCTTTCGTTGGTTGTGCTGCTTAATACACGAATTCTAAACCTGCCACAGCGGTATTGGTGTGGAACGGGTTGAGAGCCACCGGGAGACCGGTGACGGGGCTTGTCCCGAATATGACCGACTGCGACGGACGGAACTGGTACTCAAACGATGCCTTGATGTTGGCGTGCATCAGGAACTGCACCCCCGGAGTAATCCGGCTCCGGGTTACACTGGCTGCCCCATTGAAGGGGGAGCCGGTGAACCCTCCAGCCGTCAGGCCGTTCACATAGTCTGAATTGGAGTTTACGGCGTCATAGCGCATCAGGACCATCATCCAGGGATAAGCGAGCCATTCGACGTTGACGAAACCCCCGCTGAATGTGGCCGCCCGACCGGAAATGAAACCGACGGGCGCCGTGGTACCTGCTATCGGCAAAGGAACCAGTACGCCATTGGCGTCGACCGGCAGCAAGTTGTTGTCGTGCCCGTACATGTACAGGGCATTGAACTGCAGGCAGCAGTGGTAGTTGAAGGTCATGTTGCCGCCGACCCGGTAAAACGGTTCGCGCGCGGTAATGACGGTCGGCACGCCATCGAGGGTGGCCCCCGATAGCCGCTGCACCGAGCGTCCATAGAAGTAATAGCTGCCAAGATTCAAATACGTGTGATCGCGCGGTCCGGTGGGGCCTGCTGCCTGGATGGCGTTACGGCTTTCCTTGTCGCGCTCTAGGTTAAACCGGTAACTGAAGGAGGCGTAGAGGTCCTTGAAGTTCGCATCCGAAGCCACGCCCAGCCCGCCATTATTGCTGCCAGTGGCCTGGGGAACATAAGGGATGCCCGAGTTAGCGTCCTGTCCGAATCCACTGGTGTTCTGGTCGATGAAGGCGAGCGAGTAGTAATAGCCGCCAGTATGCAGTCCTCCGCTCAACTCAACACCCTTGCCCGCATCCGCCATGGTGAATTGGTTATTGACGAACTGCTGCGGAAAGGCCGGATTCACGGCTCCAATATTGGCCTGGGTGTAGATGTCGTAGGGACTGATCCAGAGACTGCGGGCTTGCGTGAACGGCAGCTCCAATTCAAACTGGCCAACGCGCAGACTCAGCAAGTTCTGGGGCAGTTTCAGGAACCGGCCGACATTGACGAACTTGAGATAGGCATCGCCCAGTCCGCCGTTGGCGTTGGCGCCGCTGACACTGATGTCGTCGTCCACCCAAAATGCCATGTCACTGCCGAAATTGCCGGCGGTAAAGATGCTGAATAGCCCAGTCTGGAAATCAGTGGTCGGAGTATACGGCGCCACTGTTCCAGGCGGCAGCAACTGATTGAACTTCGAGCTGCTGGTCCCCGTGTATTGAAAGTACTGGTTGTAGCGCAGGCCGATGGGCGGGAGACCCGGTATGACGCCCGGCCAGACGGCCTTGGGCCACAGTTCCGCGTTGGCCGGCGCTCCCAGCATGACCGGCGGAATCTTGATCATCGACTCGTCGTCTTTGGGGAACTTGAAGCCAGCGTCCTTGAATGCCTTTCCGAAATCGTTCAGCTTGGGAAAGTCAACGTGACAGGTACTGCAACTTGTGCCGTACATGCGGGAAAACGCTGGAATAGCAAAGCTGTTGCTGGCCGACAAGAGCGTCGCCCCAAGGGCGAGCAACAGGAGGGACTGGCGAACCGTGCGGACTGCATGCCATTGCATGACTGTCCTCCTCACCAATTTTGACCATGATAATAACAGACGCCTTCTTTGCCACACCTGAGATCAATAGGCAGGGAGTATCGCTTCCGCCTGAACCTCTTGGCGGTGACGTACGTCACATCACGTGGTGATGCAGTTCGGGCGGCATTCCTATAACTGCTGGGGGAGTCTTCCCGCCAGATTGGGATGTACCATACTCGGCCATCGGGACTAAAGTGGGCTTCACAGGATTTCTAGCCGTAGGCGCTACGCGGGAATCCTTGACGATCGACGTCACCCCGCCGGTGCCAGGCATCCCGCCCGAAGCCGATCGCTCGATGTTCATCTTGCCGCCTGGGTCAGCCAGAGGCAAACGATGACGAACTCACCGGCTGCAGGTTTCTCGATGTCGCAAATCAACTCGCGCTTGGGCCCGAATTGCCGTCTGCGTCGCTGGAAGCTGGATCGCAGCAAGCGGTCTCTTGATACTCGGTTGGGCAGTTCGAACACGCTAACTATACCGCTCGCACGAGCGCCTGCCCGAATCCTTCTGTCTGTGGGCCAGTAGCCCGCGCCGGCTCTGCGTGCAACATTCAAGCACTCAAAGAGGCCGATTCGGAGGGTAATTGGGCAAGCCGTGGAATGCCCGTTGAGGAGATCTTAACCCATACGTTTTGAGACGGCCGAAAACGTGATTTTCAGGTGTGTGGAATCAAGAGTTTAAAGGGGTGCCGGGCGGCACCCCTTTTGAACGGGCGATTAATTGGTCTGGTTGGGGTTGACCAGCGCGGTGACCTGGTAGGAGATGCCTTCCAACAAGCCCCAGGCCAGATCGCCCTAGGAAGGGTCGATGGTTTCCGGAACATAGCGCTTCAGCGTGTAATCCATGCCGATGTTCCCATAGTGGTAGCTGAGAAGTGCGGCCAACAGCCGGCGGCCCAGCTCAAGACGCGAGTTGTCTTGGTTCATAGCATTCCTCCTTGGCCTGTTTCACCAGGCGGCTCACACTGGCCCGCGAGATCTGAAAACTCTGGGCGATCTGGGTGAGGCTTTGGCCACGGGCGCGGTGGCGCAGCACCGCATCGCGATCGACGTCCAGCGGTTTACGGCCGATTTGCCGGCCTTCCAGTTTGGCCCGGCGCATACCGGCCCGGACCCTTTCCACGATCAGGTTGCGTTCCAACTCGGCAATGGCGCCGATGATGATGACCACGGCCCGCCCCAGCGGGCCGCCGGTGTCGATGTTTTCGCGAAAGGACACGTACTCGATGCCCAGATGACTCAGTTCATCCAGGACTTCCAGGAAGTGGCGGACGGAGCGGGCCAGCCTATCGCTGGCCCAGACCAGTACAACGTCGAAGCAGCCGCGGCGGGCATCCCGCAGAAGATCATCGAGACCCGGGCGCTTGGCTTTGGTGCCGGTGATCCGGTCTGTATACTCGCCGACCAGGTCATAGCCACGCTGCTGCGCCATGAGGCGCAGGTCGTGCAGTGTACCTCGGCGCGAAGCGATGCCAGGTTTGAAAACTACTGCCGGAGTTTCTCTCGCTGGAGCTGTAATCGCCGCCATTCATGCGGTCCTGGGGCCCAATTCGACCTTAGTCCGGCTGGAGCAGGGGTCGGATGCAGCGGCTATTACTGGATAGTCATCCAGAATTCGACCCCGAATCGCTGTTTTCCGGTTGCCAAGTTTGCACAGTTACTGCCGTGGAGCTGGGTAGGAAAGTGGGAGATGCAGAGGGGGATGGGAGTGGGTAGGACTTAAGTTCTGCAGGCTGGTCCCTGAGGGGAAGCTTTGCTGGTCAGGTGGTTCTTGGGGGGATCCCCTGGTTTTCCCTTTTCACAGAGGATAATGAAATCTTTAGATTCTTTTGGTTTAGCGGGTAAGGTGTGGTTTCTTATGCCCCCCGCCCGGCCCATAGGGGCATGCTGGTTTCTTCTGGAAGTTAGGGAATGGACAAGTGATGTGAGTGCGGTTTCCCTGGGGGAAACCACGTGGCTTTTCTGTTTCTGGGCAGTGGCTGCGGGTATCAGGTACTCTCACGAAAAGTCCTGTTTTCATCAAATGACATTCCAAAGGATCGTACCTGTTGGAGTGAACACTTTCCTGAACGCTGGCTGACTTGTATGTATAGCGTTTATCGCTCAAGTCGCCCTGCAATTGGCATGAACGGGCAAAGACGATGGGGAACTCCTCTCGTCCCAGAAGTGCCCGCGGCGCCAGGGCGCCGCAGGCCGCAGTCAGCTCAGGCGGCTTCGACATACCGCATATGGTCGAGATCGGCAATCATTCCTGGCTGTTTGGTTGGGCGCCATCCCAACCGCTTCTGCGTCAAGGCGCTGGAGGCCGGGATGTCGGCGCCCACGAAGAACCCGAGGAAGCCAAAATGCTGGGCTGCTTCCTCCGGGGATTTGGCGACGACCGGCAGGTTCAATCCCCGGCCGATGGCCTCTGCGATCTCCCGCAGCGGCACGCCCTCTTCGGCGATCGCGTGATACCGGGCTCCTGCGGAACCCTTCTCCAGTGCCAGCCTGTAGAGTTGGGCAGCATCAAGCACGTGCACCGCAGGCCAGCGGTTGCGCCCATCGCCGACGTACGCCGAGACACCTTTCTCGCGAGCCAGAGCGATCATGAAGGTAACCAAACCTTGCTTGACTTTGTCATGTACCTGCGGGAGGCGCACCACCGACGCACGCACGCCCCGCGCAGCTACCGAAGCGGCTGTCTCCTCCGAAACTCGGGGAAACGAGGGGATGGAAACGGGCACGTCGTCTTCAGTCGCGACGCGTCCCGGTGCAACCATCGCGGCCCCGGCGGTCACGACCAAGGGGCGGTCAGAGCCCGCGAGCGCGGAGCCGAGGACCTCGATGGCTCGCTTGTCCATCTCGCTGTTTTCCGCAAATTTCGAGAAGTCGTGGTTAAAGGCCGCGTGAATCACGCCGTCGGCATTGGCTGCTCCACTACGCAAGCTTTCCAGGTCCTCAAGATCGCCTCGATGCACCTGCGCACCAGCATCGATGAGAGACTTGGCGCCCGCATCTGAGCGCGCCATTCCCACCACCTGGTGTCCCGCTGTAAGTAGTTCCCGAACAACTGCCGTACCAATGAAGCCTGTAGCACCTGTTAAGAAAACACGCATTTCATTCTCCTTCTGTTGCTCAAATATTTTGTGTCAGTTAGTCGTAAGTTTCGTGTTCCTGTTGGATCTTCCGATTGCGTCAAGCCGTTCGACGACCGCACCAGGCAGCTTGAGTTCAGCGGCTGCAAGATTCTCGCGCAGATGCGCAACCGAAGATGTGCCCGGAATCAGCACGATATTCGGCGAACGTTGCAAAAGCCACGCCAGCGCAAGCTGCATCGGAGTGGCCCCCAGTGATTCCGCTGTCGCGTCGAGCACCGACGACTGCAGCGGAGTGAACCCTCCCAGCGGGAAGAACGGTACATACGCGATGCCTTGCGGGGCGAGGTCGTCGATCAAACCATCGTTGTTCCGGTTGGCCACGTTGTAGAAGTTCTGCACGCAGACGATGTCGGTAATCGCCTGACCTTCCGCCAACTGCTCGGGGGTGACATTGCTCAGACCGACCTGACGAATCAGCCCCTGACGCTTGAGTTCAGCCAGCACGGTCAGCGGTTGTTTGATCGATCCCGCGGTGGGCTCCGTGAATCCTCCTACCCGCAGGTTGACCACATCCAGGCTTTCGAGGCCGAGGTTGCGCAAATTGTCGTGAACCGCATCCATCACTTCCTGGCGCGACAGAGCAGGTAGCCATGACTTGTCTTCACCCCGGCGCGCGCCAACTTTGGTAACGATCACCAGACCGTCTGGATAGGGATACAGCGCGCGCTTGATAATCTGATTGGTCACATGCGGGCCGTAATAGTCGCTGGTGTCGATATGGTTCACGCCCGAGGCGACTGCCTCGCGCAGCACCGCTATGGCCGCGTCCACATCACGGGGTGGTCCCCACACTTGCGGACCGGCAAGTTGCATGGCGCCGTAGCCCATACGTTGCACGCTCATCGAGGTTCGCGGGAACGAGAAGTTGCCGCCAAGTTCCATCTGTTGCGTCATTCTCTACTCCTCTAATCGGTTGCGGCTTTTACGAAGTTTTGCTTTACTTGGATGATTAGATGAAGAAACCTTCAGGTTAGGAGTTCGCATTTGCCGTATCGTTCAGTAGTTGTCTTAGAGCCGCGTAAATCGCCTATTCAGGCCCGTTCGGCAGCCAGCGTGGACGCCATTCTGAAGGCGACTGTTCAGGTTTTGCTCCAGGTCGGAAAGGAGCGGCTGACCACCACGAGGGTGGCGGACCGGGCCGGTGTCTCCATCGGGACCTTATATCAGTACTTCCCAAACAAGAGGGCACTTCTACAGGCCGCCTTGAAACGGCACCTCGAAGAAGTGACGGAAGTTGTCGAACTCGCTTGCGCGAAGCAAGAAGGTAATACGCTCCGGGAAATGGCAACCGCTGTCGTTACTGCGTTCCTTGACGCCAAGATGCGGGACGCCAGGACAAGTGCCGCTCTCTATTCCGTAAGCTCGGACGTTGACGGAATGAAGATGGTGCAGCAAATGAGAATTCGCTACAACCAGGCGATCGTTCGAATGTTGGAGACCACCTCCGAGTCGCTCGCAACCGATCCGAAACTGGTTGCTTACATGCTGCAGGCGACGGTGGGCGGTGTCATCCGGACAATCCTGGAATCGAGTGCACCCGAGAAGCAACTCGACGGGCTGCGCGAGGAATTGATCCTGGTAGCGTGCGCATACCTGGACGCTTGTTCAACTCGTGCTTCGGTTCAGGATGCATGTGGTATCGGCGATGCCGATGGAGAATTGTCCACTGAAATCTTGGGTGCGGCCAGAAAAGACACAGCCAGGAGATTAAAGGGCGCTGCTCAGGGGTAGTCAACAATTTCTGATCACTAAGAACGCCGATGGCGACTTGCGGGTCCTCAGAGCAGATCGACGCCTCGGGGGACGCAATCCACATGGTAGTGCCCCAGACCCTGTCCTGAACTTGCCGAACATTTCAAGTTCGAACCCGAGACCCCGCCTACATCTCCGCCAGCGCCTGATGCACGAGGTGAATCGCGATCGATCCTTCGCCGACGGCCGACGCCACGCGCTTCACATTGCCGGCCCGGATATCCCCGACCGCAAACACCCCTGGCAGGCTGGTCTCGAGGAGCTGCGGCGGGCGCGACAGCGGCCACGCCCTCTCTGCCAGCGTCGCAGGGTCGAGATCGTGGCCGGTTAGCACGAAGCCCTTGTTGTCGAGCGCCAGACACCCCTCCAGCCACCCCGTGCGCGGGGAGGCGCCGGTCATCACAAACAGATGGCGTATGTCGTGGGGGACAATCTGCCCGCTGTCGCCATTACGCCAGCCGATGCGCTCCAGGTGTCCATCTCCGTCGACGCTGGCGATCTCCGTGTTGTAATGCAGCTCAATCGCCGGGTTTTCTTCGATGCGCGAAATCAGGTAGCGCGACATTGTGTCCGCCAGCTTGCCTGAGCGCACCAGCATGTAAACCTTGCGCGCCTTTCCCGACAGGTAAACCGCCGCCTGTCCCGCAGAATTTCCTCCGCCGACGACCACCACGTCCTCGCCCACGCACAACTGCGATTCCATCGCGGTGGCGCCGTAGTAGACGCCGTTGCCCTCGAACTGCGATAGCTTGGGAATGGGTGGCTTGTTGTATTGGGCGCCGGCGGCCAGCACGATGGAGCGCGTCGGCAATGGCGTGCCCTCATCGAGGATGACCTGATATGGTCGGCGATCACATTCCAGACGCACGGCGGTGCGTGCGATCATCATGTTCGCGCCGAACTTCTGCGCCTGCGCCAGCGCGCGCCCGGCCAACTCCTGGCCCGAAATACCCATAGGGAAGCCGAGATAGTTTTCGATGCGCGAGCTCGATCCTGCCTGTCCGCCCGGGCTCTCCATTTCCACCACCAGCACGTTGAGGCCTTCGGATGCCGCATAGACCGCGGCGGCCAGCCCCGACGGCCCCGCGCCCACGACGATCAGATCGCGCACCTGCGATTCGTCGATGCTCACGTTCAGCCCTAGGCAATCCGCCAGCTCGCGGATCGAGGGATTCCGCAGGACGCTGCGCGCGTTGCAGATGACGACCGGCACTTCGTCCACCTTGACCTGGAAGTGGTCGAGGATCGACTGCGAGCGCTCGTCCGTGTCCAGATCGATGAATTTGTAGGGATAACCGTTGCGGCCCAGGAACTCGCGCAGGTATAACGTGTTCGCGCTGTTGAGCGAGCCCAGCACCAGCACATTGCTCGCCTCTTCGCTGATAAGAAGCATCCGGCGCAGGATGTACGCCTTCATCAGGATATCGCCCAGCTCCGCATCTTTAGCCACGAGGGCGCGGAACTCGCCGGACGCGATCTGCAAGAATTCGCCGGAGGCGATGACCTGTCCGCGCAGCAGCGCGCGCTGGCCTGAGATGACGGCAAACTCGCCGGTGATGCTGCCGGGAACGTGTGTGACCAAGGATCGCCCACCCTTGGGACCGGGTTGAAGAATCTCCAGGCCTCCCGATAGAACCACATAGACGGGAACATTGCTGTCCCCCGGTTCGAACAGCACCTCGCCCGCTTCCACGTGCCGCGGTTTGCCGTGTGGGCGCAGCCGCTCGATCTGTGCAGGCGTGAGAAGAGGAAAGGCCTCAGAGCCGGGTTCGACGGAGATGTGGGTGGCTACAACAGACATATGCTGTGTAGATGAGGTGCGAATGAGGGAAGGTGCGGCGATCGCCTCGAAATAGCTTGCGGCGCATGGCTACAAGCTAAGCTAATTTCCCTTATCTTGCGCAGGTGGACCTGAGTGTCGAACAACTTTGAACCGGAGCCCGGCCTCGGCGGCAGGGCGCGCTTTTGGACATTGTGTTGCCATATTGTGGTGCCATAGCAAGAAAGACAATGGATCGGGGTCGGGGGTATTCGTCCTTTGAAGCCCCTGCTTCACCAAGAATGGAAAAGGGGCAAATCTCATTGTGAAACACATCGTCGCGTTTAGAAACTCGCCTGCAGTTGTCTCTCCAAGGGTCATTTGGGCCTTGTCTTGCACTGAGAATGGTGCAACTTGTAAGGATAAGTTTATGGTCTCGTATTGGCGGTTGGTGCCGTGCTTGCTTTCCATGTAGTCAGCGACGGCGTCTTTGACGGTCTTCTGCGTTGCGTCGATCTTGCTGTCGTCCCCGATCATCGATGCCAACAAAGACCGATTCAGCGGATCGTGTTTCTCAATCAGCCGCGACAGAACCTTTCTGGCTTTCTCCCAGCTAGCTGTGCCTGCTGATTGCCGTATGCGCGCCCCGTCGGCGGCGGTGCCAGCGATGTACTTTACGCAATTGCAACGGCGACATTAATTACGGTCAAACTGTGAGGGATGATATTTGCAGTCGGTGGAATGTCGGACGTAGAGGTAGAGACCTTCGGACTTTCCCTTCATCGGGGCCCTCTTAAACAGGGCTTCATAACACCAACTTTGTACAAAGTTTGTACAGCAGAAACATACTGCCTGTAAGTGACTGATTATAAATGGAGTTTATTTGGTGGAGCTAGTCGGGATCGAACCGACGACCTCATCGTTGCGAACGATGCGCTCTCCCAGCTGAGCTATAGCCCCACAGGGTTGGGGACGGAGTATGTGCGGGTGGTTCAAGACTCACTCGCGTCCTCATTATACAAAGAATGCCGGAGGCATGAAATACGCGACGATTCGCGGTGGATTGCCCACGCAAGTTGCTCTTAGTGGGCTGTCGGCCCTTCACAAAACGTCAGATAAGGTTACCGCGCAGATTGCCGGCGCTACGATCTCCCGCCAATTCTCTGCGCGAACGCTCTCAGCGGAAATCGAATTCCTTCAAACAAAATCTTACGGTTGAACTTGGACTTGCCAGCCTCGCGTTCGGAGAAAATGATGGGGAATTCGCAGAAGCTCGTTCCACGGCGGTGCAGGCTGAATTTCATTTCCATCAGGAAAGCGTAGCCCTCGGAACGGATGTGGTCCAAGTCGATGCCGCGCAGAGCGGAGGCCTGGTACCCAACAAATCCGGCGGTCATATCATGGACGGGCACTCCGGTGAGAGTTCGGGCATAGAGATTTGCGCCAAAACTGAGAAACCGCCGTGACCAGTTCCAGTTCTTCGCGCCGCCCCCCGCGACGTAACGCGAACCAATCACCACCGGACACGCCTTTAGCAGCTCAATCATGCGAGGCAGCAATTCGGGTGGGTGCGATAAATCAGCGTCGGACTGGACTACGTAGGTGGCAAGGTCTTTGCGCAGAATTTCTTTCATCGCATCGCGGCACGCCGATCCATAGCCGCCTTTACCTGGCCGGGCCATCAGGTGAATGTTCTTGTCGCTTGCTTGCAGGCGACGAATCTCATCCGCGGTGCCGTCGGGAGAATTGTCATCCACAAAAAAAATCGGCTCGTCTCCTACGGCCTTTCGGATTCTGGCGACCAGGACCGCGATATTCCCCCGTTCGTTGTAGGTGGGGATGATCAGCATTGGCCCGGCTCTCCATTGTGTGTGGTCATCATGTGCGAATCGGCAATCCTATAGGATTCAGTGGCTCCGAGGTCAACTATTGCGGAGCCAGGGTAAGCGAGACTGCGTCGGCTGACTCGAGTGTGATCGTGTCGGGTGTTTGTGAGACCCAGTCCAGCGGCGTCGCAACCAGGCGCAGCCCGGTTATGGCAGAGCGTGGACTGGGGCGCCAATGGCTTTCGTCAGCCTCGAAGTAATGAACCAGGTCCGGTGAACTCCACGGGTAAAACCAGACCTCCGTCGATACATTCGGAGGCAATACGAACCATTGGAGGGTGTGGCTCCCGTTGGCGCGAGTAATTTCCACCTGCATGCGTTCCGGCTTGCGCAGCTTCCATAAAACTCCATAGCGCACGGTGAGGCGCAGCCTCAAAAAGTCGGCATTCGCCGGCCAGTTGGGAGATCCCAGATCGATCATGGAACTGCGTTCAGTAATTGGGTAGGTCTGCGCCCCCAGCCCGAGCGACTGCGACTGCATCGAGATTCGGGAGGCCCGCGAGTCGTCTCTTCGCAATCCGAAAACTCCCCGGCTGAGTTCCTGCTCGGAGCGATAGTGATGCAGCAGCCAGAACCAAGCCTCCGGAGCGCGCGTGAAATTAGACACAACGTCCACTGGGAGGCTCAGGTCAAGATTGCGCCAGTAGGCTACCTCGGTACTTGACCAGTGGTCCAGGTCCGGATCGGGCAGGTACAGTCCGGCCGGCGCCTTCGCTCGCTCCAATCCCGCAATCTCCAGTTGTGCCAGATACGGGCCGCTCGCGGTGTAGGGTTGCATCAGTCCGCCCGCTACGTTGCGTCCGGAAGCAAGCCCGAACCTGGTTTGGTATGGAAACACCACGATAGAGTCACCGGTTCCAGTGTTTTGGTCCAGGTAGCTGGAAGCCGATCGCAACATTCCGGTAAATGCCGGTGCGTAGCAGGTCCGGTCGAATTCGGTAAACCCTGCGGGACACTTGGTCAGAGGATTTCGCAACTGAGTGTAGAGATGAATCAGGCTGGAAGGCTGGAACGCCGCCTCTCCCAGAAAGAACGAGCCGAGGAGGGCGATCACAGCTGCGGCCGTGGAGAGCGTTGGCGTTTCAAAAGAGAACAGGATTGCGCCAGCCAGGAAAATCATGACGAAACAAGCCGATTCAATGTGTCCGGTATCGGCACGCACCAAGGCGCTCTGCATCACGATAAGGCCGAAGAGAAAACCGCTAAGCAAGAAGCCGGACCGTTGGGCGATGGCAGAATTTCCGCTGCGTCGAATTCTTGCCCGGAGCATGAATATTATGGCTGCGGCTATGAGTGTCACGAAAAGATAGACCGCGCCCGCGGTGAGCATGGGAAATGGTGTGGCCCAGCGATAGGCCGAGACCTGCGTGAAAGAATCCCTCCAATAGCGAAAATCGAACGGTTTGGCGAAAAGCCAATTGATTACGATCACCAGCACCGTTGAGGCGATGGCAGTTGACAACAGCGCGAGCGAGAGTGACCTGACGCCTTGTATCCTACGGCGCGTATCGATTGCGACCGCAGCCAGTGTAACCAACAGAGCCAACATCGCGTAGGTCCCCTGGTCGGCAGCCAGAAGGAAGGCGGTTGCGCCGAGCAAAGCTGCGATGCCTCCGAAGACATAGGGCTTCGTACGGCCTTCGGCGACGGCGTACCAACCTCGCAGGAAGACGGCAAAGGCGAAAGTCGCGAACACGGTCCGCAAGGATGGTCCCCAGAAAATGCACAGCAACAGCAGCAGGAGAAAGCGTTTCCACGGACGTTGCTCTGGCAGCAGGAGTCGCAGTGTGAAAAAAGCAAGAAGAACGGCGCACCACAGGGGCACCGTGTTCCAGGTCGGATAAACGCTTCCCATGGACACTCCCATGGAACGCCCCGGCAAGCTCGACAGCCACTGAAACAGGGAACCATGGGTGAAAGCGACGTCGCGACCAATCCAGATCCCTCGCGACGCCTTAAACACGGCATCGAGATGCCAGTTGTCGTCGATGAAGCCTGGGTTCGGGATCACCGTTAATGTGCGCGGCGACAGCCACGCTGCCGGAGTGGACACTAAGACGATCAACAACACCGCCAGAAAGTCCCAGTGTCGCTCGAGCGGCTCCAACGGCCATGTCCCGATTGTCTGCGACTCGCCGGAGTTTGCGTTGCGGATCGAGGAATGTAATCTTCCCATCATTGAATCCAGAATACCTTGCCGCAGGGAAAATTGGTCCAGGTAAGACACTAAGTTGCTACTGGCGGGAACTCGGTGCCGATTTCTTTGTCGTCGAAAGCGATTCCTGTCATACTCGAAATTCAGAAGGCGATTCTCCGTTATTCGCTTGTTAGTCGGGTTTCGTGCGCACCCGACTCGAGAGGAGACATGCAGACCACGAGCAAGGAAACAGTACAAACCGCCAGATCAACTAAGACACATCCGCGGAACAGCAGCAATGCTGGAAGTTTCCTTGCGGCGGCAATTCTGGCCGCCTTCTACTTCGCCACCAGTATCTATATCGCGTCCCATCGCGTCTTCTGGTTCGACGAACTTTTCACCATGCGCATTGCGCGCCTGCCCGATATCAAGAGTATCTGGATTGCTCTCGGTCATGGCGCCGATTCGTTGCCCCCGACCTACTACATGATCGTCCGGTTCTTTGGCGACTTGTTTGGGAATAGTGAAGTCGCTGCCCGATTACCATCCGCCCTGGCGTTGGCCGCCGGTTTGCTTCTGATTTTCGACTGTGCCCGGCGCTTGACCGATGGTTTGCATGGGCTGATCGCGCTCGCGGTGGCCACCTGTTCTTTTTTGCCTTACTACGGCTACGAGGCCCGCTCGTATGCGCTGTACTTCATGCTTGCGGCGCTCGCCTTATGGGTTTGGTTTTGCACCCGTGACGACAAGAAGTCGTCAGCCATTTTCTTCGGCATTGTGATGTGCCTGGGCGTGACCATGCACTACTACTTCGTTCTGTGCCTGGCTCCGTTTGTGATTTGGGAGGTCCTGCGCGGAAAGCGCGGGCAACTGGCCTCGCCAAAGCTGATTGCGGGATTCGTCGGGGCCATCGTTCCTGCTGCGCTGCTCTCGCCAATTATCTTGTCATTCTCCCACAAATTTTCGACCGGCTTCTGGAATCGTCCATCGTTCGGCGAACTCAGGGCGATCTATCCCCAACTCTTCCCCGATGGCTTGTTTCTACTGGTGCTGATTGTGATCTGGGTGGTTTTGGCCGACTCAGACAAGAAGAACGTTGCGCTCGAGCCTGTGCAATCTGCCGAGACCGTCGGCTGGTTGTTCCTCTGCGTTCCATTAATTGGCTTCCTTCTGGCGGAATGGAAGACGAATGCATTTTTCAGCCGCTATTTCATCGGCGTGCTTCCCGGCGTCGCCGTTGCATTCTCCTGTTGGGCGTGGCGGCACTTCCGCAATGCGGCCATGCTGTCAGCTGGAATATTCCTGCTCCTCACCGGATGGGGAGTGGCGACGCAGATGAGCGTCGTGCTCCACCCAGAGTCTATCGAGGCCACCGGCATAAGGCAGTATCTGGATTTGGAAAGCTCGTTGGGGATTGAAGGAAAGCGCTACATGGTATTTTCGAATCCGCTTCTTTTCCTCGAGGCCCAGTATTATTCCAATCATCCCGAGGAGTGCATTCTGCTGTTGCCTCCCGACTTCACTCAGGACGTGGATCCACGGCGCACCACACCCGATCCCTACCTGCATCAGCGTCTTGAGTTGAACTTGTCGCAGTTTGCTGCAATGCAATTTTGGAAGATTGACGACCTCAGAAATCATGCCGCGGAAGCCGCCTTGATTGAGGCGCCGCCGGACATCCTGAATGCCGCGAAGCAATCTGGCTTCAACGTTGAGATGCGGTACTCGAAGCCCCTGGCCGTCGCTTATCTGCACTGAAGGTCGCCACTCAGGTTCCTCTTAACTTGCTTCTGCATGATCGGCGTTCTCGCGCTGTACCGGCAGCAGTACCGTTAGTCTGGTCTTTCCCCCGGAGCACTCGGCGCGCAATTCGCCGTCGTGTTTCTCGACCAGGTTCTTTGCGGACCACAGACCCAATCCCGTGCCGACATCTTTCTTGGTAGTGAAGAATGGTTCGAAAATTCTGTTCAGGTGGTCGGGCCTAATGCCACTGCCGTTGTCCTCAACGTCAACCCGCACTGCCCGCCGGCCGTCGTTGTGGTCGGTTACGTTGAGCGTAAGCTCGCCATTGGGCGGAAGAGCATCAATCGAGTTCAGAATGAGATTAGAGAAAACCTGCCTCATTTCCCCCGCAGATCCCACAAATTCAGAATGGTCTTGATAGTTGCGAACAACATGTATTTTCCTGGCCTCGATGCGCCTGCCGTAAACCGCCAGGATCTCGTCGAGGATTTCCGGGATGTTTACCTGCGCGGGAGAGGTGGTGTCTTTGTAAAAAGCCAGGGTTTGACGGGCCACCGCCGCCACCCGGTTCAGTTCTTGTTCCGCCATCAACAGATAACTACGGCCCTCGTCGCTGAGTCCGGAATCGCTTTTCAGCAAATACAGTGAATTTATGGCCGCTTCCAGCGGGTTGTTGATCTCGTGGGCTATGGTGGCCGCGAATCGTCCAGTTGTAGCAAGCTTCTCCGCATTGCGCAGGGCGGCGTCGACCTCGCGTTGTTTGGTAACATCGCGAAACACCAGCACCACACCGATCAGTTCCCCTTGTGGATTCCGGATGGGCGCGGCGCTGTCGTCGATAGCAACTTCTGTGCCGTCCGGACGGCGCAGGGTAGTGTGATTGGCAAGCCCGACGACGGCACCAGTGCGAACCACCTTCGCCACCGGATCTTCAACGGCCTCACGCGTGACCTCGTTGAAGATGGTGAAGACCCGGCCAAGAGGCAGGCCTCGAGCTTCGCTGCTGCTATATCCGGTCAACGTTGCCGCGACCTCATTGAGGAACACCACCCGCCCGGAGGTGTCAGTCGCCAGCACGGCATCGCCGATGCTGCGCAGCGTGGTATCGAGCCATTCCTTTTGCTCCCGTACCGCCGCGGCCGCGGCATCCGAAGTGCGCATCTCGCGCGCCAGCAGTCCGCCGAACACCAACAAGGCTGCGGCTGCGATGGAGGTGGCGATAACAAACGCCGACCTTGCTGAGCGCGTGCTGGCCTGCATCTCAGAGACCCGGTTGGCATGCAAACCAGCCTCTACACCGTTGATGTCCGAGATCGAGGTGCGAATCTCGTCCATGAGATTCTTGCCAGCGTTCGTCAGGACACGGGCCTTGGCTTCCTCGGTTTGACCGGAACGGTACAACGCGATGGTATCTGCAAGTTCTTGCAGCTTGGCGCGGCAGAGGTCGCGGAGGCGCCGCACCTGCTCCCGTTGCAGGGCAATATCTGCGGTGAGGGAAGCGACCCGATCAAGTTGCGCTGCGACTTCCTGAGTGGCCCGGTTGTAAGGTTCCAGATAATGCGGGTCACCGGTGTAGAGGTAGCCTCTTTGACCGGTTTCTGCGTCAACCAGGATGGATCTCAGCCGCTCGGTCTCGAGTAGTACCCGCTGGCTGTGTTCAACTTGCGCGTTGTCTTTGTTTACTCTCTGAAACGATAGAAACGTGATATAGCCGTTAATGGCCAGAACAATCAGCAGCAGGACAATTCCTAACCACAGCGATTTCACACCGTTGCGCATAGGGCCTAGTTACGTCTCCTTGACTTGCCGGCTCGAAGCAGGAGATGAAAATTTTAGCAGGTTTGTAGTATGGATACAGGGCCATGGGAGTGCGTAACGGTATAAAGACTATGTCTGTTACCGGACTGACGGTCGGGCGAGGAATGCTCCCGTGGCTCGGGAGCTTGAGGTCATTAGGTCACGGCCGCTTGACGGACACCATTGAGGATGGTTTCGCGACAGCGATTTACGCCAAACCAATACGCCAGCTCGCGATAGTCCTGCACATCGAAAATGGCTAGGTCGGCGTCCTTGCCCACTTCGAGACTGCCCTTCCTGCCCTGCAGTTGCAGCGCACAAGCCCCGTTGTAGGTTGCGGCGACCAGCGCCTCCGCCGGCGACATCTTCATGTGCGTACACGCTACCGATAGAACGAACGGCATCGACGCAGTAGGTGAGGTCCCCGGGTTGTAGTCGGTTGCCAGGGCGACCGCGACTCCCGCATCGAGCAATGTTCGTGCAGGCGGGAAGTTCTCCAGTCCGAGGAAATAATTTGCCGCTGGAAGCAAGGTCGCGACCGTATCGAGCTTCGACAAGACCGCAATATCTTCCTCGCTGACGTAGTCAAGGTGGTCGAACGAGGCAGGATGAAATTCCAGCAAGGGTGCGAGTTGCGCCGTGGTGAGCTGGCACACATGGGCCCGCACGCCGAGGTCATGTTCGACCGCCCGCCGGAGAAGTTGTTGAGATTGCTCCATACTGAACGCGCCGCGATCGCAGAAAACATCAACGTAAGCGGCAAGTTTCAGCTTGGCGGCCGTAGGAATCATGTCTTCGCAGATAATGCGGATGTATTCCTGCGGATTTTCGCGGTGCTCCGGAGGCACAACGTGTGCCGCCAGCAGCGTCGGCACGACCGTACCGGCCCATTGATGCGACGCTTCGCGAATGGCCTCCAGTGACTTCATCTCGGCCGCGAAGTTGAGGCCGTAGCCGGACTTGCATTCAACCGTCGTAGTGCCGTGCTTCGCCATCTCGTCAAGCCCTCGAACCACATGAGCGGCAAGCTCCTGTAGGGAGGCGTCGCGTACGCCGCGCAGGCTGGCGCGTATGCCCCCGCCAGCTTCGGCGATCTGTTCATATCTGGCGCCGGCACTGCGCTTCTCGAAGTCGATCAGCCGCGGTGCGGTAAAAACCGGATGGGTATGCGAGTCAACGAAGCCAGGAAGTACAACCTTGCCGGAGCAATCGATCTCGTCAACGTGCGCCGGCTTGGATGTGAGGAGTTCGTGCTGTGCAACCTCGTCGGTCGAACTGACGGCGACGATTTTGCCGTCGGCGATCAGCACCGCGCCGTCTTCGATGATGCCGAGATCACGCATTTCCGCGCCCCGGCGGGGGACGCAGTCGCGGGAAGGGCTGCGCAGGGAGAGAAGTTGAGCGGCATGAATCAGAAGAGTGACGTGAGATTGCTGGTCGGAGTGCACAGAGTCTCTTTCGTTTGCCTCAAACTGACCTAGGAGGGGCGATATTTAAGGTAGCCGCGGGCGCGAGCTAGCAGTAAACACCATCTCTTGTTATCCGCAGCGAACTGCCCGAGCCACCCCGTCACGTGACGCTTGAATTGCGCCAACGCCGGTCGTGTGTTTCAAAGCAGAGATCAAAGACGCCCGCCACCTAGTCACTTCGTCAGAGTCCATCTCGAACCGTATCTGCCTATGAACGTTGCGACCTGAGCTATTGACGACACGCAGGTAGTCACGTTGGCTCTTCAGCAATTGTGACGCTGTGTCGACCGTCAGGCGCTTCAGTTCGGCGCTGTTCCACACCTCGTGTTTACCCTTCTTTGCAGTTGCAACAATAGGCGGTTTCGCCGAAATGAAAGTCCGACCCGTGCGACCAGAAAAGACGATATAGTTATTTCCGAGTTTGAGATCCAAGGTTTTCAGGGTCCGCTCCGAGAACCACTCATCCTCATATACCCCTCGATAACGGCTCTTGAATGCTTCTCCCGTAAATCCCCGGTGATCGGCCATACGCCAGAGCCAATCACCATGTCTCCCTGGCCGAGGTCGATCGGTCTCATCGTAGCGCCAACCCCCCTTTTCTGGCCTTATGAGAACGTTTATGTAGCGCTTTCCCTGGAGTATTGTATTTCGGTAAACGGCTCGGTGATCCACTTTGTCGTCCACCGTCGCCACAGCGCAAAGCCGGTAAACAAATCGATCCTTTGAGATCGATGTGAATGAGAAAAATACGACGACGCTATCCTTCGGCAAAGAATTGCGTAAGTCCTGCCGACACACTCCCCAAGTCAATCGCCCACGCCGCCGCGCCACATAGAAGCTCGGATCATCGCCGTTGTCGTACGGCCATTCTTGATTCTTGATGGCCCGCTCCACGGTTGCGAACTGAGAGCGAGAACCATTGAGGTTCTGTGTTTCAGAATGAAAGCACACGAGGTAAATTGACGTTTTTGTCATCCGGGGCAAAGTGCCCTCCTGGTTGCGATTTGCTAATTGCTACCCTCCATCGGCACCTTGATCTCCTTTTCCTTCGCAAAGCTTTTTGCCTCGGCGTAGCCTGCATCCACGTGCCGCGCCACGCCTATTCCTGGGTCGTTGGTCAGCACACGCTCGATGCGCTTGGCCATCTCGTTGGTACCATCGGCGACCGTCACCTGGCCCGCATGCTGCGAGTATCCGATGCCAACCCCGCCGCCATTATGAATCGACACCCACGACGCTCCACTCGCCGTGTTGAGCAGCGCATTCAACAACGGCCAGTCGGCGATGGCGTCGCTGCCGTCCTTCATAGCTTCGGTCTCACGGAAGGGCGAAGCGACCGAGCCGCAATCCAAGTGGTCACGGCCCATCACAATCGGCGCCTTGATTTTGCCCCTCTTCACCAAGTCGTTAATCGCCAAACCGAACTCCGCGCGTTCACCGTAGCCAAGCCAGCAGATACGGCACGGCAAGCCCTGGAACTTGATCCGCTTGCGCGCCAGATTGATCCAGCGGCTGAGAATGTTGTTCTGCGGAAACATCTCCAACACCAGGTCGTCGGTGGTGTGGATGTCGGCCGGATCGCCCGAGAGAGCTGCCCAGCGGAACGGCCCGCGGCCTTCGCAGAACAGCGGGCGAATGTATGCCGGGACGAATCCGGGAAAGTCGTAGGCGTTCTTCACGCCGTGCTCGAAGGCGAAGGTGCGAATGTTGTTACCGTAGTCGAAGGTGACCGAGCCCATCTTCTGCAGCTTGAGCATCCCTCCGACGTGGCGGGCCATGGTGTCGAGCGAGCGCTCGACGTAGGCCTTGGGATCGCGCTTGCGGAGCGCCGTCGCCTCTTCCAGCGACATGCCGCTGGGCACATAGCCGTTCAGCGGATCGTGCGCCGAAGTCTGGTCGGTCAGAATGTCAGGTACCACGCCGCGCTCAGCCAACTCGGGAATAATGTCGCCGCAATTGCCGACCAGCCCAACGGAGATGTTCTCCTTTTTGCGCACCGCGTTCTTCAGGATGCGCAACGCTTCATCAAGTGAGTTCACCATGAAGTCGCAATAGCCGGTGCGCAGGCGTTTCTTGATGCGCTCCGGATCGACCTCGATGCCGAGGTAACATGCACCGGTCATGGTCGCGGCCAGGGGCTGCGCGCCGCTCATGCCGCCCATTCCGCCGGAGACAATCAGCTTGCCTTCAAGATCGCCCCCCAGATGCTTTTCGCCCGCTGCGGAGAAGGTCTCGAATGTGCCCTGGATGATTCCCTGCGTGCCGATGTAAATCCACGAGCCGGCGGTCATCTGGCCGTACATGATGAGGCCCAGCTTCTCCAGTTCGTTGAACTTCTCCCAATTCGACCAATGGCCTACCAGGTTCGAGTTGCAGATGAGCACGCGCGGCGCGTACTCGTGCGTCTGAAAAACCCCGACCGGTTTGCCCGACTGCACCAGCAGCGTCTCGTCGTTTTCCAGCGCCTTCAGCGAGTTGACGATGGCGTGGTAGCACTCCCAACTGCGCGCGGCGCGACCGGTTCCGCCATACACCACCAGGTCCTGAGGGCGCTCGGCGACGTCGGGGTCGAGATTGTTCATCAGCATGCGCATGGCAGCTTCCTGGCCCCATCCTTTGCAGGAGAGCTGGTTGCCGCGCGGCGCTTTTACTGGGACATAGGCGGATGTATCGGTTGCGACAGGCATGACAGCAACGATGGTAGCAAAGAGCAGTTGTCAGTAGCCAGTCGTCAGTAGTCAGTTAAGAAGACCTGCGCATATAAGGTGCTTGGGGAAAATAGGGGTCCTTCGACTCGCTGCGCTCGCTAAGAATGACAGAGGTTGCGTGGCTGACTGACAACTGACGACTGACGAGTGGCCACTGGCTACGGCAATAAAATCGGGGAGCGGCTGTTTGGCCATCTCCCCACTCTCCGATCAGGTTTGCAATTGAAGATAGCTTATCTGCAAGGCCGGCCTGCTTACATCAGAGGATGATGAACAGGCCGTGAATAGTTGGTGAATTCGAACCCAGCTTATAATCTCCCCACATGTCCGAGACTTTGCCGCCTTCCGCAGATACTTTAAAGGAAGTGTTAGCTCACGAAATGCGCGACCGTGCGCGAGAAATATTCCAGCACGCTCTGTCTGAGTGCAGTATTCCGCGGGCCTTTGCCAAACAGGTTTTCTACGACCACGGCGAGCTGACCCTGGGCAACGATGTCTATGCGCTGGAAGCCTTCTCGCGGACGCTGGTCATTTCCATCGGCAAGGCGGCGCACACCATGGCGGAGGCGCTGGCTAACACAGCCGGAAACAGGTTCACGGGAATTATCGCCTGTCCCAATGCGCCGCCCGCACAACTTTTTGGCTTTCGTTATTTTCTGGGTGGACATCCTCTTCCCAATCAGGAGTCGCTGCGCGCTGGCGATGCCATCCTCAGGCTGCTGGGCGTGCCATCGCCGCAAACGCTGGTCATCTATCTGATCAGCGGCGGAGCGTCGGCGATCGCCGAAAAGCCCATCCATGCGGGTATTTCCCTCGCCGATGTTGTGCAGACCTACAAGGCGCTGGTGCTTTCGGGGGCACCTATTGGCGAAATCAACGCTATTCGCAAACATCTGTCGGCATTGAAGGGCGGACGGCTGGCAAGCGCGGCGGCGCCTTCCTATCAGGCATCAGTGTTGATCTCCGACGTGCCGGAGGGGGCGCTCGACGCGCTGGCTTCGGGTCCCACAATGCCAGACACTACTACGGTTGCGGACTGCTACGCCATCGTGAAGCGTTACAACTTGCTGATGAACTGTCCAGCCAGTGTGCGCACATTGTTCGAACGCGAGCAGTTGAAGGAGACGCCCAAGCAAAACAATCCTGTGTTTGAGCAATCCCGCTACACTCTGGTGCTGTCAAACGCTACTGCGGTCAACGCTGCGGTAGAAAGCGCAGTCTTGGGCGGCTTCGCCGTCGAGGTGGACAACAGCTGCGACGATTGGGAGTACGAGCGCGCCGCCGATCATCTGCTGGCAAGACTGCGTGAATTACGCCGAGGTGTATCGCGCGCCTGCCTCATCTCGGGTGGCGAGGTGACAGTGAAGGTGGCAGGGAAGGCGGGCATTGGCGGACGCAACCAGCAGTTCGCCCTCTATTGCGCGCCGAAGATTGCTGGGGAGAACATCACTGTCCTGAGCGCGGGAACCGACGGCATCGACGGCAATAGCAATGCCGCGGGCGCGGTGGTGGACGGAACCACGTCTGCGCGGGCCCGGGTGCGCGGATTATTAGATGTCGCCGCGGCTTTGACGCAGTTCGATGCATACCCGCTGTTTGACGCCACAGGAGACTGCATCATGACAGGACCAACCGGCAACAATGTGAGGGACCTTCGAATCTTGATGGCGTACTGAGATGAGGAAAGTTAATTGTCATCCCGAGCGACGAGCGTAGCCAGAAGTCATGAAGCTATCTAGCCTACCGTTTGCGCCGGCCGCTCCAGCGCTTCCATGGTCGCCAGGATGGTGTCGGTCACCAGTTCGATGCCTGGGTCCGAGTTCAGCATCAGGTGGTAAAGGCGGCGGCAGGGCCACTCGGCGTTGAAGTATTTCCGGATAAAGGCGGCGCGTTCGCGATCGATGGTGTCGACCATCTCCTCGGCGTACTTCTCATCCATCTTGAGCTTGACCATGCGGCGGACTTTTTCCTCGCGCGAGCCATACACGAACACCCGAAAAGTGTCTGGACGGTTCCTGAGGATGTAGGGGCCACCGCGGCCAACGATCACGCAGTTTCCTTCTTCGCCCTTCTTCTCGATGATGGTGGTAGCCAGTTCCACCATCTCGTCGGCGCCGAACAGTTTGTCATCCGAAATCGGTAGCGACCGCTCATAACTGCCGCGCCAGAATACCTTGGCCAGGCGATGCAAGAGCGGGTCACATCTCTCTTCCCGGTGCGCGACTGCTTTTTCGTCAACCGCGGCCAGTTTTGCTATCTCACAGGTCAGCTGCTGGTCCCAGAGCTGCCATCCTTTGCGACGTGCCAATTGCGCGGCTACCAGGCTGCCACCGGCACCATACTCACGCTCGACGGTAATTACCCTGAACATCGCTGTCACCCCATTAAGAGAATCATAGCGCAAGCTGCATCGCCCAAACCATAGCAAACAGAACAGGATGGTTCAATCTTGCCTGTCACGCTCGGCTCAGGCGCGCTATGGCCAGGAATAATTGTTAAGTCTTGTAATGCATCGGGAGACCCTCGCGACCACAGGGTTAGTACCAACATCAAAACAGTTGGGGTAGAGGAGGACAAAATGATGCGAAACCTATTGCTTTTTGGCCTGCTGCTGACGATGTGCGCAGCAGCGGTGGCTCAGACAATGCCCGCGACGGCCGCGAATCCGCCAGCTTCGACTTCGGCGGTTCTAATCTCCAGCAACGGGCCTGTGGTGGCCGATTACGGTAAAGCAGCGCAGTCGAGCGACCCGGCTGAAAACAACATCGCGAAGGAAGTTCGTCACAAGTTACTGATGCTGCCCTACTATTCCCGGTTCGACGACCTGGAGTACACGGTCGAGGGGCGCACGGTGATCTTGAGCGGCAGCCTTACCAGCGCGCACCCGACGACCAAGTCGGAGGCCGAAAATTCGGTCAAGCGCGTCGAAGGCGTGGACCAGGTCATTAACAACATAAAGATCCTGCCACCGTCGCCGATGGACGAGCGGGCGCGGATCAGTGTGTATCGATCTATGGCAAGGACGGCATCACTCTCCCGGTATTTCTGGGAGGCTGCTCCTAGCATCCACATTGTGGTCGATAATCAGCGGGTCACGCTGAAGGGTTTTGTGAATAACGAGATGGACAAAAACCTGGCGACCATCGCCGCCAATCAGGTGCCGGGTGTCTTTCAGGTGACCAACGAATTGCGTGTTGTGAAGTAACCATAAGACCTGCGGGACTGAGTTATTCGAATGTTGTTGGGTAACTTCGGTAACGTGCGCTCCACCCGGGGGCGCACGCCCGCTGGTCGAATCGTCCTACCGGAACGTTCGATACTCACTACCATACTGCCGTTGGCGTAGCCGGGGAGGCCAATAACCCGCTGGACAAGGTATGCTTTCAACATGGATCGCGGACTGTCAGCGGTGGCGGAGGAGTTTTCCTTCGATGTGGTAATTATTGGCGCCGGCCCTACCGGACTCGCCTGTGGCATAGACGCCAAGCGCGCCGGTCTCACCGTTGCCAATATTGATAAAGGCTGCCTGGTCAATTCGCTTTACAACTATCCCAGCAACATGACGTTCTTCACCACGCCTGAACTGCTGGAGATCGGCGACCTTCCGTTCTCAAGCCCCAACCAGAAGCCCACCCGTCAAGAAGCGCTGGAGTACTACCGCAAAGCCGCCGAGCATTACGAACTTGATCTGCGGCAATACGAGCCGGTGTCGAAGATCGAAGGCAGCGACAATCATTTCGTGGTGCACACCACCAACCTGCATGGCCACACGCGCGAATACCACGCCCAGAAGTTGATCCTGGCGACCGGCTACTACGATCGACCCAATTACATGAATGTTCCGGGCGAAGACCTGGCCAAGGTCATGCACTACTATCGCGAGCCCCATCCTTTTTTCGGACTTAACGTGCTCATCGTTGGGGGAAAAAACTCGGCGGCGATTGCTGCGCTGGAGTTATGGCGTCACGGCTCGCGAGTCATGCTGGTGCATCGCGGGCCGGGCATCAGCAATTCGGTGAAGTACTGGATCAAGCCGGACATCGAGAACCGCATCAAGGCGGGGCAGGTAACTGCATACTTCAACACCTGCGTGCGAGAAATCACTTTGGAACACGTTGTTCTCGATACGCCTCAGGGCGAAGTGACGCTGGACAATGACTACGTTTTTGCGCTCACCGGCTACCACCCGGATTTTGAATTTCTTAGCGCAATCGGCATCCAGTTGAGTGGCGAAGCTGACAAGCGGCCGGTCGTCGACCCGCGGACCCTGGAAAGCAATGTGCCGGGCATTTATCTGGCGGGAGTTATTGTTGCCGGAATGCGCACCAGCGAAATCTTCATCGAGAACGGACGCTTCCACGGACAACTCATCGCCGCCGACTTGAGGCAGAAGCTACGGGCAGAGACTGTCACAGCGTAGCCTTGAAAACATTGCGCAAAATGATCGTGGTGCTTGAGGAGCATTCGCTTAGTTCTGGCGAACCATCGCGGCCTTCTTCAGGGCGTGCTCTCCGGCGCATACTGCGCGATGCCATTACCGAAGGACCAGTTCTCCTTGCCCACTTCGACGAGGTTAACAAATACGTCCTCGGGACGAATGCCTGGCCGGCTTGCGAGCGCCTGCGCCACTGCGCTGTAAAAGCGGCGCTTCATGTCCACGGTACGGCCGTGGTTCAGCGTGATTTGGATTATCACGATGTCGTCGGACCGCGAAATGCCAAGATAAGTTGGATCGTAGATCAGCGCGTTTGCGTCATGCTCAGTTAAAATCTGGAAGTGGTCGTCGGGCGGCACATTGAGCACTCCCACCATGCATTGGTGGACGGCTTCGCCAATCGCACGGCGATATTCCTGCGACTTCCCGCTGCGAAGATCGATTCGTACCAGTGGCATAAAACGTCTGCTGGGCGGGCGATGATCTACCCCAGAGTGACTGTCCCCTCGCCTATTTGTTCGTTGATGAGGCGTGCGACCAACGGCTTCAAACCCTCTCCGGTTTTGCTGAGCACGAAGTCCTTCTTTTCATCGGACCAGTCAAGCTTGAAGCTGGTGGACAGCGCCGAAATCCAGATTTGCCGCACCGGCGAATTCGGCGATATCACGAACCTTCCCGGCGGCTCGTCAAAACTGATGTGCAGCGCACCGGCGTTTTCTTCCACTTCGAATTCGGCATCGCCTTCGGCGACGTAGAGACTGCGCTTCAGTGCTTCCAATGCCGCGTCGGCGTGGCGGCGAAAATCCTGTTCGTCCATGCCGGAATTATACGTGCCACCGCGGCTGCGAACTACCGCACCACGCCTTCCAGAGGAGAGCTTGCGGTCGCATACAGCTTCCGGGGCATGCGCCCAGCCAGATAAGCCTGGCGTCCTGCCAGCACCGCGTTCTTCATAGCTTCAGCCATCAGAACCGGATCCTGCGCTCCGGCTATTCCGGTATTCATCAGCACGCCATCAACCCCAAGTTCCATGGCGATTGCCGCGTCCGAAGCCGTGCCTACGCCCGCGTCCACAATGAGTGGCACCTCGGTGATGATCTCCCGCAGAATGCGAATATTTGGTTGGTTCTGAATACCCATGCCGCTGCCGATAGGCGCGCCCAGAGGCATTACGGCACTCGCGCCAGCGTCAATCAATCTCTTGGCAACTACAATATCATCAGATGTATACGGCAAAACAGTAAAGCCTTCCTTCACTAATACGCGGGTTGCTTCAATGGTCGCCTGTACGTCGGGGAACAGCGTCTGCTGGTCGCCAATGACCTCAACCTTCACCCAATCCGAGAGCCCAACTTCGCGCCCCAGGCGCGCGGTACGAATCGCCTCGTCGGCGGTGTAGCAGCCGGCGGTGTTGGGCAGCAGGAAGTATTGCTGGGGATCGATGTAGTCGAGCAGCGACTCCTTGCTGCGGTCGAGGTTCACACGGCGCACCGCGACGGTAACCATCTCGGCGCCACTGGCGGCAAGGGCCCGCGCGGTCTCCGGTCCAGACTTGTATTTGCCCGTACCCACGATGAGCCGGGAACGGAAGTGCCTGCCTGCAATGGTGAAGTCGAATGAGTCCATGCGCATATTGTAATCTGTTGTTCAGGCGAATCGCGCGAGATGGAACCCGTTTTACGTCCGCTATTGCTAGGCCATCGTGGTATGCGTCCGCGGCTGTCACGCCTTGGCCTGCGCTGGCCCAGTGCACCCGCTGAGAACAGCCTGGCCGCATTCGAGTACGCTCTGGCGCACGCCTGCGACGGCTTCGAATTCGACGTCCGATTCACCAGCGACCGCCGCAGCGCGCTGTGTCACGACCCGAAATACGGACGCCGGGAAATTGCGAATACGGAATACGCAGGCCTGGACCGCCGTCACCGGCTCGATCGCCGCCATGCCCCGATGGCGTGCCTGGAAGATGTACTGACGCGCTTCGGAGGCAATGCTTATCTGGATATCGAACTGAAGGTCGGAGGCCAGGAAGAAACCATTGTGGCCGCGATTAAGGCGCACCGGCCGATGCACGGTTTTGTAGTGTCGTCATTCTTGCCCGAAGTGCTGCGCAGGCTGCATGAACTCGATCCTTCGCTGCCGCTGGGGTTCGTCTGCAAAGATGCGGAGGCCGCGCGACAGTGGACGAAGCTGCCGATCTCGATCTTCATCCCGCATTACAAGCTGGTCTCGCAAGCGGTGGTTGATGAAGTTCACGCCGCCGGGCTAAAACTGTTCGCGTGGACGGTAAATCACCGGCGGGACCTGGTGCGGCTCGGCAATTGGGGCGTGGACGGATTGATCTCCGACGATCCCAGATTGCTGCGGCAAATTTTCGCAACTGGGTGAAGGCTTGTGCCGGCGCCGGCCATCACGTCGATACAATCGAATTACGTCAACTCACCGGGAGGTGCAACCATGCCAACCAATGTGGACCGGCGGACAGTCGATCTGTCGCAGTATCCCGACCTCGTTGTCATCTATCTCGGAATGCACGTAAACCGCCTCACGGGGCTGAAGACGTTGCTAGGCTTCGGTCCAAAGATTTCCGCCTCGGCCGCGGCCCAGCCCGATGGTCTGCTGTCGCACGAGTTCATGTTGTTTTCTTTATTTCCTGCACACCTTGGCATGCGCCAGTACTGGCGCGACATGGCTTCCTTGCTGGCGTGGACGCGCTCGGAGCCGCATCGCGTGTGGTGGAATAACTTTCTGAAGAATTCTGGCGGTACCGGATTCTGGCACGAAACCTATCTTAAGCAGGGCGGCATAGAAGCCATCTACGACGACATTCCGAAGCCTATCGGCTTGATGCGTTTCGCTCCGGTGAAGCCCGCCCGCGGCCCTATGTTCGGCGCGGCGCAGCGCGCAGGGAATGCGCCCGCTGAAGCCCCCGTGGTCAACGAAACCGATCTGTACGGGACCTAGGCGGTCCGGCCCCGTGTGAGGTGGTACCTCTGGCGTAGATCGCCATTGCACTTTACATTGGTTGTGATGAGCACAACAGGTGAACGATTCGAGCGCGCCGTATCCATCATGGCGCGGTTGCGTGGTCCCGGCGGATGCCCCTGGGACCGCGAACAAACCTTCGACACGATCAAACCCTACACGCTGGAAGAAACCTACGAGGTACTGGAAGCCATTGACGCCCGCGATTGGGATGAGCTTCCAGGTGAACTCGGCGATCTGCTGTTGCAAGTCCTTTTCTACTCGGAGATGGCGGCAGAAGAAAAGCGTTTTTCTATCGACGATGTGCTCGACCGGCTCTCTGACAAGCTGATTAATCGTCATCCGCATGTGTTCGGTGACGTGAAAGCCGATACGCCGGCCGATGTCTTACGCAACTGGCAGGCGCTAAAGGCTGAGGAGAAGAGGAAACGCCTGGCCGAGTCCGGAGAAGCAGGGAAGCAGGACCATCGCGAATCGGTTCTGACCGGAGTGTCTTCCGCTGTACCGGCGCTGATGGAGGCCTACAAGATAAGCTCTCGGGTGGCCAATGTGGGCTTCGATTGGCCCAACATCGAGGCGCTATTTGACAAATTAAGCGAGGAGACCGGGGAGCTTCGCCAGAACCTGAAGGAGTATCCCGCGCCCGGCCCGCGTCCGGAGTCCGCCGCAGGCGTGGCTGGCGTGCGCGGCGTGAAGATTTCCGCGGAATTGCGCTCACGACTGGAAGACGAGGTTGGCGATCTGTTGTTCGTGCTCGTAAACATCGCACGCTACCTCGCACTCGATCCCGAGTCCGCGCTGCGCAAGACGAACCGCAAGTTTCGCCGGCGCTTCCAATATCTTGAAGACAGGCTTCACGAGCAGGGGCGCAAGCCCTCCGGAGCGTCTCTCGACGAAATGGAATCGCTGTGGCAGGAATCGAAGCGGCAGGAAAAAGCGTGACAGCAGAAACAGTTACACTGCGCAGCTGCACCGAGCTGGAAGAGTTTCGCGCCTGCGTGACCTTGCAGAAGGAGGTCTGGGGATTTGCCGACAACGAATTGGTGCCGTTGCGGATCTTTTCCCTGGCGCCCAAAATTGGCGGGCAGGTGATCGGCGCGTGGGAAGGCGAAACCCTGGTGGGCTTTGCCTTCTCAATTCCGGGAATCCGCAGTGGGCATCCCTATCTGCATTCACACATGCTTGCGGTCAGGGAAGGCTATCGCAATACGGGACTCGGCCGTCGCATCAAGCTTTTTCAGCGCGAGGACGCCATCGCACACGGTTACGAATTGCTGGAGTGGACCTTCGATCCGCTGGAAATAAAGAATGCTTACTTGAATCTCGAACGCCTGGGGGCAATTGCTCGCCGCTACAACCTCAATCAATACGGGATTACATCGTCACCGCTGCAGGGTTTTCTTCCCACCGACCGGCTGGTTGCTGAATGGTGGCTGACTTCGAAGCGGGTTCAGACATTGCTGTCGACTGATAAACTTCCCGGGCTTGTGAAGGAAGCTAGCGTGGATGTTCCGGCCGAGATTTACGCCTGGAAGCAACAGCCAGAGACGCGGCAGAAAGCAGCCGCAGTACAATCGCGCAACCGCGAGGCATTTCTGTCGGGATTCTCGCGTGGGCTGGTCTGCCTGGGTTATGAGCGGGATGCCGGCGGCAATGGTAGGTTCCTGCTGGGGCGATGGGATGAAGGTTGGTCATACGGCAGCAAGTAATTCTCAGGGGTATTCAAATGCGATTCGAGGGAAGAGAACTAAAGCCTTACGCCGACTTTGTGCTAGCGAGTGAACTCAAAGAAGGAAGGGTGTACTTTTCTCTTCACTATTTTGACGAGGAACTACTCATTCCGGCAATGGAGCCGGTCGTGTTCATCGGCCGAAATCTTGAACCTGATGATGTGGGTCAGGCCTATTTTCAAGATGTCGCTTCGT
The DNA here is from genome assembly GCA_963728805.1 of uncultured Acidobacteriaceae bacterium. Taxonomy (GTDB): domain Bacteria; phylum Acidobacteriota; class Terriglobia; order Terriglobales; family Acidobacteriaceae; genus Bog-257. Next base: position 48,547 of record CAVSLE010000016.1, read on the forward strand.
ATCAACGAGGGGTCCGACACGATTCCGCCAATACTGACCACGATGTACTGTTCCAGAGTTACACAGAGACGAAGACGGGACACGTCGGCGCAATTATGGAGTTCGAACCCGCACTGGAAGACCTTATGCGATGTGCATTAAAGCGCAGGAGCGCGGCGGAATGATGAAGATTGAAGCCATTACCCTGCGCGAGCTGCAAATGCCGCTCGTCCATTTTTTCGAGACGAGCTTCGGACGCACCACTACCCGTCGAATCTTGCTGGTCACCATCCATGGTGATGGCCTCGAAGGCTGGGGCGAGTGTGTCGCCGGGGAAGCGCCCTTCTACAGCGAGGAGTACATCGAGAGCGCGTGGGATGTGAGTGCGCGCTACCTGGCGCCAGCGTTGCTCGGTAAGACGGTCCAGTCGGGCTTGGAAGTGCCCGCTCTGCTGGCGCGCATCCGCGAGCACCGCATGGCCAAGGCGGCGCTGGAAAACGCGGTTTGGGATGCCGCAGCCCAAGAGAAGGGAACTCCGCTGTGGAAGCTGCTGGGCGGCACGCAGCGCGAAATCGCGTGTGGCGTGAGCATCGGCATCCAGGATTCGCACGAACAGCTGTTGCAAAAGATCGAAACCGAGCTGGCCGCCGGATACCAGCGCATTAAGATCAAAATTAAGCCGGGCTGGGACGTGGAGGTGCTGGAGAAGATTCGCGCCCGCTGGTCCACCATCCTGCTGAGCTGCGATGCCAACTCCGCTTACACGCTGGCCGACAGTGACCGTCTAAAGGATCTCGACCGCTTCAACCTGTTGATGATTGAACAGCCGCTGTGGAGCGACGATTTTTATTTTCATGCGCGCCTGCAAAAGCACTTGCTGACGGCGCTTTGCCTGGATGAGGCCATCCGCAGCGCTCGTGATGCCGAGGCGGCCCTGGAACTTGCCGCCTGCCGGATCATCAACATCAAGGTCGGGCGAATGGGCGGTTTTTCAGAAGCCATACTGGTGCACGATGTGGCGCAGGCTTTCAAAGTACCGGTGTGGTGTGGAGGCATGCTGGAATCGGGGATCGGACGCTCTCACAATGTGGCACTTTCGACGCTGCCCAACTTCACACTGCCGGGCGATGTCTCCGCCTCAAAGCGATATTGGAAGGAAGACATCATCGAGCCCGAGGTTGAAGTCTCACAGCAGGGAACGATCGCGGTCAGTGACCAGCCTGGGCGTGGCTATGAATTGCGCAAGGACCTGATTGAGAAGCTGACCGTACGAAAGCAAGTTTTGAAGGGGTAAAGTCGGATAGGCTGCCGGGCGACGAATATGCCCTCTGATCTTCTGGTTTCACTTGTGATTTGCTGGTTTCACGCCGCCACCATTATCGGCCACTACTTCGTCGCTTTTGTATAACAATTCCAAAGCTTGAGCCGTTGGGAGATTGGCAGGAACCGGACGAAAATCATAGGTCGTTTCCGTGGACGAGACAGTTAGCGGCTTAACCAACAGGATCTTGCCGTTGAAGTGAAGAGATTGATTCACCGTCTCCCAGTGGCCGCCACCCACGTCCCTTTGCTCAATTAAAAACTTTCCCCCTGTGTAGAGTTTGCCCAAGATGCCCCATCCGAAGTCCACATCCTTGAACAGAGTGCCATCCATCTTGGCGATGCGGGCCGCTTTCGCATCGATCAGCATGTCGCCCTGCATCCCCTGATACACCATGGTCTCGTGGTTCGGAGGATTGAACTTCGGGTTAGGCTTAAAAGTGAGGTGTATGAGTGAGGCGCCATTGGGGCCCGTCTGCTCTCCGGCGTAGCTGTACAGGAACGCGTCTGGCAGACTGGTCAACATGAGCGCTTCGCGTTGGTCTTCCTCTTTGTTCGACTCTTTTCGCTTACGGCGCGCCTCAGGATCGTTGGCGAACTTCTGTAGCTTCTGATCGTCTTTGGCCCGCTGTTCGGGCGTGAGGGGCTTGTCGTTGATGGCTATGGTTCTTAGCAACCCTCCCTGGGGAGTCTGGAGTACTTCCTTGGTAGTGGAGCGGCCCTTTTCCTCGGTGCGGTCCTTGAACATGAAATAAACATGCGAGTCGTTGGCTTTGATCTCGTTGGCCGCGGCACGGCGCACAAGTTCGGCCGGGTCAGGCTTCTGCTGAGGGTGGCCTAGCAGACCGACCGTTAAAGCACACATCAATACGACTACACTACGCCCCATATGCCTCCGTACACGTTCTACGCGCTTCCGCACCTTAACTCTACTAAATTAGACGAAACACCCGGTGTGTTAGTTGCTTTTTCGACACCCGGTGCCCGCGGCAGGATACGTCCGAGGCGGCGTACGCTAGCGTTTATCCGCTAGAAAGCCAAGGCCAGCGTGAACGCACGCTGGCCCATCATAAGGAGGATTGTCACCGGCTCAGTAAATCGAAACTCTCGCCGGTCCGATCGGAAAAAGGCAGTCCCATTGGGTTTCGTGACCGTATCCGTACGAGAAAAAACCGTTGTTCCCCTGGTTATCGGTTTTAACTCGTCAGGCCGGCATTCCGTTCGGACCGACGCATATTTGTTAGCAAACTCGTGACCAAACATGTTGACCGTTACTAAGTCCGGCCTTTTGCAAGCCCAAGATTCTATTACGCTGCCGATTATCAAGTGATTACGGCACATGGAAGGAAACTTTCGTCTGCCAACTGTGGTACCCGCGATGCCATCCCTGAGCAGGTGGGTTCCTGTAATCCAGAGAGTAGTTGAGCGGTGTGCTCGTTGCCTTGGTCGACCTGCGGTCTTTCCCGGAGCGCAAATCTTATCCCGCGGGTATAGATTTGTGAAGCGGATACGTGTTGCCGAGTTAGCCATCGTCCCCCATTGGGCCAGCCGGTCTCACACGCTCCAGCGATAATGCGACGAACTGTCATTCCAGAATGGCTCGACGACGATCTCGGCACGGCTACGGAGATAGCCAAAACGCTAACCGACTTACGGCACATCAACGAGTGGTTCGGCGGAATGAGTACAACCACGGCCTTACTTCGCCGAATTGCCCGCGAGTGCGGCTGTTCCCAACTGTCGGCACTTGAAGTGGGCGCGGGAGGCGGGGACCTGCCCTTGGCTGTACAAAGCAGGCTTGCAGAGTCCGGCGTACAGGTGCAGATGACACTTCTAGATCGCGTGGCCTCGCATTTGCCCCGCGGAGGCGCAGTTTCGATTGCGGGCGACGCCATGCGTTTGCCTTTTCGCAATGGCGCGTTTGAACGTCGTAAGCTGTTCGTTGCTGGCTCATCATTTTGAGCCCGAAGCTTTGGTGAAGTTTGCCGGCGAAGCTCTGCGCGTCTGCCGAAAGGCCGTGTTGATTAACGATCTGATCCGCAGTCGCTTGCACCTGCTGCTGGTTTATCTTGGATTGCCGCTGTTCCGCAGCCGCATGACCTGGCATGACGCGCCGGCGTCGGTCCGTCGGGCCTACACTTGCGACGAGATGCGCGAATTCCTGGTGGGCGTGGGAGCCAAGAAGATTGAGGTATCGCAACATTACTTATTTCGCATGGGCGTGCTGCTGTGGAAGTGAGAAAAGCAGCAGTTAGCATTTAGCAGTTGGCATTTGGCACTTAGCATTTGGCATTTGCAACTATTGAGATTCGCGCGACGCCGCAGGGTTTCGTCTGCAGCGCAGATGGAGAGTTCTGGCTACCACCAAATGCTAAGTGCTAAGTGCTAATTGCTAACTGCCAATTTGCCAATTGCTAAATGCCAAATGCTGATCTCCAATTTGACCTGGCAATTATTGGCGGAGGTCCGGCGGGAAGTTCCTGTGCGATTACAGCGGCGCGACTGGGTGCAAACGTCGGGTTATTCGAAGCCAAAGACTTCCCGCGACACCGGGTCTGTGGAGAATTTGTTTCGGCAGAATCGCTAGATGTGCTCGCCGGCCTGCTGCGAGATGTTCCGACGGCCGCAAGCGTATTTCAAGCCGCGCCCGTGATCGACCGCACGCGTTTTCTGCTGGGCCAGCGGGTAATTGACGCGCCCGTCACCCCTCCGGCGCTGAGCATTTCTCGCCACGTCCTCGATGCGCTGCTATGGGAGGCAGCGCGCCGGACTGGTGTGCAGGCCCACCCCAATTGTGAGGTGGCTGGCAGTGAGGGTGACGGTCCATTCACCCTGCAAACGTCTTCCGGAACAGTCAAGGCGAAAGCGCTGATCGTCGCAGCAGGCCGGTGGTCGCAGTTCACCGCTGAGCGGACGGTTCCTGCGGGTCCAAAATGGATCGGCATCAAGGCGCATTTCCAGGAGTCCTGGACTGAGTTATGTACCGACCTCTACTTCTTCGCCAACGGCTATTGCGGTGTACAGCCCGTGACCGAGGGTGTGGTGAATGCGTGTGCCATGGTCCGCTCTGACCGGGCCACTTCGTTGGAAGAGGTTTGCAAGCTCCATCCCAAACTGGCCAAGCGGGCGACGAATTGGCGCGCGACTATGCAGCCCGTTACTACGGCTCCGCTGATTTATCGCCGGCCCCAGCCGGTACGAGGAAAGACAATATTTGTCGGCGACGCAGCCGCGTTTATCGATCCCTTTGCAGGCGACGGTATTTCCATCGCCTTGCGGACGGGGTCGGTGGCGGCGCAGTGTATCTGCAGCTTTCCGATAGATCCGGCTGCGCTGAGCAAAGCAGTCAGCCTTTACCAGCAGGAGTATTTGCATCAGTTTGCGCCGCTGTTGTCGGCCGCTTCGCGGGTGCGCTACCTGATGTCGTTGCCGCCCTTCGCACAATCGGCCGTATTTGAGCTGCTACGCTTGCCGGGATTAATCCCGTACATGATTCGGAAGACGAGAAGAGCGCGGTAGAAAAGACCGCTGTTCGCCGTCGGCTCTTCGCACTTCGCACTTAGTGCCGCGGTCAACAAACGTGCCAATACAAAACAGAACATTGACCACGCGGATTCATCAGAATCTGGCGAAAGGCGAACGACGAAACGCGAAAAGCGAAAGCGAAGAGCGAGCAGCGGCTATCGAATGACCAATACTTCGCGTATGTTGTCGCGGCCCAGAAAGAACTTGATGGAGGAGTATTCGCGGAAGAGGTTTTCCACATGACGGCTGTTAAAGATGCGTTGCAACTTGTAAGCGCGGGCGGGCTGCAGTTCCAAGGTGTCTTTGGAAGCAATATTGTAGCGATAGAATGGCGCGTCCGGCCCGGCATCCTTGGTATGGAAGAAGGCCAACATGATTCCGCCCGGTTTCATGGCGACCTGGATTCGCTCGATCAGCGGCTTCACCAGCGGCTCGGGCAAAAAATCGGCAAGGTCCCAGAACATGACGGCATCGAATTCCCCTCTCGAGAAGGCGAGGTTTTCATGGAGAAAGCGCTCGACATCGATGGTTGTGCCGCCATCGCCATTGGGAATGATGAAGGCTTTGTCGTTGGCACTGCGAAGTATGTCTTCCTGATGAAACCTGTGTCCCAACCCGGTCATGAAGGTGATGCTGGCAGGCGATGTAGAGCCCAGGTCAAGAACCTTGAGACCTTCTTCGCGAGAGATCGACCGGATAAATTCGGTGAAACCGGTCGAGCGACGGCTCAACCGTTGCCCGGGGACGGTTTCGTCATCCGTGCGCTGCCGAACAGAGCCACCGAATAGTCTGCTGAAGATACCTGGAGCCACTGCGAACATTGTATGGGTAGATCATCGCCAGCATCAATCTTTTCGCACTGTTCGCGGCAGGAAGGGCTTGAATGGATGTGGTAAGCACGATTACGGGGCGCATTGCAGGTAGCGCCCCGCGGCAAGAGGAATTGGTTTTAGAACTTCTTAGGCTCGAGAAGCGATCCTTGGGCCGGGTTGGCGGGCACGGGAGCAGCGGCGGCCAGCGCGGAGACGGGCGGTTTCGTGTCCTGCCTCCCGGCGGGTTCCGGCTTCTGGATGTCAATTGTCCCCTTGAAAAAAGCTCCATCTTCGATGGAGATGCGGGCGGTGGAAATATTTCCGGATAAGGATGCGGTTTTGCGCAATTCGACGCGCTCGGTGGCGTAGACGTCGCCATCCACCCGCCCATGCAGAATCACATTGCGAGCTTCGATGTTGGCCCGCAACCGTCCATTGGGCCCCACCGTCAGGCTTTGACCGCGCAACGAGATAGAACCCTCGATTTCGCCATCAATGATTAAATCCTCACTGCCCGAAAGTTCACCCTTCACGACGACCGACTTGCCAATGGTGGCAACCTCATGGGCGCGCGAACCCTCGCTCCGCATCGGTTCTGCCGGACGCGCTGGCGCCTGCAGGGGTGGATTAAAAGCGGGGACTGGTGCGCCCGGATCAGCAACCGGCATCGGGTTTTCGTCTTCTTTACGCTTCCACATACTTATGAGCTCCACGCGGTAGCGGCACCGGCCAGCAGGCGTCCGTGGCGCTCCTCGTTCGGAGTGCCTAAACCGCTTGCACGAGCATACCCAACTGCAAGCGCAGCCGCAAACCATTTTGCCGACAAAACTGCAAAATACGATGACTTTCGGGGGAACCTCCAGGCCGCGGTAAGCGTTACACGCTCCGGCTGGCCGTCACCGATATTCGCTTCGGTCTCCCGTATAATGCAGGTTTCGTACCTCTCGCCGAGGCGCAAAGCAAATCTACTGGCGAGAAGCTTGGGACTTATCTCCATGACTCAAATTGAGCTGATTCTGGCCCGCGAAATTCTGGATTCGCGCGGTAATCCTACGGTAGAAGCCGACGTTATTCTGGAGAGCGGGGCACGTGGCCGCGCGGCCGTCCCCAGCGGGGCTTCCACCGGCGAGCATGAGGCGCTGGAGCTCCGCGATGGTGACAAGGGCCGCTTCGCCGGCAAGGGTGTGCTGAAAGCTGTCGCGAACATCAACGAGGTCATCGGGCCTGAACTCGAAGGTATGGATGCCAGCGAACAGCGCGACCTCGACAATGCGATGCTAGTGCTCGACGGCACGCCAACCAAGAGCAAGCTGGGCGCGAATGCGATTCTCGCGGTATCCATGGCGGCCTCGCGCGCAATGGCTGACCACCTGGGCGTCGAACTGTACCAGTATCTAGGAGGATTTACGGCCGGCCTGCTGCCTACGCCGATGATGAACATTCTGAATGGCGGCGCGCACGCCGACAACAACGTGGACTTCCAGGAGTTCATGGTAATGCCGGTAGGCGCGAAGTCGTTCAGCGAAGGCCTGCGCTGGGGGGTTGAGACCTTCCACGTTCTAAAAGGTGTGCTGAAGAAGCGCGGTTACAACACCGCCGTTGGCGATGAGGGTGGTTTTGCGCCGTCGGTCAAGTCGAACACCGAAGCCATCGAAGTCATCCTCGAAGCCATCACCCAGGCAGGCTACAAGCCGGGCGAGCAGATCGCGGTTGCGCTCGATCCTGCGGCCAGCGAGTTCTACGACAGCGCCAAGAAGAAGTACGTCTTCAAGAAGTCCGACAAAAGTGAGCACTCCAGCGAAGAAATGGTGAAGTTCTGGGCCGATTGGGCGCGGCAGTATCCCATAGTATCGCTGGAAGACGGTTTCGCTGAAGATGACTGGGAGGGCTGGAAGCTGATGACGGATGAGCTCGGCGGCAAAATCCAGCTTGTGGGCGACGACATCTTCGTCACCAACATTGAGATTTTCCAGCGCGGGATCGACGCTGGTGTGGCGAATTCCATCCTCATCAAGTTGAACCAGATTGGCTCGGTTAGCGAAACCATTGACGCCATCAATCTGGCGCGCCAGAACGGCTACACGGCGGTGATTTCCCATCGTTCCGGCGAGACGGAAGACACGTTCATCGCTGATCTTGCGGTCGCGACTGGCGCTGGGCAAATCAAGACGGGCTCAGCCTCGCGCACCGATCGCATCGCCAAGTACAACCAGTTACTGCGCATCGAAGAAGAACTCGGGCCAGCGGCGCGATTCCTGGGATTGAAGGCGCTGAATTATCACGGGGAACTTGTGGGGAAGAAGGCAGGAGCTAGGGGCTAGGGGTCAGGGGCTAGTTTCGAGTTTCGAGTTGCAAGCTTCGAGTTTCAAGTAATCAAGTTTCGCAGAATCATCCCGACTGAGTGGCAGGATCTGCAGTTCAGTGTCTTTAGGATTGATATAATCATGCCTAATTATGGGGTCTGAAATCATTTTTGCTGTGGAAGAGTCGCCCGAGGGCGGCTATGAAGCTCACGCTCTCGGCCATGCCATCTTCACGCAGGCCGATTCCATGGACGAGCTTCGAGAGATGGTCCGCGACGCCGCGCGCTGTCACTTTGGCGCGGACTTGTCCGTAAGGCTGCTCCCCATTTCCTTGAGCCGTTCCCGAAACCACTAGACACACCAAGGGCCATTGTTGTTTGCTAAAGGCTAAGAGCCAACGGCTAATGGCTACTCCCCCCAAACCGCTCGTCCTCATCATCCTCGATGGCTGGGGCTATGCTCCGCCATCCAAAGCGAATGCTATCTCGCTGGCGCGCAAGCCCAACTATGATCGTCTGCTTGCCGAATTTCCCAACAGCCTGATCCATACCAGTGGGCGCTATGTCGGCCTCCCGACTGGCCAAATGGGCAATAGCGAAGTCGGCCATCTCAACATCGGCGCCGGGCGCGTGGTGTACATGGACATCACCAAGATCGATCTGATGATCGAGAATGGCGAGTTCTTCTCCAACCCTGCCCTGGTCGAGGCCATGAAGAAGGCTCGCATCGGAGACCGTCGCCTGCACGTTTTTGGGCTGCTTTCCGACGGAGGCGTGCATTCGCACCAGAACCATCTCTATGCGTTGCTACGCATGGCCAAGCAGAATGGTGTGGACCGCGTCTTCGTACACTGCTTTATGGATGGGCGCGACACGTTACCTACCAACGGTGCTGGCTACATCCAGCAATTACGGCAGAAGATGCGCGAGTACAACGTTGGGAAGATCGCAACCGTCAGCGGGCGTTACTATGCGATGGACCGCGACAAGAAGTGGGACCGCGAGAAAAAAGCTTTCGACGCGATGGTGAACGGCGACGCGGAAGGTGGCCGCTACACCGACCCTGTGCAGGGCGTGAAGGACTGCTACAACCGCGGAGTCACCGACGAGTTCATCATCCCGTTTGTAGTCACTGACACTCGCGATGAACCAGTGGGCACGATTCGCGACGGCGATGTCTGCATCAACTTTAATTTTCGCGCCGATCGCGCACGGCAAATCACCCGCTGCCTGGCACGTAACAGCCATTTCACGCCCCAGGATGGGCGCGAACTGGAGGGCTGGGAGGAACTGGATCGCGTTATTCCGCGAGACCGCGTGCCTCGAAGATCTGACCTACATCTGCATGACACGGTACGACAAGAACTTTGACCTGCGGGTCGTGTCGCCGCCTGAATCGCTCACCAACATTCTGGCTAATGTGATGGCCGACCGCAACCTGCGTAATTTGCGCGTGGCCGAGACCGAAAAGTACGCCCACGTGACCTACTTCTTCAACGGCGGCGTGGAGAAGGCGTTTCCCGGGGAAGATCGCGTGATGGTGCAGTCGCCCAGGGTCGCGACCTACGATCTTAAGCCGGAAATGTCGGCACAGGGAGTTGCCGATGCGGTGGTCAAGGCAATTGCCGACAACACCTTCGACATCATGGTGGTGAACTTCGCTAATGCCGACATGGTGGGACATTCCGGCAAGATTCCGCCGACCATCACCGCGGTGGAAACGGTTGACGGCTGTCTGGGCCAGATTTATGCAGCGCTCAGCCAGCGTGGCGGAGCCATGATCGTCACTGCCGACCACGGCAACGCCGAGCAGATGATCGATCCCGCGACTGGCGGTCCGCAGACAGCGCATACTACCAATCCCGTGCCCTTCATCGTAGTAACCGAGCATGCCGTTACACCGGGGCAGCTCAAGGGAGACGCGCGCCGCTTCACATTGCGCCCCAATGGCGCGCTGCAAGACATTGCTCCGACCATGCTGGGAATCCTGGGAATCACGCCGCCCAAGGAAATGACAGGGCACGATCTGCGGGTGCTTGCCGACGAGAAAAAGACTTAGTTCACACCACTTGAAAACTCGAAACTGGAAACTCGAAACTGTCCTGTGAAGCTCCTTATTGCACTCCATCACCGCTTCGAACTGTGGCAGGTCCCGCCTTGGTTCTGTGAGCGGTTGCGTCGCGATTTTCCGCAGCTCGAAGTGGTGCATCTTCCCAACTACGACCGCGTGATAGACGAAATCGCCGATGCTGATATCGCGATCGCATGGTCGCTGCGCGGGGAACAGATCACGGCGGCGAAGAAGCTGCGATGGATTCATTCGACGGCCGCGGCGGTCCACTACCTCATGACGCCTGAATTGCTTGCCAGCGATATTGTTGTGACTAATGCGCGCGACGTACACGGGCCGGTGGTTGCCGAACATGCGATCGCGCTGGCGTTCGCACTCGCCAAGCGTTTGCCGCAATCTGTGCGGTATCAGCAGCAGAAGCACTGGGCGCAGCGCGACTTGTGGAACCAGCGGCCTCGTCCCCGCGAACTCAGCGGCGCAACTATGACGATTGTTGGGCTGGGCGCGATCGGTGCTCCACTAGCCCGACTGGCGAAATCGCTGGGCATGCGCGTGGTTGGTGTGCGCGAGCATCCAGAGCGGGGAATCGACGTAGCGGATGCCGTCTATGGTTTCGAAAAACTGAACGAGGCGTTGAGCGCGGGCGACTTCATCGTGCTGGCCGTTCCGGTGACACCTAAGACTCGCCACATGATAAGTGCCGAGCGTCTGGCCCGACTGAAGCCGGATGCCTATTTGATCAACGTTGGTCGTGGCGTTCTGATTGACGAAGTCGAGCTAATTGATGCACTGCGCGCGAAGAATTTTGCCGGTGCGGCCCTCGATGTCACTACTGAGGAGCCGTTGCCGCCTGAATCCTCTCTCTGGGACATGGAGAACGTCTTGATTACCCCTCACATCGCTGGACTGACGGAAAAGATGTGGGAGCGCCATTACGAGCACTACACAAAAAACCTGCGCCGGTTCCTAGCGGGGCAGCCGCTGCTGTGGGTGGTTGACAAGAAGAAAGGGTATTAAGAATTCAGCAATTCGCAACTAGCAGCTAGCAATTAGCAGCTATCGTTTGCGCTCTGTGGCGGGTTCATGCGCGCCTTTGTTTTATCTCGTTAATTTGAGACTGTGCATCGCAGGCGGCAGAAGTACATTCAGCCGCGCCTGTTTTGCTAGAAGCCATCTCATAAATACCTCCTCATCAAAATGAGGATGCAACCAAGCTGGACGAGCCCGAGGAAGTTGGCCTCGTGATACTCCCAACGGGTGACCAGCCGACGAAAGTTATGCAACCAGGCAAACAGTCTCTCGATCTTCCAGCGCCGGCAATATCTCCGCAGCTTGCGCCCGTCCTGCGTCTGGGGCTTGCGGCGGTTTACTTTGTGCGGCGCGATCAACTGGACGCCGTGGTGCTGTTGCAGCCGCTCGTCCAGCGGATCGCTGTCATAGGCGCGATCGCCGATCATGCGCTCGGGGGCCGCCGCCGTGAAGCGTTGCTCGACGGTGGCTTCGACGAAGCGAGTTTCATGTGGCGAAGCGCTTCCAATCCAGGCGGCGACAGGAAGACCATGGCGCTCCGCAATTGCCATGATCTTGGTCCCTTTGCCGCGGCGTGTTGGACCAACTGCACCGCCCCCTTTTTCGCCCCCGCAAAGGTGGCGTCGATGAAGGTCTCGGCCAAGTCCAACTGCCCGCGTGCCAGCAGGTGCTTCGCCAAAGCGCGCAGCACCTCGACCAGCGTGCCCTCGCCGACCCATTGCTGGAAGCGGCGGTGGCACGTCTGGTACGGCGGAAACTTGGCGCGCGGCAGCTCGGCCCATTGCGCTCCGGTTCGTAAGATCCAAAGCACGCCTTCCAGCACGCTTCGGGTATCCGCCCATGGCCGACCCCGTCGCAAACCGGGTGTCTTGGGCTCAACCAGCGGTTTCAGCACTTCCCACTGCGCATCGGTGAGTTCCATACCTACCGATGTGCCTGTAAATCCACTGCACCACAATTACTTAGTGTGGTTCGTATTTATGAGATAGGTTCTAGTTGCTAATTGCTAACTGCTAATTGCTAACTGCTAATTGCTAATTGCTAATTGCTAATTGCTAATTGCTTCTACTCCCGCCGGCACGGTGAAGTGAAATACCGACCCGCAGCCAAGCTGTGAGGTTACGCCAATGGTCCCGCCGTGAGCTTCCACGATGGCCTTGGCTATGGCCAAGCCCATGCCGGTGCCTTGCACGCGATATCGCTGGTCACGGCCACGATAGAACTTCTCGAAGATCAGCGACTGCTCCATATCGTCAATGCCGGGACCACGGTCGGCGACACTGAGGTTCACCATTTTCCCGGACGGTTCAGCGCTGATGGTGACGGGCGTTCCCGGAGGCGAGTACTTGGCAGCGTTCTCCAGTAACTGCACCAGTACTTCGGCAATACGCTCCACGTCAATGCGAACCGAAGGCAACGACTCGGGGAGATGCAACTTCACTTCGCGTCCGGCCAGCACCGGTTTCGATTTTTCCAGTGCCGCCTCGACAACCTGCCGAACACTATAAGTTTCGCGACGCAATTCCACCTGCTGGGCGTCAAGTTGCGCCATCTCAGCCGCTTCGCCAACCAGGCGGTTGAGCCGGTCGGTTTCCTCGTCAATGACGGTCAGCAGTTCTTTCTGTCCTTCCAGATCGATTTTGGCCGGCGAAAGTAGCGTAGTGACTGACGCCTTGATGGAAGTAAGCGGCGTCCGGAACTCATGCGTCACGCTGTCCAACAACGCGGAACGCAGCTTTTCGCTTTCACGAGCAGCTTCCGCCCGGGTAAGAGTCTCGACGGCCCCAGCACGCTCGATGGAAATCGCGATCAAACTGCCCACCGCCTCCAGGGTTTCGCGCGACAGGACGGCGCCTTCGAGTCCCAGGCTGCCTACTGGCCTGACACCGATGCGCAGGGGCACGAAGCATAACTGCCGTTCCTCATCCACCACTAATTCGCCGCGTCCGCTTACCGACTCGAGTTGCTCCTGGCTGAGCTCGGGATGGTCAACCCCAGTGCGATAGACCTCCTTCCGCTTAGGCAAATACATCGCTGCCGCCTTCAGGCCAAAGGCTTCGCGTACGTACTGCGGTATGGAATTGAGCAACTCCATCACGTTGTCGGTGGCCAGCAATTGCTGGCTCAGGGAGTAAAGACGCTCCACTTCTTTGCGGCGCCGGGTTGCGTTCAGCGTCTCGCGCCGTGCCCGTTCCGAGAGCCGGCTGGCCACGATGGCGCTGGTCAGAAAAGCGAACAAGGCAATCCAGTTCTGTGGGTCGGCGATGGTGAAGGTATGGATCGGTGGCAGAAAATAGTAGTTAAAAGTCAGAGTCGCTACGACGGCGGTAGTGATTGCGACCGTCAGTCCCCAGCGGCTGGCTAACAACAGCACCACCAGTAAGAATGTCAGAGCAACGGTGGTGGGATTCACATCAGGTAGCCGGCGGTACGCGAACGCTACGATGGTGATCGTCCCCATCGCGACGGCATAGTGGTACAGAGTGGCCTTCAGGCGCTGGGGAGAGACGGCAAGGAAACGCCGCGCAGTCTTCCCGTCTTCCGGTGGCGTCGGATTCACGCCATGATTGTACCGAATCGACTTTTTCAGCGCCCTGCCGCAGAATAGTGGCGCGATGCAAAAAACCCCCGAGGAATGGTTAGAGGAGACAGCGCCGCCAAAGAAGAGTGGCGTCTTCAAGCTGTTCCTGGGGTATGCGCCCGGGGTCGGGAAGACCTACGCCATGCTGAGCGAAGCCATTCGGCGCCAAAGCCGGGGCGAAGATGTCGTCATTGGAGTGGTCGAGACGCATGGGCGCAAGGCGACGCAGGAAATTGCCTCGCGCCTGGAAACCGTGCCGCGCAAAAAGATCGATTACAAGGGCACGCTCTTCGAAGAAATGGATGTGGACGCTATTCTGGCTCGCCATCCACAAGTTGTGCTGGTGGATGAACTGGCGCATACCAACATCGAGGGCAGCAAGCACCACAAGCGTTACGAAGACGTGTTCGAATTGCTCGACAACAAAATCGACGTGGTTTCGACCATGAATGTGCAGCATCTGGAGAGTGTTACCCCTATGGTGCACAAGATCACCGGGGTGCTGGTGCGCGAAACCGTACCCGACTGGGTCTTGAAGCGAGTTGACGAGATCGTGATGTCGGACGTCACTCCCGAGGCGCTGCAGACGCGGATGCGCAGGGGAGACATCTATCCGATGGAGCGCGTGGATCGCGCACTGGGGAACTTTTTCCGCGCCAGTAATCTGATCGCCTTGCGCGAAGTCGCCCTCCGCCACCTGGCCCAGGTGGTCGATCGCAGCCTGGAACCGTATCTCGACACAGAAGCGCCCGGCCGCGACTTAAACGTGTCGGAGCGAATTGGGGTCGGGGTCAGTTCCAATCCGGCGGCGCAGTATCTGGTGGCCCGGGCCTCCCGTATGGCGCAGGCGATCAACGGTGAACTGTTCGTCGTATACGTCGATACCGGTGTCGATGGCGACGATCCCGAGAGGCAGCGCGCGCTGCAGGCGAATCTTCATTTCGCGGAAAATCTTGGGGCCACAATTGTGCGGCTCAAGGGCAAGGACGTTGCCAAGGCCATGGCCGAGTTTGTACGCGAAAAGCACATTACGCAGATGATTTTCGGACATTCCGCAACCAGCGGCTGGCGCAAGTACCTGTTCATGTCGGCGGTGCATCGGTTCCTCCGCGACGCACCGGCAGTTGATGTTCACATCGTGAAGCAGCAGCCGAACTGAAGTTTCAGGTTTCGAGTTTCCAGTTTCAAGTTTTCGAAATCCCGATTTTCTACGACCGACGCAGGTGGATTTCCAATGTCCAGTTCGTATCGAGATTTGCTGGTGTGGCAGAAAAGCATGGTATTAGTCAAAGCGATCTATCAAGAGACGCGCTCGTTCCCTAAGGATGAGGTTTATGGCTTGTCCTCGCAGATGAGGCGCGCAGCAGGGTCGGTGCCCTGCAATATCGCCGAAGGACAAGGACGCCTGTCGAAGAAAGAATTCAAGCAGTTCCTGGCGCTATCCCGCGGTTCGGTTCTGGAGCTTGAAACTCAACTACAGATTGCGGCAGACCTCGGGTTTCTCAATGTTGATAATGCGCAGCAGCTCATTAGTAAAACCGAGGAAGTACTTCGAATGTTGAACGGATTAATGGGATCTCTAGCCTAATAAGTTCGAAACTTGAAACCCGGAACTCGAAACTGCACTCAAAATGCATACCCGCCCGCACATCCTGGTGGTGGACGACGAACCGCAAATCACGCGGGTACTACGGACCAGCCTGAGCGCCCAAGGCTATGAAATCCGCGTGGCCAACGATGGGGAAACCGCCCTGGAGATTGTGAAAGACTTTGCTCCCGACCTGGTGATCACGGATCTGGCCATGCCCAACATGAACGGCATTGAGCTGTGCCGCAGATTGCGCAAAATGTCGCAAGTCCCCATTCTGATACTTTCGGTGCGGGGCGAAGAACGCAGCAAGATTGAGGCACTCGACTCGGGCGCAGATGACTACGTGACGAAACCGTTCACCACTGGTGAGCTGCTGGCGCGTATTCGCGCAGCCCTTCGGCGGTCTCCGCCAAGCAACAGCCCGGTGCAAACCAAGATCGACCTTGGTGATTTTCACATTGATCTTGATGGCCATTCCGTTGCGGTCGCTGGCAGGGAAGTGCGGCTGACGCCCAAGGAGTTCGATGTGCTGGTGTACATGGCGCAACATGCACGCAAGGTCCTGACCCATCGCGCAATCTTGAATGCTGTGTGGGGAAGCAATAGCGTTGAGCAAAACGAATATCTGCGGGTCTTTGTGGGCCAGCTGCGCAAGAAGCTGGAGCCCGATTCCAGTTCACCGCAGTACATCCTTACCGAGCCGTGGGTGGGATATCGCTTCGAGCCGGGTGATTGAAACTGGCGCCCCTCATCAGAGCGCCCGCTTCGTTTTGTATAATCGTTGGTTTGCACACCATCCTTCAGGAGAATCTGTTGCAACAGGCGGAAATTGGCATCATCGGCGGGAGCGGTCTGTACTCCATGCCGGGACTCACCGACGTGCGTGAAGCCGCGCTGGATACGCCTTTCGGGGCGCCGTCCGATGCCTACGTTTTGGGTACTCTGGCTGGTCGAAGCGTAGCTTTTTTGGCCCGCCATGGTCGCGGACATCGCTTCATGCCGACAGAGATTAATTACCGCGCCAACATTCACGGGTTGAAGCAGCTTGGGGTTTCGCGAATCATCTCGCTATCTGCGGTCGGTTCGCTCAAAGAAGAGCATCGGCCTCTGGATTTCGTCATTCCCGATCAGTTTGTTGATCGCACGCGCCACCGTGTCGATACGTTCTTCGGCGACGGACTGGTTGTACACGTCGGATTGGGCCATCCGATTTGCCAGGAGGAAGCGGTGGTGCTTGCCGGCGCTTGCCGTCGCGCCGGCGTTAATGTGAAGCAGGGCGGCACTTACCTCAACATGGAAGGCCCTCAGTTCTCGACGAAAGCTGAGTCCAACCTGTATCGCAGTTGGGGAATGGATGTGATCGGCATGACCAACCTGACCGAGGCCCGACTGGCTCGTGAAGCCGAGCTCTGCTATGTCACGGTCGCCATGGTTACGGACTACGATTGCTGGCACGAGCAGCACGATCACGTTAGCGTGGACCAAATCATTGCGGTGCTGCTGAAGAACGCTGAGCATGCTGGCAACGTGGTGCGGGAAGCGGTGGCGGCGATGCCGAAGACGCCAGGTTGCAAGTGCGGTTCGGCATTGAAGAACGCCATCATTACACAGAAAGACGTGGTGCCCGCCGCCACTCTGCAGCGCCTGAATCTGCTGGTGGGCAAGTATTTCAACTCTGAAAAGAAAGCGGGAACATAGGTTTGTCCATTCTTGTCGTCGGTTCGGTTGCATTCGACACGCTCAAAACTCCTTACGGCGAGCGCCAGAAGATTCTTGGTGGCGCGGCCACCTACTTCTCGCTGTCCGCCAGCTACTTTACCGATGTTCGAGTGATCGCGGTAGTGGGAGAA
This sequence comes from uncultured Acidobacteriaceae bacterium, assembly GCA_963728805.1. Taxonomy (GTDB): domain Bacteria; phylum Acidobacteriota; class Terriglobia; order Terriglobales; family Acidobacteriaceae; genus Bog-257. The sequence goes on from CAVSLE010000016.1 coordinate 65,607, forward strand.
GATTTCACGCCAGAGAGCGAAGGGGTGATGACTAAGCGCGGAGTCGATACGCGCGGAATTCAGCATGCAAAAGGAAAGACATTTCACTGGACCGGCGAGTATGGGGAAAACCTGAACGAAGCCAAGACGCTGAATACGGAGTTGAACGTCTTTGAAAGCTTCCAGCCGAAAATTCCTGCCGAGTACAACGACTCGGACTTTCTATTTCTAGCGAACATCGATCCCGCGCTGCAGACGCGGGTGCGCGACGCCATGCAAAATGTGAAGCTGGTGGGTGGCGACACCATGAACTTCTGGATCAGCGGACATCGGCAGAAGTTGGGCGAGATGTTAAAGCGAGTGGACATTTTGCTGATCAACGATGGCGAAGCCAAGATGCTGGCGGGCGACAACAGCTTACCGCGGGCTGCCCGGAAGGTACTGCAGCTCGGACCGCGGGCACTAGTCATCAAGCATGGTGAGTATGGCGCTACCATTTTTTTTCGCGACGGAGAATTCGCTGGCGGGCATCATCCGTTCCGCGCTCCGGCGTTGCCGCTGGACGAGGTGCGCGATCCCACTGGCGCAGGCGATAGCTTTGCCGGTGGTTTCATGGGGTACATCGCCTCGCAGGGTGAGCTAAACCGCCGGGTGCTCAAACACGCCATGTTCTACGGCAGCGTGATGGGCTCGTTTTCTGTGGAGCGCTTTGGCACGGAGCGGTTGCAATCGCTCACGCGCGAAGAAATCGATGACCGGTTTGAGATATTTCGCGAGTTGACGCACCTCGACTAACCTTATGGGCCCGGTGGGAATCGGTTGTTTGCAAACGCGCAATCCTTGCTGATTACGAAGCACGGCCGAGGCGAAATCGGAGATAGTCAAGGGATGGCTTAGCTTTTGAGCAAGACCTCTCCAGTCTCGCGCACCAAGTCTGAATTGGCCAGCGACCCTGGGCAGCAACCACGCAGTGAGGTACGGTTCACGCTCCTGGTTGGAGCGCTCTCGATCGCAGCACTTTTCTTCTATTACTTCAAACAAGACCTCCTGCTCTACGGCGACGCCGTAGCCCATATCAACATCGCGCGCCGGGTTGTAGATAACCGTCATCCGCTGCAGTCGTACGGGCAACTCGGCACCGTCTGGCTTCCACTGCAGCACGTTGCGATGCTGCCGTTCGTATGGATTGACGCGCTCTGGCACAGCGGTATCGCCGGAGCCATTCCCGGCATGGTGGCGTACATCGTGGGTACGCTGGGTATATTTCGCTTGGTTAAAGCACGCGCGTCCCCTCTGGCGGCTTGCTTCGCCGCAGCCATCTACGCGCTCAATCCAAACCTGCTCTATCTGCAGACCACCGCGATGAACGAGCCAATCTTCCTGGCCTTTTTCATCTGGACATTGGTCTATCTCGATGAATTCCTGCGCGCTACGTCTCCGCAAGCCATCGACCCGCATGTGATGCCGGCGCGAATGAAGCCTGAGCGCGCGCTGGAAGCATGCGGAGTGGCTTTGGCTGGCGGGGCTTATACGCGCTACGACGGATGGTTTGTTGCCCCGATTGTAGTTTTCGTGATTGTGGGCACATTTGTGCGCTGGTGGCGGCGAGTTCCAGACAGTACATATCGAAAGTCAATGGCAAAATCGCTAATCGAAGTTCTCGTGCTGAACGCGCTGGTTCCGGTTTACTGGTTTGTTTATACCTACTGCGTATCAGGCTATGGACTCGATTTTCTCAACGGCCCTTACTCGGCCAAAGCAATCGCACTACGTACGACGCTTCATGGCACGTACCCGTATCCGGGTCAGCATAATCTGTTCACTGCTGCACTCTACTTTCTGAAGTCAGCCAAGCTTAACGTCGGTACGGAGTTCTGCGGACAGGTGTTGTTTGCGCTGGCCTTGGGTGGAACCGTTGCAGCGGCGTGGAAGTTCCGCCGATACGGAGTTTTTCTGCTGCTGTGGCTTCCGCTGGCGTTCTATGCGCTTTCTATCGCTTACGGCAGCGTGCCCATCTATCTGCCGGTTTGGTACCCATTCTCGTATTACAACGTGCGCTACGGACTTGAACTTCTGCCTGCGTTCGCGGTTTTTATTTCTGTGTTGCTGGGCCTCATCCGGGAACAGTTGAAACGATCGGCGGTGCGAATTGCGACGGCGGCAATTGCCGGTGGCTTAGTGGTGAGCAGCTATATGTGGATCTACAGCGAAACACCGATCACGCTGCGGGAGGCGCATGCCAATTCTGCTGGCCGCACCACGATGGAGCGCGCGCTGGCCACGTCTCTGGCGAATTTGCCGCGCTCGGCAACGCTGCTCATGTATGGAGCCGAGCATCCGGGAGCGCTGCAGCAGGCTGACATACCGTGGAGACGCGTTATTTCCGAAGGCGAGCATCCCGACTGGGATTGGGCATTGCTCGATCCAGCACAGTATGCGGACTACATGGTCGCCTGCGATGGCGATCCCGTGTGGGCCGCAGTGCGACCACAACGCGCGCAATTGACTGAGCTGCAGTCCATCAGCGTTCCAGGCCAATCGCGCTGCACAATATACAAGCGACGGCGCTGGGATTGATGGGCGCACACTCGCAGTTAGCAGCCCAACCACGAGTCGTTTGTTACAATCCGCGCATCGACGGTGACTAAAATGGCGAGTATTCCCTTTGTTAAGGCGACGGCTTGCGGCAACGATTTTCTGATCGTTGATTTTACCCACGCGCCCAGCGATATTTTTTCTTTCAGTCGGCGAATCTGCGATCGCCACAATGGGGTCGGCGCCGACGGAGTGGAGTGGGTGCTACCCGCCGCCGATGCCGACCTGCGGGTGCGACTGCTGAATGCTGATGGTTCCGAGGCCGAAATCTCGGGCAATGGAACGCGCTGCGTGGCGGCATGGTACTGCGCTGAGAATAATCGCACTTCAGTCGTCATCCGTACGGGGGCCGGTCTGAAGACTTGTGACTTGATCGCGCGAGAGGGAAACAGCTTCGAATTTCGCAGTTCCATGGGTGAGCCGGAGGTTGGGGATGAGTTTTCCATCAAGCTTACCTACGGAGAGTTTTCCGGTATTCCGGTGTCCATGGGCAATCCTCATTTCGTGGTTTACGTGCCTGAATTTGAGCTTGGCTGGCAGGCCGTAGCACAACAAATCTCAACCCATCATGACTTCAAGTATGGGATGAACGTTGAATTGGTAAGAACAATTAATCAAAGCGAAATTGAGGTTCGGTTCTGCGAGCGCGGCGTGGGCGAAACCATGTCTTCAGGGACGGGTTCTTGTGCCGCCGCTGTGGCATCGATTCATACCGGCAAGGTGAAGTCGCCCGTGCGCGTGCATGCTCCGGGCGGGGTGCAAACCGTCGAGTGGGACAGAGAAGTGTTTCTCCACGGCCCTGCGACGCTACTCTGCCGGGGTGAGTTTTTCGTTTAAGATAAGCCATCCTGATGATGTCTTCTCAACAGCCTGAGCGCCTACGCCCTCCTGCCTTGCGCCAGGGTGACACGGTCGGCATTATTGCGCCGGCCAGCGGATTCCGACAGGGAGGATTTCGAAACTGGTTGCAACACACTGCGCCGGTTGGGTTATCAGCCTTTCTACTTGCCGTCGATCTTTGAACGCGAGTCTTATTTTGCGGGCTCGCTGCAACGCCGCATCAGTGAATTGCACGAGATGTTCAGGCGACCTGAGGTGCGAGCGATTCTCTGTGCGCGCGGCGGTTACGGCTGCAACTATCTGCTGCCGCATCTCGATCTGGAACTCATCCGCCAAAACCCGAAGATCTTTGCGGGCTGCAGCGACGTGACAACATTGCTTACCTACTTGTGCGACCGCGCTGGCTTGGTTACCTTTCATGCTCCCATGGTCGCCGGCGATTTCTCCCGGCCCGATGGTATCGACGTCGACGCCTGGTCGGCGGCTGTCTGCTCCGGAAAGCCCTATCAGCGGGCATTTCGCGATGAGGAGGTACGACCGCTGATGGAAGGCGATGCCGCGGGCACTCTCTACGGAGGTTGCCTGTCGTTGCTCTGTGCTTCGCTCGGGACACCTTACGAGGTCCATACCGATGGAACGATTCTCTTTCTCGAGGACCGTGGGGAAAAGCCCTACCAAATCGATCGCATGTTGATGCAGTTGAAACTGGCTGGAAAGTTCGAGGGAGTGACTGGAGTTATTTTCGGCGAGATGCGCGACTGCGGCCAACGGGATGCAGATGACCGAACGCTTCAGGAACTGGCGGTCCGTATCCTTCGGGAGTTTCAAGTGCCCATTGCGTTCGGTCTGAGATCAGGCCACGTTTCAGGCAACAGTTTTACGCTGCCGTTTGGTGTGAGTGCAGTGCTCAACGTCCGGCAAAACGTCACACTCAAGATCGACGCTGCCGTGCAGACTGAATCATCCGCATCCGTTCGAGTGTCGCAGCGATGAAGCCAAAACACATCCATCTAATTGGGATTTGCGGCACGGCAATGGCATCGCTCGCCGGGATGCTGAAGCAGCGCGGCTTTCATGTCACTGGTTCAGACAATGCCGCATATCCTCCAATGTCGGACTTTCTGGCGTCGCTGAACATTCCCGTTTGCCAGCCATTTAGCGAACGCAACTTGCAACCTCCGCCTGATCTGGTGGTGGTGGGCAACGCCATATCGCGTGGCAACCCGGAATTGGAGCATGTACTCGATCAGTGTATTCCGTTCGAATCCATGCCCCGGGTATTGCACGACGAATTCTTGACTGGGCGAGAGAGGCTGGTGGTTGCGGGTACGCACGGGAAGACAACTACCTCCTCGATGCTGGCATGGTTGTTTCATCAGGCGGGGCGTGCTCCCAGTTTCTTGATCGGGGGAATTCCGGAGAACTTTGGCAGTTCGTTCGGCTTGGGCGCGGGACGGGAATTCATCCTGGAAGGCGACGAATATGACACCGCATTCTTCGACAAGGGACCAAAGTTTCTGCACTACTTTCCTGATGCAGTCATCCTGACATCGGTTGAGTTCGACCATGCCGATATTTACAAGAATCTTGATGAGGTAAAGACGGCATTCGCGCGGCTGGTGAACCTGGTTCCAAGGCGCGGGCTGCTGGTTGCATGGGACGGGCATTCGAATGTGGACGAATGTGTGGGCCGTGCATTCTGCCGGGTCGAGCGCTATGGATTCCGCGAGCAATCGAAATGGCGAGTTGCCGATGTGGAATACACTTCTGATCTGACGAGCTGGCGCGTGCTGCGCGACGGTAAGCCTTGGGGTGAATTCGCCTTTTCGCTGGCGGGTGAGTACAACGCGCTGAACGCAACGGCGGCGGCTGCTTTGGCGGCGACCTACGGTATTGCAGCGGACGTGATTGCCGATGGGCTACGCAGTTTCCGCAGCGTGAAGCGGCGCCTCGAAGTCAAAGCGGAAGTCCATGGAGTGACGATCATCGACGATTTTGCCCATCACCCCACAGCGATCGCAGAGACGCTGAAGGCGTTGCGCAATCGTTATGCCGGCCGGCGTTTGTGGGCGGTTCTCGAACCCCGCTCCAACACGCTCCGCCGCCGGGTCTTCCAGGACGAGTTAGCCCAGAGTCTTTCCGTTGCGGACGAGGTGGTGATGGCCGCCATTTTCAAGTCCGAAGCCATTCCCGAGCATGAGCGACTCGACGCCGCTGGCGTGATTGCGACCTTGCGCGCGTCGGGCAAACCCGCGCGGCTTCTCGACACCGCAGATGCGATCGTCGATTCGATCGGGCCCGAACTGCGAGCAGGAGATGTCGTCGCCATCCTGTCCAACGGAGGGTTCGGTGGCATCTACGCGAAGCTGCCGGCAAAACTCAAAGCCCTCCATGAGGTCTCGACGCCAGCGTGACCCGACCGAGCTTTGCCGTGCTCGCGATGGCGTTGCTGGGCTGTGGAGTTTTGTGTTTCGGCGGCGGTCGCGCCTGGGCAGTTACGTCTGTCAGTTGCGCTTCGCCCGCCACGGTTAAACCGGAACCAATCGAATACTTCGTTTCGCTGGCCGATCATGCACAACACATTGCCCATGTGAGCATCAGGCTGCCGCAAGGCGAAGGAACCCGCACCCTTGCCATGCCGGTCTGGAATGCGTTGTACCAGGTTCGCAACTTTGCGGCTAATGTGCAAGATGTGCGCGCGCGGGACGCTTCCGGCGCTGTCGCGCAAGTCCGCAACACGACGACCAGTGAGTGGACGATCACGGCGCCGCCTGGTTGTGTCGTGATCACCTACGACGTGCACCTCGATGTCCCCGGTCCCTTTGGTAGCACGCTAAGCGCGGAGCGGGGCTTTTTCAATTGGGCGATGGTGCTGATGTACGCTCCCTCCCTGCGCTCAGAGCCTGTAAGCCTGCGGCTGCTGGATGTTCCTGCCACCTGGGGCCTGCGCGATGTTCATGTGCTGCGGGGCGCCGACCCAGGCAACGTCGAGCAGGTGGTTGGAGTGGCAGCCGATTACGACGAGCTGGTAGATAGCCCGGCTATGATCGGAACGCTCCGCGAGTCGAAATTTCAACAGGACGGCGCGACCTATCACCTTGTAGTGGATGGCGATCCAGGCGACTACGACATGGCAAAGATCGACGAGGTGTTGGCTCGGATCACCCATGCAGCTGTGGACTGGATGCAGGACCGCCCCTACCAGGAGTACACATTTCTTCTTCACCTGCCGCACGGGCCCGGCGGAGGAGGGATGGAACACTCTTACGGCACTGCCATCGAGGTTAACGCGAACCGGATGCGCGAATCCCTGCTGCCCGTGGCGAGTTTGAGCGCGCACGAGTTCTTTCACTTGTGGAATGTGAAGCGGATTCGGCCGCAGTCGCTGGAGCCGGTCGATTACCAGCACGAGAATGACACTCGCGCCCTCTGGTTCAGCGAAGGCGTGACCAGCACGGCGGGAAACCTGTTGCTGGTACGCGCGGGGCTGATGGATGAAAACCTGTACTTGAGGCATGTTGCAGATGAAATTACGGAACTGCAACTGCGTCCTGCACACCGTTGGCAATCGGCGGAGGATTCAAGCCTCGACGCCTGGTTCGAGGGCAACGCGTACTATCGCTCACCGGAGCGGAGCATCAGCTACTACAACAAGGGCGAGATCTTGGGCATCCTGTTAGATCTGCGTCTTCGCCAGATAACGCATGGAGAAAAATCGCTGCGCGATCTGCTGCAGTGGATGAACGAACATTATGCCAAGCAGCATCGGTTCTTTCCCGACTCCCAGGGCGTGGAGGAGGCAGCGGAGGCGGTTGCGCGCAGGAGCTTTGTCGATTTCTTTCGCGACTACGTATCCGGAGTCGCAGAGATCCCCTACGATGATTTTTTTCGATTCGCGGGATTGCAGGTGGTTAGCCAGACTGTACCCGCAGCAGCGGCAGGATTTACCACCACGGCAAACCTGGGTGGTCGGCCCGAAGTTGTTCAGGTTGATCTGGACGGCGATGCGCATCGGGCCGGTATCGCGCCGGGAGACCGCGTGATTGCCATTGATGGCAAACCCGCCGACGCCTCCCTGGATGACCAACTCTCGCATATGCTGCCCGGGACGACCGTGCACCTTCGCATCGAGAATCGAAAAGGTCAACGTGATGTGAAGGTTCAACTAGGCCTGCGCCAGCAACAGACATATACGCTTCAGGATTTACCGTCGGTCAGCCAGGAGCAGCGTGCCCATCGCACCGCCTGGATCCATGGCGACGATGAGAGTAGGGGAACACCTTGATCCGCGCCTTCATTCTGCTGGCTTTCTGGGGCGTGTCAATTCTTGTTGTCGGGCCGGTACTGCTGTTGTACGCGCTCATCAGTGGCGACATCAACCCGCTTTACAACATATCGAACCGGCTCGCGATATTTGGCGTTCGCCTGGTCGGGGTGAAAATCGAAATTCGCGGGATGGAGGACCTGGAGGCGGGGCGCAACTATATTTTCATGGCGAACCACACGTCCAACCTGGATCCGCCAGTCCTGCTCCCCACCATTCCAGGCCGCTGTTCCGTGCTGGTGAAGAAGGAGCTTTTCCGCATTCCCATCCTCGGCGTCGGCATGAAAATGGCGTCACTGGTGCCGGTGGACCGGAGCGATCGCGAGGCCGCTATCCAGAGTGTGAATGCGGCGATCGCCGTGTTACGCCAAGGATTACACATGCTGATCTTTCCCGAGGGCACGCGTTCTCATGATGGAAAACTGTTGCCGTTCAAGAAGGGGCCGTTTCATCTGGCCATCGAATCGGGAGTGTTCGTCGTTCCCGTAACCATGCTCGGGACCTATGAGCTATGGCCGAAGGACCGCTTTGCCTTGCGCTCCGGAACGGTGACGGTGGTGTTTCATAAGCCAATCGATCCGCGCAGCTATCCCGATCGGGAATCGTTGATGAAGGCTGTTGCTGAAACCATCGCCAGTGCATTGCCGGCGGAACGACGCTGAAGTAAACAGGTCTCTAATACCGCGTGACCCGGGCCACCTGCCAAATCTGGCATATACTGCAATTTTCTTACAAGTAAGACACTCGTAAGCAATCTTACTTTACTTACTTCCTACTAAAGTAAGAAGATTATACTGAGGTCTATGAGAACCCCCTTTACCACCCGCATCTCTTCCCGCGGACAGGTCGTCATTCCTGGTCCTGTTCGCAAGGCGCTCGCTATCGAACCCGGGACGGCGTTCCTTGTCCTCGCGAGAAAAGACACTGTCGTGCTTCACCGCCTGCAGGAGCCGCCGTGGCAGTTCTTCGACGACATGGTCAAGCAAGCCAGGAAGCAAGGTCGCCAGCTCGACGCCGCCATGCAGGGGTTCGCAAAGTTGTGAACAAGCTGAGGTACGGGCGGTAACGAAGGTCGAGGCGTTTCCGGAGGCCGGGTGCCCCCACTCAAGAACCCGAAGAGTGGAAATGGGGCGGCTTCCGGACGTATGCCTGCGGCGAAGAGGGCTTGGTAAAAGTGAATTGTCAGGAATGGCCGCTCAGGATAACGTGTTCCGCCTCGCGGTCCCACTCATTCGAAACCTGCGAATGAGTGGGGCACCCGGCAATAGTTTTTTGCGCATGCTGCTGGTGGAAGCGGCGCAAAGTGTAGTTCGTGTGGATGAAGGATTTCGCAAACAATACGCTCACCGCTGCCACAGCAAGCCGAAAGGCATCGCCAAAGTGGCGGCAACGAGACGATTGGCGGTACGACTCTACTGGATGCTGCGCACACAAACGCCGTATCCGGAGATCGTTCGCATCGAGAGCAGCCCGCGGGTGCCCTGGCCGGCAAAAGCAGGCCGCTGAGTTGATTGGGCGCTCTGCATCCAGACCCGCTTGGAAAACAAAAAACCGTTTTCTACTTTCGCACCGGCTGCGGCGGCTGGATGTTCGCATAGAGGAATCATGGTCGAAGTTGTAGGCCGAATCGATGGTTGGTGGAACGAAACAGGTTCCATCGGAACGTGATCAATCGCGAGATTCTCCAGTCTTAGTCCTCAGCTGTAACCAATCCAAGGACGAAGCCAGCGGTGCTCCCACACCGCTCAGGGGAGGTTTCGCTTGACAACGCCTTCTCTCTTATCGAGGGGCACCCGGCTTATGAACTGCTAAGACCTTCTTTCTTGGCTGCTTCTCTACGCAATTTTGCCGTCTCCGCATTCTTGTACTTGCCGCATTCGGTCAACAGCTTCTTTGCTTCACGTAAAGCTGCTTCTTGCCTCTCCTCCTCATGGATTCCCGAAAAATCGACCACGACGATTTGACGGCGCGTCATTCCTAAATGGTCCCATTTAAACCGACGTATTGCGACGTTGGGGAACGTCGGAGAGCGTTGGTCTACTTTGAACTGCACAGGCCGCTCAGAAACGATCAGTGCGAAATCGGTCGGAACGTCTTCGACCCCCCTCTCGAAATCAGCAAGCCAGCCTTCATCGAGTGGTTCCGACTTCCCGCTCCAACTGCGATGGTAATCCAGAATGGTGTCATAAAATGCGTCTTGCTCGTCGCCATCCAGATCAGGGACGGGCATCGAGACGACTTCCCAGTCGCGTCCTCTGTATTCAGTTGTGCTGGCAAAGCCACGACCTTCGAAGATTTCTTCAACGAGTTCGTCGATGCGTGACGAGAAGCTGTGTTCCATCGCGGCTCGCCGAGCTTCGTGCGTGAGCGCCGTAAGAATCGACGGAATGCCCGATGCAAGTCCCTTTCGACAGTCGGCATAAAGAAGGCCACGCACTTCGGCGGGCAATGGAGCCTCATCGATGATAATTGGGATTACCCGACATTCGCCCTTGATCATCCTTTCAGTTGCGACGTTAAGTTCATACCGTAACCACTTTGACGCGACTGATGCCTTTGAAACGACAACTAGGATGACCTTTGCAGCTTGCAGAGCTTTACCGATGCTTTCTGGCAGCGGATCACCTGCGACGAGGTCGTGTTCATCGAGCCAAACATCAAATTGCGATTTCTTCAGACGTGCAGCCAGACGGCGAACGAACGGCTTGTCGGCTGCCGTATGCGAAATAAAGACTTTGCCAAGGTGGAAATGCATAGCACACTCGCCTGTCGTCGGGGATTGTATCAGGGCGCGGCGGGTGGCCAGCCTTTAACGATCTTTGCCTGTACCGTTCACACTGAGCCCCATCCTTGCGTTTTCTGCAAGGGTGGGCGGCGACGCTGGGTGTGCCTTCGACTCCGCTCAGGGCAGGCTCTTAGCAAGAAATGCGAAGGAACGGGCCCCATCTGCTGTCTGGTAATGCGCGTAAGGTCAAAAGCTCGGCCATCCGCCAATTCCATCGCAGAAGCATTATCAGGGCAGGCAGCGTAACAGGCGCCACCGCCCGCGCACAATGTCGGGGCAGTACAATGCTGGCTGTGAACAGCAAATGGAAACAGCTTGGTGAATACTACCGCGCCTATTCCAGCGAGGCGTATGAAGATACGATACGAGCAGCAGAGCAGCTTGCAAGCACGAGCTTGGTGCTCTTAGAAAGCAAGCCCGCCGAGGAAAGGAAGGCAATTCTAGCGAGGGCACAAGAGCTGACAGAGAAGCTTTCTGATGCGGTCTGCTCGGAAGTGCCGTTGGTTGCTGCGTTGGCCGTATTGACCGAACTGCGCGTTCTTGAGCGAATCATTCAGCAACAGGCAGATGAACGGCGGCGGGCGAGGGGTGAGCTCTAATGCCTGAAAATAAACTTTCACTTGTTGATGAACTTGCTCGCACTATCCTCACACCGGCACTCAAGAAGAGGCTGTTTTCCGAGCCTTACATCCCATTTCGGCGATACTTGGGCTGCTATCAGATGGCCTTTGAAACAGGCGTAGTGCTTGGGCACATGTTTCGGGACAGGATGCCAAGCTTCGCGAGGCTTTTTCTATGCCGGGACATGAGGCAGAGTTGATTGGTGCAATACAAGAATTGGCTCGCGACAAATCGACAGAAGCTCAGGATGCTGACAGCTTCATTGGCTTGGCCATGTACGCGGAGGAGAATCGAATTAAGGCAAACTGGCAACAGTCAGGCGCAACCGAAGCGCAGATAGAGTACACCTCGAAAACGCTGAAGATGAAGCCCGAGCAGGCGTACAAGAATCTTTGGGGCGCGGTAAGCACCGGCATTGGCTTTGGCAGCGCATTCCCTGAGCTGACAGAGAAGCTGTGGAAGGATGCTTACGAGCAAGAAATTCCGCGAGACAAGTGGGAACACATGCGGCGCATTGGCGTGGTGAGCGGCGATGAAATACCGGGGTCATATTCGCTCGCAAAGCGTGAGGAAGAGTTGCAGCCGCTCGTTGAGCTGTACGTTTCCACGTCACGGCCCGAATTGCTTTCTGATTTCAAAGCACGTGTGGGGCGCTAAGAAGGATTGTGGGGGCCGGGTGCCCCATCCTAGCCCTCTTTTGGCTAGGGTGGGGATTTTCCGTCCGCACAACAGAAATCCCCACCCTCGCTGGTCAGGGCAGGCTCCAAGCAAACCTCGCCTCGACGGGGCGAGAGTCTCATGGACAATCCAGGTGAAGCGCCGCGAATCACTTTTTCTCGATCAGGCGCGCCGTAAGCACGGCGCCGTCGCGGTCGTCATGCAGTTTGATAGGGAAGATAAGGACGTTCCAGTTCCAATGCGGGCTCTGGGTAGGAAGATGGGATGCCCCTTGAAATCCGCGGCGGTCGATGTAGGTTTCGCGCGTGTCGGCAACGGTGCCCACGATGTCGCGCCATTCGTCTCCCATCTGGGGAAATTGCTCGAACAGATTCTTGCCGACAAACCAGGCTCGCTTGTGTCCATTCATCGCCGCGAAATAGTCATTTACATACTGCCAGGTCCCATCTCTGTCGAGGATCTCCAGTACAATGTCGTCCCCCATGGCCATCGAGATGCGTGAGTAATAAAAATCGCGCGCATCTACGACGACGGGACGGCCACGCTTCTTGGCCTCGAAGGAACGCAGCGCGGAAACCAGGTCATCCACTGAGCTGTAGCCCTTCAGCAGGTGCATGTCGGCAATGCCGCCGAACTTGCGTTCCAGCGTTGCCGACAGAATGATGATCGGGACCTGGGGACGTTTTCGGCGTAGCGTCTCGGCAACGTCGGTTCCGAATTTGCCTGCACCCAGGTGATAATCCAGCACCGCAATATCGATACCTTGCAGTTTGGCTTCAGCCTCTTCTATGGAGCTGGAGGTCACGACCTGATAGCCCTTTTGCCGGAGTATGGCCGAGCGCAACACCAGGTTGTCTTCGCGATCGTCCAGCAGCAACACGCGGATGGGGGTAATGGCCACGGCCTGTGGACCAGGCTCCTGTGGCAGTACGGTATTGGAGATATCGTCGCTCATCGCTTAACAGTTAGAAGCATTTCAGGGAGCGCCGGTGACCCCGCGTGCCATGAATGTCAATAAAAAGTCCGCTGGCGCAGAGATCACGGTTTGTTCGTTCCAGCAGAAGAGCTATTTCTCTCCCTGGCCATAATTGCCCGGACCGCCTTCGCAATTTCTGGGAGTTTAGTGAATATGGCGACCGCTCGCAACCATTCTTTATGGTCGAAGGCGGGAGATCCGCTCACCACGGCCCCTGCCGGAATGTCTCCGTGGGTTCCGCTCTGGGCGGTCACGACCACGCCGTCGCCGATATTGCAGTGGCCAGCGACACCCACCTGTCCGGCAAGGACGACATTCTTACCCACCACCGTAGATCCGGCCAATCCAACCTGTGCGCACAGAAGGGTGTGCTCGTCGACCTCGGAGCCATGCCCCACCTGCACCAGGTTGTCGATCTTAACGCCGCGCCCAATGCGGGTTTCACCAATGCTGGCTCGGTCCACACAGGAATTCGCCTGCACTTCGACGTTGCTTTCCAGCACTGCCGGGCCAGATTGGGTGATCTTTTCCCAGCGTTCGCCGTCGCGTGCAAAGCCGAAGCCGTCGCATCCGACAACAGCGCCGTTTTGCAGGATGACATTGTCGCCGAGAATACAGTTTTCCCGCACGACAGCGTGGGCATGCGCGAAGAAGTGGTTCCCAATGCGTGCCCTTCGATAAATGACAACGTGCGGCAAGAGCACGGCATCGTTGCCAATCTCGGCCTCCTCGTCGATCACCACGTAGGCCGCAACGTGGGCATTTTTTCCGATTCTGGCAGTGGGGGCAATCACCGCTGTCGAATGCACGCCCGCTTCATATTGCGGCGGCTGGTAAAACAGATTGATGGCTCTGGCAAACGCCAGGTAGGGATTCTTGCTCCGCAACATTCCGGCGGAGATGGCAGGGAAGTCCTCAGCCACGATCACAGCAGCGGCGGCAGTGGTTTTGGCGGCAGCCGCGTATTTGGGATTGGCGACGAAAGTAATCTGGCCGGCCCTGGCTTCTTCGATTCCCGCAACGCCTGTAATCTCAGTGTCGGGGTCTCCGTTTTCCAATATGGCGTCCAGCGCGGACGCGATTTCGGCGAGTTTCATAGTCGGCATATCTTGAGTTGCGAAGCTTTGTCGCTAACCAGCACTTCAACCGAACAGCGGAACCTGCCGCGTGTCTTCAGGACGGCGACCGCGGCGCTGGGATTTCTTGTCGCCGATGACAGCTATTATTGTCATTTCGGCCAGCGCGGAGCGGGGAACGAAAATCCGCTGTGTATTGGAACGAGTATCGGGAGGAATAATAGAAAAGCCCTCGCTCCCTTCCTGCAGCAGGTCATTGGGCATCATGCCCTCAATCATCTCGTTGTCGCGAAACCGCAACCGGACCCACAGTCCTTCCGTGCGAGGCCGAGAAGTGAACGTCTTGCGGGTGAGCGATTCCGAATCTCGGAATTCACGAACGAAGTAAATGCCTTTGACTTCGCGCAGCTCGATGGAGACTACATTTCCGGCCGTATTCAGTAACTCCACCTTTCCGTCAGCAATAAACACGGCACTAACGAAACCGTTAACGGAGTCGCGGTCCATCTTGCGGACAATCACTTTTTTGTGGGTCGTGGACATAGTGCGACAAATCGCTCAGCCGATTGTCGCACTTTTACTCAAAATATGCCCTTTGGAAGCTACCTTGTAGCCAAGTCGGCAATGTTTGTGTTATTGTTCGCTGTGCGGCGATGCCACGGCAAGAAACCCCTTAAGTTGTGTCCAGAGAGTGAGTTGCAGGGCTAGGGACGATTTTTCGTCCAGTTTTTGGATACGAAGGGCTCCCAATCTCACAGCGGGAAGCGGAACTGGTTTGCCGCAGTTCGCCTTTAGAAACATACATTTAGATGGCAGACTACATCTATAGCATGGAGACCCGGCTCACACCGGACCAACAAAGTGGTGTGAACCTGGTGCAGGAAATTGCCCGGCATGCAGGGCTGAATCTTTATCTCACCGGCGGTACCATCCGCGACTTGATCACCGGCTTTCCCATCCGGGACATTGATCTCAGTATTCAGGGCAATCCGCTCAAGCTTCAGAAGGAACTCGAAAAAGCGGGCCTCTCGGTGCAGGGGATCGATGAGGAACTGCGAAGCCTTTACCTGCTGATGCCGGGCAACGTGCGGGCCGAGCTCAACATGACTCGGGCCGAGACGTATGACCAATCCGGCAAGCCGCCTACCATTGCCTCCGCCACCATCAATGACGATCTCAGGCGTCGCGACTTTACGGTCAACGCCATGGCTCTGTCGCTGAATGAGGGCTCGCGTGGATTGCTGCTCGATCCCTTCAACGGAGTCGCGGACATTGAGGCCAAAGTGCTTCGCGTCCTTCATAATTATGCGTTTTTGGAAGAGCCGGTCCGCCTCATCAGAGCGATACGTTTGAGCTCACGTTTCCACTGGCCCTTGGAAGAGCGGACGCAAGCGCGATATGACGCTGCGAAAGAGAACAACTACATCGAGAATATCGGCAAGCGGGCCATTGGCTACGAACTGGAACAACTCGCGCACGAAGACGATCCCGTGCACATCATGCGCGCGCTCGATAAAGAAGGCTGGCTGAAGGTGCTGCACCCCCATTGGAGCATGGCCAAAGTCGATGCCAGCGAACTGGGGCAGGTGGTGAAGACGCGCCAGATGATGAACGACCTCGGGTACTCGGTGGAAGCCGGACCGATCGTGATGTACTTCCTGACCCGACGCATGGGCGATAAGGACACTTCCGAAATCCAGCGAATGATTCCGCGACGGGATTTTGTAGATAAATGGAAGCGGCTGGAAGGCGCGGCCCGCGACTTGGCGAAAAAATTGACCAGCAAGGAGGCGGGCACACCCTCAAGAGCGTGGAAGGTCCTGTCACAGGCCTCGGCGGAAAATATTCTGTTTCTGAGCCTCACGACAAAGCAACAGGCAGTCGATCAGAAGCTGAAAAACTTTTTCACCAAATGGCGGCAGGTGAAAGAGAAGCTGCCGTTCCCTGAGATGGCGGAATTGCGAATCACGGCCCAGCTTCCGGAATATTCGAAGTTGATGGAAGAAGCTTTCCTGTTGCTGCTCGACGGCAAGCTGCGCTCGCATACGGAGATCATGAACTTCTTGAAGCCGTATGAACCGCCGCCCCCACCGCCTCCACCAGCGCCGAGGCGAGGCCGTGGAAAAGCAGCAGCTGCAAAAGGCGTTGCACCCATCGGCGAAGCGCCCGCTCCGGCGAAGCGGGGACGGAAGGCGAAGGGAGCGGTAGCGCCAGCAGTAACGCCCGCGCCTGCGGTAACCGCGCCGATTGCGGAGACAAAGCCTGCGCCCGAGGCTAAGAAAGCAATAGCGGCTCCCGAGACCAAGAAGGCGGCGGCGCCGAAAGCAGCTCCAAAAAAGGCCGTGTCAACCAAGGCTCCAGCCAAGAAGACAGCGCCCGCGAAGACTGCTAAGAAACCGGCGAGGCCGCCTGCGAAGAAGGCTGCTCCAGGGAAGAAGAAGCCTGCGGTGAAGAAGAACGCGGCCAAAAAGCCGTCATCGAAGAAGGCGCCTGCAAAGAAACCAGCCAAGAAGAAGAGATAAGTTTCGCCTGAGATTATTTGCGGGCGCGGACCTCAGGCGAGATACGGTTGCAGGTTCTGTTCGATGGCAGTTTCGTCGATATCTTCGCCGCGATTTAGCCGCTCGAGGATTTCGTCGACGATCTGCTTGGCCTGGTTGCGCTCGCGGTGTAGCAGAAAGCCGTCGAAAACGTGCTCCCCACGCATGGCCTCCTGGATCTCGGTTTCCTTGTCGTGTTCCCCGAGTTCCGTGAAGTACACAACCTTGTAGCGGCCGCTGTAACTGGCTTCCCGGTAGATTTCGAACATCACCTTCTTGGTGTCGGTCATTAGGGGCATTTTAATCGTCTCCGGCTGCCGAGGCGGGTTCCCGTTCGACGGTAGCGGGTGGGAATCCCATCGGGATATTTTCCTGGGCATGCGATTTGTGCGTCAAGGACATACGCAAGGAGCGCTCGTACTCCGCAAGTTGCTGTTCCAACTGGTTCGCCGTCTCCGCCTTCTTCAGCAAGGTTTCCTGATAGCGCTTCAAGAAGTAATCAATGGTCTCGACGCGGATCTTGATCGATCCCGTCGGCTTATTCTCGTCCAGGTCCTTGAAGGAGAAATAGGGTGTACCCGAGTTCTCAATGATGTCTTCGATAACGGTGTAGATGGGCGCATCATGTCCGCACTTGAAATTGCTGATCTCCAGCGCGACCAGATTCGGATGACGTGCAGTAAACTTTGCCGCCCAGATTTTCACATTGGTGCTGCCCGAGTAGGCGTTCTTCCACACATCGCGAATATCAAGCGCGTGAGCAATAGTGCCGGCACGGACTTCTTCGCCGAATAGCCGGTCCATCAAGTCTTCGTCCATCGGCAGCATACTCTGAGAGAACACCGGATAGCCCAACTTCTGGAATTCCTCCATGATCTCGTGGTTCAGGCCGGGATCGTGGTGATAGACGCGGCCCAGCATGACGATGCCCAGGCGGTTCTCACGCTCTAATGCGTTGAGCACCTCGCGAGCGCGCTTGCGCATACTGGCGTCGAAGTCCTCAAACGCCTTGAAGCCGGCCTCAATGGCGCGTTCGTTCTCTTCTTCGGAGAGTCCGAGGATCGGCGCCCATGACTGAAACATCTGCAAGGTGAACAGCTTCTTGTCGTCCAGGTTCACAATGGGATCGAGATACTGAATTCCGTTTTCTTTGAAGACATCATTCTCTTTGATGAATGCCGCCTTTACCGCGTTCGGCGTAGCTGTCACCGTGGGACAGGCATTGCTGCCGCTGCAATTCTTCAGCGGCTGATGCAGAGTGTCGACCATGGGGAAGAAGATCGCATCCAGCGGCTTCTTCTGGTGCTTCTGAAAGATCAGGTTGTAAACGTGCGGGATGCCAATTTTCGACGGGAAGCACGGATCGATGGCGCCGCGACCCGCGCCGGCGCGGTACATATCCTGGCCGGTGAACTCGGAGTACACAAGGTTCTCCGGCTCCAGGCCCAGGCTCTCCAGATACCCGCTGAACAGCGGCGCGTAAAGGTACATGTTTAACACGCGCGGCATGCCAATACGTAAGCTGGAGCGCTTTTTCATGAGCGCGATTCGCTGCTTGGCAGCCGACGTCCAAGCGCGTGTCGGCAGCGGGTCGGCAACCTTCTGCGGATTGCGCGAGCGCCACACCTCGCGAGCGGCGAGGTCAACGAAATTCGGATTGGCGTTCTTGATGGCGTCCAGACCTGCTTTAATACCTCGCATCGCGCCAACGTCCTCGACCTGTCCCTTTTCGCAGGTGGAGATAATCAGGCGGCGTTCTCCGGTTTGCAGCGGAACCTTCGACTTAAATACCGGCAACGGCGAAATGCTCTCAACCTCGCCCACGGTCACATCAATGAACGTACGCAGGCAGTTGTTCTTGCAGAAGTAGCAACGCGTATCTTCGTTGCGGGTGGTGCGGTAGCCGATGTTCTGCACCGCATCCAGTCCGATGAAAGTAGTGCGGTGCCCGTTCTTGTAGAGGCGCATGGCCTCCACGCCGGCGCCGATCGCACCCGACTCACCGCAGTGCTCGTGCACGATGACCTCGGCTTCATGGTCAACGCCGTGGAAGTGGGAGCGGATAAAGTCGACTTCAGACTTTACCGCAGCAAGGTTCTTCTGTGTCCCACCCTGCAAGATAAAACGCGATCCCAACTTCGCGAGGTTCGGAATTCCGGCTACGTAAAGGAAGATGTTCTTCGGTAGAACATTTGCCAACCCAGCGAGGATTTCTTCGCCGCGCCAGCCCTGGCGTTGAAAATTCACGATGTCGGACTGCATGAACACGGCGCAACCGTAGCCGAAGATCGGCATGGTGTTCGCAGCGAAAGCGATGTCGGCGTAATCCTCCACCTTGTAGCCGAGTGACTCGGCGGTGCCTTGCAGGAAATAACCGTTTCCAGCCGAGCACTGGGTGTTGAGTTTGAAATCTTTGACCCGGCCGTCCTTCAAAACGATCAGCTTGATGTCCTGCCCGCCCACATCCACGATGACATGGGGGTTCTTGTAGAACTTCATGGCCGATTCGGTGTGCGCCACGGTTTCCACCAGCGCAACGTCGGCCTTGAGAACATCTTTCAAAACGTCCTTGGCGTATCCAGTCGTACCCACGCCGAGAACGTCCAGGGTGGCCCCTTGCGATTCCACTTGCTGGCGGAGCGCGACGAACATGTCGATCGTGTCCTGAATGGGATTTCCGCCCGACAGTTGGTAGGCCTTGCAAATCACATCGCCCGCTTCCGAGAGCAGCACAGCTTTTGTCGATGTCGAACCGCCATCAAGGCCGACAAAACCACGCACCGTTTCGCCGACACCGAACTTGGCGCCGACAAATTTCGGAATTGTGTACTTCTGCTTGAAGCTGGCAAGCTCTTCCTCAGAGGCACTCAAACCAGCCGCACCCGACTTCGCCTTCTCCGCTTGGCGGCCGACAGAGATGTAGTCCTCGAGGCACTCAGTGCCCATGTAGATGCCGACTTCGGCCTCTTCATCTTTGCCAAACTCAACTGCGCCCAGTGCGGCAAAATATTGCGCATTCTCAGGGACCTTGATCAGATCTTCCGGCTTTGCGCCCTCCGGAAGCTGGACCTTGCGTTCCTCCCAAGTGCGGGGAATGTTCTGCTGCCACGCTTCCTTCATGCCGCGGATGAAACTGTTTGGCCCGCCCAGCAGAAGCACGTGCGGACGAAGCGTATGCCCACGGGTAAGCACCGTCAGGTTCTGCAGAACGATGGCATCGAATAGGGACGCCATCAACTGATCGGGAGGGATACCTTGCTTTTGCAGGCCGTTGATGTCGGTTTCGGCAAACACGCCGCACTTGCCAGCGACCGGATGCAGCTTAATGCCGGTGTAGCCCTGGTCGCAGAGTTCCGCGGCTGGAATCTTGAGCTTCGCGTTGATCTTGTCAATGACAGCGCCTGTGCCGCCCGCGCACTTGTCGTTCATCGAAGGGATTTTCTTCTTGCGGCCGGTGTTTTCGTCCTCCTTGAAGACGATGATCTTGGCATCCTGCCCGCCCAGCTCAATGACGGAATTCACTTCGGGGTGCATCTTTTCTACCGCCAGCGAGACCGCGGTGACTTCCTGCACGAACTTGGCGCCCACCAGGTTGGCCAGGGCACCTCCACCCGAGCCGGTGATGAAGATGCGGCAGTTGTGCGGAGCAATGCCGACCTCCTCTTCCATGCGGTTGAGGAATTCCAGCAGCTTCTCCGGCTGTTTAGTCTCGTGCCGTTGGTAGTCCTGCCAGATGATTTCATCGGCTTCAGCGTTGACAATAACTGCCTTCACCGTGGTCGAGCCGACATCCATGCCGACGGTATAGACCGCCTTGAAGCCTGATTGCGCACTTACTTCGCGCGAACGGGCCAGAACGCGCGCGGGTAGCGAGTCTTCAACGGGTGCCGAGCTAAGAAGGGCGTCCAGCTGGACGTCAACCTTCTGCTCGCCAGTGCCGCAGGAGCCGTGTTGGTGAGAATGCGAACCCACTAGCCCTCCGAAAAAAACCGGTTAATGAAACATTAATCGCCAAAATTTCCGTTAACGCCCTGAAACCCATGCTTGGCCTGCGTGAACAACCAGCGAATCACTCGCTGATCGTTGTAGCAAAACGCCAGAATGTGGTTCAGGGTAGAGAAGCAGCTCTTCTGGCACTCTTTCTTCATTTCTTTCAATTGCTTGCTTTCGAACTTCTGGTTCTCGATGGTGCCCCAGTCGTAGCCAGCGGAATACATGGGGAAGCAGGGTGCCAGGGTGCCGTCCACGCGAACGATCAACGAATTGTGGCCGGCGCGGCAGTTCCAGTCTTCCAGGTCGCCCTGGATGAACTGTTTCATCTGCGACAGCCGCTCCACCGAATTCACCATGTGGTAGCCCGACTTCTGCTTCTCCACCAGCCAGTCAACCAGCTCGCACACCATGGGATGGTCTTCCTCCCGGATGAAGGTCGGGTTGGAATACAGGTGCTTGAAGTGCGGCTGCTCGGTCATCGGCGACTCACAAATGTGGTAGTCGGTGGCGATGCCGCTGTCGTGCGCCAGTTCCGTCAGTTGCCGCACATCATCCATGTTGTTATGGCAGATGTTGATGTTGAGGAAGACGCTGTAGCCGTACTTGTACTGCTTTTTGACCAGGTAATCGAAGTACGAGCGGATGGGCACCATCGCCTTCGGCAATCCGGGCTTAACGTCCCACGCATCCACCGCGATGTTGAAGGTGGCGACCCCAGCGTCGGCCAACTTGTCGATCACTTCAGTACGCAGCAGCCGGGCGTTCGTCGGCAGATAGATCCAGAAATCTTTTTTCGCCGCGTAGTAGATGATCTTATGGGCAAGATCGGGCCGCAGAAGCGGCTCGCCGCCCATCAGGGCCAGCACACGGCATCCGGTGTCGTGCAGCCAGTCGATGGAGCGTTTGGCCACATCCTCGGTCATGCCGCGGACACTGTTGTCGAAGGCCCAACAGTAGTGGCAGTCGAGATTGCACTTCCACTCGTTAAACAGGTAAGCGATGATCGGATGGAACTCGCCCGGCATGATGCGCGAGCGGAAGAACGGGAACGCCCAACCTTTCGCCGCGCGGTAAATGTGCTTCACTTTGTATTTACGGCGGCGGCCGTTCGTGGGGAAGAAATCCTCGTCTGCGGCCGACATTAGCTCGGGATATTGCGGGAACACAGGCGTCGGTAGTTTTTGCTCTTTGCCATCCGGAGGCGGCGGCAGCAGCCGCGGCTGCTCAGGCGGCTTCATGAGCAGGTCATGCAACTGAACATCAAGGCGAAACGTCGGGGCAGCTTGCGTACCTCCCGGCACCTGCGCTTCCGGCATGTAGGGGTGACCTTCCTTCCTTTTACAACCTCAGAAAATTCGCGTTCTGCTAATCGCCGTACGCGGCGGCAACCGTCAGTTTCTGCGGCGGAGCCACCGGCACGCGCGCCAGACGTTTCTTGCCATTCATCAGATCGTTGACATGCAGCACGAAATTGGCCGCTACGCCGGCGTACCCGTGAACGTGGGGCACCGGATAAAACAAATTGCGCAGCTCCGGATGTTTGGCCACGTAGTCCTTAATGTCCTCCAGCCGTTTGCCGGTGGACTTCAACGCCTGGTCGAATTCCATGCGTGCTTTCACCTTGGCCTCGCCGAGCGCCATCTGTACACGGCTGTGGGCGTTGATCTCGCCCTCGCCCGAAGTTTCGATGGGCAGGAAAATCATCTCCTTGAAATGGTTGGCTACAGCCGACTGCACGCCGTCCGACTGTGACGACGGCATGCATCCGAACGGCTTCAACGCCAGCACCATGTGGCAGAGACGGTTCTTGGTGTACCAGACGTTCTTGCCGACCTCGAGATGGCCTTCGCCGCCGCGGGCGAATTCGTTGTAGAACGGGTTGGCCATCGCGGCCATTTCCTTCTGGTCCACCAGATGGTGCGCGATGTTGCCCAGTCCCTCGACCACGCGATGGTATTGCCGTGCATAGACCCGCTCGCCGATACCAAACAACCACTGTTTCTGGCGGAACTTCAACTCGTTAACCGCCCTCTTATGCAGCTCGTACCACTGCACTTTCTTGTAGGGAGCGTCGAGCGAACGGCGGGCGGCGGCGCGTGCCTTGGCCTGATACATCATGTACATCACCCACGTGCCGATAGGTTCGACCAGCACCTGGGCGCCTTCGCGCTCCAGGAAATCGAACATGTGGAAGTTGCCGTCGCCCTCGGTGATCTGTGCCCAGAACTCGCCGATGATCTTGACCACCGGCTTCACGCGCAGGCGGTCCACCTCAATCGTGGCGAGTTGTTCACGCACCGCTGCCAGCGCGTCTTTGTATGGGTTGCCGTAAAGCTGCTCCCGGACCTTGCCCAGAGAGTTGACCCAGATCTCCCACTTCTTGCCTTTGTTGGCGCGGACCTTCTTGGCCATCCACTCCGGCAGGTCGTCGTGGTCTTCAAACGGCTTGCGCTCGCGCAGCAGCGTGCATAGCGCATCGATGGACGACTGAAAGACTTCATCCGTCTTGCCTTTCTCGGCTTCGTAGGGACGGATGCGGTAGATCATCTCGTTCATGATGTCGCCCAGGTTGAGGGCATTGAACATGCCCATGCCGAAGTCCACGGTGAACTTCAGCCCAGCTTCGCCTGAGGCTGCCTTCACGCCGTCATTCTGCTGAAAGAGCAGTACCCGGAAGCCATCGAAGCCGGCGTTTTGCAGAGCGAGGCGATACTCCGACTCGTACATGCCGAAGCGGCACGGCCCACACGAGCCGGCGGTGAAGAAGACGTGATTGTTGATGATCTCGTCTTTGGTCATCCCGCGCGCTTCCAGGCTCTGGAGGTACTGCACCAGGTTGCCGACCGTAAAGTAGGTCGGATTGCACTGCCCGTTGTTGCCGTACTCCTTGCCCAGTTGAAAGGCAGAGACGTTGGGCACAGGCAGGATGTCGCAGCGATATCCGCAGCCTTCAAATACCGCCTGGATGACGCGTTCGTGTTTCCAGGTGAGGCCACCGAAGAGAATTGTCACCTTGCCGCGCTCGTCGGCGGTGAAGGGCTTCTCCACGGGACGGCGAAAGTGGCGGACGGGTCCACTATCCAGGCCCATCATGCTGGCTAGCCGAGCGCGTTCCTGCGCCACTTTCCGTTGAATCTCTTCTTCGGATTGAGTACGCGTCAATTCATCTAGAGGGAAATCAATGCGAGTCACAGGCATAGCAACCTTCCTCTGGTGTGAGCTGGAATGATTATTGGCTGCCTACTGTTGATTGTATGCTTTGCTGGCGGCCAAGAAGACAGACGGGGGGTATGAGGAATGCAGAGATGGCCGAAGCGGGTGAAAATTCTCACGGCAAAAACTATCTATGCAAAATCGGACTGCTGATTAAACACCGATGAGCGACGCCAAGGCTAACACTGTCGCTCTCCCCAATGGCTACTAAGATTATGCAATCGACTGAAGAGATTCAAGCGGTAGCGGAAAATTATTTGGAAATAAATTTGCTAAGGGTGCAGTAATTTCCCCTTAGTCGTGTACCAGACATACGCGAGGGCTTAGGGTCGGGCACCCGCCAGGCAGCTACCAGATTCCTTTGTCACTGCCCGTAATCCTGAACGCCACCGCGGCAGCGGAGGCGAGGTAAGGAAGCAGCGATAGCCGGAGGGTCGCCGCAACATCTCCGCGCAAGGCGACATGGGTGACTTGACGGGTGTAGAGATCGGCGCCATTCGGCAGGATGGGAATACGCAGGAACTTGCCGCGAACGAAGATCACCTCTCCGCCGAAGCGGGCAGCCGAAATCACTTCGCGGGGAAGTTCGGGAGCCGAGCCGCGATACTCGCGAACATAGTCACAGACGATCTTCAGATAAGTTGCCACGCCGGGCCAAATTCCTCCCAGATCGGCCGCTCGTTGCAGTTCGTTGAAATCCAAATGCCCCGATTCCAGAAGTGCCGTCGTGTTTGCGATGTCACAGACGCGGAAATAAAAATGGCGATACATGCGCTGCAGGGTGGCAACGATGAGACTTTCTTCCGGAGCGGGCACCAGGAACGGAAGATTCATCAACGCCTTCGGCACTCGGCGCGCCACGAATCGCTTTGCCATCGCCGTGTGTTCGCCGGTTTGTCCCAAGCGCTTGGCGTGGACTTCTACCGATTCCGGCAATCCAGGAATGGCAAAATTCCACTTATTCGCCAGGCGGTCGCCCCAACTGCGCGACTCGATGTGCGCGCCCATTCTGTTCAACATTACGTGTACCACCCGGCGTTCGTCAGCCGTGGTGTAGAGGTCGAGGTCGTTGCCAAGATCGGGCCAGTGGTCAAGCGACTTCATTACGGTCGTCGGACAGCCACCATTTTCCAATTCGCTGCAGATGTAATGCAAGAAGGTCAGTGCATTCTGAATGCGTACGGTCTCTTTTGCAACCACGCTCTTGGCCCAATCCGCCAAAGCCGTACTAGCGCCCGCCTGTTGCGCGACGACGCTGAAGGCGCGAATTATTACATGGTTGGCGTCAGCCAGCGCGACCAACCGGTCGCGTTGCACATCGCTGAGAGAGGCGACAAAGCGGATCGCTTCCTGAGCGGTTTGCGGGGCGAGCGTTAGCTGCGAAAGGGCGCGAATCTCCGCTGAAGCGATCTTCTCTGAATCGGGCATTTGGTTGTGAGGTCCTCGGCCAGTGATGAGTTTGCCCCGACGGACGGGCGTTGTTGCTTCTGTAACTTGGATGTGAACTATGAGGCGAGAGTTGGTCAGCACCCTTCAAAACATGGTTTTAGGCGGACGTGAGTGCGGGGGCAGGGCTTTGGGGAGGTCGCCTACTATAATCGTCAGTTACTCGAATCCTGATGCGATCACCCGTGTCTCGGTGGCTTTTGCCCTGCGACCACTAAAGCGAGGTTGGCTTGGCCTATTACGACCTGAGAGATTGGATTTCCGCCCTGGACAAAGCGGGAGAGTTAAAGCGCATTAAAGCGGAGACTGACCCTGTCCTTGAGATCGCTGAGATCACCGACCGTGTCTCCAAATGGGGACCCCGGAGCAAGCACGGGCCTGGCGGACCGGCATTGCTTTTCGAAAACGTAAAAGGTCATCCCGGGGCCAAGGTGCTGATCAACCAATTCGGCTCCGAACGCCGCATGCGGCTGGCGCTGGATGTCGATTCGCTCGACGAGATCGCCGACCGGATCAAGTACTTCATGGACGTGAAGTCGCCGCAAGGGTTGCTGGACAAAATCAAAATGCTGCCCATGTTGGCGGAGATGGGGAAGTTTTTCCCCAAGGAAGTCTCCACCGGCCCGTGCAAGGAAGTCATCAAGCGCGACAATTTCTCGTTGTTGGATTTTCCCATCCTGCAATGCTGGCCGCAGGATGGAGGGCGCTTCATCACGTTGCCCTCGGTGATTACGAAAGATCTCGCGACAGGGAAGCGCAATGCTGGCACCTATCGCATGCAGGTGTACGACGAACGAAGTGCGGGCATGCATTGGCAGCGTCAGAAGCAGGGAGCCGAGCACTATCGCCAGCAGATGCGCCGAGCAGCGGCGGCCGGCGAGGCGCATCCCGCGACCGCAGCTTTAGACATGATGGCGCGCTCAGGAGGAGGCTCGCGGGTGGCGGAAGGGAAGCAGGTCGCTGGGAAGATGGAAGTGGCCGTCGCCATCGGCACCGATCCGGCGATGATGTTTTCGTCTATCGTTCCTGCGCCCCCGGATATTGAGGAATACATGATTGCCGGATTCCTGCGGCAGAAGCCCGTTGAGCTGGTGAAGTGTGAGACCGTGGACCTGGAGGTGCCGGCCAGCTCGGAGATCGTGCTCGAGGGCTATGTGCTATTGGACGAGTTGCGCATGGAGGGTCCGTTCGGTGACCACACCGGCTTCTACACCCCGGAAGATCTCTATCCGGTATTCCACGTTACATGCATTACGCATCGCAAGAACCCGATCTACTCGACCACCATCGTTGGCAAGCCTCCCATGGAGGACGCATGGATGGGCAAAGCGGTGGAGCGGATATTCCTGCCGCTGATGCGCGTCACCATTCCTGAGATTGTGGACGTGAACCTTCCCATCGAAGGGATATTCCACAACCTGATGATCGTCTCCATCAAGAAGTCCTATCCCGGACAGGCGCGCAAGGTGATGAACGGAATATGGTCGCTGGGGCAGGCGATGTCAACGAAATGCATTCTGGTGGTGGATGAGGACGTGAATGTGCAGGACATCCGCGACGTCACCCTCAAAGTGCTCAATCACATCGATCCGGAGCGTGACATCCAGTTCACGCTGGGCCCGGTGGATTCGCTGGACCATGCGTCGCGACTGCCCGATTTCGGCTCCAAGATGGGTGTCGATGCCACCCGCAAGTGGCCAAGCGAGGGCTTCACCCGCCCCTGGCCCGACGAGATCAGGATGGACGAGAAAACCAAGGAGCAAGTGACCAAGCGGTGGAAGGAGTTTGGGCTGGAGTAAAGAAGCAGCTATCAGCCGTCAGTCTTTTGAGAACCAGACCTTCCGATGCTTGATCGGGAACATGCTCATAGCTGATAGCTGATAGCTGAAACCTCCTTGCCGTTTGCTCTGCCGCCACCGTCTGTGGCAAAGTTTGTTCGTTATGCTTTCCCGTCCCAGTCCCACCGAATACGCTGAGTTCTACCAGAACTACATTGCTCGCGTTCCCGAGGGCCCAGTCCTCGATTTCCTCGGCAAACAGCTTGGAGATTACCGTCAACTGCTGGTGGGGGTCTCCGATGAAACCGCCAGCGCGGCGCCTGCGCCGGGGAAGTGGAGCATTAAGCAGGTGCTCGGGCACATATGCGATGCCGAGCGGGTCATGGCCTACCGCGCGCTGCGCTTTGGGCGCGGCGATACGGGCGAGTTGCGAGGTTTCGAGCAGGACGATTACGTCCGCGAAGCGCAATCGAACACGCGTAGCCTCGACGACCTGCTGGCCGAATTTGAGAGCATCCGCAGAGCGACCGTTGCTCTGTTCGGCTCGTTACCTCCTGGGGCCGAGGGGCGCTCTGGAGTTGCGAATGGGAATGAAGTTACGGTTCGTGCACTGGCCTATATTGCGGCTGGCCATGCGCAACACCACCTCGAGCAGCTAAAAACTCGGTCCCCTCAAAGGGCTGCAACGGGGCATTAGCGCTCCCGATCTCGAAGCGCAACCGAGTTGCCGGATTGTTATACTGAAAACAAGCATGGGAATCGTCAAGAACATCGCCGCCATCGCCAAAGGCATGAGCGTTACCTTCTTGGAAATGTTCAAGCCAACCATCGTGGAGAACTACCCAGACGGTCCTGGTCCCACTCGGGGCGCGATGTTTCAGGAGCGTTTCCGTGGGATGCACGTACTGCAGCGCGACGAGAACGGGCTGGAGAAGTGTGTGGCATGCTTCCTATGCGCGGCAGCCTGCCCTTCAAACTGCATCTACATCGAAGCTGCCGAGAACACGGCCGAGAAACGCGTCAGCGGCGCCGAGCGCTACGCCAAGGTCTACAACATCGATTACAACCGCTGTATTTTTTGTGGTTACTGCGTAGAAGCCTGTCCCACAGACGCAATCACGCACGGCCATGGCTTCGAACTAGCGACTTACAATGCCAGCAGCCTGGTTTACCGCAAAGAACAATTGCTGGCCGGAACGCCCGCCCACGAAGGCGCTAACGCTATCTTCAGCCAGTACGAAAACGCCAGACTGGTTCCGAACAAGTAACCCGACCGTACCCAGCACGCAAATCGCTGGGTCTGGAATCCTTATCCCTGCGAGTCGGTGGGCTTGAGTTGCCCAAGGATTCCGTGCACCGGAATTCGGATCCACTCCGGCCGATGCTCCAATTCATACTCAATCTCAGTCAAAGCGCGCTCTATCATGTAGGCGCCCAGGAGAATCCTGACCTCCTCATCAGTCTGCGGGAGGAAGTTGCCACCCACTCCAACCTTCAAGTAGTTCTGGATGAAAATAGCGCTAACCCATTGATACCAAGTCCTTGCCCACCTCTCTAATTGGGGATGCGATTCCCGGCTGGGGACGATGCCGGGCACGTCGCCAAACAGAGCGGCGTGGGAAGCATAGTGGAATGAGCGCAGCATGGTAGCCACATCCCGCAGCGCCGAACGCTTAATGCGGCGCTCGCTCAACGGCCGGTAGGGATCGCCCTCGAAATTCGTGATCACCCAGTCACTGCCTGAATACAGCACGTTGGTCAACTGATAGTCGCCATGTTGGCGAATCCGGTTACCGGAGAGGCGTTTGTCGCGCAGCAGCAATAGACGATCGCGGATCTCGCCTTCACGGTTGAGCACCTCTGAAATGTCAGCCCGCGCATTTGCCGAGAGCCCCTGGATACGGCTCCGTAAGGTTTCGAAAGAACGATTCAGTTGACCTATGATCCCGTGGTAAATGCCTTGCCGGTAAAAGGTAGTAAATGGCTCAGGAGCAAAATCGGAAATGTCGGAACGGCTGCTGAGGGCGAGATGTATCTCTGCGGTTCGCTGCGCCAGTAGCCGGACGCTGTCAACGTGGTTGCCAACCAGTTCGACAATAAGCGGGGGCACGGGGTCGTCCGTCGGCGCCCAAAGGTCGGGAGATTTCAGATCGCGAAGGCGGGAATCCTCTTGCGGAATAGCCAGGGCGTGTTCGAAGAACAATCCCAGATGATCAAGGGTGTAGGTCCAGCCGTTGGTGGCGTGTGGGACAAAGCTGCTGAGCGTGCCGATACAGATCTGGGGAAGAAGTCCCGCCGGGTCGCGGCGGTAGTCCAGCGAACCCAAGGCGCGGGGGATTGCCGTGAAACTGGTTTGTTCGCTCAGGAATTCCGGCACTTCCCGTCCCGGGTTGATGCCCTCTTCCAGCTTGCGATATAGCTTCAAGACGAAATCTTCGCCGTAGTTAATCACCGTGAAACACTGGTCGGTCCGTTGCGGCGAAGGTTCCAGGTTGGAGCGGGCCGAAGTCCACGCCTTGCGAAACTCGCGGGTATGAGCGCCGACCAGTTCCCCGAATTCACCACGAATTTTGCGACGGCGAACGATGGCACGCAACAGTGAGTCGCTGAAGTCGCGGTCGAAAGTGGATGCGTACAGCAGTGCCGTGGTTTCCGGCCCGGGGCCGTCTAACCGGGCCAACACCACCTCCGGACGTTCGCGCAGTATTGCCTCTGACTTGTCGCCGGTCGCAACGGAGATAGGAACGAGGTAAACTTCCGGATCGCCGTCTCCATATTCGACATTCAGGAACAGCAGATGGGCAGAAGTTTCGGGCAGCGCCAGCACGTTCTGTAATTCAACGCGCGTGATATAGCGCCGCTTGCCCAAAAACCACGGACGGCTGCGCAGCATGCTGGGGATAAGGTGCTGTAGTTTCTGCAGAGTATCTTCTGAAAAAACGTCCTCCGCCAGCCCAACCGGCACCACGGGTAGCTCCTGGGGCGCGCCACTTACATTGAGCGATTCCTGCGTCGTTTCCCGCGGCTGCAGATTGAACCAGTAAAAAGCATGCGGTCCGAGCGACAGTAGGTAAAAGTGCTCGGTAATGCTGGGGAACTTGGTGCGACCGAACACTTCCACCGGTACCGAGCCCTGCAAGCTGGTGAGATCAAGCTCAACGCACTGGGTAAAGCGGGAAAGATTAGCGACCACCAGGACCTTTTCGTCCCCGAACTGGCGGATGAAGGCCAGCACCTTGCGGTTACTGGGATAGAGAAACTCCAGGTTGCCGCTACCAAAGGCGCGAAACTGCTTGCGTTGTTGGATGAGACGCTTCGTCCACCACAGCAACGAATGAGGATTGTTCTGCTGTGCCTCAACATTGACGGTCTCGTAGTGATACTCGGGATCGATATTGACCGGCAGGTAGAGGCGTTGGGGATTGGTGCGCGAGAAACCGGCATTGCGGTCCGAGCTCCACTGCATGGGGGTCCGCACTCCATTACGGTCACCCAGGAAGACGTTGTCGCCCATGCCGATTTCGTCGCCGTAGTAAATGACCGGCGTACCCGGCAGTGAAAACAGCAAGGCATTCATCAGTTCGATTCTTCGGCGATCGTTTTCCAGCAATGGCGCCAGGCGCCGGCGAATGCCGAGATTGATGCGCATCTCCCGATCGCGGGCGTAGGTGCGATTCATGTAATCGCGCTCTTCGTCGGTCACCATCTCCAGCGTCAGTTCGTCATGATTGCGCAAGAACAGGGCCCACTGGCAGGTTTCGGGAATGGGCGGCGTCAGCTTCAGAATGTCGGTGACGGGATATCGATCTTCCATGCGCAGCGACATAAACAGTCGCGGCATCACCGGAAAGTGAAAGGCCATGTGACATTCGTCGCCATTTCCGAAATAGGCCGCGGCGTCTTCCGGCCATTGGTTGGCCTCCGCCAGCAGCATGCGGTCATGGTATTTCTCGTCAACATGCTTGCGCAGCTCGCGCAACGCATCATGAGTCTCCGGCAAGTTTTCGCAATTAGTGCCCTCACGTTCCAACAGGTAAGGGACAGCGTCGAGGCGCAAGCCATCCACGCCAAGATCAAGCCAGAAATCCATGGCAGCGAACATGGCATCGCGAACCTCGGGGTTGTCCCAGTTCAGGTCGGGCTGATGCGAGTAGAAGCGGTGCCAGTAGTAAGCCTTGGCAATCGGGTCCCAGGACCAGTTCGAACTCTCGAAGTCTTTGAAGATGATGCGAGCGTCCCGATATTTGTCAGGAGTGTCACTCCACACGTAGTAGTTGCGCCAACGGCTGCCGGGCAATGCCCGGCGGGAGCGCTGAAACCACGCATGCTGGTCGGACGTGTGATTCAGGACCAACTCGGTGATCACGCGCAGGCCTCGGCGATGCGCCTCGCGGAGAAAGCGTTGAAAGTCCCTCAACGTCCCATACGCGGGATGGACATCGGTGTAATTGGCGATGTCGTATCCATCGTCCCTCAGCGGCGAGGGATTGAACGGTAGGAGCCAAATGGCCGTTACCCCGAGGTCTTCGAGGTAATCAAGTTTTTGTGCCATACCCGGGAAGTCGCCGATGCCATCGGAGTTGCTGTCGTAGAAAGCACGTACGTGTACTTCGTAGATGATGGCGTTCTTGTACCACGTTGCGCTAGAGGGCGAAGTCATGTTGTTCGATCATACCGGTGGTACGCAAAAGGTGATCATGGTCCGCAAATCCCATTAGACGAGGACTCGTTGACCGAGGATAGCCCCTCGACAGTTCGATGCAAGTGCGGCCCTGAACGTTGATATTGAGGATACAGTCGGGGCATCGTTTCGTCTGAACGCCCCGCGCGGCAGTATTATCGGATGCATGCCCAATCGATCCAGGTATACCGAGCCGCGCTGGCCGGTGCTTCTTGCGCTGGCAGCCGTCGTAGCGCTGCATTTCTCCCTGCCCCAGATTCTCAATGTGGGGCCCAATTGGTTGCTGGTTGCAGTCTTCGCGGCGCTCGCCACGTTGACCTCGATTTCTCATTCCAGAGGCGCAGAGAGCATCACCTATGTCGTCGGTCTCATTCTGATCTGCTCGGTTACTCTGGCCGTGATCACATCTCTTGTCCTGTTGGTACGCTTTCTGCCGAGCCATAGGGAATCTCCGGTTCATCTGCTGCAGTCGGCCGCCTCGCTTTGGATCAGCAATGTGCTGGTATTCGCCGCCTGGTATTGGAAGTTAGACGCCGGAGGTCCTGGCCAACGGGAAAAGGCAAAAAATCATGAGCAAGGCGCATTCCTTTTTCCCCAGATGGGTCTTCACGAACTGTCGCCGACGAAACCAATCCACTGGCATCCCAGCTTCGTCGACTATCTTTTTCTCTCCTTCAATACCAGCACGGCTTTGTCTCCGACGGACACGCAAGTTCTCTCCCGTTGGGCGAAGGGCTTAATGATGGTGCAATCAGTCATTTCTTTGACCATCATTGTGTTGTTGGCGGCAAGAGCAGTGAACATTCTCTGAAGCCGACGAAGTCCTTGGCGGTTTCAGTCCCACGCAATGCTCAATAATGGAACCGGTATTTCACCTGTATCGACAGCATCGCAGGATCGGCCCAGTGTGATCCACCGAAAGTATTGCTATTGTCCAGTTGGTAGCGCTTGTTTGTGATGTTAGTGCCGATAAGGCGGACAGTAAAGTTTTCGCCGAATGTTTTTCCGACTGCGAGATCGACGGTGTAATTGCTCGGCAAGTGATCAGGACCGTCACCGTTCAGGAATCCCGATCCATAGTTGAAGGTCAAGGCTGCGAAGCTGCGCCAGGGCAGATCGCCCTCCATTCCGGCGGAAAGCGTGTTGCGCTGGTCGTGGTCCAGATAAAACCCTCCGACAGGCGGAGGAGAGAAATCCGTGAGCCCGCCGGTTACTGCTCCAAACCCCTCAGCTTGCTGGTTCGAGTAGACCAGATGGGCGTGATAGTGAGTGAGAATCAGGGGCGAGCGGACCGTGGCTTCGAAGCCCTTGATGCGAGCCGCCTGGATGGTTAGCGGGAAAAAGATGTTCGAATTGCCAATAACGTCGTGATCAAAGTAATTTCGCACTCCCGTGTGAAAATAGGTCAGCGTCGATGCCCAGCCGTGCAACGGAATGGTAACGGCGTACTCCTGTTGAATGTCGCGCTCGCCCTGCAACGGGAGAAACGACACCCCCTGGCTGGCCGCGAATTGAAGCAGCGGTCCCGACACAGTGTCGAGCGGCGGAGGCTGGTAGAAATAGGAATAGCCGGCCCGCAGCACCCAATTGAGCTTAGGAATGCGAATGGCGACTCCGGCGCGCGGGTCGGCTGCGTTTTCGTTGATGTTGCCGTCAAAGTGCGTGAGGCGAATCCCACCGGTCAAGGTCAGCCATGAGGTCGCCTTGAACTGGTCTTCGAGAAACACCGCTTCCAGGTTTCCCCCTGGCGATACGCGCTGGCTAAAACCTTCTCCAGAACCGTCGTTCGCGATCACCGAAAATAATGTGTTGTCCTGCTGGGCGAAGGCATAGATTCCGGCGCGCGCGTTGTTCCGGGCGTTGATGGCAGAAATCGTTACCTGGCCCCCTTCATAGTTCGAGGCGCGGTTATCGGTGGCGCTTGGCACGTCAGCGGCCCCTCCCTCGTACGCGGCGCGATTGAAGTGATAAAACGGCGATGCAATCAGCATGAGACCAGGCGAATAGGTGTGTACCCAGGTGGCAGTGCCGAAGATGTCCTGCTCCCGTTCGCGGTCGTTGATGCCTGCCGCCTGCATGGCAGGGTCATTGGGCACCTGGTAGTAGTCGAGGCGGAGGCCCGCATCGAAACGGAATTGATCTTTGGAGTTGGGATTATAGATGAGGGAAGTGAAGGCACCGCCGCCTGCCTCGTGATTGTGCAGGTTGACGCTGGTCGGCGGCTCCAGGCCCCAGTTCGTATTGTTGCCACTGAGACTGGCGTAATAAGCGAACTTCGCAGTGTGGTCGCCGAAGCTCAGCCAGTCGTCAGTTTGGTTGTTATTGCCATAGCTGGCGATCAACTCCCCTTCACGGTTGCGTTCGAAGCCGTTGTTCGGGGCTACGTTAAAAACACCGTAGGTGCGGTCGCCGTACTCGGCCGCATAGCTGCCGGTCTCGGCCTGGAGGTAGGAAACATCCTTGGGGTTGAACTGCGGCCCGATGTTGGAGGCGATATTGGTATTCGGAACCGGTACGCCGTCGATTGCCCATGTGATCTGATGCCCGCCGCGGACGTGAAGTTGATCGTGCGCCATGTACGATCCGGGAACAAATTCAGTGATGATCTTGAGGCTTGTGCTCGAATCTACTCCCGCGTAGCGTGCGATCTGCTTCTGATCGATGACGATGTCTCTGCGCGGCGACTCCGGATCCAGGTCTTCGGGCGCCGCCGTGACCGTGACCTTCTCTTGCGCCATGGCGATCGCCAACTGGTAATGCAAGATTGGCGCACTGCCGGATACGACGAGCAGGGCCTGCTCCTGAGGAGTAAATCCAGGAGCTTCGACCGTGACCGTGTACTGGCCGAGCGGGACCGCGTCGAAGTGGAACTCTCCATCGGCGCCTGTTTCCGCAGTCAATGAAAAATCCGAGTTGCTGGCTCGAAGCGTGGCGTGTGCTGCGGTGACGGGGTGATGCTGCGGATCGTGGACCACCCCCCGCACATTGCCAAACACCGTAGCAGCTGCTGGCGAGGCCGCCATTGCCAGCAACGCGCTGATCAGCAGGATGAGCGCAGCCATCTTCGCAATTCGGGCATGGTGCGGCAACTTTGGTCTCCCTCCGCATGGCGGTTTCAAATCTGTCGTATAGACGGTGGGTGGAGCACGCCATTAGGCGTGCATAACTGCCGTCAGTTCCTGAATCGCGCTTTAGCGCCTGAGGTACATCCTCCGTGCGCTAAACCCGGCGCTGAGCACTGAATGCAGCGCAGATACGCGGCGAGACGCTCGCCCGATGGCCTGGCGAGTAGTCTCTGGCTTGTGTAGAAATTCGTCGAGGAGAGGACTACGAAAGGGGAGGGCCGCGTTTCTGGGCGTTCCCCGCAGCGCGCGAGGAGAGGTCTGGTGGAACCAGCGCGATCGAATTCTCGCTTGCCAGATCGACGCTCAATGCGGTCACGCCGCTGGGAAATGTTGAGTGCGAGGTTAGAGCGGTGAAATGACGATACGGGCAAGTAGGCATCACGGCCCGAAAGCCATCGTCTTGGGGAAGCATCGCGCAATGATGTTTGCCGCCGCGACGGCAGCACGCCGCCGGAACGCCGGATTCGTGCGCCAACAGCAGAGGCAGAGCCAGTCCAGCAAACATCAGGACAAGCAGCAAGTTGGCAGCAGTCCGGCGCATGAGCAGCAAGATTCTACCATTCAATTGTTGCTGGCGACGACGGTCGCAGGCGAAACCGTCCAGCCAGGCCGCGTGCGGCAATTCCCAGCTACAATTCCACACTGGAGACACCTCGTGCGCTATCTCATCGTTCTACTGGCAATCGCCGGAATCACGGTTTCGGTGCTGGCCCTGAAAGTCCACTACGACACCGGTTCGGAGCCCTGCAGCATCAATGACAAGTGGGACTGCGGTGTCGTGAACCACAGCCCGTACGCGATGATCGGCGGTGTGCCAGTGGCAGCCATCGGCATTGTTGGTTACCTGCTGATAGCCGTTTTGGGATTTATGCGCCGCCGCGGGCTGTTGCTGGTATGCGTCCTGATTGGTCTGGGATTCGCTTTGTACTTGACGAACATCGAGGCCCACGTTCTGGGGGTGTGGTGTCTCTATTGCGTGATCTCGCAAGGGATAATTGCCGTGCTCACGCTGCTGGCTGTGGGATGGTTTGCGTGGGCAAAACTTCGAAACAGGGCTGCAGCTTGACCCACGAGCCATGCCGTTTATCTGGCTATGGCATCGCCAGACTTCCGTATATGATGTGTCGTTCCATAAATTCTGGCAGCTATCTTAGGCTTGCGCTGCTGAACCTGATGAGATTCTCACAGTGGAATTGACGCACATATTCGGTATGCTTGCCGCGCTGTTAGTGGTGGCGTACGTTGCCAACCGACTCTCGCGCCTGACCCGCGTACCTGATTTAATTGTGCTGCTTTTGGTTGGCGTCACCCTTGGTCCGATTTTGCACTGGGTCAAGCCCGCAACATTTCAGGGCACAATCGATGTCCTCGGAACGCTGGCCCTGATCCTCATCCTTTTTGCCGGTGGGGCCGAACTCAGGTTGCAACAAGCCGCCCGCTACGCTCCGGCTGCGCTGTTGTTAATGATCGTCAGCTATGGATTGAGCCTGGGATTGATCGCCCTGATGGGCAGGGCACTGCTCCACCTCCAGTGGTCCGACTGCGTGCTTCTGGGAGCGGCCTTGGGATGCACGAGCGGCACCATTGTCATACCCGCGCTGGAGCAAATTTGTACTCCTGAACCTGTCAAAATCACCCTGACATTGGAATCTACTCTGGGCGAAGTGACCGCCGTTCTGCTCATAGGAAGTTTGCTGAGTGCGGATGTAAGCCACTCGCTGCTGTTCGGCGTGGCCGCCGACTTTTCCAAGCACATCGTGATTGCGATACTTCTGGGCGTGTCAGCGGGGGTTATTTGGTCAGAACTGTGGCCGCGGCTTGCCGGCCAACCCAACATCAACATAGGAAACCTGGGAGTGTTGTTTGGTGTGTACGCACTCACGCGCTACTTCGGCGGCAGCGGCCTGCTGGCGGTATTGATTTTTGGAATCACCCTGGCCAATTTGCCCCGTACTCCCCACATGGCTCGACAGGGCGCGCGCCTTCTCGCCTTCCACGCCGAGCTGAGCTTTCTGGTGCGCTCGTTCTTTTTCGTTCTCCTGGGAGTTGTTGCCGAGTTTGTCAGCCGGAAATACCTGCTTCCGATTGCCGGTATTCTGGCGGCGCTACTGCTGGCGCGCTTTCTGGCCATGCAGGCCAGCCGATGGGCAGTCCGGGATGTGACCCGCAAGGAAACAGAGTTGTTGTTCTTGATGCTGCCACGGGGTCTAGTCACAGCTGTGCTGTCGCTGGCGATCGTCAGCGCACGCGGTGCGGTGTTTGCGTTCTTGCCCGCGATGGCATTCACCGTAGTCCTGGTGACCAACTTGTTTGTGGTGGCAGGGGCCGTGAGGTCGGCCAAGATTTCGGCTCTTGTGCCGTCCACAGAAGAGCCTTGCGCGAAGGAAGAGTTGAAACGGCCCGCGGTTGATATTCCTGGCGCGATGAAAGCCTCTTCCGCAAGCCCGGGTGAAGCGTGACAGCCGGCAAAGTGTCGCCTTGGGCAGAACTGCAAGCTTCCAAACTTCAATACGGACCCGGTTGTGCCAAGACCCTCGAAAAGCTGCTTGCTGCGATGGGCCAGGTCGAGTTCGATGACGCCGAATCGCTCATCCAGTTTCATGACCTGCTCTTGTTCCTGCGGGCGTTTCCCCAGAGTCGCAAAGTTGCGCGCTTGGCCGACGGTCTGCTGGCTGGCATCGTCCACCGCGTGGAGAAACTCCGGGCTTCGAGCGTCGACCTGGAGCTGTTCGATGACGAGCAGTTCTCAGGCATCGCAGGCACGACAATCAGCGACACCTTCACTTACGATGTGGCCCGCTGGCTGGCCAAGCACTATACGCAGCAGCTTAGTGTGGAGTGGGATTTCGAGGAGCAAGGTCGCCAGGTGGCGGTGACCTTACCGATTCTTGTTCCCCTGCTCGCCGACGATTCGCTCGTGGAAGCCGACACGCCGTTCTCGGAATGGATGGTCAGTGCGGCCGGTGGTCCAGCAAGAATTCTGCCGTGGCTCTTGCAGCGCGTCGCGGATATGCCGATTAGCAACCTGGAGAGGACGTCCCTGTATGACTCGTTACGGGTCAGGGTGCTATGGAATCTGGGCAACTCTGCCGCCAGCCGGACGCGGGCCCGGCGAAAAGTAGCCCAGATGTTCTACCACCGGCAGCCCCTGCTTCGTCGCAACCAGGTGTCGTTGTCCGACGAACTGGGTTCGTCGCCGCTACCGGTTCGCAGACTCGCGCGGCGCCAGGGGGAAGACGTACTGGACATGACGCGCGCTGCCCTTACTGTTCGCTATCGCGAACTGTACGGCACTACTCGTGGCGATCCCAATCAGGTCTTTGAGGCGCAGGTGGGGCGAGGTGTACAGATCTTCTTGTGGGGACTGCCACCGGACCGGCGATTGCCGTTGCGCGCTTATCATGCGGGTCTGACTTTGAAGAACGGCGTTCCCATCAATTACATCGAGGGCATTTCGCTGTTTGAATGGATGGAGGTTGGGTTCAACACGTTTTACGCTTTTCGCGATGGAGAGACAGCCTGGATTTATTCCAAGGTCTTGCACTTTCTGCACCAGCTTACTAGCGTGACCTGTTTTTCGGTTTATCCCTACCAACTCGGTCATGAGAATGAAGAAGCCATCAAGTCTGGCGCTTTTTGGTTTTATCGCAAGCTAGGGTTTCGCCCCGGACGTGCTGAACTACTTGCGATCACCAGGAAGGAGGAGGCAAGAATGGCGTGCGATCCCTCGCACCGGACTTCGGGGCGCATCCTGCGGAAGTTAGCGACAGAGCATGTGTTTTATGAATTCGGCAACCAACCGCCGGGACAATGGGACACCTTCTCAACCCGAAGAATCGGTCTTGCCGTGCAGCAAGAGATGGCGGAACGGTTTGATGGGAAGCCTGCGAAGCTGCGGCGGGCCGCCACCGTGGCGCTGTCCAAGAACCTGCAAGTGGATATTGCAACATGGGGTCCTCTTGAGCAGGCGGCGTTCGAAAACTTTGCCTCGGTTTTGTCGCTGGCGCCTGAAGTCAGGCAATGGACGAATCTGCAGAAGCGGGCAATGCTGAACACAATTCGCGCGAAGGTCTCGGCTGATGAAAGAGAGTATCTTCGCCTGCTTCAGCAACACCGGGGATTGAAAGAGATCGTTCTGAGATTAGGGTCGGAAGGGTCAACGGGGTGAGAAATCGCTTGGCTGGCATGATGGAATGGTTGCGTAGAATCGAGCCCCGCGTGAGGCAGAACAACCGCAGATCCTTCGACTGCGCGCCCGCCCGATCCCCAAGAGAAGGGGATCGGAAAGTCTATTGCGGGCACTCCGCTCAGGATCACATCTTCAACCTTACGAATGATTTCAACTAAAAGCCCGCACTACCGTGCGACAGCAGATTGCCTCAACCCTCACTCGTCATCATGAAAAGCGGTTTGTCTTCAAAGCTCTTATAGTACGGACGCAGCCTTTCAGTATTGTATTGCTCCTTCACATTGACTACTTTTTTCGAGGACACTACAGTATCAATCGCGACGTTGCTGTAGCGCCCGTTCTTTAGCACAACCAATCTTCCATGAATCCCCCTTAGCAGCAGGTCCAGCGCGAGATTTCCATAAGCCATAGGAACGATGGAGTCGATCGCATCGGGATCGCCGCACCGCACCAGATAGCCCAGGTTCTGGCTGATGGTGTCCACCGCCTTGCGGTTGTTGTATCGGGGAGACAGTTCCTTCAGCTTGTCGGAAACCATGTCGCCGATGCCACCCAATTTCCTGTGGCCGAAGGCGTCGGCGGTATCGTGCGAGAAGATCATTTCGCGGCCTTCAAACGTCGCCCCCTCGGAGATGAGTACCACCGAATAACGGCTGGGGTTCTTGTGCCGGTCGGCTAGAAGCAGCTCGGCCAGACGTTCTATATTGAACTTGTATTCAGGAATCAGGCAGCGATTGGCGGCCCCGGCCATGGTGGGCAACATTGCGGTGAAGCCCGCATAACGGCCGAAGACTTCGAGCACAAGCAGACGTTCGTGCGAGCCGGCCGAGGTTCGCAGCCGGTTGGTCATTTCGATGGTGCGGGT
Source organism: uncultured Acidobacteriaceae bacterium (assembly GCA_963728805.1). Taxonomy (GTDB): domain Bacteria; phylum Acidobacteriota; class Terriglobia; order Terriglobales; family Acidobacteriaceae; genus Bog-257. The sequence goes on from CAVSLE010000016.1 coordinate 105,311, forward strand.
CACGCAGGTACTGAAGCCAATGCAATAGTCGGTGCCGGGAACGTCATTGTCCATCGTCTTGGGAATGGCAACAACCTTCACCCCCTCCCGATGCAGCCGTACGCCGTAGCTCAGGGTGTCGTCGCCGCCGATGGGAATGAGACTGTCAATTCCCAGCCAGTCGAGGTTCTTGAGCACTTCCGCGGTGAGGTCATTGACTGCCGCCCCATAGGAACCCAGCAGGTGAATCGGAATGTTCGCCTGGTTGACCCGGCCGGGATTGGTGCGCGAGGTGTGAAGGAAGGTACCGCCAGTGCGGCCGGCGCGATTGACGTGCTCTTCTGTCAGATGTTGAAAGTTGTCGCTGTTGTCGTAATTTTCTTCACGAACCATATCCACAAGGCTGGCCCAGCCTCGCCGCAGGCCAATAACTTCGTAGCCTTCACGGATTGCCCGGATGGTGACTGCTCGGATGGCCGGATTCAGGCCCGGGACGTCACCACCTCCAGTGAGAATTCCAATGACGCCCTTCTTGCTGTCCACATTTGCCATAAGAATTGCCTCTAGTGTGATCGCGCCATGCAATGCGCTTAAGGACAGTCTAGTCGCTGGAGGTTGTAATTAAGTGACAGTCGCGCAAGGCATTGAAATGTCGGCACTTCACGCCCGAGGCTGATGTGAGGATTGTCATGGTCTTCAGACACTTCGCTCCGGCCTGGTAGAGTAAAGCCTCCGTTTCGGGCAACTTGCTTTCCAAGTTAGTGTTTTTGCGTCTAGTATTGTGTACGGGGCGTCTTCGTCTGTGAGTCTTCGAACCCTAAACATTCACGACAAGTGGCGGATGCTGTTGATAGTCCTTGCAGTGGCAGGGGTGTTTTTGTTTGCGTTACAGGCAAAAACTGGAGTCTATAGCAACGGCTCAGCCACTCAGGTGACGTCCTCGACCTCTGCGAAGATGTGGCTCAACGGACAAAGGGCGGAAGTTGAGCCCGCAGCTCAGTGTGGCACTCTGCTGATCTGGTTTGCGATACTGTTCATCCACTATCTCTTTCTTAGCCGCCGCTTTGGCGTTCAGACTCTTTTCCGCGTTCCCGCCCCAGTTCGCCTCAGTCTATTGCACTGGCGTCGCTGTCTTCATCCCCCCCGGTTTGATAATTAGCCAAAGGTTTCCGAGATCCCCTGGTGCTTGCCTTGGGTCTCCGGTCTGGGAAGGCACGTCAACTGGGAAATTCCCAGTGGCAAACTAATCAAACGAATTTGAGGTAAGTCATGACGATTCGTCGAAACACGCTGCTTGTGTTCGGCGCGATTTTGTTCTGTCTGATCATTGCGGTCTGGCAGGTCGAGCGAGTGCGGGCGGGCAACTGGTCGCATGGGCAAACGGCGGGCGACAATGTGCCCTACGCGGCAGTCGCTCCCGTCACGCGAGGTCCCATCGCCAACTCCTTCTCCATCGCAGGCCAGTTCCTGCCGTACCAGAATGTCGAGCTGCACGCCAAGGTGGCGGGCTACATCAAGAGCATTTCGGTCGACATCGGCGATCACGTGCATACCGGACAGGTGCTGGCGATTCTAGAGGTGCCTGAGCTGGTGGCGCAGGTAGATGAAGCCAAAGCTGCCTCGCATCACGCAGAGGAGGAAATTGCCCGCGCCAAAAGTGACGTGGCACGCGCCGAGGCTGACCATGTAGCCTTGCATGCCAACGCGGCGCGGCTGGTCAACACCGACAAGGTAAGGCCGGGCTTGATCGCGGAGCAGGAGTTGGACGATGCCAACGCCAAGGACCGTGCTTCTGAGGCCCAGGTGGATGCGGCTAAGTCAGCCTTGGCAGCGGCGAAGCAGCAGTTGGAAGTTGCCAAAGCTGACCAGCAGCACTATTCGGCCTTGTCCGACTACACGCGGATCGTCGCTCCCTATGACGGCGTGGTGACGTGGCGCTTCTCCGATACAGGCTCCCTGGTACAGGCCGGAACATCAAACAGCAGCGGCCTGCCGGTGGTTACGGTAGCGCAAATCAATCGGCTGCGTTTGCGCATCCCGGTTCCGGAGTCGATTGCCGTCAAAGTCCGGACCGGCGACGCCGTTGACGTAAAGGTTCAGGCCACCGGTGAGCACTTCACCGGCAACGTGGCGCGCTTTACCGATGCCCTCGATCCTTCCACTCGCACCATGCAAGTAGAAATCGACGTTCCCAATCCCACGTATCATCTGCAGCCGGGCATGTATGCGGATGTGGTGCTGGCCTCCGACAGCAGAAAGGACGCCATCACTATTCCCGTCAATGCCATTCAGCGCGAACAGAATGGGGTGAAGGTGCTGGTAGTGGACCCGCAGAATCGGGTGCAGTCTCGCGAGGTCCAACTTGGAGTGCAAAGCTCCAACCAAGTCGAGATCGTTGCCGGCCTGTCCCCAGGTGAACGCGTCATTGTCGGCAACCTGGGAAGCTATCAGCCCGGCGAACTCGTGCGGCCCAAAGAGGCAGTGCCTACCGGCAACAGCCAGGATTCGGAGTAATCGCCAATGCCTAGTTTCGCAATCAAATATCCCTACTTCATTCTCATGCTATGCCTCGCCATCATCGTGGTTGGTGTGGTGACGGTTTATCGCATGCCAGTCGATCTCTTCCCCCCGATCGACATTCCGGTGGTCGTGGTGGCCACCTTTTATGGGGGCATGCCTCCGCAGCAGATCGAGGCCAACATCACCGATACCTTTGAGCGCTTCTTTACCCTGGGAAGCAACATCGATCACATCGAGTCGCGGTCCCTGACCGGCGTGAGTCTCATTAAGGTGTACTTCCAGCCGGGCACGGACGCGGATGCCGCCGCCAGCGAGATTGCCAATCTCGCCATGGCCGACCTGCGACGTTTGCCGCAGGGCACGCTGCCTCCCGTCGTGCTGAAGTTCGACGCCTCCAGCTTGCCGGTTTGTCTTGTGACCCTGAAGGGGCAGGGGCTCAGCGAAACCGATCTGCATGACCAGGGTCAGTTCACGGTTCGCAACCAGATTGCCAACGTTCCGGGCGCTTCCGTGCCACAGCCCTATGGTGGCAAGTATCGCCAGATCCAGTTTTATGTCGATCCCGTGAAACTGGAGGCGGCTCAGATGAGCCCCATGGACGTAGTCAACGTCATCAACAATTCCAACAAAATTCTGCCTGCAGGTGACGTTCGCATCGGGCCCAAAGACTACAACATCTACAGCAACGCTCAACTCCCGAACATCGCGCAGATGAATGACGTGCCGCTGAAGGCCATCGGCAATGGCGTGCTTCGCTTCGGAGACATCGGGCACGCCGAAGACTCGTCGGCCATTCAATACAACATTGTCCGTGTCGACGGCCAGAAGTCGGTGTACCTGCCAATCCTGAAGCAGGGCGGCAACAGCAACACCATCTCGATTGTTGACGGAGTGCGTGAGCGAGTTAAACATCTGTTGGATATTCCGGCTTCCCTGAAAGCCAACGTGGTCTTTGATCAATCGCAATACGTGAAGATCGCCGTAGCCAATGTGCTGCGCGAAGGCGGTATCGGCCTGATACTGACCGCGGTGATGATCCTGATTTTTCTGGGCTCTATGCGCGGCACTATCTCGGTCCTGATCTCGATTCCGGTATCCTGCCTGGCAGCGTTCCTTCTGCTCAATGTCTTCGGTGGGACCATCAATACCATGGTGCTAGGCGGACTTGCGCTGGTGCTCTCGCGTCTGATCGACAACTCCGTGGTGGTGCTGGAGAACATCTTTCGCCACATGGAGGAAGGTGAGGATGCCGTCACTGCGGCCGAACGCGGAGGCCAGGAGGTACAACTTGCGGTACTGGCCGCCACCTTCACCACTGCGATTGTCTTCTTCCCCGTGGTTTTCCTTTACGGCGTGAGCAAGTATCTGTTCACCGCCTTGGCGCTCGGCGTGGTGCTGGCCTTGGCTGCCTCCTATCTGGTGGCTATGACTGTCGTGCCCTTGTTCTGCGCGAAGTTCATCAAGATGGCGCACGGGCACGGTGGGCATCAGGAAACCAAGTCGATGTTTGGGAAATTTGTGGCTGGATTCAATCATCGTTACAACCGCATGCTGGGCAGATACGATGTTGCGGTTGCCAAAGCGCTGGAGCGTCCGGTGGCCACCGTGGGCCTTATCCTGGGCAGTTTTGTGGTCAGCCTGGCGCTGTTCCCGCTGCTTGGCGTCGCCTTTTTCCCCCGTACCGACCCTGGCCAGTTTGTCATCAACGTGAAGGCGCCTACCGGTTCACGTCTGGAGATGACTAATCAGTACATCGCACGGGTGGAGAACGACATCCGCGAAGTTATTGGCAAAGATGATTTGCAGATGATCGTCTCCAACATTGGAATGACGCCCGACTTGTCGGCCATCTACACCAGTAACTCCGCCCAGCACACCGCCTTCGTGCAGGTGAGCCTGAGTCCGGAGCACAAGCTCAGCACCTTTACCTACATGGACCGGGTACGCCGAAAGTTGGATGCCGATGTTCCCGAACTCTCCACTTATTTTCAAACTGGAGGCTTGGTAGATTCGGTGGTCAACATGGGCATGCCCGCGCCCATCGACATCCAGGTAAGCGGCAACAACCAGCACGCGGCGTATGCCGCCGCCAGCGAGATTGCAGGGAAAGTGCGGCAGTTGAGGGATGTGAGCGACGTCCTAATCCCCCAGGACCTGGATTATCCCGGCATCGAACTCGATGTGCGGCGGGAGATGGCAGCGCGCCTCGGGCTTACGGCTACCGATGTTGTCAATAACGTAGTGACCGCCCTGACCTCGAACGGCATGATTGCTCCGAGTTACTGGGTCGATCCCCACAGCGGTAACAACTATTTCCTCACGGTGCAGTACACCAAGCATCAGCTCGACTCGATGACCATGGACGATTTCAAGCAGATTCCATTGCACGCCAAAGACAACAGCAGCACCACCATGCTTGAGAACGTGGCCGACATCAAGATGATCAACACGCCGACGGAAGTGGACCACTACCAGCTCTTCCGCAAGATCGACGTTTATGTTTCGCCCAGGGGCGAGGACCTGGGCTCGCTGGCCAGCCAGGTGCAGAAGATCATCGACGATACCAAGCTGCCCCCTAACACGCGAGTTGAGATGCGCGGGTCGGTGAAGGCCATGCATCAGTCGTTTCTCAGCTTTGGCGTCGGACTGCTGCTGGCGATTGTTTTGGTGTACTTGATTCTCATGGCTCAGTTCGCCTCCTTCCTCGATCCTTTGATTATTCTGCTGGCCATTCCGTCGGGCATCACTGGCGTGATTCTGTTTCTGCTCCTGACCGGAACCACGCTGAACGTAATGTCGCTGATGGGCGTGCTGATGATGACCGGTATCGTGGTGTCGAACAGCATTCTGATCGTGGACGTGGCGCGAAAGTATCGCGAGGGTGGCATGCCGATCAAGGAGGCTGTTGCGCTGGCGTGTCGCGTCCGGCTGCGGCCCATCCTGATGACCTCGCTGGCCACCCTGTTGGGACTTGTTCCCATGGCCCTGGCGCTGGAAGCGGGCAGCGAGCAGTACGCCCCTCTCGCCCGCTCCATCATTGGGGGCTTACTGGTTTCGGTGGTTCTAACGGTGTTCATCGTTCCGGCGGCCTATCTGCTGATCCATCGCAGGGAAGAGGCGCAACCAACGCAGGAGGTGCAGGCTTGAAACGCACGGTCCTATGGCTGGTTACTTATCTGGCGTTGAGCATCTGTTCCGTCGAGGCGCAAACCAGTTCGCCGACGCCCGCGACTACTCCCCCACCACGAACTGCGCCCCCACAGCAGACGGCGGGTGCACCACAAGCGTCGCCCGCCTCTCCCGCGACTCCGCCACCGCAAATGTCAACCGTATCCGACACGCAGACGCCTGCTCAGTTGCCAACCACCGGAGCGCTGCAGCGCCTGACAGTGCAGGATGCGGAGGCGCTGGCACTGAAGAACAATCCGCAGATCTCGGTTTACCGGCTGCTGGCGCTGGCTTCCCGGCAGGTTACCCGTGAACAGAAGTCAGCTTACTATCCGAACCTGTCTGGAAACCTGACGGTCGCAAAACCGGAGGACGACGGAAGTCGTATCGCGGCGGGCAATCTCAACAATCCGATTGTTTACGAACGTGCGGCCGGTGGGTTGACCTTATCGCAGCTCATTACCGACTTCGGACGCACCAACAACCTGGTGGCCACGGCGGCGCTTCGCGCCAAGGCAGCTGACATGAATTCGCTGGCCACGGCCGACCAGATCAAGCTCGCGGTGGACCAGGCTTTCTACAACGCACTACAGACGGGCGCCTTGCTGAAGGTCGCCGAGCAAACCGTCGCCGCTCGCCAACTGGTGTCGGACCAGATCACCACTTTGTTTGAAAACAAATTGCGATCGCAACTCGACGTTAGCTTCGCGAACGCAAATGTGTCGCAAGCCAAACTGTTGCTGCTCGACGCGCAAAATAATCAGCAGGCCGCATTGTCGGCGCTGACTCAGATACTGGGCTATGCGGCGCAGCAGCAATTCGAACTGGTGGATTCCGAGGCGCAGTTGCAGCCTCCACCGGATTCTGTCAGCAAGTTGGTGGACCAGGCGTTCAGCAATCGGCCGGAAATTGCCGCCCAGACCTACGAATATCAGGCCGCGCAACGCTTCCAGAAAGCCGAGCGAGACCTGCTATTTCCCCGCGTTGATGCGCTGGGCGTTGTGGGCCGCACCCCATATAGCAACACCGTTGCCGGTGTCTCGCCGTTCGCCAGTTGGTACGGGGCGGTGGGAGCGAATGTCAACATCCCAATTTTCAACGGCTTCCTGTATCCCGCGCGATCGCGAGAGGCAGCCTTGCGTGCACAGGCCGACGAGGAGCAGCTCCGGGATTTGAAGGACCGGATCGCCAATGACGTTCGTGCCAGTTGGTTGAACGCGCTGACTGCTTACAATCGCATTGGCGTCAGCCAGCAGTTTGTCGATCAGACCAACCTGGCGGTGGATCTGTCGCAGACCCGCTACAACCTCGGCTTGAGTTCGATTGTCGAGTTGAGTCAGGCGCAATTGCAGCAGACCGAAGCCGCGATCCAGTTCGCTGCTGCCAAGTATCAGTACCAGATTGCCGAGTCGGTATTGCGCTTCCAGATCGCATCGTCTTCGCCCAGCGTGCCATGACCCCTCGGGTCTACACTAGGATTCATGCTGCAAACACACAAGAAGGCAATGGCTGCAATCAAGGATTCCCAGCAACGGGTAGAGAAGGCAATACGTGAACGCGACAAGGCAAAAGCACAGTTGAAGAAAGCGGAGACGCGCCTTGCCATGGAAAAGGAGCGGCTCAAGAAGAGCCAGGAACAGCTGGAAAGCTAGACTATAGTTTTCTTGAAGGAGGGGTGATCTAATGCAGCTCGGAATGGTCGGTCTGGGAAGAATGGGTGCCAACATGGTTCGGCGGCTCATAAAAGCGGGCCACGAATGCGTGGTCTTCGACATGTCTCCGAAGTCGGTGGAAGAACTGGTGAAGGAGAAGGCCGTAGGGTCGTCGTCGCTGCAAGATTTTGCCAGCAAGCTGACCAGGCCGCGCGCGGTATGGTTGATGATTCCGGCGGCGGTCGTGGACCAAACGATCGCCGGAATCGTGCCCTATCTTGAAGCCGGCGACATCCTCATCGATGGTGGCAACTCCTATTACATTGACGATATTCGCCGCGCCAAAGAGCTCGCACCCAAGGGCATTCACTACATGGATGTCGGTACTAGTGGTGGGGTTTGGGGTTTGGAGCGTGGCTACTGCATGATGATCGGCGGTCCGGAAGCGGTGGTGCAGCACCTCGATCCAATCTTCAAAACTATTGCTCCGGGCATCGGCGATATCCCCCGCACCCCCGGACGCGAGAAGTTAGGCGGCACGTCCGAACAGGGTTATCTGCACTGCGGGCCGAACGGTGGCGGGCACTTCGTCAAGATGGTGCACAACGGAATTGAGTACGGCATCATGGCTGCCTACGCCGAGGGGCTTAATATTCTGCGTTCAGCTAACGTCGGCAAGCAGACCCATGCGATCGACGCCGAGACCACCCCCTTGCGCGATCCGGAACACTACCAGTACGACTTCAATCTGACCGACGTTACCGAAGTGTGGAGACGAGGCAGCGTGATCGCTTCCTGGTTGTTGGACCTGACAGCCTCAGCCCTGGCAGGCGACCCTCAGCTCTCGAAATTCGCCGGCCGGGTGTCGGACTCCGGCGAAGGACGCTGGACCATCAAGGCTTCGATTGACGAGGCTGTACCGAGTCCTGTGCTTACCAGCGCGCTTTACGAGCGCTTCAGCTCGCGCGGCGAGGCCGATTTTGCTGACAAACTCTTGTCGGCGATGCGATACGAGTTCGGCGGCCACCTGGAAAAAACCCCAGGGAAGTGAGAAACATAAGACCGTCTGACACCGGATGGGTCTGGACCGGATTAGAAATCAACTGGCAAGGTCGAGCCTCGTGACCGTCGGAGGTTCCTCGTGCTGCTCGATAGGCCCTTTCTTGCTCACTTTGGCGAGTTCGGCGTTCAACTCTCCGCCGACAAGCATGGCGAAGCCCGTCCAATACAGAAAAATCATGAGGCCGATTACGGCCCCCACGGCGCCATAGATCTGGTTGAGGTGCGCGAACCTGCGAAAGTAGATTCCCAGGCCATAGGAGAGTAGTAACCAGGAGCCAACTGCCAGTGTGGCGCCCGGGCAGGGTCCCCCAGAATCGTTGCTTGGCGTTGGGTGCCAGAAAATACAAGAGCTCCACGGCAAGAAAGGTAAATCCCACTGCCACAATCCACTCGATGTACGGCCATGCGACTGCGAAGAGCCACGACAGATGCAATCGGGCGGAAAGCCATTCTCCAAAATGAGGCTCCACAACTGTAACTGCCAGCGCGGTCAAGAGCAGGAGCCCGAGTAGGAATGCCAAAGCAACTCCGAGCAGCCGCGTCTTCCAGAATGGCCGCGTTTCCTCAACATCGTAGGCAATATTCAGCGCCTCGATGGTTGCAACAAATCCTCCCGAGGCTGTCCAAAGCGTGCCCAGCAAGCCAACTGAGAGAAGGGTCCGGCGGTTAGGAGAGATAACGTCGGAGAGCACTCTTCGGATGAGGGCCATGCTATCGGCAGGCACGAATCGAGCCAACAACTGCAAAGCCTGGTCGAACAGATTGGGAATGGGAACGTAGGCGACGATGCCGGCCAAGAAAATCAGCGCTGGAAACAATGCCAGAATGAAGTAGTACGAGAGCGCAGCGGCCATCGTCAGCGTGTGATTGCGGTCCACATCGCTGACGGTATTTCCGATCGCCGCCTTGAATTGCTCCCAGCGCATTGGTCTGGTGTCTCTCGGATGCTTGTGTTTGATCCTGGCGGCGGGTTCGCCTCTTCTTTACGCTAGAACTCCTTGTGATACCGCCCGTCAAGTCCGAAACCGCCGTTCTGGTCGCGAACTCCGCTAACGGACCATTTGCGATTCATCTGGTACTGCATTTGCACCGCCGTGTTCTGCGTGGTGGTTACATCAGTGGAGAAGGTAACAAACAATTTGCTGGTCACGCGTTGCTGTACGGTGACGCGAGCACCGGGCTGCTGATTTCCGTTGCCGCCGAGTTGCGGGTCTACGGAAAGCTGCGAGATGCCTGCAACCTTTGTGATGCGACTGGTGACCTGACCGGTAACCTGGGACGCGACAAGGCCCTCGGCGCCTAGTGAGGTCGATTGCGTCGGCGCTGCGTTGGCTGCCTCCTGCGTCTTACCAAAGGCGAGCAAGTGAATGATGTCTGCCGGAGGAAGCGAAGGATCGGAGGTGTAGTTGGTGCGCAGGCGGTCAAGCGGGCCCTGAAACCGCATGGCGATGTTGTATTGCTGAATGGTTGTGGTCACTTGCAGGTTCACCACTGGCTGGGTCTCGATCGAATTGACGAACGCGATGGTGCCGCCCTGGATCAGGTAGCGATTTCCCAGGAAGATCAGGTCTCCGCCGCTCAGGTTGGTTCGTCCCACAATCACTGGGTCGTTGGCGGTGCCAATGACGCGCAGATTAGCATCGCCCTGAATGCTTACTCCAGGACTCACGACGTTCAGCTCGGAGGTGGAGCGTACGGCGATATTGAGATTCAAGTTGTCGCCAAATCCCTGCGTGGGCGGCGGTGTGGACACTCCATTAAATTGCGCTATGAATTGCGAGAGATCGAAGTCGGGAGTAAAGGAAACGCGATTCACGTTCACCTGGCCCTGTAGCCAAGACTTTCCCGGATTGCCCGTCATGGTGAGGTTCAAATCGAAATCGTTTCGCACGCTTTGCGGATAAAGCAACCGCAAGCCGTTGCCCTTTAATGCGAGATTAAACTGGACTGCGGGACGATAGGTCACTCCACCCGACGCGGTCACTTTGCCGCCACCGACTTCCGCCGTGAATTGCGTGACGTTCCAGCCGATCGGACCGGAGAGTCAGCACGCCGTTACCGTTAGTCAGACCCACCGGAGCATCCGGGGTAGCGAAGCTGGCATTCACGATACGGATCTGGCCTTGAACGTTCTCAGCGTTTCTACGGCCGGCCGCGTTGATGTCAAATTGAAGCTGTCCACCGCTGCTAACGTCTGGGTTGAGCATCTGCGCAAGGGACAAGTCAATCGTTCCTTGCACGCTCAACGTGGATGCGGCCTCACTATTGACCGGTATGCGTCCTTGAAATCGCACGTCGGTACCTGTGCCCTTGATCTCGCCTGGCTGGAACGAAAGCACTCCGTCTACGTAGTCGGCGCGAATTGGGGTCACAGCGCCGAGCTGCACATTTACCGGTGAGCCAGTGGTGGCGGCCGTGCGGTAATTCACACCCAGGGTTGGGAATATTGAGATGCGCTTCGAGCAGAACTTTCTTCTTGAGCGGTCCGCGCAAAGTGGCATGGATTTCGGTTTGGCCACTCACGTTCGCAGCTTGCGCGGGAGCATACACTGCAACCAACGGTTGCAGCTGTATCACCGGTGTGTCGAAGCTCGCATCCGCGTAGTAGTCCCCGGTCAAAGCCACTTTACCCTGGGCACGCAACGGCGTATTGAGAATTTGTGAGCCTAATGCAAACGTGGCAGCTTGATTCGCCACGTTCGCCTGAAAGTTGATGTTACGAATCTGCTGCTTCTGAACGTCGAGCTGCGGGATGGTAATCGACGCCTGTCCCTGCGGGTCCTTGATCGTGCCTCGGCCGCTTGCAGTCAGGTTGAACGTGCCGGCCACTTGCAGGTTGCGCTCGCGTAATGTCCGAATCTGGTCGAGGTGAATGTTCGTCGCCTGCAATAACGCGTCGTAACTTTCCTGCTTCGGGTTATAGGTGAGTTCGCCCTTTGCCGATCCGGCAGCGATTCGTAACAGCAAGTTTGCGTGCACGGTGTCGCCGGCTCCCTGGAAGCGTAGTTCGGCGGCCTGAATGGGTTCGCCCGAGAGGTTTGCACTGTGAAGGCTGACTTCACCCTGGCCAATCGGGTTCAATTGGGTTCCATGCAAGGCGAGCTTAGCGTCCAGCGTGCCGGAGACCGGTGTGTTCGAATTGGCAGCGCGCGCCAATTGTGCGAGAGAAAGTTGGGAGGCGTTTACGTTTGCCACGATGGGACTCGACGGCGTGTACGTCCAGTCGTGCAATCCCGCTTGCAGGCTGAAAGTTGCACGGCCTTGTTTTGCCGGCTCAAGATATCCATTCTGCAGGCTGACCAGCGAAGGACTCGCCTGCACGCTGGTGCGCAAGACCCGGAATGTATTCCCACGAACTTGCACGTTGTTGGCATTCAACTGGCCGGCAATCTGCGGTGCACTGATTGAACCTCGCACCGTTGCAGTCAACGAAGCCGTCCCGTGAAGATCCAGCCGACTCTGCCCGCCCTGGGCCGAAGCGGGATTGCTGAACAGGGCGGCCACTGTTTCCAGCTCGTGCAAATCATTGGCTTGCACGCGAACCTGGAGAGCCGACCGCTTGCTCACCGTCCCATTCAGGTCGATGGAGGTTTCCGGCGTGTGAAGGTAACTCTGGTCCAATGTGACTTGTTGGCTTGCTCCCGCGTAGCGCGCATGAATCGCCGCAGTGACTGGCAGGGAAGTGGTATCAGCGGATTGTGCATTCTTGACGTGGGCGTTGGCGATTGCGTCGCTGCGAACCACAACATTGCTCAGGCTGCCGGTCCAGCTAGCGTCAGCGGTAGCGTTTGCCTGCCCGGAGATTGTGATCGCTTTGAGCGAAACGGAATTGGCGATCCTCTTTACATCGGCAAGCGAAATGTTACGTACTGCGGCCACAACGTGCCCTTCCTGCTTGCCCGCCAGATCGTGGATTGTGGCGCTTCCGATGAACTGACCCCCCAGCAGGTGTGCCTGGACGTTCCGCAGTTCGGCATTCCCGTTGGCGAGACGATAGCTCGCGGCGAGATCGCGGATGTCAGTGTTCAGCGATGGCGTACGAAGCTGCAGGACGGAGCTCTTAATGGTTCCTTCGGCCGAGGTGGTGTCGAGCGGTTGCCGTCCGGGAACCGACGAGTAATCGCCGGTGCCGGTCACCAAAATCAGGCCGCCAGGCAGCGAGGGGTTTTTCAGGATCTGCCGGAACTGCGCCGTGTCCAGCATCATCGTATAGCGGGCATGGGCGACGGGATTACTGTAGTTTTCCAGCGACGCATAAAGCAGCAGTTGCGATGTGCCGATTTTGAGAACGACATTGCTTAAAGTGGTCCGGTCCCGCCGGACATCGAACTGCGCGTCCAGGTTGTGCTCCATGGGTGCGTAGTTTCCGTACTGCAGCACGCCGTTACGATACGAGATGCTTCCAAAGTACCGGCCCTTGTCTGCCGCGTCGTAGTTCGACTGGAATTGCAGATCACGCAGGTTAGCGTCAAGGGTGCTTTTGCGGTCGTTGTAATACACCTCTCCACCACCCAGAACAATGCGCCGAATGGCGAGGTCAAAGATATTTGTATTTGAATTGCCACTGCTCTGCGGCTTGGGAAGGTTGTTTTCGCCCCTCTGATCCACGATGAGGTGGACGACCGGATGATCGACAATAACGGTATCGAGGTTCCATTGACGATGGAGAACAGAGATAACGCGCACGCCCAATCCGAGGTGATCCACCTGCAACAAGGGTACGTTCACGCCGGGACCGCTCCCATACACTGTCAAGCCGTAGAGATCGAGTCCGAGATTCGTCCAGTGAAAGGCAAAATTCTGGGCCCGCACCCTGGTATTCAGCGAATTGCTGGCCTTATTCTCTGCGGTTCGCAGGACGTAGTTGTGGAATGAGGCACTGTGCAGCAGAACGTAGATGCCGATGCCGGCAATCAGGAAGATGACGACCAGCACGCCAATAATCCACGCGGTTACTCTTTTCCACCTTCCGCCCTGTTGGGGTGGAACGATGTACGGTTTGTTGGGTTCCTGCAGCGGAAGCCCTAAGTCTCGGAGAGCCATGGTCAGAACGCCTGTCCCAGAGTCACAAACACTTGAGTAGCTTTGATGCCTGGGTCAGGATTCAAGTTGTGGCCGATGTCAATGCGGATGGGGCCAACCGGGGTGGCATAGCGGAATCCGATGCCGACAGAATTACTGTAGAGCGAGGTGAAGTGATGAAAGCCGATGGTGGGAAATACGTTTCCCCCGTCGTAGAAAGTCACGATGCTCAATCCTTGCTTAATCTGGTTGAGCGGAAAGCGTATTTCGGTGTTTAAGATCAGCAGTTCGTTGCCCCCGGCGGGAACGGTGATTTTCGAACAGGTGGAGGGATCAGCCGGATTGCTGCAAGCTGCGACGATGCGCTGGGGACCGGCTCCGTTTAGGGGAAAGCCACGCAACGTACTGCCGCCACCAGAAAAGAAACGCTGGCTCAACGGCACTTCGCTTCCAGCGTAACCCTGCTCCAGACCAACGCGGATGCTGTTTGCCCAGACAATTCCTTTGCCAACGCCCTTGTAGTAGGCGGTCTGTCCCAGAAAACTGGCGAAGCTAAAGTTCGAGCCCAACCAGGCCGGGTTCACGCTAACTTCATAGCTCTGATAGATTCCGCGGTGGGCGTCCAGAACGTTGTCACGCGTGTCACGAATCCAACTCGCCGCTAAGGTAGACAAGTGTACGTTGAGCTGGTTTGGTGGGACTAAGTCGGGGATCAGCAGGTTGCTGATCCTGGTGAGTTGAAAGTTGTACCGCAAGAAGAGGTGTGTCGTCTTCTTTGCATTCAGCGCCTTTTCCAGTTGATAACCCAGGTTTCCAATGCGCGCGGTGAAGATGGGATTCTGACTGTTATGCTCACCGGAGAGTATGGCGCTGCTCTTCCAACTGCTTCCGCGGAACGAAGGGGCGTCGTAGGCAAGGCTACCCCGTTGGTCCAGGCGTCCCCCAAATGCGCTGAAGGTTAACGACTCGGCGCGCCCCCGCAGATTGCGCCGGGTGTACTCGAACGTCCCATCCGGTCCCCAGAACGTTTTCTCGCTCGTCTTGAAGGCAGGAGGAAGGCCCACAGGTGGAAGGCCGGGTACCACTACCGTTCCGCTGGGAACGCTGCCGCCGCGGTTCACCACCTGAAAGCCGAAACCGTACACGATGGAATTTCTTTTTCCCTCGTGTACCTTAACCACGACATCCTCACGATTCTGATCAGTGATGGGCCGCCTGGGAGAGACTTCTGCCCAATCGAATATGCCCAGGTTATACAGGTGGCTCTCGGAGCTGAAAAGAGCGTTTTGGCTTAGCGGCTCGTCGGACTTGATCCGTAACTGCTGATTGATCATGGACTGCTGCGTGTGCTGTCTTCCGTCGGTGATGATGATTGCGGTCGTGACTTGCGGGCCCTCGCTGATCTGATAGACCACATTCATGTGGTGAGGATTGCCGGGCACCGGCGATGCCGTCGAATGAAAGGCCGCGTTCAGATATCCCAAAGTCAGATAGCGCGCCATGATCTGGTTGCGGTCTTTGGTGACCAAGTCCTGCGAATAGGGTTTGTCCGGGCCGAGATTCAGGCCGTGCGGTGCAAGTTGGGTCTCAGGCAAGGTGTTGTTGCCTTCGATGCGAAGGTCCTGCACCACATCCAGCGGCCCTTCGTTGACCTGGAAGGCGACCTCCACGTTTCCATTCTTGCGAGTTACGTTCGGAACGACCACCGCCTGGCTATAGCCTGCAGCGCGGTAGGTGTCGCGAAGATTTTTTACGCTGCTGCGCACCAGCGCTTCGCTGTACTTGCCGTGCGAAAGTGGATGTCCCTCCTCGACACTGACGTACGCTTGCAGTTCCTTGCCGCTGAAGTGATGGTTACCCTTGAAAGCGACCTCCTCCACCTTGTGGCGGCCGTCTTTGTGAATGTCGTACACGATGGACATCCCGCCCGCGTTCTTCACCGTCTTGACGTCAACCGTGGCGTCAAAATAGCCCTTGGCCTGAAAATAGGAGAGCAGATTGCGCTGGCCTTCCTTGATGAGCTCATCATTGACGGCGTCCACCTGATACATCGGAACAAGCGCGCGAACCGTGTGCTTCCACAGGTGCGCGCCCACCGTGCTCACCTTCACGATGGGCCCGGTGTTCACCTGGAACACAATGTCGGCACGGTTGGTATCGGCATCGTATTCGGCCGAGACCAGCTTTACCTCGCCAGTGATGTAGTTCTGTTTTGCCAGGGCAGATTGCAGATATCGGGCCGCACCCTGTAAACGGGAATAGGAATACCTCATCCCCGGCTTCAGCGAATCACCTCGCAGGCGCGCCATCACCGAGCGTAATCTTTCTTGCAGATAACCGGTCTCCTCTGGATTCGCCCCTGCGAGGCTGATCTTGCCGATCTTTGCGTGTATGCCGAGATTGGTATGGAAAACGACGTTGGCCAGGCCGAAGTCACTCTTGGGCTCGATTTCGGGCGCACTTCGGCCAGAAAATAACCGTGCTGCCGGAAGAATTTCACCAGCGCGTCTTCCGCCTGCTGAACGTCGCCGGAGGAGTACGCCATCTGCGAGTTGTAGTTCGCTACTTGCAGCAGGCGTGAGTAGGGGAACTCCTTCAACGCGCCCGGAAACTCATACATCCCGACGTAAACAGCCGGCTGCAGGATGAACTCGACTCGCACCCCGTCTGCCTCAGGCTCCAAGTCGAGCTTTACATCTTGGAAGCCGCCGCGCTGCTTGAGGCTGGTGACGGTCGAGTCCACATCATTTTGCGAGAGCGGCTGGCCCTGTTTAACTACGATCAGGTCCTGTACAGTTTTGAGCGTGACCTCGGGACGTCCGGCGACGTCAACCGCTGCCACGGTTTGTCCGATGTAAGACGCGAGTTGCGGGCTGGGCAACTGTGCCCAGGCGGGAGCACACAAAATGAGTGCGATGAACGCTCTCAATAAATAAGCACGAAAAGCGTTCTTGGGAAAAGAGGACATAAATTTAACGCTGGCGAGGAAACAGTCGAGCCTTTGAGGGCGATAGATGCAGAAAGCAGCCTAATGTTTGGCCGGGACCACGCTTAACTGGGATGAGATAATGGACTTACGTCGCAATGGCCCTGTAGCTCAGATGGATAGAGCAGCGGTTTCCTAAAGCGTAACTAGTCGTAATTTCAAATACTTACGCGGCATGGTTGGCACGCTTTAGGCACTCTAAAGCACTATTGAAAACGGTAATCTTGGTGTGAATTTGGTGTAGTTTTGTTCGCTATTTGTTCGCAACTCAACGGGCCATCTGATGACCTCTCAAGTCCAGCAAAATCGGTGGTGCGAGAAGTGGCCGTTCTGGCCTTCCGCACCCCTTAGCGTACCGACGGCAAGGCACGACTCTGACAAGAGACTAACCACCGCGTCGTCAAGTACTTATATGTGTTTCAACACCACAATCCAACTGCGATGCCGCACCTCGCCGCACCACCCTCGCACCTGAAAAGGCCGCCCTCCCTGTGATTCTGCGCGACATCGCTACAACCCGCATGAATACTGATCGGAAAGGGTGTGGACACTCCAGAAATACTGCAAAAACTTCCACGATACCGCCGCGTCGATTCGCGGGATCACAGCGCCCTACCATGACTTACTCCATTGATTACAACAAGATACGGAGTAGAACACCGTTCGCCAGCATCGCTTACAACGCACCTTGGTGTTTCAGGCGGAGCTTTTCGTTGCGGGGAAACGCTATAGTGAGCGACAAATCCATAGCGCAAGTAATCCTCTGCCGTCACGATTGGTTGTGATAACGCCTGTTACCGTCAATTGGCTCGCTCACAGCCGAAGTAAACCAGAGTATTGGCCTCACGGGTTACGCACAAATCACAAGTGCTGCTTAACGTGGATTAGTGATCGGGTATTTCCTCTTTGCATTCGCCACCACTGCTAGCCGCTCCTCAAGAACGTAGCCATCAGGCAAGGCGGGTATGGGCTCGCGCCGTAGCGTCGTCTCAAAAACATCAAAAAAGACTCGAAACATGGCAACGTCCTCGGTCTGGCAGCTCGCGGTTGGAGGAAGCGGCATCAACCCAGATCCAAGAATGCGGACCGATTCGCCCGGCTTCAATATAACTTCCGTTTCCGGCCGTTGGTCCGAACCATAGAAGGCAAGAAGGTCGAGTTCACCGGACGAATATTGGAGACATTCTGTCTGCATCAACAAGTTCGCTCGCCAGAAGGTTTGGTGGCGTGCCCATTGTCATTTTCGTTCCAGTCGATCATTTTCGGAATCACGACCGACGCATTCGAGTCATTAGTTACCAGCAATTCGTATTCGAAACGGCTTCCGGCTACCAGGTTTCTCGGATCCGTGATCTTAAGTGCCCCGCTGATGATTTTCTGGTGACGAGGATTTCCGGTCGGCTCATATCGCTCGATGTGGCCGTAGATTTCGCTGAAGGACCTACCGCGGGTGTCGATCACATCAATCACACTCTGCGCGAAGGAGAGAGTTGGCAGGAGGCAGAGAATGGCGGCGAGTCGAAAAACTTGCATATCGTCCTCGGCTTGGTTGGAAGACTGCACGCAGGATACTCCCTGCTCCACCCTTAGTACAGGTCGTCAACTTCAATCTGATTCTCGATGCGCGCAGAAGACTGAAACAATAGGACCATAGCGTCGTTGGCGTAAAATCCCCTCTCTGACAATGTCGGCGTTGTCAAGAGCGTAGTTCGGCATCCGCTTTAAACAAAGCGCCACTTCGCTCTAGTTGAAAAAACTCCGTCCCAACCAACCACGGCTCGCCTTGTAATCCTCTCGGGTCAGAACTCGGTCCGACCCAACCATCTCTTCGGTCGCACCTGCGATCATGATTACCTGTTCGGACTCCTCGGTGAAGAGGAGCGGGGTGCCCAATCAATTACTCGGCGTTCTACTGCACACCGTGGGGATTTACGGGCTGCCCCGCGTGCGAACCGAACTCAATCCATCGCTGATAATCCCATCCCTGGCGCATCATCCAGTACAGACAAACTGCCAGCCGACGCGCCATGGCGACCTTGGCGATCTTCCGTCCTCGCCGCATCATCAGGTGAAAGTATCGGCTGCGCCATTGCGGAAGACTCCGCACCGTGACTTGGGCCGCTTCTACCAGCAAGAAGCGCAGGATCGAACTTCCTTGTTTGGTGATGTGACCCAGCCGGCGCTGGCTCCCGCTGGACTCTTCGGCCGGAACCAGGCCAAGATAGCTGGCCACTTGCTTGCCACACTGAAAGCGTTCTGCTTCTCCGATGATCAGCACGAACGCCAATGCGGTAAGTGGACCCACACCAGGATGCGTCGCCAGTCGTTGCGCCTCGGGACACTTCTCCACTTCCTGCTCCACCGCCTGGCTCAGCTCCGCGATGGTGGGATTCAATCGATCCAGCAACTCCAGCAGGTCGTGCCGTCGCCGGCTGGCCCACGGAGCCAACGGGAACGATTCCAGTTGCTGGCGCTCTGTCCGCCACAACCGCTTCTTACACCGCAAGCCTTCGTTCAGCGCCACCGCTTGCAACTGATTCATGATCCGCGTACGCGCCTGCACCATGCGGTGACGATGCCATAACAGTTGCCGCAGGTCACGATTCTCCCAGCTCGGCACCCAGATCTTCGGAAAGTCGTCCTTCAGCATCAGCTTCAAGATGAGTTGGGCGTCTTGCCGATCGGTCTTCTGTTTACGTACGCGCTTGGTTCGGATCTCGGCGGCATCTCCGATCCACAGCTCGACCTGCAACTCACCCAGCAGCCGCTCGAACCAGCGTCCGTGCCCACTGGCCTCCATACCCACTCGCACCTGCAACGATCGGCTCACCAGCTCGCGGTAAAAGCTCTCGGCCTCGTTCGGATGATTGAGCCGCCGTTCCTGCAGCTCTCCAGTCTCCGTGTCAACCATCGCGATTTGCTGAAACTCGGGGTGGAAATCTACTCCTATAATGATCATTGTTCGGCTCCTTTCTTCCGAGCCTGTTGGTTGGTCAGCACCACCAACTTTACTCGGGCCTGGGAGCCGACATTGTCATGGAATCAATTACACTCATTGACCGGGGACGGCATTCTCAATGAGTGTAATCGCCTGTGGGTGTTGAAAAAGTCTCTTCCGCAGAGATGATATTCCCTTAGTGTGATTGGGGGCTGGGTTCTTGTTTTGTTTGGGGTCGGTTGCTTAGGCGGCTGCAGGGAGGGTCGGATTCGGGGCTTGGCTGAGGAACCGCACCAGTCGTTTGATGTTCTGGGCCGCCGCTGCCAGGAAGAACTGCTCACGAACGAACTTCATCCTGCGTAGCCGCAAGCGACGTAGTCCTATCTGATTCTTGAGTTCCGCGAAGAGGGCTTCCACTTTCTTTCTCTGGCGTTGTGCGGTAGCGAACTCTGGCGTGTTGACTAACTCGCGAGCGCGTTGCCGGGCGGGCTCGTGGATGTGGATGGCGAGATACTTGTACTGGCCCGTGGTGCATTGCGCCTTTTGCGAACACGCACCGCAACGCTTGCGGTTTCCGATGTAGGCGTGGGTTCGATTCCTGACATTCAAACCGACGAAGTTGAGTTGTTGGCCAGCTGGACAGAGGTAGCTGTTGCTTTCGGGAAGATAAGTAAAACGGTCGGGACCATAGAGCGGACTGTTCTTGCGGAGAGCACTGTCCCGCGTGCGCATGTACGGTGTGATGTCCCGCTCCATTAACCACTGCAGGAACTCGCCGTTGCCGTAGGTGGCATCGGCGGCCACCGATGCAGGTTCGCGCCCTTGCCATTGGACGAAGCGAGCGATCATGTCTTGAGCGGCTACTGTCTCCTGGCTCATCCGGGCCGCAGTCCCTTGCACCCCGACGATCACGCAGCTGGCATTGTCCACCAGATAGTTGTCGTAGTAACCCAGCCGGGCCGGAGTGCCGCCCTTGGTTGCGTAGGTCGAGTCCGGATCGGTGGTCGATACTTGTTCTTGTTCATGCACCGGCTCTTCCACCGGATTCTGTTCTTCTAGTTCAGACAGATACTGGCGCAGCGTTTGCTTGACTTGGGCTGCTTCGGCCAACTGTTCGCGCGGGATCCGGCTCTCCTTAGACGCATTGGCCTCGACGAAACTTCCGTCCACCGAGAGGTTGTCCCCGCGCACCAGTCCCACGTCCATACACTGCTTGACGATCTGTTCAAACAACTGCTCGAACAACTTCGATTCCTGGAACCGCCCGTGCCGGTTCTTGGAGAAGGTGGAGTGATGCGGGATCTCCTGATCGAACCCCAGCCCGGTGAACCAGCGCCACGCCAGATGCATGCGCAACTCGTCCACTAACTTGCGCTCGCTGGTGACCCCGTACAAATAACCAATCAGCAGAATGCGCAGCAGAAGCTCGGGATCAATGGAAGGCCGCCCGGTATCGCTGTAGCTATCCTGCAGTTGCTCGCGCACAAAACTGAAGCTGATGTGTTTATCGATAAGCCGCAGCAGGTGGTTTTCGGGAATCTGGTCTTCCAGGCGGAAATAATAGAACAACGCTTCTGAGCGGGCGTGTTGCCCCATCATGATCAGTAGGCCTCCGAAAATGGAAATCCAGCAAAGCATGGGTAGAGTTTCTTCCTTGTAACATGCTTTTGCTTGGTTTCGGCCTACTAATCACCGTGACTTTTTCAACACCCACGCCTGATTGCAACACCTATCTTGATGCAACGTCGTGTTTTCGGAGTCCGGCCCGTTCATTTGGCATTAGATCCTCAGCCTCCGGCGCAGAATGCCAACGAGGCCGAAGATGCCAGATCCGAACAGCATGATGCTGCTGGGCTCGGGGGCCGGGGGACCGCAACCGGCGTCACCGCCACTGCCACCGCAGCGCCACTCAACGTGAAGGCTTCCGAAGGAATCGAGCCGATGGTGTTCTCATAGGCCGACGATTGTCCGCTGTTCTCATCCCAGTAAATCGGGTTGCTAATTGAGCAGCCAGAGGTCGAGCAGGCATTGCTCAGGGTCACGTAACCCGGCCCCGTGAAAACGGAAGTTGGCGAACGAGAAGTTAGCCTGATACAGGAAATAACCATACTGGTTAGTCCGAGTGAAGGTGTTGGTGGCACCAGTCGAAGTCTGGACGTTGCCGCCGAACGAGGTGAGCCGAGCTGCATATCCGCGGTGGTCAGAAGATCGGTGCTCGAGGCATCCCAGTAAACGATATGAATCTCGGTGACTGGAGTTAGCCGCCGACAGCGAAGGAGTCGCTAACGGAGAAGCCAAAGTTGATGGTCCAGGCATCGTTGGTGCCATTATATGCACCGTTATCATAGAGAGTACCTGCCATAGCCGGAGAAACAGCCAGCACTAGGCAAACGATTGTGAGCAGTGACAGCGAAGCGATACGCAGTTTCATGGATAAGCTCCTTCTTGAGCCTAATCTGATATTGCACTCCCAAGAAAACCTCATGTCAATGCCATCTCTCATGCCGCTCTTACCGCCCTCCGCTCGTATTGCTCCTGCGGGGCAACCAAGTCTGCCACATCCCACCGCCGACCTGTGACGCCAGCGGCTATTTGCTGGGGTCATACGCTGTGTACCACTCGACGCTTCACGAACCAAAACCAAGCACTATACTTTGGCTGAGTCTGCCCGTTTACTGTTGCAACATCCCCATTACACAAGTAACCGCACTAGCAGCGCACACTGTGCGACGGACCGCTGCACAAAAACCCTGCCAATAATCAGATCACACAGACGCGGAAACAAAGGCAGTTACCCATTGCGGGAATGGCTGCACATAAACAACTGTTTTAGTGCAGATTTGTATTGACATCCAATCGAGCAGGGCGCAGGGTGACTGCATGACAAACGACAAGCAGTTGCGCGTTGCACTCTATGCTAGGGTTTCCACCAAGGATGGCAGGCAGGACACGCAGAACCAACTACAGCAGTTGCGCGATTTCTGCGCAAAACAGGAGTGGCCGATCACGGCAGAGTTTGTTGACTACGCACCCGGCAAGCGCAGTGACCGTCCAAAGTTTCAGCAGATGCTTGCGGCAGCATCGAAGCGTGAGTTTGATGTGCTGGTGTTCTGGTCTCTTGATCGGCTGACCAGAGAAGGAGCGCTGGCGACATTGCGATACCTGGAGCAGCTAACCGCCTACGGTGTCGGCTACCGCAGCTTCACCGAGTCATATCTGGATAGCATAGGGCCGTTCCGTGATGCAGTGGTCGCAATCCTCGGCTGTATCGCACGGCAAGAGCGCCAGAGAATCAGTGAACGCGTCCTAGCTGGTCTTGCGAGAGCAAAGCGTGAGGGCAGAAGAGGCGGACGCCCCAAGGTCATCGTGAGTACCAGCAAGATTCGCAAGCTGGCAGATCGGGGACTCAGCGCAGTGCAGATCGGGGAGCAACTTGGAATTAGCAGAATGACAGTAGCGCGAAGACTAGCAGTAGAGGTTTAGGGCCGTCAGGATTGGTTGTGAAATGGCCTGTTCTATAAAGGGGAATGTCAAGAGAAACACTTCTCCCACGACCGGAAGGAGAGGAGATTTCCTTGACTTCCAGCCCCTGTGCGCTGGGCGACACGTTCTGTCCGGTACGGACCTCACCTCTTCGCTTTTCGGCATGGCTTATATGCGCTGCGACGACGCCAATCGGTTTGTGAAACTTAGCAAGCGTTCCGGTTGTACGGTGTCAACCATGGTTCTATCTGAGGCTCGTGGCCTACGGCTTTTTCGGGTTGTCCGAGGGGGCATAGGGTTATCACAGAGACTGGGTGCCGGAGGCACCATGCCTACAGGCCATTCTCATACTCACCCTCGAACCCGAGCGTCTCTCCAGAACCGGCTGCTCGTCGTCCGCAAAGATCGGCGGAAAGGCAGAGGCTTTTCGGCAGAGACGCTCAAGCTGCTTGCTGTTTTAGTTTCTCCGCGTCGAAGCTTTCTCCCTTCTTCCAAAGTGTCAGCGTAATCGCTGCAATCTTTCGCGCCAGCGTGAGACGAGCCATAGCTGGCTTCATGCCTTTGGCCACTAGTCCCAGGTAGAACTCGTGGAACGGCCCAGGACGCATGCTCGCCATGGTGGCGGTAGCTTTGAACAGACCTTTCAGATCATGGTTGTGGTCCTTGTTCAGCCCGCGAATGGAAACCAGCTTCTTTGAGCGGCGCAGTTGGCCATCAGGGTAGCCATAGTCTCCGCTGGTGTGAATCTCCAAGGCCAGTCCGCTATAGGCCCACAGTTGCCGCTTGGTGCGAAACCGGTGTGGAGTTTGCAGCAAGGCAATCAGCAGCGCCGCCCGGATCGGTCCTACGTACGGAATCTGTCGCAGCTTGCTGCTGATGGAATGCTTGCGACTTTCCAGCAACAGATCGTGTCGGGCTAGTCGGCGCAAGCGTTGCATCGCATCCAGTTGCTCATACAGCCGTGCGGCACGGCGGCGAACCCCCGGTTCCCGCAGCTTCTCCAACCACTCTGCCCGATGGCGGGTGTAGTAGACGTCACGTCCCGCACAGGCAATCCCCCAGCTGCGATAGAGCGCTTTCAGCCGGTTCATCACTCGGATCTGATCCTCCATAAGGGTCAGATAGCTTCGGGCTAGCTCGCGCAGCATCCGCACTCCCGTCTCGCCGTGGTACACCGGCTTCAGTGATTGCCGCGCAGTAGCTCGGCCAGTTTACGGGCGTCGATGCGGTCGCTCTTGCTACCCGTTTTCAAAAGAGCGTTTTTACGCGGGTTGCAAACCACCAGATGAGTGACGTGAGGTTTTAGCACATCGTACAGCCAGGCCGCCCAGGTTCCTTCTTCAAAGGTCACCGACAAGTTGCCCCGCAGCCCGGCCAGGAACTGCAGCAGGGTTGAGGCTTTGGTTTCCAGAATCGATTCCATCACCAGCTTGCCGCTGGCATCCATAACCGCTACCGAGATCGTTGCTTGATGAACATCGAGCCCAATATACTTTTCGCTAGTCACCAGGGTGCTCCTTTCGTAGGCGATGAGCTTCACACTCACAACCTATCCCAAGGGGCGCCCTTTTATAATGCGTTATCGTCAACTGAGTGTTCGTCGGAACTACACTCGCAGCCTAGGTGTCTAAAGTTGTTATGGGTAAGCAACGCCGTATGCGGTGGATGGCGGTCGCGGTGGCAATTCCTTGATAGGGGTTGGACTCGTCATCTACGGCGTCGCAATCGAAGCAACAGCGAGGTCGATTCTCAGGGATGTGTCCGGTTTGAAAGTAGGCGTATCCTCGACGCAGCAAGTAGAAGCGGTCGCGGCACGCCATAGGCGCTGGATTCGGAGAAGAGTTGCGATGGCCCAAAGTGTAAGTCGCCTTTGAGGTTAATAACACTTGGTTATATCGATTGAAGTTGGAGCCTATTGCGAGATTCCGAGCGTTCGTAGCAACGTCGGACGGAACCGTTGACCGTATTGGCATCGAGCTTTCGCGTGACACCGGAGCGTTTCCAACCTTTCCGTCAGCCGGAGTAACATCGGAGTATCTTGCGTATCCTTCACAAGTCCGCCGTCTGGGGTCAGCGTCTTACTGGTTCCCGACGCCAGTAGGCAAGCCCTATCTCAGCGTCGCACTGACCGCGCAAGCAGATGATGTGCAGCGTCAACACGCCTATGCGTACTCTCTGAAGTGTCTCGTCAAACCCGGTCGTGGTTGTGACCTGCCATGTGATTATCTTCCACTCGCGTGGCACGATTGGGAGGACGAACTGAACAAGGAAGGGTGGATTGGGTTTGGTGGCTACTACACCATGCGTGCGCGGTGCCCATAAAGGGCTTTAGAGCTTTGTTGGCGTAACAGTGCGCCGTGAAAAGGCGCTGGACTTCAGCGGGTGAAACTCCCGCCCGGGAACTGGTTCGTTCCACCCGGAAGCAATCGAAGCGGCAGCGGGGGCAACGAAGCTGTCGGAGCTTCGATGTAGAGGGTCGCGTGGCGACTCGGCGAGCGTGCAGGCCATAACGTGAGTGAACGCTGAGCAGGCCCCGAAACAACAATTGCAGGAGCCGACCTGACTGTTACACAGGGAAGGCCGCTGGGGATGGAGAGCAGCGAGCGGACAAGCTCCATCCAACCTGCCGGGGTAATGGCGATGGCATGTACGCATAGGAGACCAGACGCAACACGGGAAGCCCCAGCGGTGATCGCAGTCGGGATCAACCGGCAGCTCGCGAGAGACAGGCCGGGCCGTGTGGGGTGGCGGAGAGGTCCGTAGTACCGAGGAAGCCGGGTAACGCCGGCGGAGGGAAGGGGCCTCAGTTAAAGACGGACGCAAGAAGCAACGAAGGACATAGGGATTGACGATGAGCCTAACAACTCCATGCAGTGTTCAGAAGTTGCAGACGGCGTTGCACGCAAAAGCGAAGGAATCGCCCAACCTTCGGTTCCACGCGCTACACGACAAGGTGTATCGGAAAGACGTTCTGGCCTATGCCTACGAACGCTGCCAAGCCAATGGCGGGGCTGCGGGAGTGGACAACCAGACATTCGAGAACATCGAAGCGTACGGCAGGGAACGATGGTTGGACGAACTGACGCAAGGGCTGAAGAGTCGAACCTATCAACCGCAGCCTGTGCGGCGGGTTTACATACCCAAGCCGGATGGGAAGCAGAGACCGTTAGGGATACCGACAATCCGGGATCGGGTTGTGCAAACGGCGGCCATGCTGGTCCTCGAACCCATCTTCGAGGCCGACCTGCAGCCGGAGCAGTATGCCTATCGGGCGGACCGCAGCGCGCTGGACGCAGTCAAGCACGTCCACATGCTGATCAACACGGGCCATGGGCAGATTGTGGATGCGGATCTCAGCAGCTACTTCGATAGCGTTCCACATGCCGAGCTTATGAGGTCGGTGGCTCGAAGGGTCGTCGACGGAGCGATGCTGCATCTGATCAAGACGTGGCTGGAAGCTCCGGTCGAGGAAACCGACGAGCGTGGTAATAAACGTCGGAGTACGCGCAATCGGGACGAAGGTCGAGGTACTCCACAAGGGTCTCCGATCAGTCCTCTGTTCAGCAATCTGTACATGCGACGGTTCGTGCTGGGGTGGAAGAAGCTCGGGCACGAGAAGCGTTGGAAAGCGTACATCGTGAACTATGCCGATGATCTCGTCATCTGCTGTCGGGTTGGGGCGGAGCAAGCTCTGGCTGCGATGCGGACGATGATGTCGAAGCTGAAACTGACGGTGAACGAGACCAAGACGCGGGTCTGTTATCTGCCGGAAGAGAAGTTCGACTTTCTGGGATACACGTTCGGGCGGTGCTACTCGATGAGAAGGGGCCGAGTCTATCTGGGCACGGTACCCTCGAAGAAGCGGGTGCAGCGCATCTGTCGAGCTATTAGCGACGAGACCGGGCGAGATACAGTCTGGCAGCATCCGACGACGATCGTGGAGAAGCTCAATCGAATGATGATCGGTTGGGCCAACTACTTCTGTCTAGGGCCAGTCAGCAAGGCCTACAGTGGGGTCGATATACACGCCCGTAGGAGGCTGCGTCGGTGGTTATGCGACAAACACAACGAGCCGCGGCCAGGATACAAACGGTTTCCGGAAGCGTCTCTGCACTCCGTGTTTGGATTGGCCCAGTTACCACACCGGACCGCGAGCCTTCCGTGGGCGAACGCGTGAGTCTTTTCCGAGAGCCGGATGCGGGAAATCTGCCAGTCCGGTTCGATGAGCGGGAACAGGAAACAGAACCAGGCCAAACCGGACTGAGGTGACGCGGCGAAAGCCCAGTCAAATATCCACCGGGAGGCTACAGCCACTGCGCCTGTTCTCGACTCTACTCCCCATTACACAAGTTATCCCGCATCTGGGCAGACGATGTGCTTTGCGGTTCCAGCGGAGCGCGGAATAGGGCTTCCAGAGTCGATTTGCCGTGTACGCCACCCCAGCAGGATAAGCGCCGAAAGGTGAAAGGCGCGGCGAATTGCACAGTATGCACAGCCGCATAAACAGCGGCTGCGACGATGCATCGAAATCTGTTCCAAAACGGTATAAGTGTAGAATCAACAACTTAGCAAAAGCGCGACATCTGGTATTGAAAACCATTTTCAGAATTACGTCCCTCTAACCTACAGATGGGTAATCATTTACAGTACTGCCCCTGTATCCATGCGGGTTTGCGAGACCCTAAAAGTGACGAAAAACGGTGGCGTGGACTTGAGCAAGCAAGGAAAATGGCGAATCCGTTTTACATTTAATCTCTAAGAAAACACGGGTACTTATCCATGACATCACACAGATGTGTGACGTAGCTCACTGCAAATTCTTACTGAGTATGACATCATGTACTTGAAATCAACCAAAAAGAAGCCTAGGTGTGCCTCAAAGTTGGAGGTCACGCCGTAGGTATGCCCGGACTTAGGTTCAGGCGTTTCTGTATTTCAGCAACAACAATCACCACATAAGAAGGATTGAAAATGAACGAACAGAAGGTCGCCGAAGTGTGCGCAAAGGTTCTCGCCCTGCGCGGGATCAAGACTATGAACACGAGTAGATCGCAAAACGTTGCACTACAAAGCCTTAATGACCTGGCCGAGGCAGCAGTGAGACTCTCCGAGGAAGCAGAGTAGGTTCACCAATGGATACGAGCGATAAGAAGAATACTGGGTTTCGATTTGACAAACTAATCATGCATGTGGTCTTGGACTCATCATCGGCAGCGCACCACCTACTTACATATCTGTGTTTGGCTGCAAGAAACGAAACTGGCACCTCGTATCATAGCCAACTTTCATTAAGCCTTCACACTGGAATGGAAGTTAAAACCATTCGGCGAGCGACCAACAAATTAAAGGAATTAGGTCTGAATCGCTTGCGAGTATCAAGGACGAGGACACAATATCCTCTACACAGTCCATCATGCCAAACTGGTAGAGGTGGCCGAAGCAGGAAAAACGCGCTGTGCCGAGCGCAGTAAAGTGAAACAGGCAGGCTATTCCGTAGGGTGAAAACCACCTACAACACAGGGTGAAAACCACCTATGACATAGGGTGAAAATCACCTGCGGCCATAGGGTGAAAGCCACCTATGGCCTTAGGGCGAAAACCACCCACAAACTGTGAAATGAACTGTGAAGATAAAACTACTAACAGAAACTGCGAAACGAAACTACTGACATTTCTGGAAAGACTGTTTTCTGGCTTCCAATTTTTCTGGTTTTTGTTTCACTGGCTGTGCCACCGTCTTGACAGTTTCCCTGTGCAGACTTCTACAAATTGATTTCTGGTTTTTGGTCAGGTGTCTGTGCCACCGCCTTAACATTGTTCTGTCAGGGAATATGGAAAGTCTTAGGCGCGTATTTATAAGGGGCATGTTTCCCCAGGAGGGTATGCAATGTATGAAATAATTTATCCAGATGTGCAACTCATCAACTCATTTGCAGAACGCTTTGACCTTTGCTGGTGTATTGACATTCACACCATCAAACCAGAGATCGTCGGACAAGATGGTGCATCCATCTACTGCTACTCCGAAAAACCGCCACTCCTTGGCCTTGTATTTGTGCCGGATGAGTTACCAGAGTGGAACACAACTCGCCGTGCCATGATCGGGGCCGGTATGACCCTTGTAAGGGATTGCCTCAGCGAAGCATACGTGAGCTTTGATCCGACAAATGAGAAGCAATGCCAACTAGCTTTGAGTGTGGCTGGAATTCGGCCAGTGCCGGACTCAGCCGCAAACTGTGCAACAATGCGTGACGTTCTCACCAAAGCTAGGGCCAGGAAAGCTAAAGCTGTGGAGCACCAGCGCGAGTTAGCCCTTATCAGGGACGGGGCAGACATGGAAGAGTACCAAGCCGATTTTCAACCTTGTAACGATGTTTAACGCTGCTGACTGATGGCAATAACTTGAAACTGACTAGAAATCATACTGGTGATGGCATTTCCGCGGGTCTAGCAGGCCCGTGGCTGATGCAATATGCGGGAATTGACCTCTAGGGTCACCCAAACCATAAGCACGCTGTACGGCCTTGCTACGCAAAAGCAGGGCCTTCCATTTTTCTGGAGGCAGGAATTATCATGACATTAAATTGTAGGTTGAGGGATCGTGCAAGCCAGCAGTGAACGCGAAATCCCATTTGAGCGGCCACTCACAAGCAGGGAAGTGGCTCCATTGCTCAACAGGAATCACAAAACAATCGAACGCCACGCAAAGCGGGGCGATATTCCGGCCATTTCAGGCTCAACCGTTGGTACTATCTGGGTTGAGATAGACGAGTGGCTACTGGTGATATAGACTCAACCCGCCAACCGTGCGTGAAGTGAACTGAGGAGAGTGAATGTTCACAACAGGAGAAACGGTACATACGCGGCAGTCTTCGCAGATTGAAACACAAGAAAACGGGAGAGTCTGGGAGTATCGGTATCCAGATCGCAGTCAAGCTGGTAGTCCGTTACGCGGCATGACATTCGGCACAACTGAATTTCCCGACGAGGGCAGCTATGTGGAAGCACATTGATACGTTGCTTTGGAAATCAACGCTGACACTCCCCAGAACATCTCGCAGGAGTTATCCTTCGGCGGCGTTTGTGACCACTACATTCAGGATGAGCACTTAAGAGAAATCAGTGGGTTAAAAAGCGGAAGCAGAACACGTTTGGTGGTTTGAAAGTTTCGACGGCCAGAAGTTACTTGCAAATCATCGAAACGCATCTCCGGCCAAAGTGGGGGGCGGCGACGACGAACAGGGTCACAGCCTCCCTGGTTTTGGAGTGGCTGAGGGAACTGACATGCAGCTCACTGACGAAGGCGCACATTAAGGCCGTGCTCTTTCGGCTATTCGAGAAGTCGATGCTCTGGGAAATGATTCCAGTGCAGCGAAACCCGATGGAGTTAGTCGAAATCAAGGGAGCCAGACGTGTCAAGAGGCCGAAGGTGCTAACACCTGAGCAGTGCTTACAAGTTCTGAATACTGTGCGGGAGCCATACCGGACGATGGTTTTGTTGCGCTCTGCACTGGATTAAGGACGGGTGAGATTTTAGGACTCAGGTGGGAGGACTTCGACTTCGACAAACTGTCAGTGCAAGTCATCCGAGCAGTTGTGCGTGGTATCTGTAGACCGCGCTAAGACGGAGTGCTCGAAAGATGAGCTTCCGCTTGATCCGACATTCGCAGCCGAACTGTTGGAGTGGAAAAAGCAGTGTCCGCCATCTGCTGATGGGTGGCTATTTCCCAGCCCAAGAACCGGACGGCCATACGAGCCAGGGAACATTCAGCAGAAGGTGATTCGCAAAGCTGGCGACAAGTTGGGAATCCCGAACCTCGGATTTCACACCTTTCGCCACACGTACCGATCGATGCTAGATGCTTCTGGTGCTCCGGTAGGAGTTCAGCAGAAGTTGATGCGACACGCTCAAGGTCAGCACGACAATGAATGTCTATGGAAACGCGCTGATGAAAGCGAAGCGAGACGCCAATAGCAGCGCTGTTAAAATGGTCATGCAACCTAACTTGGTGTTAATTGGTGTTGAGCCAACATTGGGCGCGGTCGCAAATGTCGGCTAAGATGATGCAGACCAGTATCTTAGCCCTGCATGGCCCTGTAGCTCAGATGGATAGAGCAGCGGTTTCCTAAATAACAAACGCTACCTCATCCTAAATACAGTTAATAAGTTTGCGGAGATCACGACTGCTCTGAATGTCAATATCGCTTTGCAACTTGCAGGAAGTTTGCAGCAAAACTACAGGGACGAAGGAAGCGCCTTTGCTGGCGCTCTTTCTCTTTTGGGCTGCAACGAAACTGAATCCGTTGCCAAGGCGGATTGACAAGGGGATTATTCTGAAGGCACTCAAAGTGCGCCTGAAGGACGCGACATGGAAGAAGGAGCGGACTACCGCGTACGGATGATCGCGCTGTTCAAAGGAGATTCCATTAATGGACCCCTGATGCAGCTAGGTGAGCCGCTGGCGATGATTGCTCAACGCGATTTCGATGCATTGTGGAAAGAAATTGGTATTGATGCCGATTCATGGTCTCCGGACATTCGGTATCAGGACAAGAATTTCCCTTACCCACAGCTCTATGCAATTCAAAACTACATCGTCTTTGAACACGAATGCCATTTCGATGAAATTGATGATTTGGTCTCGGAAACTGTTGCTGTCAAAGAAGTGCTTCGTGGTCCGGAGTCCAAAAGAGCGTTGGATGTGCTTTTTGCAGTTGCCTCCAAGATGGCTTCCGAGGGGCATGGCATTACTTTTCATCCTGGCATGGCATCCTGATCCGCAGACATCAACACTGCGGTAATCAGACTGACCCACTACCGTTAGTAGCGCACCACAACTCTGTTCTCGTCCACGAGTCGCGGAGAATCACTCAGGCCTTCGGCAAATGGCCCAGACCCCTACGTGGAAACGCCTATCGAATGCGGGGAAGAAGCAGGGGTGAGCGTGTATAAAAGCCCGAACCCAAAAAAATAGTTTTGAGCCTTGCGAAAAACAGGCTCGCAATTGGTACTAATTAAAAAACGGGCCGAAATGAAAAATAGTTTTAGGCACTGCAAAAAACGACCCTGAAATTGCTACTAATCATGGGACAGCCCGAGAATGCCTACTACCGCACGTCCGGACCACCGGAATAGAGGGCAAAAAACAATTTTGCTCACAATGAGAATTTGAACCCCTTTTTCGGTACTAATCATGGTGACAAAGGAAAATAGCCCTCTGCTGCGACCTGGGCGCTGTCTGCTGCCCTTCGCGGGGTTCCTTGCCGGAGCGCAACCCCACTGCCCCCGGCTGCTTCGCCTACTCCTTCAATGCAACAGTTCTCTACAGAACGACTTCAGCTTGCCATGTACATTCATGCCGCCGAGAGGCTCTCCTTTCTCGGCTGTGAAGTAGTACGCCCTGGGGCTCTCCGGTTCGTCTTCAGGGACCCCGAGCGACTAGGAAAGCAGATCGAACTGGAGTTTGACCGTGGAGCCGCTGTTTCTGCGACAGCACTGTTTGCCAGTCAAAAATTCCTTCGGAGAACCATGACCGAAGCACTTCAAGAAAAGGAAAACCGAAAAACCGTATGTCTGATATAAACACTGAACCCCAAGCCACCGCATCTACGCTAGGCCCCCAGAATGAACACTCTAATGACACCCTTCAACGCAAGTTCCAAACTCAAGGTATATACACAATGCAAGATTGGCTTAATTTACAGTTGAGCAGCGACGAGAAAGAAATAGTCATCGGTACCCCTGAAAACTCCATCATTCGACCGAAAACCAAGAACCTGATTGAGGCTGCCGAAAAGTCTTTCAAGACCACATTTTTACTGCGATTACTTGGCGGCCTGTCATGTGGGGAAACTGTGTTTCCAGAGCTTCACGTTGTCAAGCCAAGGCGGGTTCTGTACCTGCATGGTGAGCTGTCGAACGCTGAAATTAAAGGAGCGCACAGGCTCGCTAGCAAAGAGCCTCCAGTCGGAGACCTTCACGAACTTTTGGCAAGGACGAGTACTGGATGCCCACTTGATAGAGGCCTCGGGCCGAGACGTGTTAAGAAAGCTGGTAGAGACCTATGAGCCGGACGACCTAGCAATTGACCCATGGCAATCGTTCATAGTCGGATGCGAGGAAAACAGTTACAAAGACATGTCTGAGGCTACACAGTTCTGTAGTGAACTTATCGAGGAGTATGGCGTCACCCTGTGGATTCCGATTCACCTCGGGAAAAATCCCAGTAAAGGAGCCAGAGGCCATTCGACAATTGCCGGATGGAGGGATACCCGGATTCAATTAACCCGAAGCGACTCGAAAATAACGGTCAATGTGGACCCCCGGTGGGGTACACCGCCTGAGCCGTTAAGCCTTCGATTGCGTAACGGAACGCTGTGGCCGGATGAAGGAACAAGCGGCTTTACTGAACAGGCCAGTAAAATGCAGGACTTCTTGGCTAGAAACGGCAACAGGGCGGATAACAATTCCCTGCGAGAACACCTCCAACTGTCTCCCGAAGCGTTTCGGAAGGCGCTGGACAGGGCGCAGAAACAGGGCGCTATTGTCAAAGGGGAGGGGTTTGTGAGCCTTCCGCTGGAGGCAACCGCAGTGAGTTCCGTTCAGTAGTGTGATCCGGACGCCGGACACCCCTATAGGGGGAGGGGGTGTCCGTCCGGTAGTCAAAAATCTCCCCGGACATGACTGGACAAGAAAACAGTTGTCCGGGACCGAGAAACAAAAAAATTGTCCCCGAGTTACAGAGCGGCTCGTTATAGCGGAAAAGCCCTCGGGGCGGAATCCTTCTTTATTCACTGCTTCAAGAACCGTTTCGACCAGGCCTTGACCTCGTTGTAGGAGTCAATATCGACGCCTTCAACCCGGATTGATGCTAAACACTCCTGCGAAGCGCGCTCTTTCGCTTCAGGTATTGACATAGCAGGGAAATCCCGTCGTATCTGGAATGCACGTTTTGACACTGTGCAATCCACTCGCATTTGAATTGCCGTTTCCTCCATCGTGTTTGGCAAGACGTTGAAACATGGGAATCGCACCTCCGACTTTTCTGTCCTTACCTAGTAACTTGAACGCTTGAACGTGGCCGCTTCCCTCGATGTAATGAATAGTATTGATAGCAAACCCATCGGCGCATTCTCCCGTCTGGAAAACGACGTTTCCGTCGATTGTGTCCCAAATGAATAGTCCAGTCTGCTGCGAAGACGGTTTGCCTAGTTGCTCCATGCAGTGTCGAAGCGTCTCCATCGCAATCGGATTTGCTTCTGGTTTGCGTCTTCACCTCTAGATGCGGGGCGATTTTATAAATCTTGCTGTGAACCGTTCCCAGCATCAGGTTCCATTGCTGACCCAAAAAAGTGACTGGAGGAGCGTTGTAGCCCGTCTCGCCTTCAAACTGACGGCCCATAGTTGCGTATTCGAGGGGTGAAAACTCAACCAAGCCAGCGAGGCCATCAATAGAAGCGTCGAGTCTGTATGTATCGACTGGAAAGGAAGCGTGCGTAGGGGCTTTCGCTTGGAACGGCCATCGCATTTTGTCTGCACCTCCGGGCGGGGTGTCAATATCGGTGGGAAGGGGGAACGCCCTGCTACATGTCACCCAACTCCCCAAGTTGTGAATTAGGAGCTTAGAAACTGGTTCTTACTACAAGCTAATCTGCTCGTGGTGTTCTTGCACGTGAGAGGGTAATTCCTTATGGCGTGCCGAATCAAGCGAAATTCTTCAAGGCCCTCGGACAGCGGATCAAGGACCTTCGCCGCAAGAGGGGCCACAGCCAGGAGGATATGATCTCGTTTGGCTTCTCGGCTCGGCATTGGCAGCAGATCGAGGCCGGAAGACCGATTACGGTAACGACGCTACTGCGGATTTGCGAGGCCCTGGAAGTGAACTTGATCCGACTGCTACGAGGCTTGGATGCGGAGGGCTGAGAGACCCATTGGGCGAACGGCGTAGAATCGCCGCATGGAAAACAAGAAGCCCTTTGATTAGTTGTACGACCCACACAAGAAGGCCCAGGACGCTATTGACCATGCCCGAGAGGTCCGGGAAAAAGAGGCCGAGGACCGTAAGAAAAGAGCTGAAGAGAAGGCCGCCCGGCATTAGACCCTCCAGGTCGGGGAGTTGAAGGAGCTTGTTAGGATCGTGATCGGGTCGCTCGCGGAGGTTTGGGAACCATGTCCGATGCGATTATTCTGCGCTCCAGATGAGATTGCGGACGGATGCCACCAATTACTCGCTCGCAGCGCATTTTGGGACCAGCGCCACACGTAGGGCAGCGCACGGTTAGGGCTAGTGTTTCAATCAGTTCGCCGGATAACATCCGAGCATTCTTAATCCTCGGGGAGAACTTAGTCCGGTCAATTTTGCACAATCTTGAACAAACTGCATCGCTAGGGGCCAGCAAATGGCTGTCGGAAACCTGTCACGGAAGCAAGATTGACAGTTGGGTCCCCTCCGCAGTAATCTTCCGGGCAATTCATTCACCCCCTCGGAGGGATCGCTCTTCGCCTGAGTAGGGGCGGTCCCTCTTGTAATTTTGATTGCCATGACTCCCGTCAGGCACAAGAACGAAGCCCATCAGAACAACTCGCACACGCTACCTGCTGGCTCAGACCCTCAATTCGACAATCGAGAAACGGCTGCTCGCAGTTGTGCAAGCTCCGCCTGCATATGCGCAGCCCACGTCCGACTCCCTTCATGTTCGACCACAAGCTGAGCGTTAAAATCGTCCTGCATCTCGGGATGGTATTTCAATAATGTTGCCTTCAGGGCGGCGACTTGGTCGGCGATGCCCGTTATTGCCAGCGCGTGTTGTCCGAAAGAGTCAATCAAAGAAATCAAGACCTTTTGCATGATGGAATCTCCTTTTTCGACCGTGATAGATACTCGGCGCGCCTGCAATCTCGCTGTTTCTGGATAATGATATTACGCAGTTCAAGAGGCCGCTTTCGTTGGGCCACCAAGACCGCAGACACAATAGGTTACGGGAAAAAATGACAGTCTAGCCCACGGTTCGGAGGGACTTGCAGGCAGGTCAAACGGGCTTGAAACGGCTCGGAAGGGCTTTTCCGTTTTGGGCTAAGTGCCTGATGATACTGTGGTCAGGGCGTCAACCTTGTGCGTCGCCTGTTGACTGTTTCCCGTAACTTCCGGGCAGACAGTTCTTGTTTTCTCGAAAAATGGGGTCCGAGTGCGGCTTGGCGGTCCCGAGGGCGATACTGTTCTGCCGGATTGCTTGTGCAATGGGGATTTTGCAACAGCTATACTGAAACTCGGAAACGAAAGATGCGTTGCCCAGAGTGCAAAGCCGTAATTGGGATACAGCTCACTCACTATCCGCACTTTCATTGTCCATTCTGTGATTGTGATTTGTGCGTCCCGACCAGCTTCAGGCTCAAGGCGCTGATCGTTGGCGCAGCGATTGCGATCGTCGTTTGTTATTTGCTTGGACTGAGGGGAATGTTTCTGCTGCTATGCGCGATTCCAGCATCCCTTACGCTCGGCGGTGTCGCTACCTTCGTCGGCATGACTCTGATGCCTCCAGTTCTTGAGAAATACTGGGCACCCGGCAACCTCGGCCTCAAAGGCTGAAACTGACCATTACACAACCAATCCTGACGGCGGAGGATTACTTGCGAAATGGCGATATTTCAACAGTTATTACCCCCAGCCGTCCTGGATCATTAGAATGCTCGCATGAGACGGGTGTCATTGTACGGGCTGACGGCTTTGGTAACTGGAGCGCACAACTTCTATTGGCTAATGAATGTCGTCAATGGTGCCCCGCTGAATGTGCTGAACTGCACGGCGCTTGTGGGGTCTGCACTCTTATTCGTATCCGCACTCATCCTGCCATTCCGAACACGGGTCGCTGCAAAACTCGCTTTCGTCGGTTCAGTCTTGTCGTGGGTATTCTATGTACCACTGATCGGTGCCAGCCTCATAGCGTCTTTTTCCACTTGGCTCGAAATTCAGACGTACATCCGGTTCCGCGACTACGTTCCGTTGGTGGGGATGTTTTTGGGTCCGCTTCTACTAGTTGCCTGTACCGTTGATTCGATGCGTTTGCTGTGGTTCAGGCGAGCTATCTCGGCCACAGTCCGTACTTGACGTAATCAGGCCATATCACAAGCAATCGTGACGGCAGAGGGTTACTTGCGATAAGGCGATGTAGCGCCAGTTAACGGGAGACACTGACTTTCCGCTTACTTCCCCTTATCATCAGCTAGGCAATGCCACCGCCCGTCAGGGGCTCTTTCATAAACGAAGTTATAGCCGTTGGATTTCTGGAGGAAATTGCCCGTCGGCTTCTCGTTTGCGCTCAAAACAGCCGCTTTGAAAGACTGCTTCTCAACATCTGCTTTGAATACGGACCAAATCTCATCTGCTTCCTTCCGCAAAGCAACCGCGTCGCTCGTCTTGAGATCGGTTTCATACTTCAACATGAGCGCAGCCGGACCTTGAGGAAAGTCAATGCGCCCGACTCCAAGCACCTTGATGACACGACCGGTTGGCAATTTGAGCGATTGCGGTTGCTGCGCCGTGCTGCACGATAAGAGAGATAACAGCACGAGTGACCGGCTCAGAGTGATGCGAAGTGTTGTTCGGCTCACGTACAGCAATATAGCGAGCAGGGGCCGCGTTTACAACGAAAGATGGATAACTGTTGTTAACAGGCGTGGCTGTTGAAAAACTCGCTCGCGGAGATCGCGCCGAAAAATCGTCGCGCTAGGATGCCATATAAACGACGATCTCTGACTGGGTATACATTTCTGGTCACCAATTTTGGGTCGGTTTTTAGAAAAACGGACTTTTTCAACAGCCACAGGCGATTACACAAGTAATCCTGGCAAAAATATTAAAACAGAACATTATGGGACCCAACAGAAAAAGCCCACCCCCCTTCCGTCAATTTTCAAATTTCAATCCTGAGTTCGGGGTAATGAGTGCAGCCCGAACCCCCATACCCCTTGACGACTCCCGGAGACTTCGGGCGAAAAATTTCTATTGCATTGCGGTTCACAAAACCGCATGTCACGTTTTTAGCCAATGTTTGTGCGGCTCCCGGAGCCCTACTGCAAGATTACTGCAACCAAAGTTTGATTCGTCTACTCTAAGCAACACAGGATGAGGTGGCGAGGAAGGAGCAGAAATGCAGCCTCGACACCAGAAAGGGTATTTGTTTAAGTCAAGCGGTTGGTGGTTCGTTCGTTATTGCGATACAGCAGTGACGAATGGTGAAGCCAAACGGGTTTTGATTGCTAAAAAACTGGTCCCGGTCTCCAACGAATATCGCAGTAAGCGTTCCGTGCAGCCGATTGCTGAGGAGTTTCTCAGGCCAATTAATGAGGGTCTGGTCACTCCTCAGAGCAGCATGATCATTGGGGAGTTCGTTAGAACGGAATACCTGCCGTTCGTTGAACGTGAAAAGCGGCCTTCGACAGCAAAAGGGTATCGGGACATTTGGAAGAATCACTTGAATCCAAGATGTGGCAGCAGACAGCTCCGCGACTTTAAAACTGTTGACGGTGAGCGACTGATGCGCTCACTTGCAAATGGGATACTTTCGCGGACTTCGCTGTATCACATCAAGGCGCTTCTGAGTGGTGTTTTCAAACACGCAATACGCCTGGGGATTCTGAACGGGTCCAATCCCGTTCGGGACGTTTCGATTCCTGCCGCACCAGAGGGAAGGGAAACGCAGGCATATTCGTTAGAGCAAGTGCTGACAATGTTGTCCTTGCTGCCAGAACGTGCCGCAGCGGTAACTGCTGTTGCTGCATTCGGCGGCCTTCGCAAGGGCGAGATTCGGGGCTTGCTCTGGGAGCACTATAGCGGGAGCGAGATTCGAGTGATGCAGTCGGTCTGGAACACACACGTCACACTGCCAAAAACTCGCATGAGCAAGGCCGCTGTGCCTGTGGTTCCGATTCTCTGCGAACGTCTGGACAGATTCAGGGCAAGTATCGGGAATCCCGAGTCGGGACTGATATTCGCGGCTGGAAATGGTAGTCCGCTGAATCTGGACAATCTCGCTCGGAGAGAGATCAAGCCCGTGATCGAAGGAGTAGGCATTCCTTGGTTTGGCTGGCACGCATTTCGAAGGGGATTGGCAACCAACCTCTATTCCCTCGGGGTGAGTGACAAAGTGATTCAGGGAATCCTGCGACACGCTCAGGTTTCAACAACGATGAATTTGTACGTCAAGGGAGTTCCGAAGGAAGCTGCTGCTGCAATGGACCTGTTACAGCGAACTTGCAGTAACCTTGCAGTAAATCAGCTTTCCCAACGAACCTTGAAACTTGTAAACTAGTGAAACCGCATAGGTTCGGCCCTGTAGCTCAGATGGATAGAGCAGCGGTTTCCTAAACCGAAGGTCGGCAGTTCAACTCTGCCCAGGGCCTCCATCCCATCCCGCTGAAAGCGCACTAGATAACGGCAGGGGTTGCCGTAGTCTTCCAAGCGTCTGTTGCCACTTCGTTGCCAGCTAACGATTCAGGCAATGCTTGTTGCAGTTTCTCCATCGCGTCGGTCACCTGGGTGGGCACGGTCTTGATGTAGTACGTGCTGGTGGTGCTTACGTTGGCGTTACGCAGTATTTGCTGAATCACTTTTTCCTGCACTCCGAGTGCGTACAAGTTGCTCCCGAGTCCCCGCCGTGCCGCGTGCCAGCGGTGCCACTTAGGAAGCTTCTCATCGAGTTTGAAATCGTGCTTCGCATCCGCGTGGTCATCCGGCGCCTTTCCGCAGCACTCGCAACGTTTCAGGGCCGGGAGAATCTGACGCTCCAGCACGTTGTTTAAGCAGATAGGTTTTCCGCTGAGGTTGGTGAACATGGGTCCCGGCGTCGGATCCGCCGCAGCTGCGGCGCAGATCAGAATGGCGGAAAAGGAAGCAGCAATCGAGCGCGACGAGCCGGCTCCGCCGTGCAGCAAACGGCGCATGAAAAGGTTCGACTTGGAAAGAGCTATTTAATTAACGAAGGACGCCGGTTTGGCGGCCCCCACAAGCATCTGGACCTGATCTTTCTCCCTGCAGACATCCATCGCCTGCAAAATCACAAAACTTCGTGATGGGGGTCACCGACGCAATGAGGCAGGTTGCGCGACCCTTAGCATGCGGGGACTTGTTCATCCAGCTTCATAAAAGGTTTGCGATGACGTCTCAGGCACAAAAATCCCGCAGGTTGTTCACACTTGACCTTGCCAGCGATTCCTCACCTTAGCTAACTGCCGCGGGTCTTTTCTGCGCCATCTCGGCAGACTCGCAGAAACCCCGCACATCTTCCCGACCGCATGTGATGGCAGCCCCGTAGAACGCTCCCCCGTCGGTCAAGACGTTCGTGAAGACGAACGTCGGGCTATTTCGGCGGCGGTCCGCAGCCGGGCGCGACGCGTCCAGCTAACGAGTAAGAGGAGGTCCTATGAACAAATTCTACAACGCGGTAGTGATTGGATCCGGTTTTGGAGGCGCGATCACGGCCTGCCGACTGGCGCAGGCTGGTCAGTCTGTGTGTCTGATCGAACAGGGACGGCGCTGGGGGAAGGACGATTTTCCGAGGTCGCCCTATGAGATCGCCAGTCGAGCATTCTGGCACGACGGGCAGCAAACACCGGGTTTTCTTGAATACCGTTCGTTTCCGCAGATGGATGTTATCCATGGATGCGGAGTCGGAGGCGGGTCCCTGCACTATTTCAACGTCAACAAACGACCGCCGGCCGCCATTTTTCATGATCCGCGGTGGCCAAAGAACACAACTCTGCACCGGCTCGAGCCTTATTACAGAGCATCCAAAAGGATGCTTGACGCGAAGCCTTTCGAGACAGGCCAAAGGGAACTGCCGTTGCGCACGCGCGCCTTCTGGTCGGCAGCCCAAGCCTGTGGACGGGATCCTGAACTCGTAGATATCGCCGTTTATACCCAGGCGGTCCCGCGAAACTCCCAATCCGCGTGTATACGTTGCGGCAACTGTCTGTTCGGCTGCCAGGTGCACGCCAAGAACACTCTTGACCTCAACTATATTCCGCTTGCAGAGCATCACGGCGCGCAGGTCTTTCCCCAGCACAAGGCGGAGGCAATCGAGCGGAAGGGAAAAAGCTTCGTGGTGCACATATCCGACTTGCGACAGGGCACCACAGTGAAGGTAACGGCCGAGAAGGTGATTGTGTCGGCCGGCACGCTAGGCTCCAACGAACTCCTGCTGAAATGTCGGGATGTCTACAAGACAATGCCTCGGTTGAGCACCGCGTTGGGACGTGGTTTTTCGGGCAATGGTGATTTTCTGCTGGCTGGGACGCTCTATGACGATACTCCGGTCGATCCGGGCAGCGGGCCTAACATCACCGCCGGCTTCAGTGTCGCCGAGGAAGGGGAGCACATTTACATCGAAGACCTCGGCTACTTCGACGCTCTCCTCTCGTATATCAACGATACCATCCCAACATATCAGCGTTGGCATCAGTTGTTGGCGGTGGGAAGCGATTATCTGTTATCGAGTTTGGGGGTGAGACAGCAGAGCCGCATGGACACTGGCTTCGACCGGCTCTTTCGCGATGAGATCACAACCAACTTCCTGCCCTACTTGGGGATGGGCACCGACGCCGCCGATGGTTCGCTCACTCTAGACCAGGACAATCACATTGTTGTGAACTGGGACCATTGGAAGAGCCTGCCGATGTTTCGGCTTATGGAACGTCACTTGGAGGAACTCAGCCGCAGCTCCGGAGGCAGATATCTGACCAGCCCGCTTTGGGAATGGCCGTTTCGCAAGCTTCTCACGGCCCACCCGCTCGGCGGATGCGCTATGTCCAACCGCAAACAGGACGGAGTGGTGAACGAATACGGGGAGGTTTGGAGCTACCCGAATCTCTACGTTGCGGACGGTTCCATCCTTCCCAGTGCGCTGGCCGTGAATCCCTCCGCCACCATCAGCGCGCTGGCGGAGCGCATTGCATTTCACATCGTCCATGGCAGAGACATCAGGGACGACGAGGACGAACAGCAGCTGTGGCCGCCCGGCGCCGCAGACGCAAGACTCGGGTGCATCGAGCACAGGGTGCACTGAGCTACCCCTAAGTTAGCATTGCCATCCGGGACTAAGGAGAATTCACAATGACACCCTTGCTCCAGAACACATTGATCACTGCCGAGGAGAGTTTAACCCTATTCGACGCCTTGTACTCATTGCCGCCGCGCGTAATCGATGGTTTTTGGAAGTTGACTGACGCCGCGACTGACGCAGACGCGAGAGCGAAAGCCTGCGGTGCCTCGGATCGAACGCAAGGGAGATTGCTGTTGGTCCTGGCGCTGAAGCTGTTTACTGACGTGTTGAAGGACGCGGCAATCCCAGACAGCGAACTCGAAGAAAGACTCAAGGATCCGCACGAGCACACAGACGCGGAAATGGAGGCATTGCTGCTTAATGGTGGCTATTTCCGCGAAACCACCTACTTCATGACGAGGGTTGTGGAGTATACCCGTAAGATGTTGCGCTACTACACTCCGCATCCATCGTATGTGACGGATCTCAACATGTTGCTCAACGCCGTCGAACGCTTGAGCGGGTTTACGCCCGTTGTGCCGGTGAGCCGCGAAACCCCGACTGCTGTGAGCCCGACAGGAAATCCCAGCGATCAGGATTTCCTGTTCCTTGCCAGGTCGGTCGCTGGTGAACCCGAGACGTGGTTCAATACCGAAAACGAATTCTCCGAGTTCAACATGTTTAAACCGGTCGGAACTGCGCCCGAGGTTCCCAATAAGGCTGGGAGGGGCCGTCCCAGAGAGGATCTCATCTACTATCTCACTCGGGTATGGGGTGGCTCAACCGCGACTGAAGTCGACGAGTTGGTGAACCGGCAGCGCGAGGCCTGGAAAAATGAACAACTCAATAAATGTACAAAAGCCCCCCCGGGCCAACCCGCTGAGATCGCGCGAAACGACGAACGAGAGGAAACCTGGTTTTTTATTAATGGTGTGGCCACCGACGATTGGATCGCGCAACTGAATGCGGAACACCTTGCGACAATCTTCCAACGAAAAATCCATATCCTGCACAAACCAACGCGCGGACTAGACCGGGACCTGCGCGAGTGCGTTAGGGGCAGACTTGAAGGGAATATTGGAGTGGCCACGCAGCTTCGTAAGAAACTGGAACGTGAAGTCAACGGCAAAGGCAGGAAGAAGGTGGTACTGATCGCCCACTCAGAGGGCACCATCATTGCCTCCGCTATTGTGAGAAACCTTCCGCTCGCCCTTACGAAGAAGATGGAAGTGTACAACTTCGCATTCTGCGCAGACCAATTCCCCGCCGATGTCTGCCGTCACGTTGAGCATTTCGTGAACGAGAGGGACTTCGTTCCTTCGCTCTCCATAGTCCCAGAGAACTACTATCATGTTCCGGGCAACATTTTCCGCCAGGCTGGCAAGTATGGCCACCTCCTGAGCGCGCATTACCTACCCTCCTTTGTAAAGGGCAAGTACATTGGTCCATTTGGGCATCGGTCAGTGCTATCCCAGTATGTAGGCGGACAGAACTACGGCGAGATTTTGCAGTAGACGAGCCCAGCCGCATTCGGGTACTCTTCCGCGACTTGATGGGATCGATCGTTCCACCACTTCCGGCAGCACTCTTCATCGGGATCGCCTAGAAGTGCGCTCCCAGAATCGTCGATGATACGCCGACGAATTCCTTGGGATTGAGGCGACAAGCTATTGCCAGATTACTTGTCTGTGGTTAGACAATCGGGGAAAACTTTCACTGGCATACGACAGGCAGCCATTTCCGTGACTATCACCTTCTGCTGGATAAGCACGCCGATCAGAGTTTGCGATGACGGACG
This sequence comes from uncultured Acidobacteriaceae bacterium, assembly GCA_963728805.1. Lineage (GTDB taxonomy): Bacteria > Acidobacteriota > Terriglobia > Terriglobales > Acidobacteriaceae > Bog-257. The sequence goes on from CAVSLE010000016.1 coordinate 148,954, forward strand.
CTATAGCGGAACGCGCGCGGAGGCCCAAGCCTCCGGTCCATCAGCGATATTGCGCTGCACCAACGCTTTAAAGACAACAATGATGAGAACGAAAACATCGGCAAGCAACAGTCGTAAGAACTGGCGCACCATTATTATTAACAACCTCGACCAATGCATCGCGACATCCGTCCCTGTCGCTGGAATGAATTTACTTGCTCGAGCAAAGGTGCTATATGCGATGCACGGCTAGTGTTCGCTGGCCGCTGGAAGTGCAATGGAGAAGAGATGACCAAGGGGCGGTTGGAAGCATTCAGCGATGGTGTGATCGCGATTATCATCACGATCATGGTGCTGGAGTTGAAGATACCGCATGGCGACGGCCTGAAAGCGTTGGTGCCGCTACTGCCGGTGTTCCTCAGCTACGTACTGAGTTTTCTTTATGTCGGCATTTACTGGAACAATCACCATCACATGCTCCATACCTGTACCGCGGTGACGGGTGCAATGCTCTGGGCCAATCTGCACCTGTTGTTCTGGCTTTCGCTATTTCCGTTCACCACGGGATGGATGGGGGAGAACCATTTCACCGCGGTGCCCACGGCTCTCTACGGGGCGGTGCTGTTGATGGCTGCGTTCGCTTACCTCCTGCTCCAGCAGACGATCATACGTGCGCAAGGGCAGGACTCAATCTTGAAGAAAGCAATCGGACGCGATTGGAAGGGCAAGCTATCAGCGGTGCTGTATGTCGCAGCGATCGTTGCTACGCTCCGTTCCTCGTGGATCGCCCAGGCGATTCTTGTGATCGCTGCGCTGATCTGGCTGGTTCCGGACTCTCGTATCGAAAAGCGTCTTGCCATGTCACAGGACTAGCGTTTGGACTCCGATGACAAGGCGGTGTCAAATAATCGGTGTGGCCTAGGCTGATTCCGAAGAGCGCTGGAGAAGAGAGTTTCAATCCTTTTCCGCGAGCTCCTGCCGTAGGGTGCCGCACCGTCGCGTTCGAACTCGCGTCGTCTCAGCCCAAACCAATGGGACAAAGAAACAGGGCACCCCGTTGCGGGATGCCCTGTGTTGAGGTTAATTACTGCGCTTCTGGTCAGGCCCCGGGAGGCCCAACGGGGGTGACTTCTAGTGGCAGTTCGAGAACTTCGCTGAAGCGATCTGGGTGCTCCAGTCGAAGCTCGTGGTCACCATGTAGTACTCGGTGGTGTACCAGAAGGTGCAGTTATCGACCGGATCAATTCGCATGGAGCTGTAATCGCCCCAGCGGTCTGAGGTGTCCGGCTGTGAACCGGCGCCCTGAACTACCAACAACTCAGATTCGAGCGTGTTGATCGGGTCGACGGTAGTATCTTTCACGCGTCCGGCTACATTAATCGCCGGGTGCGTGGTCGAGCTGGATGTACTGTAGCCCACCAGGATGTCGCCTGCCTTGTCCTGGGTGAGAGAAGCCATCCAACGGTATTTGGAGTCGGGGGAGTAAGTGCCCGCCTGGTAAGTGTTGAGAGTGGTGTTCGTCAAGTTGACGATACCCGGAGTGGCTGCCCGCAACTCATACCACCGGACACCAATCTGTCCGCCGGAGGCTTCCACGTCGCCGTTCACATACCAGTGCTGGAAGTGAGGAGGCGCACAAGTAGCGCATGGGGGAACCGAGGGCTGTGGGCCTTCATTCCAATAGGCAAAGCGATACATCAAGCGATCGCCAAGGGAATCCAACCTATCGCTGGTGCCCAACTGCGGAACGCAATCGCCACCAAACCCACCACTACAGGAACCTGTATACGTGGGTACCGGCTGAAGGATGGTGTTGGGGCTTCCCAGGACGAACGAATTTGCGGGAGTTGTAAAGTCCGCATGGAATTGGTAGAGAGACAAGTGAGAGTTGTCCACATCGCCGACGCTGCCGATATAGAACTCATCCTGCGGACCGCTTCCATCGGTCTTCTGCGGGACACCGATGATCGAATCAAGGTCGCCGGGTAACAAGCTGTCTTCGCTCGAGCTCAACTGGAAGCAAATCTGGGTCGGCGTCGCATGGCCCGCCAACAAAGCTGCGCGGTCGTAGGAGCAGATCTGAGGACCACGGAAGCCGCTGCCGCCGGGGCCGAAGTTGTTCTGGGCTTGGTAGTAGCCATTGTTGACGCCGCTGGTCGGCCAAATACCGATCTTCGGGTAGTCGGGGAAGCCATTACCAGGTACCGAGAACTGCCAAACATGCCAGGACCCGGTCGCATCGGCGGTGTCGGAGATAGCGATGCAGGTGGCGTACGGAGAAGCAAAGGCGTTCTGCGACAGGAACCAGCGGTGTGCGGTGCGGTCCCACTGCGCCAGGATATCGCCGTCATTGTCGGTTTTGCATAGCGGATTTCCCGAAAGCATCTGCCAAAGCATGTTGCCGATGATGGGCGCCGAACACACCAAGGTTCCCTTGTCACAGATCGTGTAAGAAGTGTTCACCCATTGGATGATCTGGGTGTCGCCAACCGCCATGTTGGTATCGGGGGGGGCGTCAGGAACCTGGTAGCCCTGGAAGCCGTTACCAACTCCAAGGATATTAGCAACGATTGAGTAATTGGTTGAGGGAACAGCGATGTTCTGTTCCACGGGATCCACCGACTTTCCAAAGTCTTTCTTTGGGATCAGGCGAAGCGGCGGAGCTTCGTGAAAGCCGTACTGTGCCGGCTGTGGCAGCTTCATCAGGTCTCTGAGTGCCGGAGTGTGAGCTGACGCCACCGCAGTAGTCACGGTCGGTTTCAGCTCCTGCGCGGCGAGCGGCAGGGTGCAGATTAAGAGTACGCCCATGGCGAGCATGGACGAACCAATAATTTTAGCGGTATTTCTTGTCATATCTATCCCATTCTCCTTATTGATCTACCCAGCGCATTGGGTGTCGCTTGCGCGTAGTAGTCTTCGCAACTTGGCAGGTGTGTTGGTTGGAACACGGTTGTTCGTGTCGTCCTAGTTAAGCAATTGTGATTCGTTGCCCGTTTGAAGTGTTCTAGGCAGGTGGAAGGATTGAACCATACCAGGGTGGGTAATGCAACTATTATTCACGTAGTTAAGGCCTCCCCCAGGCCTGGCTGGACTCTTTTCAGGTTCCTTTCAGCTTTGCCCGACCGCAGTCAGGAACCCTAATTTCACTGGGGTTTTGAGCGAAGGGAGTTTCTGGTTCCCGTTCTGAACCTTGGCTTGTATGAGAAAATTGTCGCTGAAATTTTACAAATCACGCCGCACCGGCCGACCAAAAAATGATCATGAGGATTGTTCCTTCTTGATGGCTCGGCGATGCTCCGGTGGATAGATTGCAGGCAGCCGGCACGTGGAGGGTCTCCGTGCTAGACTACAAAATTGACTGCCATCGAAAGCCTCAATCTGTGCGCATAAGCCAACAGAAGGCTCTCAGATTTCAGCTTTTCAAGCTTTCATCCACCGTAAGACACTCATCAAGGGAACGACACGTGCGACAGAATCGCGACTATTACCTACCGCGTATTTGGCTCAGCTTTGCCTTCTTCACGATCCTGATATGGAGTGCAACACTGTTGTTCGCCCAAAAGACTGTGGTGCAAGACGCTGGAGGCGGCAGAAAGCTGGAGTTCGACTACAACGCCTCGGGACAAGTTACGCAGCAACGCACCTTCGGCGCCGATGGCAAACTGGCGCAGAAAGTTGACTATGAGCATCGGTCCGGCTACTACGTCGCTGATCAAACCACGACGTTTTATTGGCCGGATGGCAAAGTCCACCGCACCACCAGGAACACCTACGATCCGAACGCAAATTTTACGGGCGAGTTAGTCCAGGAATTCGATGAGGCCGGAAAGCAAATTGGTGGCCATCGATTGACTCATGACCCGATGACCAACGTCTTCACGTGCAACGATTGGAACACCGCGACCCAGGATTATAAGGTGACGGTATGTCCGGCGGGCGAGGAATCAGGTGGTAAGCCTGAAGAGGTCAAGAAGTTCACTTATGACGAGGTCATGCACCATCTGGAGGCCGCCCGAAAGGCGGCTGGCGAAGGACAAAAGTCGCAATCGAACCCCCAAGTACCGGCTGCCACCGCAGCGGATCAGGAGTTCGGATTGGTGCTGCCGGCGCAGGTTTATCCTGGCGAGCGAGTATCGGGCAGCATAGTTGCAAACCCCGCTGAATATGAGCCAGTGGCAGGCGTGAGCGTCACTCGGGTCGCGCTAGGCGGGCCGAATGGCGAAACTTCACCCCTGGCCGATTGGACTGTCGAGGCGCCAGGAGGAAGCCCGCAACGCGCCGACGGACCAATTGCCTTCACGGTGCCGCGGGGCAGTTCGGGGCTTAACATCACATTCAAGGAGACTGGGAATTCCGCCCATTCGGTTTCCAGGGTAATCAGCTTTCCTCACAACGCGGCCAAAAAGCAGAAAACACCCGCTTCATTCGAGGCAGCGGCGCTGTGCCTAAAGGGCCAGCTGTGTGTGGTTCGTGGACCGTTCAGTGGAGACAGCGGCAAAACCTTCGCCGCTTTCGAGGACCGTCCCGCGACAGTTGTGGCGGAAACGTCCGATGCCGCATACATTCGTATCCCGGAACGGACAGAGCCCGGCCCACGCCCCTTGTTCCTCGCAGAAGGCTCGAAAGTGGTTGCGTTGCCGGTGGCAGTAGGTGAGTTTTCCATCTACAACGGAGATAAGCAATCGCAAGCCGGGCAGACGTTTGTAACGTTCCCAATCGTGGAGGGTCCAAGCGATATAGCAGAGGGTGCATGGCAGTTGGGAAACTTCCCCGCGACAAATCTTGATGAGGCGCAGAAGCTAATACCGGGATTCCAGTTGCCGCGAGAAGATCGAGAGACGCGGGAAAAGCGGGAAGCCCAGGAAAAGGGCGAATCCAAGAGGAAGCAGGAGGAGGACGAGAAAAAAGGCGGATTGATCTTGCTGATTGTCAAGAACATGACGCCGGAACAGGTTTCCATGCGAGGGGCCAAAGGCCAGATGATCGTCTTCCACTTGAAAGAGGAATCCTTCAGCCGAGGCGATTTCAAGTATGACCTCGTAATAGAAGCCATGAAATCGGGCCATTTTGATATCAGGGGCTACGTGATTCCGTTTTTGGCTCCCGTGCGAGGACAAGAGTTTTCCACAAACAGCTCTGCCCGGAAGTAAAGCGATTATTGAATTGACAGCTCTCCGTGCAGCCCTTTACGCTGCTGAGAAGGAAACGACAGTTTGCATAGCGACGCAAGAATGCGGACAAGCCAGCACTTGATGCTCGGCCCACTGGAGATTCGCGTCATGGAGGTCCTGTGGACTGCTGGCCAGAGTAGCGTCCGCGACGTGGTCGACAGATTGGATCGCAAGCTGGCGTACACCACGATCATGACCACCCTGGATCGGCTGTTCAAGAAGGGCATGCTGGATCGACAAAAGTCGGAGCGCGCTTTCTTATACTTGCCACGCTTGTCGAGCCAGGAATGGGAGCGCCAGCGCGCAGGGGACCTGGTCGCCGGCTTTCTTGCCGGTCCGCAACCGTCGCGTGAGCTATTGTTGTCATCTCTGGTTGACGCCGTTGGCCAGCACGACGCCGTCCTGCTTGATCAATTGGAAGAGAAAATCCGCAAGAAGCGCAAAGAGTTGTCGGCTGGGAGGAAACCATGAGCCTACCGTACACTTTGCGATTACTCTGCCTGTGTGGCGCCTCGTTTTTCATGATTCACATTGCGCTGTCGGTTGCCACCCGATTGAGTGCCGGCACCGCGATACGGGTGGTGGAACGCCTTAAGGCCAGCTCCGCGGCACGAGTTCTATTTGCCGTGCGCATGCTTCCATTTTCGCTGACCCTGATTGCCGTGGTGGCTTTCTGCATCCCCAGTTATCTGTGGCTGGAGCCGGATGCAACTCATGAAAAAGTTGGGGTTGTCTGTTTTTTGGCGGCGGTGCTGGGCGCCGCAATCTGGGTGCTGGCAATTGTGCGGGTAGTCAATGCAGTCCGTGGTACGGCTCGCTATCTGCATCGCTGTGAGCGCCACGGGAAGCAGATCAAAATGCCTGGAGAAACCACTCCGGCATTGTTGCTTAAAGATAGGTCCCCAGTATTGGCGGTTGCGGGAGTGGTCCATCCGCGGTTGCTAATTTCGCGGCGTGTGATGCGCGGGCTTACCCCGGAACAAATCGACGCTGCGCTGCGTCACGAGCGTGCACATCGCACCTCGGGCGATAACCTCAAACGCTTTCTTATGCTGCTGGCACCCGATGTTCTGCCTTTCGTGCGCGGTTTTGCAACTCTGGAACAGCATTGGGCGAAAGCCATCGAATGGGCGGCCGACGATCAAGCCAGTGCAGGCGATCCCCGCCGTGCTCTTTCACTGGCCGACGCGCTGGTGAAAGTGGCGAAAATGGGCAGCAAGCCACAGCTTTCCTATTTATCCAGCTCGTTGATGGCCGATGATCACGATCTGTCGGAGAGGGTGGATCGTCTGCTGCGTCCTCAGCCCATTCCTGGCAAGCCGGCGAAGCCATTGATCCCCGTTGTCGGCGCAGCTGCTGCGCTGACGGCTGCATCACTGATGATCGCAGTTCTCTGGCCGGCCAGCCTTGGCATGGTTCATACCGCCCTCGAACACCTGGTCCGCTAGATTGGTTGCAGCGCTAGAGCACTCCCCTATCACGCGACAACTGTTGTCTCCTGATCATGTGGCTTTGTCACCTTGAATCGCCAAGGGCGATCAAGACGCTCTGTCCCGAATTAGGAAAACGCTGTCGATATCGAGAAAGTTGGTAGCGCTGGGATTCCCCGCAGCGACTATAATTCCTTGTAACAGCTGCTCCGCAAGGTTTTGCGAAGATCCTCGAAACTCGTTGGCCGAAGCGAGGACTGAATGCCATCTTCGTTGAACCTGTCTGGCGTCTTCTCGGACGCTATTGATGAACACCTCACGATAATTAGCCAGCTCGTATCGCAGGAGGATTCCTTCGAGCGCGCCGCTACACGCATCACCGACTGCCTGCTGGCGGGACACAAGATTCTCTGGTGCGGCAACGGTGGCAGTGCGGCTGACTCACAGCATCTTGCGGCTGAACTGGTGGGACGCTTCCGCCGTTCGCGCCGCGCCTTTCCCTCCATCGCTCTTACCACCGACTCTTCCGTCCTGACTGCCGTCGCCAATGACTGGACTTACGACGATGTCTTTAAACGCCAAGTTGAGGCGCTTTGCCTATCGGGGGATGTCTTAGTCGGGATTTCTACCTCGGGGAACAGCAAGAATGTTTGTGCTGCTCTGGCCAAGGCACGTGAACTGGGCGCCTTCACCATAGCCATGACGGGCAGGAGCGGCGGCCGAATGGCAGCGCTGGCGGATGTCTGCCTGCGGGTTCCCGCCATCGATCCCGCGCGCATCCAGGAAGGCCATATTCTCTACGGGCACATTCTGTGCGAATGGATCGAACTTGCCACCTGTATCAGCCACGCGGTTTCCGGACAGGTAAACGAACAATGATCGACAACGTGCCTTGCATCGTCGGGCTGGTCGAGTCGGGCGGGCGCAACGTTCGGGCGCTGGTGGTCGGCGATGTCATGTTGGACAAATACATCTGGGGCGACGTCGAACGCGTTTCCCCGGAAGCCCCAGTCCCGGTGGTCCGCGCTACCTGGTACAACGAGCGACCCGGCGGAGCCGCCAACGTAGCTATGAATCTCGCGGGGCTGGGAGCTTGCGTCACGGTGGCTGGATTCGGTGGAGGCGACGACGAGCAGCAAAGCTTGGAGTCCATGCTGGCTGAGGCGGGAATTGAGCCGGCATTGACTGAGGTTGCGGGCATTCCAACCACCACCAAGCTGCGCATCTTTTCCGGCAACCAGCAAATGATGCGACTCGATACCGAGACCGCGCCGCCGCCTTCCATCCCGGCCTATACAAAGTTGCTAAAAAGCGCACTCAGCGTGCTGCCAAACGTCGATGTTGTTGTGCTTTCCGATTACGCGAAAGGTGTTCTGACCGAGGCCGTCTGCGGTTCCATCATTGTGCAAGCGAGCAAGTTGGGCGTTCCAGTACTGGTGGATCCCAAGCAGCGCGATTTGTCGCGTTACCGCGGCGCCACCACCATCTGTCCCAACCTGAAGGAACTGGCGGCGGCCACAGGCGAGCACTTCTCCGAACGTCGACCGGGTGCTGGGCGCAGGCCAGGCCAAGCTCGCTTCGCTGGATATGGAGTTCATGGTGGTGACAATGGGTGACCAGGGCATCGCGGTGTTGCGCGAGAACACGCGCCTGCACGCTCCCGCGGTTGTCCTCCAGGTTTACGACGTTTCCGGGGCTGGCGATACGGTCGTCGCAGTTCTGGCGCTGGCCATGGCGTCCGGCCTCAAAATGGAGACTGCGGTGCAGTTGGCGAATCTGGCGGCGGGAATCGTGGTGAACAAGGTTGGGACTGTTCCTATTCAGCGGGAAGAGTTGCTGGGCGCATTGTCACAGGAGCTTGCTCTGCAAAGGGACGAGAAAATATTGCCGCTGGAGCGGCTGCTTTCCCGTCTGGCGATGTGGCGCTCAGCCGGCGACCGCATAGTCTTCACCAATGGGTGCTTCGACCTACTGCACATCGGCCACATTACTTTGCTGGAGGAGGCGCGGCGCAAGGGCGAGCGCCTGATTGTCGCGCTCAACAGCGATATGTCGGTACGCGCGATAAAAGGGCTGTCACGGCCTCTCGTGGGTGAACAGGAGCGCGCGCGAATTCTGGCCGCGCTCAGTGCGGTGGACGCAGTGATCCTGTTTAGCGAGAGCACACCTTTGAAGCTGATCGAGACGATTCGTCCGGACGTGTTGGTCAAGGGTGGCGACTACTGCGAAGAAGCCGTCGTAGGAGCTCGTGAGGTGCGGGCCTACGGAGGACGCGTCGCACTCATACCGTTGGTAGAAGGAACCAGTACGACACGTTTGATTGCCAAGGCAGGTCCGCAACCTGCGTCGAGGTTGACCTCATCCATCACGGCTTGATTCACAATGCGAAAGGACCGATGCCAGTGTCTCTATTTTTGTTGGTTAACCTGCCGACAAAGTTGGCGACTTTCTGGCGCGCTCACCTGGCGCCCGCAGCCGGGGCTGACTCTCCACGTCGCGACGCCCTCTCCCTGCTGGTCATCAGACTCGATAGCCTGGGCGATGTGGTCCTGACAACGCCTCTCTTCCGCGAATTGAAACGCGCATTTCCTGAATCATCCTGCACCGTAGTGGTGCAGGATGCCTTTCGCTCTCTCCTCGTAACCAACCCAAACATCGACGAGATCATTGGCATGCGCCGCTTGAGGACAGCGTGGCTGCCAGCACGTGTGCGCAGTCTGGTTTCGGTGCTGTGGTTGTATTGGGGCCGATTGCGAGGGAGGCGCTTCGATGTTGTCATCTCTCCGCGGTGGGATGTTGACGATCGCCTCGCCACACTTCTGTGCTCGCTGGTCGATGCCGGAAAACGGGTGGGCTACAGCGAAGCGGTGTCGCCGGCAAAGCAGCGCCATAACCGCGGATTCGACGCGACATTCGACATCTGCCTTTACGGCGGCCCTCTCCAACACGAAGTGTTACGCAATCTCGAATTCGTAAGAGTATTGGGCGGGAAAGTCGAAGACAGAAGGCTGGAGATCACGCTTACCCAGCGCGACCGCGATTTCGCATCGAAGTTGCTGGCCAGTGTACCCGCCACCAGCACCCTGGTTGCGGTCGGTATCGGTGGCCGAAGCGCCAGCCGCCGATGGGCCCTGGAAAACTATGCCCAATGCCTGGCGCAACTCTGGAAGGAACGTCGCATGCAGCCGGTGTTGATTTGCTCAGACGATGAATGGGAAGAGGCTGGCAGGCTTGGGAATCTGCTGTGCTGCGAACCGATCATCGTCAGTGGCGCCCCGCTTCGTAAAGTGTGTGCGCTGCTCCAGCAATGCGATCTCTTCATCGGCAACGACAGTGGAAGTGCGCATCTGGCCGGCGCGATGAATTGCAAGACCATCGTGATTTCACGGCATCCCAGCAATGGCGATCCGGACCATGCTAATAGTCCCATCCGTTTTGCGCCTTATTGCGACCGGGTGCGGGTCTTGCAGCCGGCGGCTGGACTGGATGGTTGCAGCACAGCGTGCCTTTCCGCTGAGCCGCATTGCATCAAAGCTGTGTCGGTGGAGCAGGTTGTGACCGCCGCTCACGAGATGCTGCGAAGAGATCCAGCCTCACCCTCCTGCGTCCACACCAATGCGGCGCGTCTGCATAACGGTCATTCCCGCCCGCCAATCAATCCACACATTGCTCTCAGCAAAGCGGCGGACGTTTCTCAGGCTGGGCGCAGCAGACCCGTCGCCTTGCCTTGAAAGAACAGTGATGCATGCACCTTTCTCGCCGGCGTCCCGTTATGGTCGAATCGCGAGTGCGGTGTCTACGGGGGCTGCTGCGCGGTTGCTGTCGGCAGGGATCACGCTAGTCTGTCTGCCCCTGGCTGTGCGCTACTTGGGCGTCGAACGCTACGGTGTGTGGGCGACCATCACCACCACCGTGGTGTGGATTAATCTGCTGGACCTTGGCATCGCCAATACATTGACCAATAGCATCTCGCGAGCTTACGCGCTGGACGACAAAGGTTCTGCCGCTCGCTATTTCACCAATGCCTTGTTCGTCACGGGGGCCATCGCGGCAGCCGCAGGCGCGTTCTTTGCGGTCATCTTCTCCCGCGTGAACTGGATGCGGCTATTCAATGTGAGTGCGAACGTGCCAGGCGCTGAGGTGCGAAATACGGTGCTGGTTGCCGCGGCCCTGATGTTGCTGGGGCTGCCATGCAACTTGGGCGGGAAACTGCTAGCTGGCTACCAGGAATTGCATCGCAACAATTACGCCGTTTGCGCAGGCGCGGTCGCCGGAGTTTTCGGACTTGCCCTAGGTATCACGTTGCACGTCTCGATGCCGATGCTGTTTGTGATGTCGGTAGGAGGCCAGACCTTGGCCAGCATGACTAACCTGGTTTTCGTGGTCGTGTGGTACAAGCCGTGGCTTCTTCCCCGGGCATCGCTGCTCGACCGCTGGACCAGCAGAGAGCTGCTTAACTCCGGCTCTCCGTTCTTCGTCATCCAGGTGGCGGCGGTGGTCGTGTTCAGCTCCGATAACATCGTGGTGAGTCATTATCTTGGGGCGGCAGAGGTCACGCCTTACAGCGTCACCTGGCGATTGGTGGGATTCGCCGCTGTTCTACAGTCGCTCATCTTTCCCGCGCTCTGGCCCGCCTACTCGGAGGCTTATGCCAAGCGCGACTATGGTTGGATACGGCGCACCTTCTCCCTGACTATGACAGGGACAGCCGTGCTGAACCTGTGCTGTGTGTGTGTGCTGGTTGTTTTTGGTCGCGCCTTGATTCGGGTGTGGGCGGGCCCCGCTGCTGTGCCGACCTTTTCGTTGTTGTTGGCGATGGGAATATGGGCGCTGATCAGCGGATTTATGAATGTCGAATCGTGTTTGCTGGCGGCGCTGAACCGGATTCGGGAGCAGGCAGCTCTGTCAATCGTAGCGGCGGTGGTGAATGTGGCATTATCCATTGCCCTGGTACGGCACATCGGTTCGGTGGGCGTGATTGGTGGAACCATCTTGTCGTACGCGTTGGTGCTGGTGATTCCGCAGAGTTTGATCGTGCGCAGTTTATTTAAGAAGGAATTGGCGGTTGAGGGTCAGACGCTCTTCGTGGGTCGCCCTTCGCTTTTCGCCAAAGTAAAATTGCTCTAAGTAGAGCGGCGCTTAGCGCCGCGTTAGCAGCGAACAAAAAGACTTTCTGCCGCTGCGGTTATTTAGAAATGACCACAGCGGCAGAAACCTACAGGATGCTAGCTTGACGCCGGCCTGAAGGCCGGCTCTACCCGGGCCTTGCCAACTCTGAAATGCGCTTTGGCGAAAAGCGAAGAGCGAACAGCGAGTTGCTTCAGCCCACCAGAAAGGGATTACTGGCACGTTCTTCGCCGATGGTGGTGAGCGGTCCGTGTCCAGGTACGACAATGGTCTCGTCGGCCAACGCCAGCACGGGGCCGTGCAGCGATTGCATAATCTTCTCGTACGAACCACCCGGCAAGTCGGTGCGGCCAATCGAGCCGGCAAACAAAGTATCACCGGCCAGCAGTTTCTTCTCAGGCGCAAAATACAAGCAGATGCTTCCCTCGGTGTGACCCGGCGTATGCAGAACCTGTGCAACCAGGCTGCCCGCGTGGACCTGGTCGCCTGTGCCCAGGCTGGCGTCGATCGTGACCTTCTCCGGAGGGCGCATCCCGATCCAAGCGGCCTGCACGTCCAGCATCTTTAGCAGGGCATAATCGTTCTGGTTCAGCAGAATGGGTGCGCCGGTCAGGCGCTTCAGCTTGGTCGCTCCCCCAACATGATCAATGTGGGCATGGGTGATGACGATTTGCTTCACCGTGAGCCCATGCTTCTGCACGACCGCCATAACGTCTTCAATGTCATCACCGGGATCGATGACCATGGCCTCTTTGGTCTGCTCATCACCGATCACCGAGCAATTGCACTGCAGTGGGCCGACCGGAAAGATCTCGTGAATCATGGCTCCAAACTATCACGAAGCGGGTGGGCAATTCACCCGCAGCAAGGCGACACTTGAGTCACCAGACGTTCTGAAGTACACTGCGCAAACTTAGAGGTTGAGCATCACCAGGCGTGGCTGCTCGTACCGCGGACAGGAATGGCAATGGATCGCATCCGGTTCATAACGCATCGGGACCAGCGCATCCTGCTGGTGGATTGCAGCAATTTCACGCCTGAAGAGGTGGCTAAATTAGCCGACCTGCTGCCCGAGTTCGTCACCCGCGAGCCGCTGGGATCGGTGCTGTTGCTGGGCGACTTCACCGGTACGCAATTCAGTCGCGAGGCAGTCGAACACATTAAGATCGCCGCCGTCCTCGATCGCCCTCACCTGAAGCGCTCGGCGTGGGTTGGGACCGAGAATCTCCCCAAAGCGTTCTACGACTCCATCCGCACCTTCTCGGCCCGCCAAATCCCGACGTTCGCCACCCGCGAGGAGGCGATGGACTACCTGGTGAGTTGAAGAACGACGAATTCCAGATATTTGTCACTAATAGGGGTCCTTCTACTCCGGAACTCGCCGCGGCGAGTTCCTCCGCTCAGGATGACACCGCGTGTAGCTCTGTTTGTGTCCTCCCGAGTTGCGGCAATGACTGGGCTCGTGCGAGAGTGAGCGGTGGCTCGCTTCACCTTCTTCGTCGGCAAAGGTGGTGTCGGCAAGACGACCGTCTCGTCCGCGTATGCGTTGCATCAAGCCACAAAAAGGCCCCGTCGGCCGATCCTGCTCTTATCCACTGATCCAGCCCACTCGCTCGGCGACATCCTGCAAATCAAACTTGGAGACGCTCCTAAACGTTTGCGGGTGCCGGGAAGCCTTTGGGCCAGGCAACTGGATGCGGAGCGGCAAATCAATTCCTTCCTGAAAACTGAGCGCGAAGAAATCCTGGAGTTATTGAACCGGGGTAGCCTGTTCACCGGCGACGAGCTGGCGTCGCTGCTCGACACCAGCTTGCCCGGTATGGCGGAAGTAGCGGCGCTGCTGGCCATCCATGAACTGCTGGACAGCAAGTTCGAGGAGATCGTGGTGGACACAGCGCCCATGGGACATGCCGTGCGGTTGTTCCAGATGCCGCAGCATTTTGCGCGGTTCCTCGACGTGCTGGAGGCGGCGGCTTCGCGCGACATGGTACTTGCGCGGCATTTCGGCGGACACGTGCAGCGTGAGCCGGCGGTGGAGCGCTGGTCGCGGATGGTGGAGCGGGTCGAAGTCGCGCTCTCCATCGAAGGGTCAAAGCTGGTGCTGGTCACCACGCCGGAGCCGTTTTCGCTGAATCAGGCTGTGCGGTCGATTAATTCATTTCACGACGCGAAGCCGCAGAACGAGTTTGCGGCCGTAGTCCTGAACCGCGTGGTTGCGAACCAGACAGGCTGTGCGCGCTGTAAACGAAGGTGGAAGCAAAGCCAATTGGCGCGCAAGTTCATCGGCCGGCACTTTCGCGACGCAGAGCTATTCACGGGCGAAGATCCGGGATGCCCGATTATCGGGATAGACGCTGTGCGCAGTTTTGGAGCACACGTATTCGAGGGCAAACGATTGCCCAGTTCGATCCGCGCCAAACCTGCCAAGCCGGGCCGCTTCCTGCTCGAACCGTCTGATTGGCCGTCGCTCACCTCGCCGCTCACTCTGACCCTGGGAAAAGGTGGGGTAGGGAAGACCACGATTTCGGCCGCCCTCGCCTACCATCACCGCCAGGTAGCGGGGAGCGAGAGTGTGACTATCTGTTCCATTGATCCCGCGCCGTCGCTGGACGACGTTTTCGCAGCAGAAGTTGGGAGCACGTTGCGCCCGGTTTTGGGGGACAGCAAGTTGCGCGCGGCAGAGTTTGACGCCATCGCAGAGTTCCAGCAATGGGCCGGACAACTGCGAGCAAGGCTGGACCAGGCGATGACCGGCGAGGAGCGCGGCATCCACGTCGATGTCAGTCTGGACCGGAAATTCTTGTTAGCGTTGTTGGACGTAGTGCCGCCCGGAGTGGACGAGATCTTTGCCACCTTTGGCATTCTCGATCTGCTGAATGAGAACGAGAAGCAGCGGGTAGTAATTGACATGGCGCCCACCGCCCATGCGCTGGAGGTGCTGCGAACGCCGGACCGGCTGCTGGCATGGGCCCGCGTGCTGTTGAAAACCCTGGCGGCACACCGTACACTACCCATCGCTCGCGATGCCGGCGTAGAAATCGCTAAGTTGTCGCAGCGAGTGCGGGAGTTGTCGTCCATCTTGCGCGATAACAGGCGCTGTCAGATTGTGACGGTCACGCTGCCGGAGCCGCTGCCGGATTACGAAACGCGCCGCCTGTTAGAAGCGTTACGTGAGTTAAAGGCGCCGCTGGGAGGGGTTTTTGTCAATCGGGTATTGATGGATGGAAAGGGCTGTCGCAGGTGTACGCTGGTGAGGGAGTGGCAAACGGTGTCGCTGGTCAACCTGAGAAAGCAGTTGGGCGAAATCTACGTGGTAGCAGAATTTGAGGGTCCGATTGCAGGCGCGAAAGCGTTGCGGCAGTTTACGCGAAAGCTGTGGCGCCCGCTCGAGATGACAAAAAGTAAGAAGGCTTAACGGCGGGAGAGACGTTGCGCCCTTGCCATCGTAAGCTGAATTCAAGTCACCATTCTGACTCCTAGTGACTAAGATGAGCGCCCGACCCAAAGTAACGGCGAAACCGAAAAAGATGAAAGCGGCGCAGCCGGCTGCCGGTCGCGTGCTATATCTCTACGCGATTGCAAAGGTCCCCAAGGGCCCGCTGCCATCCATCGCCGCAGAAGGCATTGATGGCTCGGCGTCGATCGAGGGGATAATGCGCGAGGGCCATGTGTGCTGGATAAGCCGTGTTGCCCGCGACCAGTTTGCCGATGATCTGGCCGAGCGCATGCAAGACCTGGAGTGGCTCGCGTCGGCAGGGTTTGCGGCATCAGCGCGCGGTTGGCGAGATTGCAGGTAAGCTGTCCTCTTTGCCGGCGCGATTCGGTACGGTTTTTCTCAACGAAGACTCGATGGGCGAGCACCTGAAAGCGCGGCAGAGCGTGTTGCGCGCTGCGTTTAAGCGCGTGGCTGATGCTGACGAATGGGGCATAAAACTTTTTACGGTTGCGCCAAGACAGAGTTCTCCGGCCGTTACCGCCGTCAGTGGCTCCGATTACCTCAAGAAGAAAGCGGAGGTTTTGCGGCCACAGAAAGCTACAACTCTTGACCGCGATGTTCGCGCGTTAATTGCGTCGTTGGATGGGCTGGCGGTGGCGTCCAGTCCGGGAGGAAAGGCAAGTGCAGGGCAGCCGGGCCTGATTTGGCACGGCTCCTTCCTCATTCGCAGGAAGGATAGCGCGAAGCTGGAAGGTATTCTGAAGAAATACGCCACCAAATGGCAAGGCACACGCCGCATTGATTGGAGCGGGCCGTGGCCTCCGTACTCGTTTGTGGGGGACCATGTCCACTGATGGGCTGCCGGCATCTTCAACGTCTTTGCTGGTGACGGACAGCGATGGCGATATTTCACTGCTCGACATCCTTGATCACGTGCTTAACTCGGGCGTCGTGATCCACGGCAGCCTTGTGATCTCCCTGGCTGGAGTTGATCTGGTGTATGTCGGCTTGAATGTAGTCCTGACTTCGGTGGAGACGGCGCTGCGAAACATAGATCGCGGCAACCGTGACGCCTCCGGACTATATCCTTCATCTTCCCCTCGGGCCTCGTGAGCCGCGAAATGCCCTGCCTGGTCTATTGTGTCACCCAGCCGAACCAGATTGTGGACCCGGCAGGAGGAGTGTGCGAAGGCGCAGTCCGGTCGCGTGAGATGTCAGGGATGCGGGTGTACTGGAGCGAGATAGCCAATCCGGAAGAATGCCTGGGCTCGGCTGAATCGCTGAAGAAAGCGGCGCTGCAATTTCACCAGGTGCTGCGCAACGTCCTGGCGACCGCGACTCCAATTCCGTTTCGTTTTCCCACCCTCCTGGAAGGCGAAGACGGAATCGAGAAGCAGCTCTTGGAGGGACAGGAAATGTATCGTGCTGCCCTGGAGCGAATCGGCGATGCGGTGCAGTACGAGGTAGTGGGAAGTTGGGCTGACGATGAGCAGGTTGACTTGGCTACGCCGGTCAGCGGCCGCGAATATCTCAAGCGCCGCTCGCAAGCGACGGGCCGGATCGCGGCCGTCGACAGCAAACTAAGGAGCGTCACAGCCGGCTCGGTGCGTGAGTGGAGGGCCAGGCAAGAACGCAAAAGCCATCGCTGGTTCGCGCTGGTGCCTCGCGAGAGCCGCGATCGCTTCGTTGCGTCGCTGCGGAGCGCCGGCCCGTCGCAGGGGGTGCGGCTTCGTTTGAGCGGGCCTTGGCCACCAGCCGAGTTTGTCACTCCGCGAGGGGAAAATGGATAGCCCGAAGCCGCTAACGCCCAAGGATGTGGAAGAGGCCGTGTCCCAATTGAGGCGGCAACTGCAGGGCATCACTGAGCCATCCCTGGAGCGCATTGATTGCTCGCCCGAGACGATCGAACAAGGTTTGGCAAAGCTGGTGCTGGGTCTCATCGAGTTGCTGCGCCGATTACTGGAACGCCAGGCCGTCCGCCGCATGGAGGGAGGCTCGCTGACCGACCAGCAGGTGGAAGAGATGGGACTCGCACTGATGAAGCTGGAGGAGAAGATTAAAGAGCTGGGCCAGCAATTTGGTCTGAAACCTGAGGACCTGAACCTGGAGTTGGGGCCACTGGGCAACCTTCTGGAGTGAATTTGCCTCAAGGAGCTAGCAGCAGGAGGGTTCTGTCGCTCTTTTGAACTGTTTAAAGTTGGCAGGCACATATGGCGGACGAACTGTTTCAACCAGGCATCCTCGTTCCTGAGTCGGGCATATATCAGGTGCTGCATTACCGCCATCGCCTGTACCATGAAGTGACCCTACTCCGGACGGGAAGCTTTCCGCCTTGTTCCGAGTGTGGCACTAACGTACGCTTCCGGTTGGTGCGGTCGGCCCCGCTTATTGAAGACGACCGCAACTTCGGAGCCTCGAAGGGGCACGGGGCAACGTAATCCTGTCGAATTACACAATGCTTCGGACGAGTCTGCCCTTCCGAGTTTGGCATTTCAGTAGAAATTTTCGTATTCGGGGCGTTATTTTTCTTCGTGCAGGCAACCCGGCTGCATCTAAGCCAACTGGAGAGTACTGGAGCCCTTCGAGGAACCCGCCCATAGCCTTCACAAATTTGAAGCGGGCGGTGTTCGGCATTCTGGCCAATTGACACTTCATTGCGTGTCCGCTAGGATACTGCCCTTGTGTCGAGGCACGGTGGGGGACCGGCTTCGGCGGCCGGTACTCTCTATTCAAGACTAAAGCATGGAACGCGTACCCACTGTTTCAGGAACAGCGAATTTGCTCGACATCCTTGACCGGGTTTTGGACAAGGGTCTCGTCATAGCTGGTGACGTGCGGATTTCGCTGGCCAATGTCGAGCTGCTGACCATCCGAATTCGTCTTCTGGTGTGTTCCGTAGACAAAGCGGAACAGATTGGACTGAATTGGTGGAAGTTCGACCCCAATTTGACGCATCCGGCGGGGTTGCCGGCTCGGCGCACATTACCGAGGCCAGGACCAGGTACGGAGTTGCGGGGCCCGACCCTTCCGGCGAAGCGGCGGGCAGGCAAGAAGCCGGCAAGGAAGAAAGCGCAAGCAAAGCCTAGATAAGAAGCAAAGCAGGAGGAATCTGGAATGGCAGTCGAACGGCTTTCAGGCGGATCGAGTCTGATCGATGTACTGGATCGGGTCTTGGACAAAGGCATCGTCATCGACGCCTGGGTCCGCATTTCGCTGGTCGGCATCGATCTGATCACGGTCGAAGCCCGCATCGTCGTGGCCTCCATCGATACGTATCTGAAGTACGCCGATGCCGTGGGTCTGACCGGTCTGGTTTCCCGTCCGCAGCTGGGTCCGGCGGAGGAAGAGGAAGTGACGATGGTAGAAACCACGCGCCGTCCGGTTCGTACCCGCCGTCCGGCCGCGCGCCACTAGGAGCTTGAGGAGCAGGAGTAGTTTCGATGGCTTCGCCCCAGATGCGCATGCGCACAGAGCCGCCTGAAGCTGCGTGGAAGCGTCGCCCGGCGTTGCGCTTACTTGGCGCCGAGCGTAGCGAGGAGATTTTCCCTGTCCTGCTGGAAGAGATTGTTGCCATCGGCTACCCCCGCGCCTTGGTGGCGCGAGTGAACTTCGACACCTCCGAAATCATCCCCGTGGCCTCGCTGAATTGCACCAAAACGTTCATCCAACAGTTTCGAAGTTCGCTGTATGCAATGGAAAAAACGGAGGTTCGTGTTCTGCATAGCTTCGAGCCCGAACTGGTGCGAGCTAAAGCTAAACGTACCCCCGATCTCTATTACCATCCCCTTGTATACCGCAACAAAACAGCCTGCTGGGAAGCCGAACGCGCCCGGCGCAGCGACTGCCTTGCCGTAGAAAATTACCGGTCGCAGCGACGTTTGCAATTACAGGAACAAGTTTGCGGGGTTTGCGACATGCGGGCCTACGCGGCCATGGTAGTGACCGAGGTGGGCCGCTCGGCCAGCATGGCGCAGCTCGGCGACTTGCGCGCGCTGATCGAGTTGGCCAATCGCTATCTCTCCCGCCTGTACAAAGTCGAGCATTACTACAACCGCATGATGGACATGGAAACCGTCATTGCGCAGATGCAGACGGTGATGGAGAGCATGACCGATCCGGTCATTCTCACCGACCCGCAGCATCGCGTCATCACCCAGAACAAGGCTGCGGAGCGTTTCTTTGAAGTGCCGGAAGAGGTGAGCGCAGGCCGGGTTCGAGCGGTGGAATTGAACAATCTGTTGTTTTCTGCCGCCTTGTCTTCCATGGTGGTCTCGGGCCACGACTCCTCGCGCGACATGACACTGGTGGATGCGATTGAAGGTGATGAGGTCCTGTTTGAGGCCGTGTCGGCCCCCAGTTATGCTCCCGATGGGCGGCATACCGGCATGGTGACCGTGCTGCGCGATGTGACCGATCTGCGCCACGCCGATGATGAACTGCGCGCCAACTACGATCGCCTGCGTCAGGCCGAAGAGGTGGTGCGGCAGGACCGCGACCGCCTGAACTTAATCATCGAAAATGTGGGCGATCCAATCGTGGTGTGCGACCGTGATGCCAGGGTGGTTTTGGCTGATCCGCTGGCGCAAGACCTGTTCGGGTCCCAGGAGAGCCGCTCCCCACTGCATGTGCGCAACCAGTCAAAGCTGGACGCTTACGTTACCAAGTTCACGTATTCCTTTTCCGACCGCGAGAGTGGGCCTATCCGGCTGACCCATCCCGGTACGCGCCAGGAGGTGGAGTACGACACCCGCTCGGGCAAGATCTACGACGAACGCGGGCTTGTGGCTTACACCGTGACCGTGTTGCGCGACCTGACTTCCGTGCGCCGCTTGGAGCAGTTGAGATTGGAACGCCGCCTGTTGGAGATGGAAAAGTTCGCCGCCGCAGGCCGGCTCGCGGGCACCATCGCCCATGAGGTGAACAACCCCATGGAAGCGATCAAGAACTGCATCTTCTTGCTGACTGACCAGGTAAAGCCGGAGGCTGGACCGGTCTATGAAATCCTGAAAGCTGAAACCGAGCGCGTGGCCCGGATCGTGCGCCAGATGCTGGGCCTGTACCGCAACACCGAACAGGTAGGCAATGTCGACGTCAACGCCGCCATCGAGGACACGCTGCTGCTGTTTGCGCGCCAAATCGAGCGCGCTGGGGTTCGTGTGGACAAAGAGTTTGGCCATATTCCTTTTGCGCTGGGATCTGCGGACCAGATTCGGCAGGTCCTCTCCAACCTGGTGGTGAATGCTAAGGACAGCATGAGTCAGGGCGGAGGAGTGTTGCGAATCCGCACCCGGGTTTTGCGCCGGGACGAAGTGAAGGAGATGATCCAGATTGTGATGGCGGATAGTGGCAGCGGCATCGCGGAGAATTTGTTGCCTACCATGTTCGAGCCCTTTGTTACCACCAAGGGAGAACGAGGCACCGGTCTGGGTCTGTGGATCGTGAAGGGAATCATCGAGAACCATGGGGGCAAGCTGCGAGTCCGCAGTAAACTGGGGAAGGGAACTGTATTCAGCATCACACTGCCGGCAGTGCGATAGAAAGTTTGTCCGTCTGATGAAGCGAAAATGTCACATCCTGGTCGTGGACGACGAACCCCACGTTCTATTGACCTACCAGCTAATCCTGCAGCAGCAGGGTTACGAGGTGAGCGCGGCCATTTCGGCGGAAGAAGCGCGGAAGATGCTGCTGGAGCAGAAGATCGATCTTTTGCTATGCGATCTCTCTTTGGAGAAGCGGGAGAACGGATTCAACGTCATCGAGTTTGCGCGGCAGAACGATCCGGAGATGCCGGCAGTATTGTTGACCGGATATGCCACGCCAGACGCCAACGATCGCGCCGACGAGAGCAGCATTCCAGTTTTGTTCAAACCGATTGACATCAACCAACTCTTGCAGACGATTTCCAATATGTTGAGGGAGGTTTATGAGCAACGGAAGGCGACCGGCTAAGCCGCGGGCGGCTACCAAGGCCGCCAAAGCCGTCAAGAAGAAGGTCGCAAAGCGGAAGCCAGTCACGTTGCAAATGGCGGCCGCAGCTGAACCGGCACCCAAGCCGAAGGCGGAAATTCACTTCGTGCCCGGGCCGATTCCGGCTCCCGACCTCCGGCAGGAAGGCCGTTATGTGTACGGCATCATCCAGTCGAACGAGCCCGTCACCTTCGGCAAGATGGGCATTGGGGGAACAGGGGAACTGGTCTACGCTGTCACCCACGGTGACATTTCCGCTGTAGTCAGCCGCACCGGCGTGTTTATTTTCGATCCTACTCGTGAGAACGCTTTGGCGCATGAGCACGTCATCGAGACCGTGATGCGGACTCACACCATCATCCCCATGAGCTTTGGCACGGTGTTCCGCACCGACGACGACATTCGCGAGGTGTTGCGTAGTATCTATCCGTCGGTTAAGGACGTGCTGAAGCAGATGGCCGGGAAGGTGGAATTTGGCCTGAAGGTCACCTGGGACCGCGACCACATTGTTGAAGAACTGCGGCGCGATCACGAAGAGATACACCGCTTCCACCAGGAAATTACGCGCAAGCACCTGCAATCAACCTATTTCGCCCGCATGCAACTGGGCCGCATGATCGAAAAGGCGCTGACCGAACGCTCGGGCGAGTACCTGCGCGAGATCTACGAGGGACTGCGTGCCATCTGCGTCGCCTCGCGCGACAATAAGCCGATTGGCGACAAAATGATCATGAATGCGGCCTTCCTCATCGAGCGCGAGCGCGAAACTGAGTTTGACGCAGCGGTCAACCGTATCGCCAAGAAGTTTGGTGACCGGCTGAACTTCAAGTACACCGGCCCATGGCCGCCCTATAACTTCGTGAACATTCGGCTGAAACTGGAGCCCAGCACTACAGAGTGAGGAGCTGATGCTGTTCCTTGACGATCTGCTGTTGTCGCCGATCACGGGATTCAAGTTCATCCTGCGGACGCTGGCCCGCGCAGCCGAAGAGCAATATACTGACGACGCTCCCATCAAAGAGCGCCTGCTGGAATTGCAGACGCTACTCGAGGACGGCTCCATCACCGAGGAAGAGTACGTTGAGCAGGAACGCGAGATCCTCGCCTTGCTGCGCGAAATTCAGAATCGCCGGATGCAGATGGCCGGCGTCACGCCCGAGGAAGCGGAGCGAATGGGCCGGCCGATGATGGAAATTCCGGTACACCTTCCCGACAAGGACCATAGTTAGACCCAGCCGTCATTTCACCTTCACAATTCGTCATCGGTCGTCTTTCCCGCCCTTCATCATTTATGATGAGAGTGCCGCCGGGAGGCAAACGCCAGCGTGGTCTCAGCATTTCCCGGTACTATTACTGGCGCGCTTGTCGAACTGGAATCACAGCTGTCGGTGGCCAGCGCGACGCCCTCCGGAAGGAGGCACACATGTCCCGGATTCGCTTCATTCTCTGCTGTGGATTGCTGGCCATTTTCGGTACCAGCGCGGCTTCGGCGAACAGCATCGTCAAGATCCGCATAGACGACACCATTCAGCCCATTACGGCTGAGTACATTGACCGCGCCATCGAACACGCTCGCCAAACCAATGCCGACGCCGTGCTGATCGAACTGAGCACGCCCGGCGGTCTGCTGGATTCCACTCGTTCGATCATCCAGACGATCCTGGCTTCGCCGGTTCCCGTCATCATCTACGTCGCTCCCAGCGGGGCGCGAGCGGCTTCCGCAGGCTTCTTCATCCTCGAAGCCGCCGACGTTGCGGCCATGGCTCCCGGGACCAACACCGGGGCGGCACATCCCGTCACCCTCGGGGGCGAGAAGATGGACGACACCATGAAGGCCAAGGTCGAGAACGACTCAGCCGCCTTCATGCGCTCCTACGTCGGGCCACGTGGCCGCAACGTGCAACTGGCGGAGACCGCGGTGCGCGAATCGAAGTCATGGACCGATCAGGAAGCGCTGCAGCAGCACCTCATCGAAATCGTTGCTCGTGATCAGAGCGACTTGCTCCGCCAGATCGACGGCCGAACCATCAAGCGCTTCGATGGCAAGACGGTGAAATTACATCTTGCCGCCGATTCAGTCGACGAATTGCCCATGACGTTGAAGCAGCGCATCCTGGACTTTCTGCTCGATCCAAACATCGCCTTCCTGGTGCTGGCCGTCGGTGCACTCGCGCTTTACGCGGAGTTCAATCATCCAGGTGCGATCGTGCCCGGAGTGGTTGGGGTAGTTTTTATTCTGCTGGCGCTGTTCGCCCTTAACTTGCTCCCCACACGCTACGCATCGTTCACGCTCATCATCGGCGCCTTTGTGCTGTTCGCCCTGGAAGCAAAATTTGCAACTCACGGCGTGCTCGGCCTCGGTGGGATAGCTCTGCTCACAATCGGTGGGCTGCTACTGGTGGATGGTCCCATCCCGCAAATGAGGGTGCAGATATGGACGGCGCTCGGGGTCAGCGTACCTCTCGGAATCATTACAGTTTTCCTGATGACCATCGCCCTGCGGGCGCGACGAAGCAAGGTCGTGACTGGCTTGCAAGGCATGATTGGCGCGGTAGGTGAGGCCCGCACGGACATCGATCCGGAAGGGAAGGTCTTTGTCCAGGGCGAGCTGTGGAATGCGCACGCACGCTCGCGCGTCAGCCTCGGCGAGCAAGTCGTTGTGCGAAACGTCGAGGGCTTGGAGTTGGAAGTCGAGAAGCCGTAGTCAGTAGCCGGTTGTCAGTAGCTAGATTCAACCAATGAATTGTCATCCTGAGAGAGGAGTTCAGGCCGAGTCGAAGGATCTG
The DNA here is from genome assembly GCA_963728805.1 of uncultured Acidobacteriaceae bacterium. GTDB lineage: Bacteria > Acidobacteriota > Terriglobia > Terriglobales > Acidobacteriaceae > Bog-257. Next base: position 172,850 of record CAVSLE010000016.1, read on the forward strand.
TGGTTGTTCCCAGCACCGACGAACCGCAGATCCTTCGACTGCGCGCCCGCCCGACCCGCACCACCACCCCAACAAGCGCAAGAACGGCGCTTGTTGGGGCCCCCGGAAATCAGCGGGTCGGAAAGACCGCGGGCGCTCCGCTCAGGATGACATCGCTAAAAGACGGCTGAAAGCTGATAGCTGAAAGCTGACGGCTCCCTGTTACCAAGTTAGGTAACTCATCCAATTGGTTCTACAATCTTCCCTGGTACCCGTTCTACACTTCTGAGTGGCTGGAGGCACGACGTGACCGGTATACCTGCCATTGTTGTCTTCGTCATTATCGCGCTCTACATCATCAACTCGATCAAGATACTGGCCGAGTATGAGCGTGGTGTTATTTTCCGCCTCGGGCGGCTGCTTGGAACGCCCAAGGGCCCTGGCCTCATACTCGTCTTCGCGCCGATCGATCGCATCGTGCGGGTTTCACTGCGGCAGGAGGCGCTGGAGGTCCCGCCGCAGGACATCATTACCCGAGACAACGTCACGCTGAAGGTAAACGCGGTCATCTTCCTGCGCGTGGTTGATTCCAACAAAGCCGTGGTCGCGGTTTCCAATTACATGTATCAGACCTCGCAGTTTGCCCAGACTACGCTGCGTTCGGTGCTGGGTGAAGTTGAGCTTGACGAGTTGCTGGCGCACCGCGAAAAGATCAATTTGCGCTTGCAGTCCATCCTGGACCAGCACACCGATCCCTGGGGAGTGAAGGTGACGAACGTCGAGGTCAAGCAGGTGGACCTGCCGGAGACGATGACGCGCGCCATGGCCAAGCAGGCCGAAGCCGAACGCGAGAAGCGCTCCAAGATCATTCACGCCGAGGGCGAGTTTGCCGCGGCCCAGCGCCTGATTGACGCTGCTCACTTGCTGGCCCAGGAGCCCACCAGCATTCAGTTGCGATATTTGCAGACTCTGACCGAGATCGGAGTGGAGAAGAACACCACCATCATCTTCCCGGTGCCGGTGGACTTGCTGGCTGGACTGCTGAACCGGGTGCAAGCGCCCCCCGCGAAAATCGCAGCCGCAGGGCCGCCGGAGAAATAGCGAGGAACGTGACAACTATGGCTTCTGACGACACCGAAATAACTTTGGGGATGGGAAAACTGCTGGGTCTGTTTTTTCTGCTGGCAGCCATTTGCGCGGTCTTTTTTTCCATTGGATATTCGCTGGGCAAGAGTACGGGACGCGAGCAAGCGCTGAATGACCAGCCGGCAGCCGCTCCGACGGAGATAGTGGCGAGCGCCTCGGGAAGCAGTCAGAACAAGCCTTCGGCCGTGGTGGCAGTGAAAGCGCAGGCTGAACCGGCGCCGCAGGAGCAGTCCGCCGTCCCGAATCCCGGCAATCTTACCTTCTACAAAGCGGTACAGCAGACGGGAGCCGCCACGTCGGCGCCGTCCAAGGATACACACCCTGCTGCGCCGGCGAGCGCGACAGCAGCGCCCGAATCTGCTCCAGCCGAGACGACGGCAAAGAGTACAACCTCGTCGGCTCCCGCTAGCGTCGGTCCTGCGCCTCAGGGTGGCCGACCGGTCCCCGTGACCGGGCCCGGAACATTCGTCGTGCAGATCGCTGCGATTTCTCGCGAAGACGATGCTGTCGCACTCGCTGGTGCGCTGCGCAAGAAAAACTACAACGTCTTCGTGGTGAACAATCCCATCACCAATGACAAGCTCTACCACGTGCAGGTTGGTCCGTTTAGCTCGCTGCAGGATGCCGAGGCGATGAAGGCCAAACTGACCGGCGAGGGTTACGCTCCAATTGTGAAGCGCTAGCTATAGAGGCACGCTAGCCCGTGTATATCGGAACCTCTCGTCAGCGTACTTGGTCTGCCCTCTGTTCCCCAAAAGTAAACTTCCCACGGTAGGAAATCCCGCGCGATACAGAGAACGCGGGATCTCGCGGCGCAACCTAACAGCTTGAATGCCTTCTAAACCGCTGCTCAGGTTGTGCCGATAACTATTACGTGCAGACCGCAAGCGAGACCTGAGATCCAGCAGCGCTGGGGCGGGGCGACGAGCGGGAACTCCCTGTTGGAGTTTGCCCTGGTTGCGCCCATGGTTTTCCTGCTGCTGTTTGCCGTCTTCGACTACACGCGTCTGTTTTACGTTGAGATGACGCTGCAGAACGCGGTGCGGATGGCGGGCCGTTACGGTGTCACAGGAAACCACCTTCCCGATCCGCAACCATCCGGGCCAAACCTATCGCGCGTGAATTCGATGATTCAGGTTGCGCAGCAGGCGGCAATCGGTCATTGATGTCTCCAACATGCAGATCTCCAGCACCGGCGGGGGAAAAGGCAGCGCCGGCGGTCCGGAAGACACGCTGACTGTCTCCCTGACCACCAATCTGAAACTCATGACACCTATCGTTGGCCAGTTCTTCAACAACGGCACTTATACATTTACCGTCGCCGTAAGCTTCAAGAATGAGGCCTTCCCGCCAGGCAATACCATTTAGCGGAGGCGAATCAAGATGGCAGCACAGGCCACGATCACGTGATCCACAAATCGCAAAGAGCGAATGATTCTGGGCAGGCGCTGGTGGAATTTGCCATATCGGCAACCCTGATGCTCACCTTGGTGTTTGCGACGATGGACTTCAGCCGTGCCATCTTCATTAGGGAAGTAATTACAAATTTGAGCGGAGAAGGGTCGAGCATGGCCTCCCGCGGAACCACACTTTCCGATACCGCCGCAGCCGTGGCTGCAGCATCGGCGCCTCTTAACCTGAATGTCAGTGGGACGAGTAATCGTGTCGTCAGTTTTTAACAACAACAACAAGATTCAGCTCACAGGACAAGTATCACAAGGTGGAATTGGGGCGAGCTAGCCAGGTAGGGAGCTGATTGGTGGCATAGCGACCCTTCCATCCTTGGTAGTCCCTCAAATCAACCAGACGGTTTATGTGACGGAGGTTTTTTACAAATACAAGCCGATCACGCCGCATCGGCAAGTTCTTGGTCGGAACCGTATTGCCATCACAGTTATACGACGTGGCGTACTACTGATGAAGGAGGCGAAAGAGTGAGACTCTTCAGTCACAACCGGAGCAGGAGAACGAGCGCGGGCAGGTGGTTGTCCTGGTGGCCGTATCAATTACAGTTATGCTGCTGTTCATGGCTTTGGCGATTGATGTGGGATTCGCTTATGTGACGAAAGCCAAGCTGTCGAAAGCGGTGGACGCTGCCTGCCTTACCGCCATGAGAAATCTTGCTCAGGGACAGACAATCGCAAGGAATCTGGCAATCAATTCGTTCAACGGGAACTATAGACAGTCTGCTCTGGACACGAATCCTCCGACAATAGCCGTAAGTTTTTCTACGGATGCCTATGGTCAGACCTTGGTCAATGTCAGCGCCACAGCCACGATCAGGACATTCCTCATGCGAATGTTGCCGAATTTCCAGACCTTTTCCGTTAGTGACAGCGCCCAGGCGACGCGCGGCAAGCTGGTGATGTCCGTGGTATTAGATCGCTCAGGTTCGATGACTAGTAATGGCGGATCGACAGCGCTTCCTCCCGCGGTAACCACGTTCATAAATTACTTCGACAATAACAACGACGAAGTTGCGATGATCAGCTTCGCCTCGAACGCGACTGTAGATGTGGCGATCGGCTATCAGTTCATCACGCCTATCACAAATGCGGTCAACACCATGAAAAGCAACTTTTCCGGCGGCACCTTCGGTCCTGGCGGGATAACTTACGCGCAGGCCCAGAACGACAGCGTTACCGTGCCGTCGGGACAAAACGTAGTGAAGGTGATGGTCTATTTCACGGACGGATACGTCAATACCATTCAGCAGAGCCTGTCCTGCAACGGAACGCAAACCCTTTACAATTTTGGCGGATACGACTCTGGCTCGAGTGTCGGCTTTTTCAACCCCACTACTGGAGTTCAAAGCTACATGTACGACGGCAGCAGTAAGTGGTATTCCTGTGATGCCAGCGGAAACTGCAACACTCAAATTTCGAATTCTTGTCTGAAGAACGACCCCGGATTTACGTCGGCCATCGACGGGACAACCAAGAGCTTCACGCGCGTCAACGTCACCGCGGACGCCAAATATCGGGCGCTTCAAACCGCGACAGCCATGCGTACCGAGAATCCCGGCATGTACATTTACTCGATTGGGCTGGGGACGAGTGTCGATCAGGCTTTCTTGCAACAGATCGCTAACGATCCAGCCAGCTCCACTTACAACCTGAACCAGCCTGTGGGACAGGCGGTATTTGCCTCCAACTGCCCATCGAGCCAGTGCAGCACTCAATTGCAGCAAGTCTTTCAGACCATCGCCGCAAAGATTCTCCTCCGTCTCACGCAATGAGGCAGCACCGTCCGGCTCACGCTGTTAACACGGCCTCCTCAACGTCTAAGGAAAATCAGGCCAGGGGGTTAGCCCACTTTGCGAACTGGACTCTTACTCGCTGTAGGGGCTTCTCGTGTGTCCATACGAGCGGCGCCTGACGCGCCCTGGGCATTGCGATCGAGAAATGCGGCTGCCTGTTCGGCGTAATCCATCGAGGGAACGGAGACTACACGCGACTCACCGGTGATCAGGCGCGCTGACCGCTCGTAGGTGAAATAACTCCATGCCCACTGGAGCATGACGACTAAGCGGTTGCGAAAGCCGATAAGAAAGAAGATGTGGATAAACAGCCATGACAACCAGGCAAGGAAGCCTGAGATGTGCAGCTTGCCGAATTGTGCGACCGCCGCGGCGCGCCCAATCGTCGCTAAGGAGCCTTTGTCCACATAATGAAAGTCTTTGCGCGAGCGCCCGGCGAGGTCTGCAGCAACCTGCCGCCCCACCCACCGGCCCTGTTGCATGGCCACCGGAGCAACGCCAGGTAGAGGCTTGCCGGCTGCGTCTTTCATGCTCGCAAGATCGCCGATGACGAAGACTTCACGATGTCCGGGGATGCTCAGGTCAGGTTCGACCAGCACACGTCCGGCGCGATCAACCGGGGCCCCCAGCGCAGCCCCGAGCGGCGACGCCGACACTCCAGCGGCCCACAGCACGGCTGCTGCAGGCAGTACTTCCTGGCCGACGGAAACCTCGCCGGGCCGCACATCCGTGACGGCGGAGTTCGTCCGTACCTCAACGCCGAGATGTTGCAATTGCTTCACAGCACTCTGGCGCAGATCGTCGGGATAAGCGCTTAGCACCGACGGTCCGGCCTCGACTAACAGAATGCGCGTCTTTGCAGGTTCGATATTGCGGAAATCTTGAGGCAGCGACTTACGCGCAATCTCCGCCAGCGTTCCCGCCAGTTCAACGCCGGTAGGGCCCCCACCCACCACCACGAAACTCAGCGGCCGATGATGACCGGTCAATGCTGCTTCGCGTTCTGCCAACTCGTAGGCCAGCAGAATGCGGCGGCGCATCTCCAGTGCATCTTCCACGGTTTTCAGTCCGGGAGCGAGCGGCTCCCAGTCGTCGTGCCCGAAGTAGGCATGAGTGGCGCCGGCGGCAATTACCAAATAGTCGTAGGCGAGCTCGAATCCTTGCAGCTTGACGATACGGCGCTCAAGGTCGAAATCGAGCACCTCACCCAACAGAACCTCGACATTTTCATGCTTGGCGAGGATCTCCCGTATGGGAGCCGCGATTTCCGCGGGCGACAAGCCGGCCGTTGCTACCTGGTACAGCAATGGCTGAAATGTGTGATGGTTCTTACGATCCACCAACGTAATCTGGACGGGCAAATGCGCTAAAGACTTAGCGGCGTCGAGACCACCAAACCCGCCTCCCACCACGATTACGCGCGGACGAAATTCCCTATTCATGGTCCCATAGAATAAGATGCCCAGCTACGCTGGAAGGTAGCAAGTATCTAATATCGAGCGGAGCACGGGAAAGCCTACCTGATGGAATAGCCGGCCACTCGCCAGTGTCCATCTCTATCCAACGCGGGGGTTACGGTCTCAGTTGCTCCTTTTTTATGCTCGAAAGAGGTCTCATATTTAATCAGGAAATACTGTCCGTCCGGCACTCCCGGTATTTTGGTGCGGAATTCTGCAGATTTCAGCTGGCGCGAGATCACTATACCCAAGGGCGCGCGGGTCTTCCGTAGTTGCTCCTCAAACGTAGCTTCGCTAACGACTGCCCGTAACGTGATTGAGGACATGCGCCAACTACGTGCGTAAGCATCGAAGTCCACCAGTTTCACCCAGTCGGCGGCGGCCTGTTCTGCCGCTTTTGCTTTATCCGGTTTGTCCTGGGGAAATGCACACTGTCGTAAGGGCGAGACACAGTATCAGGATCAAATAGGAACAACGCTTCATCAAGTTCTCCTTGTGCAATGCACAAACGATTGTGAACTATTGGAGGATGAATTCGCAACGATTTCTGTTGCTGAGGGCCTGTCGATTTTCGCTATGGTAGATTAATGAATGTGGGCCCGTAGCTCAGTTGGTAGAGCAACGCACTTTTAATGCGTGGGTCGCAGGTTCGATTCCTGCCGGGCTCACCATGCCGCCCGGTGTTCATCCTTCCTTTTGCACCACCACTGCGGTTCCATAGGCGAGCACCTCGGTCACGCCCTGCATCACCTCGGTCGCATCATAACGCACCCCGACTACCGCATTCGCGCCGAGTTCGGCAGCGTGCTTTAGCATGAGGTCAAAGGCGTGCTCGCGTGTTTGCTCGCAGAGATTTGTGAGCAGGGTGATATTGCCTCCTATCAGCGTCTGCAGGCTCGCGCCAATGGTGCCGACGATGGAGCGCGAGCGCACGATGATGCCGCGCACCAGTCCCAGATTGCGGACGATCTTATATCCATCAAGCACGAAAGTGGTGGTCACCATGTTGTGCGGCACGCTGTCGTTAGAGGCTCCGGCGGGCATTGTCTGCGTGCTCATCAGGTCGCTCCTTGCAAAGATTGAGGCAGCATAGCATGAGCCCCTTTCCTCTGCGCAGCGCATAGGAGTTCACTGCACGAGTACACTCGACGAAGACGGTCGGTGGTGGGCATTGACTTGGTTGCGAAAAGAAGACAACAACAACTTGGTGCTTGTACTGTCCCTAAGCTTCGCACTGGGAATTGCCGTGGCTCTGGCCGTTTACTTCGCATGGAAGCTGAATGTAGGAGGACTTCAGGCCCACGGGTTCCTGACTGCGGTCGCGTTGGGCATCTGTCCGCCCTTTGTGTTGTCACTTGTGATCGGTCCCACTCCGGACTCCGGCCTTGCACTGGTGCTTACCGTGGGCACCATCGTCTTCGCCAATGCGTGTCTATACGCCGGGGTGGCCGCAGGCGGCTACTTCATCTTCACACTTACAAAGAAGAAGACAGCTCGGCCGTAGGGTCTCGAATTCGCGCTGCACTCGTCGCTGACGACTGGCTACAGGATACTGGCAACTGTTACGCCGGCTGCTGCTGTGTCATGCAGTGCAGCGCTCCCAGGCCCCATATCAAGTCCCGGCAATAAATTGGGACAATCTCGCGACCAGGAAATGCCGCAGCCAGGGTATTCAGCGCGACTCGATCATTCGGGTCGTTAAAGGTTGGTACCAGCACCAGCTTATTGGCAATGTAGAAATTGGCATAGCTGGCCGGCAAGCGGCGTCCACGAAAATACACCGCAGCCGGCATGGGGAGCTTCACCACGCGCAGACGATGTCCAGCCTGGTCTGTGCTCTTTTTCAACCAGCGGAAGTTGTCGCTCAGCGGCTCGTGATTAGGATCGGCCGGGTCAGGTTCGTACGCCGTCACCACAGTCGTTGGCGTGACAAAGCGGGTGATATCGTCAACGTGCCCGTGGGTATCGTCACCGGCGATGCCGCGATCCAGCCAGATTACCTTCTCCACCCCCAGGTAGTCGGCGAAAATCTCCTCCAGTTGTGCTCTTGTAACCCCAGGATTACGCTGCTGCACTTCGCTCAGCAGACACTCCTCGGTGGTGATAAGCATCCCGCATCCGTTGACGTCGATGCTCCCACCCTCCAAGACCACCGGGCGCGCATGCCCGTTCACTTTGACCTGCGGCTCCCAGGCCGGCAAACGCAGCCGGTCGGTGATTGCGCCTGCGATTGCCGTGTCCAGCTTCCAGTCTCTGTACTTGGCCCAGGCGTTGAAGCGCCATGCGGTCGCCGCGACAGCCGGGAAGTCGGCTGGCCGCGCGGGAATCGCGCCGAAGAAAGATTGGGCCCGAGTCGCGAGTCCAGCCTCGATTGGTAGGAATGTGGTGAAAGCGAATTGCGCCGGCAGGTTTGCCCGGCGCCGCGGCTTTTTCGGGCAGAACGCGGGCGCGAATCAACAACTCGCGGACCTTGGCTTCTGCTTCCACGTCCTCAACCAGCACATCGACGCGCTCCACCCGCGCCAGCTGGCGAACGATTTCCGCATACACCCACGGGATAGGCGCGAACCTGCCCGGCCAGTCGCTTCGGTTGTGCGGCCATGCGATCCATGTCGCCTCGTGGGCTTCCCACTCGGCTGGCATGCGGTAGCCGAGAGCAGTTGGGGTCTGCGAAAATTTCCGGAGCTGGGGCATTCTAGCGGCTATACCAGGAATCTCTGCGTAATCGGGCCGTACGCATCCACGCGGCGATCGCGCCAGAAGGGCCAGTTCCGGCGAACGTCCTCGATCCGCTGCAGGTCCACTTCTGCGATGAGCACCTCTTCGGCGTCGTGAGATGCTCGCGCGACAACCTGTCCAAAGGGATCGGCGATGAACGATCCGCCCCAAAACTCAAGGCCCTTGCCGGGCGCGACCTTGCCGCGAATGTTGCCTGTCTCAAAGCCAACGCGATTGGGGACGGCTACGTACACTCCATTAGCGATGGCGTGCGCGCGCTGGATCGTCCTCCACGCATCGTACTGCGCCTCGCCGTACTGCGCCTTCTCGTCAGGATGCCAACCAATTGCCGTGGGATAGAAAAGCGCATTTGCGCCCTGAAGCGCGGTCAGGCGCGCTGCCTCGGGGTACCATTGGTCCCAGCAGATCAGCGTTCCGATTTTGCCCACGCCAGTTTCGAAGGCCTTGAACCCCAGATCGCCCGGTGTGAAATAGTATTTTTCGAAATACAGCGGATCGTCGGGGATGTGCATTTTGCGGTAGATGCCTTCCAGCTTTCCATCCGCGCCGAGCACCGCTGCAGTATTGTGGTAGATGCCGGGAGCGCGCCGCTCAAAGAGGGACGCGACGACCGTGATCTTCAGTTGGCGAGCCAGGTCGCCAAGACGCGTACTTGTGGGACCAGGGATGGGCTCCGCCAAATCGAAAAGTGCGATATCCTCGCGCTGGCAGAAATACTGCGTCTGAAACAGTTCGGGCAGGCAGACAACTTCAGCGCCCTTGGCGGCGGCATCGCGAATGTGGGCGATGGCGCGTTCCAGATTTTGTTCCGGCTCCGGGGTGCATGACATCTGTAGCACGCCAATCTGAAAGTTCCGTTCAGCCAATCCTCAGCTCCAGTGTGAAATGCATTTCAAAGAATAGCATCTCGGAGGCGCGGGTTTGTGCGGCGAATCAATTGTTAATTCACCATGACAATCTGCGAGCGCGGGTACGTGGATTGACGGATACGGCATTAAGCCTGTAGTTTCGAGCTTCGACACGGGACATTCACAGAGGTGAATCTTGGCCGACGAACATCATAAGACGCAGGGCGAAGGCACGGATCGCAAACTTCACGACCCCATTTCCGACAAGCTGATTCCGCTACAGCCGCTCGATCTCTCGAAGATCCACACAGTGGATGACCTTGTCCGCGCCATGGGCAACACCGCGTTCACCGGGCGGCAGGTGGGAGAAGGCGCCGAAGTGCTGGAAGCCATGGCTCGCGACAAGGGCTGTTTCGTCGTGATGACGCTGGCGGGTGCGATGACGGTTGCGAAGCAAGGTTTGATCGTCACCGACCTGATCGATCACGGAGTGGTGAAGGCCATTGTCTCTACGGGAGCGCTGATGGCGCACGGTTTGGTTGAGGCTGCGGGGCGATCGCACTTCCGCTATGACCCGAACATGGACGACACCGACCTATACGAAGCCGGCTACAACCGCGTTTACGACACGCTGGAGCCGGAGACCAACCTCGACTTCGTGGAAACCATCGTCGCGCGCATTTTGAAAAACTGGGACCACAATGAGGTGCTCTGCTCGTACAAATTAAATCGCGAGATCGGGCGTTACCTGAGCGAGCACGTGAAAGACCGCGGCATCCTGAAGTCAGCCTACGAGAAGGCTGTGCCGGTGTTCGTGCCCGCGTTCAGCGACTCGGAGATCGGACTCGACGTTGCCCTGCACAACCGAATGCGCCGCAAAAACAACCTTCCGCCCTTGCGCTTCGACCCCTTTGAAGACCTGGAATATTATGCCGAGACGTTGCTACAGCAGGAGCGCCTGGGGATTTTCACCATCGGCGGTGGCGTGCCCAGAAACTGGGCGCAGCAATTTGGTCCATTCATAGAATTGCGCCATCGCCGCGGCGGCGAAGAGCTGCCGCTGAAGCGCTTTCACTACGGGGTGCGTATTTGTCCTGAGCCGGTGAATTGGGGCGGCTTGTCGGGCTGCACCTACAGCGAAGCCGTGTCGTGGGGTAAGTTTGTGCCTCCGGAAGAAGGTGGGCGTTTTGCCGAAGTTCTGCTGGATGCAACCGTGGGTCTACCGCTGATCGCGGGCGCGGTGCTGGAGAGAATGAAGAGCAGGGACTAGGGGTTTGGGGCTGGTTTGCGACCACTGGCGTCTCACGAATCTACATTCTCCCAACGAGAGCGGCTTTCCTGTATCGGGACGAGCCGCCGGATTTTCTCCTGATTTTCATCAACGCGGCCTCTTCACGAAGCAGAATGTGTATGGGAGGCAAAGAACTTCCATGAGCAGCCTGGCTTTGGTTCAGGATTTTCTGGGACAGAAGAGGCTGGCGGTGGTCGGCGTCTCTCGTAAGGCCGATGACTTCTCGCGAAAACTGTTTTGCGAGCTTCGCAATCGAGGTTACGACGTCGTGCCGGTTAATCCGGAGGTCGATGAGATCGATGGGCAAAGGTGTTTCGCTCACTTGCAGGACGTGCAGCCGCCGGTAGATGCGGCGCTCTTAATGACCTCGCCAGCCGTCTCCGACAAAGTCGTCGAGGAATGCGCGAGCGCGGGCGTCACTCGAGTCTGGATGTACCGTGCAGGCGGTGCCGGAGCAGTAAGTACCAAGGCCGTACGATTTTGTGAATCGCATGGGATGTCGGTGATTCCGGGCGAGTGTCCGCTGATGTTTCTTCCTCAAGGATCGTGGTTCCACCGGTTTCACGGTGTGCTGAGGAAGATCACTGGCAGGTATCCGCGTTAAGCGCGCCGGCCGTGAGTACTCTCTTGCGGTCGTAAGCTGTTGTCGCACCGTTCCGGCTCCGGTTCAGGCCCGGCAAGGTCTAAACCCCGGAGCCGGCGCAGGCTTCCGCGGAAAAGCAGAGGTCAGGAACCGGGGGTTATGGGGTCAGTTTTCGCCTTCTCCGGGATGTTTCTGTACAACTAGCCCCTAGCCCCTAATCCCTGCTTTTTCACCTCGCGGAATGTCATGTTCTCTGCCTTACATTTTGTTTTACGTTTCCAGTCGAAGAAAAGTTCAGCATACGATTTGGTGATGTAGTCCGTTGGCTTCACGCCCAACTCGCGAGCGATGCGGTCGATCCACCGCGACTTGCCTTCGATCTCGGCTACATCGCCGATGGGCGTGCGGTCGAGAACGACGTGCCCCTGGTCGTCACTCCATTCCGCGCGATACTTCTCATAGATAAACGCCGCCGAATAGCCTAACGCGCGCAGAATGCTGTCCATCTGTTTGCCATCGGAGACACCAGTCTCCAATTCGCCGCGTGACTTGTGCCGTCCCAGTTTTCCTTTGGCTTTGTGCGTGAGCTTCCACTTGCCTCCGTAGTCGCGCAGGCGCAGCAACTCGCCCTTGCGCCGCAGTTTTTGGCCGGGCAGGTCGTAAAGCGTATTGACCTCATGGGTGGAGGGTGTCTCCTCGCGAAAGCCTAACTTGCGTAGTTTCTGTTCGAGCACTTTCAGGTCGGAGACGAAGAATTTGATTTCAACTTCCTGCGGTGTTGCCATGAGGAAAGTGTAAATGAAGCCGTCAGCTACTGGCTGTCAGCCTTCAGCCAAGGATCGCGGGGCTAATTCCAGCTGAGAGCTGAAAGCTGAGAGCTAACTTTCCCGCTGCACCACAAACTCCGGTACCCACAACAGCACGCGCTTGATCTCGGAATCGGGGAAGGTGCAGATGGCCTCGCGCGCCTTGTTGCTGAACTCGACCGCTCGCGCATAGGCGGCATCGATCGAACCGTTGCGGGTCAAGATGGCGACAATATCAGCAGGGGTGATGCCGTTGAAGCCGCCGTTACTTAGGACAGACTCAATGGTCTCGCGTTCGGGTGGCGTACAGTGTTGCAGCGCATGCAGGACCGCCATGGTGGCTTTGCCTTCGCGCAGATCGCTGGCAACCGGCTTGCCCAGCACTTCTTCCGATGCGGTCAGATCCAGCACGTCGTCGACGATTTGGAACGCCATGCCGAGGTTCCGTCCGTACTCGGCAAGCCGCTGCTGATCGGCTTCGCTGGCATTCGCGAGGATTCCGCCCATCTTCATGCAGACCGAAAACAGGCAGGCCGTCTTGCGATAAATAAGCTCAAAATGCTCTTCCAGCGTGATGGCCTTGCCGAGCCGCTCGATTTGCAACAACTCCCCTTCAACCATCGCCTGGGTCAAATCGATGAGCGCGTCGAGGATATGAAAATTGCGTTCCTGCACGGCAATTTTGAATGCCTGCATGTAGAGCCAGTCCCCGGCGAGCACACACTTGGAATTGCCCCATTGCGTGTTTGCTGCGGGCCGGCCGCGGCGGGTCTGGGCTTCATCAATGATGTCGTCATGGACGAGGGTTGCGGTGTGTATGATCTCAACCACTGCTCCCAGTCTGATCGCGCCCTGCCCGGTGTAGTTCATCAGCTTGCAGGAGAGCAGCAAGAGCGCAGGACGCAGCCGTTTGCCACCGCCGGCGCGGAGATATTCCCCGATTTCCGTAATCGCCCGCACGCTCGACACGGTGTCACGGCCGAACTCACGCTCAATGGCGGCCAGGTCGTCGTGCAGCAGGTCGAATACTTCTTTAGCGTTGCGGGTTACGGTCGTATTCAAACGGGTTCGCCTGTCAGTTGGATCGATAGTTTGTGAACTGCATGTCGATGCCGAAATCACTCTGCTTTATCACCGCAATAATTTCCTGAAGTGTATCGCGGTCCTTACCACTGACGCGAACCAGGTCCCCTTGGATCGCGGCCTGCACTTTCTTCTTCGAGTTCTTGATCAGCTTGACGATCTCGCGCGCCTTCTCAATCGGGATACCTTGCTGCATGCTGACCTTCTGGCGCACCGTCGAGCCAGCGGCGGGTTCGATAGCACCGTAAGTAAGCGCCTTCAACGAAACCCCGCGCTTGACTAGCTTTCCCTGCAAAACGTCGTTCACAGCTTTCAACTTGTACTCGTCGGCCGAGGTAAGCACCAGGCCTTCCTTCTCCTCGATCTTGATGTCCGACTTGGAGTCCTTCAGGTCATAGCGCGTGTGGATCTCTTTCAACGCCTGCTGGATGGCGTTGGAAACTTCCTGCATATCAACTTTGCTGACGATATCGAATGATTCGGCCATAAGGTTTAAGTGTAACAAGAGACTCGGCGTTTGCCGCAATTGCAAACTGGCAGCCCGGCGCCACCGGGTAGGGAAGCGTAGCACCTCAGGAGGGTTTTGTAAGCCGGAAAAAACGGTAGAAATTGGCAGTGGTCTGTCGCCCGATTTCCTCACAGGGCAGATCACGAAGCTCGCCAATCTGGCGTGCGACTTCAACCACGAAGGCGGGTTCGTTGCGCTGTCCGCGATGTGGCGCCGGAGCAAGATAAGGACAGTCAGTTTCGATGAGCATGCGATCGAGAGGGACTATGCTGGCAGCGTCGCGAATGTTCTGCGCCTTGGGAAAGGTGATATTGCCGGCAAAGGAAATCATGAATCCCAGGTCAAGCGCCGCCCGAGCATGATCGACAGTGCCGGTGAAACAGTGGAGGACGCCCCCAAGCCCGCTGCTGGCCCAGTTTTCTCCGATAAGGCGCAACAGGTCGTCCCAGGCATTCTCGCTATTGTCTGAAGGGCGGCAGTGAATGATGATGGGCAGTTTGGCGGCGCGGGCCATCTCCATTTGTTGCACAAACACTTTTTGCTGCACGTCGCGAGGCGAGTGATCGTAAAAGTAGTCCAGACCGATCTCTCCCCAGGCGATAACTTTGGGCGATTTTGCCAGACGCTCGAGTTCGTCGAAGTCCGACTGCCTGGCCAGTTCGGCTTCGTGAGGATGCACTCCAACCGTCGCGTAAATCCATTCGTACTGCTCAGCAAGTCTGATGGCGCAGTCGAGCGTGCCCGTCCCGGGTCCCTCACCATTGCCGATGGCAAGCAGGGTACTGACACCGGCCAGGTTGGCGCGAGCGATGACTTCAGCGCGGTCGGCATTGAAGCGCTTGCCATCGAGATGAGCGTGGGAGTCGGTGTACATCAGAGGCAGCCGTCAGCCATCAGCATTCAGCCAGAACGGATTCCGTGTATCACAGTCGATCTCATAACCTAATCGCAACCGTTTCGTCGCGGTCCACAGCTGAGGGCTGAGAGCTGAAAGCTGAAAGCTGACGGCTTCTACTTCAGCTTCGCCCCCGCCGGTACGTCCTCCAAGAATCCCGCCAGCACAGGTTGGCCGTCGCCACCGATCGATGCCGCCACGATCATTCCGTTCGACTCCAGGCCGCGCAGCTTGCGGGGCTGCAGATTGGCCACGATCACGACTTTACGTCCAATCAGTTTTTCCGGTTCATAAGCCTTCGCAATTCCGGCGACGACCTGCCGAACTTCGCTGCCGATATCGACTTCCAGGCGGAGTAGCTTATCGGCGCCCTTCACGCGCTCGGCAACCTTCACTTCCCCAACCCGCAATTCGACCTTCAGGAAATCGTCAATGGTTATTTGATTATTGCTGGGTGCCGCAGCCGAAGGTGCGGCTCCGCTCTGGGCGCGGGTGGCAGTCGTAGTCTTGTCACCGATAATCGCACCAGACTCCGAAGGCGCGCCTGCGGCGGCTGGCGTGGATGGCTGCGTTTCCTCCGCTGCCGTTTTCTCACTCGCTTGCGCCATTTCTGCGGAACGTTGTTGCTCCATCTGTTGCATCCTTTCAACCGTGCTCTTATCCGCACGCGGGAACACACCTTCAACCCTCCCCAGCTTGGTGCCCAGCGGCAACTGCCCCCAAGCGAGACCGCGCAGATCCAATTGACCGATCTCTCCCAGCCCCAGTTGGGTCCAAATGCGGGCTGTTGCCTCCGGAATAATCGGATGCACCAGCGCGGTGACTACCCGCAGCGCCTCAGCGGAGGTATACAGAATGGTCGCGAGGCGGGCACGTGAGTCTTTGTCCTCGCGCTCGGCGACGGCCCACGGCTCGTTCTCGACAATGTACTTGTTGACCGCGGCCACCAGAGACCACGCGGTTTCCAGAGCACGCGAAAATTGAAATTGCTCGAACTGAGCGTGGAAGCCCGCGATAGTTTTCTGCGCGAGGTCGGCGATGGCCTCATCCGCCGGCGTGTGCGCGCTGGGCGATGGATAGGGAACCTCGCCCTCAAAATAACGGGTGATCATGCTGAGCGTGCGGCTCGACAAGTTACCGAGGTCGTTGGCGAGGTCGGCATTGAAGCGCTGCACCAGCGCATCGAAGCTGAACGATCCATCCTGCCCGAAGACAATTTCGCGCAACAGGAAGTAGCGCAAAGCGTCCCCACCGAGCGTGTCGAGAATGGTTTCGCTGCGCACGATGTTGCCCCGCGACTTCGACATCTTGCTTTCTTCGAACAGCAGCCATCCGTGCGCGATGATGGATTTCGGCAGCGGCAGATCGGCGGCCAGCAGAAATGCCGGCCAATAAACACAATGGAAGCGCACAATTTCTTTGCCGATCATGTGCACATCGGCCGGCCAATAGCGTTCCAGCTTTTGCTGGTCTGCCGGATCGTCAGATCCAAAGCCAACTGCGGTCAGGTAATTGGCCAGTGCATCCAGCCAAACATAAATCACGTGTTTAGGATCGCCTGGCACCGGAATTCCCCACTTGAACGACGTCCGGCTGACGGAGAGATCGCGCAGTCCAGTGCGCACGAAAGCCATCACCTCGTTGCGCCTGGTTTCCGGGCGAATGAAGTCGGGATTGTCGTTGTAGTGCTCCAACAGGCGATCTTGCATCGCCGAAAGCTTGAAGAAGTAATTCTCTTCATGCACGGTTTCGGTTGGCCGTCCACATTCAGGGCAGCGAGCGCCGGGGCCGACCGCATCGACATAAAGCTCGTCGAAGACGCAATATTGCCCGCTGTAGGAGCCCTTGTATATGTAGCCGCGTTCTTGCAGGCGCGTGAAAAGGGCCTGAACTCCGCAAACGTGACGAGGTTCCGTGGTGCGGATGAAGTCGTCATAGGAGATCTTCATGCGGTCCCACAGCGACCGGAATTCGCCGGAGATCCTGGCTACGAACTCTTGGGGTGAGCATCCGGCGGCAGCGGCCGAGCGTTCAATCTTCTGGCCATGTTCGTCGGTACCGGTCAGGAACCAGGTGTTGACACCCATCATGCGCTGGCGGCGGGCAATGGCATCGCACACCACGGTGGTGTAGGTATGCCCGATGTGAGGCCGCGCATTCACGTAATAGATGGGCGTCGTGATGTAAAACTTCTCAGGCTTATCCATTCTTCTGGTCCAGGTACAAACGAATAGCTTCTTGCATCACCGTCTTCAGTGGCACGTGGTGCTCGACGGCGATGCGCCGGCAATCTTCATATTCGGGTGCGTACTGAGAGACCGCGCCGTTGAGATGTGCGACCTTCATGCGCACGTCGCCCCATGGCGTGACCACTGCCTCGTGCCGGCGAGGCAGTGCGTAGCGCTTCTCATGCCGCGTGCGCACGCCCAGAGTGCTGCTCTCGCGGAACAACAGTGCGCGTAGATGCGCCTCATGTTCGGGTCTTGCCAGCACGGTCAATACCGTGCCAGGGCGGTTCTTCTTCATCTGTACCGGCGCGGTGAACACGTCCAGCGCTCCGTCGGCAAACAGCAAATCGACAATGTAGCCGATCAGCTGCGGATTTAAGTCGTCCAAATTCGCTTCCAGTATGGCGATCTCTTCTTCCGCGGCCTCACTCTCGGCGGCGCTGTCTGCAGCGCGGGCCGCCTCTTGCATCTCGCCGATGGTGATCCGCAGCACATTCGGGTGACCCGCAAAGTTTCGTGCTCCTGCACCGCAGCCAATACGTTCTGTGGTCATGATCGGCCGAGGTCCGAATCTTGAGACTAACACTTTGGCGATAGCCGCCCCGGTTGGCGTCACCAACTCCTTTTGAATATCGCCGGAATAAATCGGCACATTCTTCAGCAGTTGGAGGGTAGCCGGGGCCGGAACGGGCATGACCCCGTGTGCGCAGGCAACCGTTCCGCCGCCCACGTTTAGCGACGACGCAAAAAACTGATCGACCTCCAGAGTCTCGGCGCCAACGGCTGCACAAACAATGTCTACAATCGCGTCGGCCGCACCGACTTCGTGAAAATGCATCTGCTCCGCGCTGACGTTGTGTACAGAGGCCTCGGCTGCGCCCAGCGCCAGAAAGATTTCGCTGGCAGTCCGCCGGGCATACTCGCTGATGGGCGCTGCTGCGATGATGCGCAGGATCTCGTTCAGACTGCGGGCTTCGTGCTGGTCGTGGCTATGTTCATGTTCTGCCTCGGACCCGTGCGAGGCGGCATGCTGTTGGGCCCAGAACTCTTCGCGCGGCATGTCTTTCTGGCCGTTTACCACAACATCGAGTTTTTCTGCAGAGACCCCGCCGCGATGAACGCGCGAGTGCTCCAACTCAGCGCCGATGTTAAGTCCAGCGACCGTCTTCTGAAACAGATCGAAGGGAACCCCGGCATCGAGCAGCGCGCCCAGAAACATGTCGCCGCTAATTCCAGAGAAGCATTCGAGATAGGCAATGCGCATGGAGGTCACTCAGATTCTTCATCATAGGTAACGGTGAAACCAGCGTCAAACCTGCGTTGGCTCCGGCATTTGCTATCCTGTTCACGATCTGTTGATGGCCTCCACAATTCTGATTCACCACAGAGGCACAGAGGACACAGAGAAGAAGTCTTAGAAGCTAAAGGCTAAGGGCTAAATGCTAAGGGCGCTTCAGTGTATTTAGAACAGCAAAAAAATCTGGCCAGCCATGTGCGCACGTTTCTGCGCGAGAGATACCAGATCGACCTGGCCAACGTCGTCATCGAGCAGCCGCCCAAGGTGGAGATGGGCGAATTCGCGCTGCCCCTCGCCTTTGAACTGGCGAAGCGGCTGCGTAAGTCTCCGCGCAAGATTGCCGAGGAAATTGTTGCTGAGTTCCCAATACCTGATGGCTTCGAGAAGATGGAAGTCGCCGGCGCCGGCTACATCAATGCTCGGCTGAAGCGCGATGTCGCAGCGAACGCTCTTGCGCATAGCCAGGCCATTGGCATTCCCGATCATGCCGATGAGGGCGCCGCCAACGTCAGCGGCAAAATCCTGGTCGAACATACCAGCATCAATCCCAACAAGGCGGCGCACATCGGACACCTGCGCAACGCCATCCTCGGCGACACCTTCGTTCGTCTGCTGCGAGCGGCTGGGCACCCGGTCGACGTTCAAAACTATATCGACAATACCGGTGTGCAAGTCGCCAACGTCGTGGTCGGATTTCTTCACCTGGAGAAGAAGTCGAAGTCGGAGATTTCTGCTCTGATTGCGGCTGACGCGAAGTTTGACTTTTACTGCTGGGACGTTTACGCACGGGTCTCCAAGTGGTACGAAGAGAACAAAGAAAAGCTTAAAGTCCGACTTGAAGCCTTACATGCTATCGAGCAGGACGGAAACGAGATGGCGGAAGTTGCTGAGTTGATCTCCGCGGCCGTATTGCGGCGCCATCTTGAGACCATGGACCGCCTCGACATCGAGTACGATTTCCTCCCGCGCGAGAGTGAGATCCTCCGCCTGCACTTCTGGGATGCGGCGTTCCAGCAACTTAAAGAGAAGAGCGTCCTTTACTTTGAGACCGAAGGGAAAAACAAGGGCTGCTGGGTGATGAAGCGCCCTACCTCGGCAAGGATTATCAATCCCACCCTTTCGCCAAAGGAAGGCGAAAGGATGGGGCACCCAGCATCCGGCGCGGAGGAAAAGTCGGGCCCCGATGAGGACGCCAAGGTCATCGTGCGTTCGAATGGGACCGTCGGCTATGTGGGCAAAGACATTGCCTATCATCTGTGGAAGTTTGGTCTGCTTGGCCTCGACTTCGGCTACCGCAAGTTCTACCGTTATCCGAACCAGCATGAGGTTTGGATTTCGGCCGAGCATGGCGAGCCGCAGCATCCACACTTTGGCAACGTCGCTGCAATTTATAACGTGATCGATGCGCGCCAAAGCGATCCGCAGAACACGGTGATCGAGGCGCTCAGACTGCTGGGTTACACAGAGCAGGCCGCGCACTACACCCACTTCTCGTACGAGATGGTTGCGCTCACCCCGCGCTGCGCCATGGAGTTGGGCTACGAGGTCAGCGAGGAAGATCGAGCGAAGTCCTACATCGAGGTTTCAGGCCGCAAGGGTTTCGGCGTCAAGGCGGATGACCTGCTCGACGCGCTGATCGCGGCGGCCAAAAAAGAAGTGGATAGCCGGCATCCCGAGCTGAACGATGACGAGCGCGCCGGCATCAGCCGACAGATCGCAATCGGCGCCCTGCGCTACTTCATGCTGAAGTTCACCAAACAGTCGGTGATCGCGTTCGACTTCAAGGAAGCATTGGCTTTCGAAGGCGAGACCGGACCGTACGGTCAATATGCAGTGGTCCGCGCCACTAATATTTTCCGCAAGGCGGGAGTCGACCCCGAACAGGCGCTTGCTGACCAGGTGGACTACGCACGTTTTTTTGCCGAGGGCAGCGGCACCGAAATCTGGGAGCTGTGGTTGCTGGCAGGGAAGACGTCATTTGTGGTCGAGCAATGCATCGCGACGACGGAGCCGGCTTTCGCCGCCAAGCACGCGTTCCAGCTCGCGCAGCAATTCAACAACTTTTACCATCGCCACCATATTCTTACCGAAGCCGACGAGAGCAGAAAGAAGTTCTTGCTGGCCACTGCGGCTGTGGTTCGGCGCGAGTTGATTCGGATTCTGGGCGTAATGGGCATCACCGTGCCGCCGGTGATGTAGATATGCTGGCGCGTCTCAGAAAGTCGTCAGCGCCGTTCCCGGTTCACGCCAGGTGTACGACCCCAGCATCTTGAGGTAGTTTCCGCGCAGGAATCCCGCCGGGCTCTGGATGTTCACCAGGCTCATACTGCCCCGCATCTGCTTTACGGAAACATACTCGTGTTCTTCCATCCAGCGCTCCATCCCTGCCAGCACGACGCCGATGTGCTCGATGCCGTACTTCAGCAACGCCGATGTCATCATGGCCACGTGCGCGCCTGCCATCATCGACTTCAGCACATCGCTCGAGTCGTGCACGCCACCGGTAATGGCGATGTAGGTTTCGACCTGGTGATACAGGATGGCGGCCCAGTGGAGACGCAGACGCAGCTCATGCGGGCTGCTCAGCACGAGGTTCGGCACTACTTCCATCTCCTCCAGGTCAAAGTCGGGCTGATAAAAGCGATTGAAGATCACGACACCGTCGGCGCCTGCTTCCGACAAGCGCCTGGCAAAGTTGGCGCACGACGTGAAGTACGGCCCCAACTTTACCGAGATCGGGATGTGCACATTCTTGCGAATGGCGCGCACCAGATCACAATAGCGGTCTTCCAACGCTGCCGCCGTAACCGACGGATCGCTAGGAATGTCGAAGATGTTCAACTCCAACGCATCAGCACCTGCCTGCTCCATGTACTCCGAATAGCGGACCCACCCGCCGGGCGAGCTGCCATTCAGGCTGGCAATGACCGGAATGCTGACCGCGGCTTTGCCCTTGCGCAGCAGTTCCAGGTAACGATCGGGGCCGACGTGATACTTCGCCATGTCAGGCAGATAGGAGGTAGCTTCGGCGTAGCTGTTGGCGCCATATTCCAGAGCGCTGTCGATGTTTTCGCTCTCCGCTTCGATTTGTTCTTCGAACAGCGAGTACATCACGATGGCCGATGCGCCGGCATCTTCCATGCGCGGAAAGTTCTCCAGCTTCTCGGTTAGCGGCGAGGCCGATACTACGACCGGGTTCTTCAGCTTCAATCCCAGATAATTTGTCGAAAGGTCGATCACGGTGTCTTCTCCTCGTGCTTAGACTTTTTCCACGCCCATGGCGGCCATGTGCTGGTACAGCTTCCAGCGCTCGTTAACGTTTTCCTGGGCTTGAGTCAACAGCTTCTTGGCTTCCTCAGGATCGCTGTTGACCAGCATGGTGTAACGCGATTCGTTGTAGATGTATTTTTCCAGCGGGATACTCGGAGCGCGCGAATCCAGTACGAACGGGTTCTTGCCTTCCTTGGCGAGCGCCGGATTATAGCGGAACAGCGGCCAGTGTCCGGAGTTCACCGCGGCCTTCTGCTGGTCAATGCCGTACACCATGTCGTAGCCATGCGCGATGCAGTGGCTGTAGGCGATGATGATGGACGGCCCATCGTGCGCCTCGGCTTCCATGAATGCTTTCATCGTCTGCGTGTCGTTCCCGCCCATGGCAACGTGTGCGACATACGCCCGGCCGTAGTTCATCGCCATCATCGCGATGTCTTTCTTCGGAGTTCGCTTACCGCCAGCGGCAAACTTCGCCACCGCGCCTAGCGGCGTAGCCTTCGACATCTGCCCGCCGGTGTTGGAGTACACCTCGGTGTCGAGCAGCAGGATGTTGACATTGGCGCTGGAGGCAAGCACGTGGTCGAGGCCGCCAAACCCGATGTCGTATCCCCAGCCATCGCCGCCAATGATCCACACACTCTTCTTGATCAGCTCGTCGGCGACCGCCAGCAGATCGCGGGCCGCCGGAGCATTGTTGTTCGCAAGCTTCTGCTTCAACGCTTTCACGCGTTCGCGTTGCGCGAAGATGCCTTCTTCGGTGGACTGATCGGCGGTAAGAATTGCAACCGCCAGTTCATCGCCTACGGTCGAAGCCATCCGCTCGACCAGTTCCTTGCCATACTGGTTCTGCTTGTCGATGGCGAGACGCATGCCCATGCCGAACTCGGCATTGTCCTCAAACAGCGAATTCGACCAGGCCGGTCCGCGTCCTTCGGAGTTGACGGTGTAGGGTGTGGTGGGCAAATTGCCGCCATAGATCGACGAACAGCCCGTCGCGTTGGCGATCAGTGCGCGGTCGCCGAAAAGCCGCGTCATCAGGGAGATGTAAGGCGTTTCGCCGCAACCGGCGCAGGCGCCCGAAAACTCAAACAGCGGCTCCAGTAGTTGCTGGTCTTTCACCTGCCCGTGGGAGAGCTTTTGGCGCGACAGTTCAGGGATAGACAGGAAGTAGTCCCAGTACTGGTTGTACTTCTCGCGCAGCGGAGGCTGCGCTTCCATATTGATGGCCTTGTGCTTGGCTTCGCTCTTGCTCTTGGCCGGGCAGACCGCAACGCACAGCCCGCAGCCGGTGCAATCTTCGGGCGCGACTTGCAGGGTATATTTCAGCTCAGAAAATTCGCGCCACTTGGGAACCGCTGTCTGGAAGCCCTCGGGAGCATGGTTGATGCTGCCGGCATCGTAAACCTTGGCGCGAATCACCGAGTGCGGGCAAACCATGACGCACTTGCCACATTGAATGCACAGCCCCTCATCCCACACGGGAATTTCCAGTGCGATGTTGCGCTTCTCCCACTTGGTGGTGCCGGTGGGGAAAGTGCCGTCGATGGGCATCGCACTGACGGGGATCAGGTCGCCATCGCCGGAAATCATCAGGCTCTCCACGTTGCGGACAAACTCGGGAGCGTTGGCGGAAACCGTCGGGCGCATCTCGAACTTTGACGAAGCGCCTTGCGGAATCTTCACTTCATGCAGGTTCTCGAGCGAGGAGTCAACCGCGGCAAAGTTCTTGCGCACAACCGATTCGCCACGCTTGCCGTACGTCTTTTCAATGGAATGTTTGATGGCAGCGATGGCTTCATCGCGTGGCAGCACGCCGCTAATGGCGAAGAAGCAGGTCTGCATGACCGTGTTGATGCGGCCGCCCATGCCCGCAGCGCGTGCCACTTCCACCGCGTCGATCACGTAGAAACGCAGCTTCTTGGTGATAATCGCCTGCTGCGCCGAACGCGGCAGGTTGTCCCAGACCTCGTCAGGACCGAACGGGCTGTTGAGCAGGAAGACCGCGCCCGGATCGGCAGTCTTGAGTACGTCGAGACGCTCCATAAAACTGAACTGATGGCAGCCCACAAAGTTGGCGCGCGAGATCAGGTAGGTAGAGCGGATCGGCTGCTTGCTGAAACGAAGGTGCGAAATGGTGACTGCACCAGACTTCTTGGAGTCGTAGACGAAGTAGCCCTGCACGTTAAGGTCGGTCTCTTCGCCAATGATCTTGATGCTGTTCTTGTTTGCGCCCACTGTGCCGTCAGCGCCCAGCCCGTAGAACATGGCGCGGACCGTCTCCGGTGCTTCGGTGGAGAATGCCGGATCGTAGGTCAAGCTGGTATGGGTGACATCGTCGTTGATGCCGATGGTGAAGTGGTTCTGCGGATTGGATTTCGTCAGCTCTTCAAAAATTCGCGTCACCATCGCTGGCGTAAACTCTTTCGACGACAACCCATAACGGCCGCCGATGACCTTGGGGAACGCAGCCATCGGGGCCTTGCCGGCGGTGAAGCCCTCGGTCAGGGCCGTGATCACGTCTTGATACAACGGCTCGCCGATGCTGCCCGGTTCCTTGGTGCGGTCCAGCACGGCAATGCTTTTTACCGTCGGAGGCAACGCTTGCAGGAAATGTTCGACAGAGAACGGCCGCATCAGGCGCACTTTCAACACGCCAACCTTGCGACCTTGCGCTGTGATGTAGTCCACTGTCTCCTGAACTGCTTCGGCGCCCGAGCCCATTACGATAATGACGTGCTCGGCATCCGGCGCACCTTCGTACTGGAAGAGCCGGTATTCACGGCCAACCAGTCTGGCGAACTTGTCCATTGTGTTCTGCACGATCGTCGGACAAGCCAGGTAGTAAGGATTCACAGATTCGCGGCCCTGGAAATAAACGTCGGGGTTTTGCGCCGAGCCCCGCAACACCGGATGGTCGGGCGACAGCGCGCGCTCACGGAAAGCGCGTACCAGATCGTCGTCAATCATGGCGCGCATATCGTCCAAGCTGAGCTGTTCGATCTTGGAGACTTCATGCGAGGTGCGGAAGCCATCGAAGAAATGCAGGAAGGGAATGCGCGACTCCAGGGTGGCGGCATGCGCGATCAGCGCCAGGTCCATCGCCTCCTGCACAGAGTTCGATGAGAGCAGCGCGAATCCCGTTTGGCGAGTGGCCATGGCGTCCTGGTGATCACCGAAGATGGACAGCGCCTGCGCGGCGATGGAGCGTGCCGCTACGTGAATGACCGTCGGAGTCAGTTCGCCCGCGATCTTGTACATATTGGGGATCATCAACAGAAGACCCTGCGATGAAGTGAATGTGGTGCCGAGTGCGCCAGCCTGCAATGCGCCGTGCAATGCGCCGGCAGCGCCACCTTCGCTTTGCATTTCGATGACGTTGGGGACGGTACCCCATATGTTTTTTTCGCCAATCGAAGACCACGCGTCCGACGACTCGCCCATGGGCGAGGAGGGGGTAATGGGATAAATGGCGGCTATCTCGCTGACATGGTAGGCCACGTAGGCGACGGCCTCGTTGCCGTCAAGGGTCACTTTTTGTCTTGGCATGTTACCTCCAGCGTGTTCCTCGTTCGCAGGCGAGTCTTCCAGGACCGCCGATGCATTCGCAGAAATGGTGGCGGC
Organism: uncultured Acidobacteriaceae bacterium; assembly: GCA_963728805.1. GTDB lineage: Bacteria > Acidobacteriota > Terriglobia > Terriglobales > Acidobacteriaceae > Bog-257. The sequence continues at coordinate 197,863 of CAVSLE010000016.1, forward strand.
CGGCGAAGCACAGTATTCAGTTGTTTTCACGTCGATTTTATCCCCCAGACCGGCTCATGCGCGCGGTCTGTGTTTGCTCAAGAATTCGCTTACTGTTCAAGATAGCGGGCGGCGAGTGCATGCGGCAGTGATGGGGGCACTAACCAATCTGTGACCGCCGTCACATACACGGGTTTGCCGCTGTGGTGCGAAAAACCAGATGTTTTCAGTTTTAGTCACACGCCAATGACTCCGCCGTCACAGAAGCTGGCCTGGTACTGGCCTAGAATGCAGTGTGCCGTGGTCCCTTGCCAGCGGCGTTGCCATGTTTGGAGGCATCGTGAAAGCTACTAACCTACTTGTCAGGCTACTGGGATGTCTTACTGTCTTCATGCTGTGTGGCGGCGCGTTCGCCCAGACAGCTCCGACGTCCCCCATCCTTCTAAAGGGCGCTCCCATGGGCGCTGTGAAGTTTGATCACACGTCACACCTGAAGATCGCTGGCAAATGCGAGATTTGTCACCATGCATCCAAGCCTGAAAAGCCGTTGAAAGCTTCACAAGAGGCTTGCACCGATTGCCATACCAACCCTGCGACTCCGCCGGTTTCCACCAAGTTACAGGCAGCCTTTCACAACTCAACTGCAACCGCTGGACTTTGCATTGATTGTCATAAGACAGAGAATAATCAGGGCAGGGCAGCGCCAGTGAAATGCGCGGATTGCCACAAGAAGACCAACGGGTAGCCAGTCGGGCAATCGTCTACTTCGCACGCTTCTTCTTGCCAGGCGTGGAATCGGGGCTGCCCAACTGACCGGTAACGCTGGCAAGCACCTTCTGGAAGGCCTCTTCCTTGGTCAGTTCCTTCTTGCCGGTTTTGTTATGCCGGTACTTGTGCTCGTAGCTGCAGGTCCGGCAGCGCACTTTCTGCACTTCTTCGGCTTCCATCGACACTACCGCGTGGTCGGTGGTGCGCTTACAGCGCGAGCAGTAATCGTCAACGTAATCGCCTAGACGCATGGTTTTGTCTCACGTCGATTCTATTACCGTTTGACCTTAACCCTTCCGGATTTTGCAGGGGCGGCTTGTGAAGATGCGTTCGGCATTTGCTCGGGCTGTTTACCACTGAAGTGGTAGATACCCTACTGCGGACGGGGGATTTGTTCAGCTTATTTCCGATGTAACAATCGCTTCATTGGATCGAACCGCTGTAGAGAGCAGCGGACAGGGAAGGCGAGCGATAGCGAAGTATTCGCGTCACGTTTCTTCGTTGCTCCATCTCCTCCTTTGGTTGGCGGAATTCTGTTCTGGATTGTGCAACTGGGCGCTGCGCTTCCTGACAGGGTTCCGCCCTTTTTATTGCCCTGTCTCTTACCCTTCCATTACCCCAGACTAATGACTCTCCGGCCTAGTCGCGGGTTATTGGGACCTGGCTGCTGTCCACCTTTCAATCCACCCAGCACTTCTTGATTTTGCCGGCTGACAAGCGCATCATTTCGCAATTCGGAAACTCGCGTCTGACTGAAGGGGAGCTCTTGTTCACAACTCGCAAGATGGTGCTCATGCTGGTTTTCATACTCGCTGCGGGATCATTGGACAACCTTACATTTGCCCAGACCATAGCCCCGCAAACTGGTACGTTCCATGTTTTGCACACCTTCTCCGGCGGACGGGATGGAGGAAATCCCTATGCTGGCTTGGCGATCGATAGAGCGGGAAATCTTTACGGAACCACGTGGGCTGGAGGCGAGGGTTTCGGCACAGTTTTTCAGCTGAAGCACTCAGGATCGAATTGGCTCGCTCTCCCCCTTTACACATTCAAGGGCAATGGGGCGAACGACGGGGCTGGCCCCACCGCAAGAGTGATCTTTGGTCCCGATGGTGCTCTTTATGGCACGACAGCCAACGGTGGTGGAAGCGGGTGCGTGGCTCAAGGCAGCTATGACGGCTGCGGCACAGTTTTTAGATTGTCGCCTCCACCCGCGGCCTGCAAGTCTGCAACCTGTCCGTGGACGGAGACGCTGCTCTATCGCTTCACAGGCGGAAGTGACGGCGGTTATCCCGGACTGGGCGACCTCACATTCGACCACGCAGGTAACCTCTATGGCACAACCTACAACGGTGGGACCGACACCGGGGGCGTTGTCTATGAGTTGACGCCCTCCCATGGAGGCTGGACCGAAAAGGTGCTATACAGCTTCATCGATCGCAGTGACGGCTACTCACCAATGAGCGGCGTCATCTTTGATCAAGCCGGCAACCTTTACGGAACCGCCAGCTACACGGTTTTTCAGCTCAGACCTTCGGGCTCAAGCTGGGTAGAGACCACCCTTTATCAATTCACGACAAGCTCGACCGACGCCGGTGTGATCTTCGATCAGTCGGGCAATCTGTTTGGTGGTACGACTCTTGACTTAGTGCTCGCCGGCGGATCCGTGTTCGAATTATCCCCATCCGGATCAGGATGGACCCAGCAAACTCTCTATGGCTTCCCATTTGGTCAAAACGGGGGTTTCGGGCCGACTGCCAGCCTAGTTATGGACGCCGGAGGCAATCTCTACGGCACGACCATCGCTGATCCCGGTAACGGCTGCCTGGGAGGATACGGATGTGGCACGGTGTTCAAGCTCTCGCACAACCCTGACAGCACCTGGAGCAACACCTTCCTCTATCAATTTACCGGAGCCGGCGACGGCGCGAATCCATACAGCAACGTGGTGTTCGACAGTAGCGGCAATATGTACGGGACTGCGTCTGCCGGAGGCGACACAGGTTGCGGAAATGGCTGCGGCGTGGTCTGGGAGATCACGCCGTAGGAGTTGGTTTACTTCTTCCAATCACGTGGCGACGTGCTGGCGGTCACACCCTTCCGGCTGGAAATCTGCTATCTGTATCCTGTGGTAGGCGTGCGCTCCCACGCATGCTCTATAAAACACTTAGCGCCGCAGTGTATGGCATCGACGCCAGCCTGATCGAGGTTGAGGTCGATGTCGCTCCAGTAAAAGCCGACCACGACACCTTCATGACCGTCGGGCTGCCCGACACCACGGTGCGCGAGAGCCGCGAGCGCATCCGCGCGGCACTGAAGAACAGCGGCTACGATGTTCCCTCCACTACCACCACCATCAATCTGGCTCCCGCCGACATTCGCAAGGAAGGCTCGGGATTCGACCTTCCTATGGCGTTAGGCATTCTTGGCGCTTATGGAGGCTTGAACAACAACCCGCCGGACGACGCGCTGTTCGTCGGCGAGTTGTCGCTCGACGGCGGCCTGCGCGGCGTTCGCGGCGCATTGCCCATCGCCGTAACTGCGCGGGCCAACAAAATTCGCAGGCTTATCGTTCCTGAGATCAATGCCCGCGAGGCCGCGCTGGTGGAGGGCGTTGACGTTTACCCGGTCCACTCGTTGATCGAGGTGGTCCAGCTCCTGAACACCGGCAACGGCATCCAGCCGATCAAGGTTGACACGCGCGCGCTGCTGGAAACCTCGCAGAAATTTGGGGTTGACTTCGGCGATGTGCGCGGACAGCAGACGGCCAAGCGGGCCATCGAGATCGCCGCGGCCGGCGGACACAACCTGCTGATGATCGGGCCGCCGGGCTCGGGCAAGACCATGCTTGCCAAACGCATGGCCACCATTCTGCCGCCGCTGACGTTTGACGAGGCCCTGGAGACAACCAAGATTCACAGCGTGGCGGGCGTGCTGGATTCGACCAGCGGATTGGTGGGCACGCGGCCATTCCGTTCGCCACACCATACCATCTCCGATGCAGGGCTGATTGGCGGGGGCATGATCCCGCGGCCCGGCGAGGTGTCGCTGGCCCACAACGGAGTGCTGTTCCTGGATGAGCTGCCGGAATTTCCGCGCAATGTGCTGGAGGTGATGCGCCAGCCGCTGGAAAACGGCTGTCAGTGTCACTATCTCTAAACCCACCGAAATACGCTTGCCAATCAATTGGTGATCAGGAGCAACCGGTCTTCTGGCATGTGAAGGCACGCCTACGAGCTTGCCTTTGATGTAAGTTCGGGAACTCCAAACATAACAACCATTTAAAGAGGTATCCCTATGGCAATCGACTCTTCGAAAGGCAAGCACCCCCGCTATTTCACGGCGGAGGAGGCACGGGAGAAATTTCTGGCGGCCAGGGCGAGGGACTTGGCGGGTGAGCCCATCGACGCTGACGACTCAACTGTGTGGCGCGAGGTGGATAACCCGCTGACCGGCCAGCAACGCAAGTTAATCACTGATGCAATGCCCGAGCGAGGCCGCTACTCCCCGCTTGTTTGGCTGAAGTTGCTTGAACCGGGGACAGACAAGGTCATCAGGTGCCGAGGACGGTTTAATTACGTCAACGGATTCTGGGTGGCCGGGTTCAGCAAGGGGGAGGACTACAGCGGCTTTGCGGTGAGCCCCATTGCCTGGGCACCCATGAATCGTGTCGAGGATGAAAGTTGACCGTCATGCGAACACGCCGGAATGCCGGCATCGGAGGAAATGCTATGAAAAAACTCACATATACATACGTCGACAACTCCAACTTTTTTATCGAGGGCCAGCGCGTTGCCGCTGTAGAAGCAGGCATGGCGCTTGACATCGCTGATGCGATTAACCGCAGAGTCTTCGACTACTCTTGGCAACCTGACTATGGAAACCTCTACGCGCTCATCTGCGGCGAGCAAAAGCAAATCGGATGTGCCAAGCTTTGGGGCTCGCCGCCACCATCCGACAGCTTCTGGACGAAGGTCCAGCGCAAAGGCTTTAAGGTTATAACCTACGAACGCAGCTATCGCAAAGAGAGAAAGGTTAACGTCGCCATTGGATACGCTGTTGGGAAAGACCTACCAAAGATGGACAAAGTAACTTCCGAGATTATCCTGGTCGCGGGTGATAAGGATTTTCTTCCTGTTGTCGAGGATTTGACGGCGGACGGCTATCACGTTTGCGTGGCCTTTTGGGACCACGCCGCAGTGAAAATGAAAGAAAAAGCTTCGTCTTTCTTTTCCCTGAACCCCTATCTCAAGCACCTCGCCAAAAAGCGTTGATGCTGGAGTACATTGTCAACCGCCTGCCACGGGCCTTGTCCACGCTGAGCCGGTGGGCCACGCGCTGGCGGCAATCTGGAACTTGTAAGGCACCATGACAAAACCCGTGTTCATCACCGTTACCTCTGACCTCGTCGGAAAGCCTTGGATCCAAGTTTTCGGAAAATATTTCTTCGCGGGAGGATTCGCCGGCGAGTCCCGAATCGGGGGACTTCTCCCCGAAGACGTCGGTCGGCGGGTTTATCTGTCCGGGCAAAATGATATTGTGATGGAGTCTGACGAAACCAGACGAAAACGTGACAGGTACCCAATGATTGCCGAGCTACGCGACCTGCCGAACTACGCTCTATTGCATGACGTCGATTACGATACTTACGCTCTCGGCGAGCCTCGATTGGGAGGTGCGATGACTCCTTGGTTTGAAAGCGAAGCAGCCCTGGAGGAGTACTGTGAGCAGAACATCGACGCACTCCGTCGGCCGGCGAAACCAAACTGAGAATAAGATTTCTACGGCATTGCATGAAAACGGTGCGGTTTGCCGCAAGCATAAAACTTCCGTTGGCTCGGCTCCTCGACATTCTGTTCGATAGCCTGATATTCCCGCTCGTCCGATGGGAATGCCACTGTCCTGAGTCGATGTCGGCTCGTGCGGCGAACAGCCACCTGCTTTCCGTCCACATCAACTGTGTTGCCGCTCATCATTTGTTGGGCAATCGAGGTCAACAGTGACGTGTCGAGCAAGGTGCCTCCTCACGCTAGAATTTCAAGCTCGAGCCGTAACCGTGAACTCGACCACAATTCAGGTCGCTAACCAAAGGCCTCGGCCTTCGTCGCTTCAAGACACGGGGGTATTTAACGATGCTACGAACAATTGCCGCTTTCGTCTTCGGAACATTCCTAACGTTGATGGCAGTCGCACAGCAGGATCACCAGACCATGGTCAATGAGCACGGTGACCACGTAATGGGATTCTCGCACGATAAGACCACCCACCATTTTGAACTTCACTACGACGGCGGTCTAATTGACGTCCGCGCCGACGACGCAAAGGACATTGAGACCCGTGACCAAATTCGGAGTCATTTCCACCACATTGCCCAGATGTTCGCGAACGGCAACTTCAATGCACCTATGCTCGTACACGGGAAAGATGTTCCGGGTGCGGCAACTATGACTCAACTCAAAGATAAACTTCACTGGGAATTACAAGAGACTCCGCGTGGAGCCCGTCTCACCGTTACGGCAGATAACAAACCTGCACTTGACGCCGTTCACCAGTTTCTAAGGTTCCAAATCGAAGATCACAAAACGGGTGATTGCACAGCGGTTCGTTAGCACGCCTGATTTCAGCGACGTAAAACGTGGGGTTACGAACCGCGATTCGTTCGCGGCCAGTCTATCCGCCAGCGTCCGCCCTGCTACTGCCACCCAGAACAGTCGCTTTGGCGGTGTTCCCCGCGCATGGTGGTACAGCGCAGCGGTGCGCTCGTAAAAACCGCGTGTATGCCACGAGTCAGCGAATCCGAACCGCTGGAAATCGAGATGGTGGCAGAACTCGTGGCAGAGGGTGCTCAGGAATGTTCCGAACGAGGTGACCTCTTTCCGCACCGCTGTGCGCATCCATACCCGGATCAGCATGCTGTCGGGAGCATAGTCGCCAAAAAGCTCTGTAGCCCCGTGTTCGCGAACTCGCAGCGGTCTCGATGCAAGCACGCGGACACCGCATGGTTTGACGCTGTAGAACTCTGATGCGGAAGCCAGAAAATCTGCGCAAGCGCGTCGGACAGCCGCAGTTGTCCCGTCTGTCATTGCCAATTCGATGGATTTTGCGAAGCCGAGCAATCGCCCGTCTTGCGGCAGGTCGAGCGTCCTGATCCGGTCACTTTCCAGAAAGCCTCGCGGTTCGCATTGCGTGGAGGGGCGTCCGTCAGCATTGCACTCAATTCTTCGGCAACGACCCGCGTGACTGCACCTCCCGCCACACCAGCACCGCCAGTTGAACCGAATCGTAAATGGTCGCCTTCAATTTCGGGCTTGGCTGTATGGGCTCTCCTCGGAGGCGGATCGCGGCAATTAGGGAAGCGGCGATGAGCAGGGCACCGCGTTGTTTCTCGTCATCGGGCATGCGAAACAGTATAGGCGAATAAAAGGCGAATATCAAGGCGCAGCCGTTTATCTTCAGGTCGTTGATGAAGCTGTGGTCGGGCTCGAATCAGCAGAGTCACAGCGCAGCTTGGCGCGGTTGATGAGGATCGTGTCCTTCAGCGGGGAACCCATCGTCCAGTATTGCCAACCGTCGATGTCGAGGTAAGTGTAGGTGGTCTTGCCCCACTTCTTCTGATAGCCCACCTGCCGGATGTTGAGAACCATGCGCTCGAACAGGTCTTTGTCCTTGGCCTCGCGCCGAAGGGTGTACTCATGTGGCGTTTGTGGCATGGACTCGGCGAACCTCCACGACGATGCCTGCACGAAGGCTCGCAGTTCGTCCATGGTCATGTTCGCGGGCGGGTCAACGGCGCTGATTTTGGGCACGGGATAACTTCGATCAAATCAAGATGAAAAGGCACCTCGAAATCCGTGAACGGTGGGCGTAAGTTGTTGGTGACTTGCGTTAGGAACCCGTTTTCGGTTATCACGGAACCGATGGTGAATCGCGCTAAAGCGTCTCCCTGCTGAGCAGCAATGCGAGCACCATATTCCTCGCCACTGATCGGTCGCGCCTCCTGTTCCCCCCAAAAGGCCATCGGAAAAAGCAACAAGAATCGCCGATGGAAGTTTCCCTCAGCGGCCAGCTTCTGAGCGTCAGCGAGGACTGCGCGAACGGTTTTTTCGTCCTGATCGGTAGCAGGATGCAGCCGACCGAGTAATCCGAAGCGGCATCGGGCTCGACGCCCCTGTATTTCTCGATTCTCCGGCGCATCTCGAACTCAGTCGCGGCTCCGTTCTTCTGTCCAAATGCAGACCACGCGAAGCTGGCTGGAAGAATTGTGTGATGACTGAAGAAGCCACCCCCAACGATAAAGTTATTGGGGGCATGGAGCTTGAAGAGCAGCGGTTCGCCGGGTGACAGGGCGCGGAAAGAGCCCGAGCCGCTGGGTTGCCAAAAGTTGACCTCGTCCGGGCGCAATTCTGACAGGTAATTGAACCAGTCCAAATCGGTGATGGCGACGAGGAGCCTCATTCGTTTGGCGGGAGAATCCTAACAGCTTTGCTCAATTGGACGCTGTAAGAAAATGCGTGGTTTCTGCGGTGTTGGCCGAGTATTGTTGCTGTAACGTCATTTCACAATTTGCGGACGAAGGACAACCGGATGAACACGTGGACAACGCTCCTCGGTAACGGCAGTGCCGCTGTTCTGGGATTACCGGAGAACTTCTCTTTGGCTACGGAGCTATCGAGCGCAACCGAGATTCGTCTCGCCACCGCTTTCGCGCACCGAAGCGGATGGAACAGCTTTAAGGACTCTGTCTCCACTGGGAAGGCAAAGGTCTGTCTGTTAACGGGGCTCGACTGTTTTCAAACTGAGCCCCAACTGCTCAAGGATTGGTCAACTCAAGTCCGCTGCGAGTGATCGGATCGAGGCAAAACTCGCTTCTGATGACACTTTCTTCCATCCGAAAGTACTCATAGTTAACTTCGACGGTACGCAACGAGATTTCGCCGTGGTTGGGTCTGGAAATCTCTCCATGGGGGGCTTCGCAAAAATACGGAATGCGGGCTGTTCATCGAAGATGGCATAGTCGTGAAGAAGGCGCGAGATTGGTTCGATGCAGAGTTTCGACTTGGAAAGCCCCTGACAACTGAGTCGATCGCTGTGTATGAGCCAGCCTACAAAAGGAACAAAAAGAGGAGAGCCGCGCTGGATAAGGAGCATGCCGCTACTGCGAAGAAGCTAAAACTTATTGGCGAAGCGACGATGGGTCGATGGAATGAAGCGGTTAAAATGGCGCAAACCTACTTCAGCAGCGCGGCATTCCAAAACAACCGTGCGTCCCGTCAGGCTTTAGCAAAGCAAATTGTAGAGGCACTCCGCGCTCCTGCGTTCGACTTTGACCGTGACGGCTGGAATAAGTTCTATTCCGTCAGTTTTCTTGGGAGGCTTGATCCGCGACATCGGGACAAAGTGTGGAAGCAACAAAAGCGGTTGAAGACTGCCCTCCGCAAGCTGGTGGCCGAAGGCGAGAGTGTTCTACCTCGTGTCGTCGATAAAGGAGGCGACCTGCATGTGAGCGGTGCAGGGCTGAACGCTTCTTGGCAGTATTACGAGTGGGTTTAGTAATGATACAAAGGTCGTCCGCGATATGCACGATAACCTATTGGGCACAGCCAACGGCCAACATCAAGTGACTAGAAGGGGCACCAGCGGTTCGCTCGTTTCAAACAATTCTGCCGACCCCGGCTTGCTCATCCCGAAGAAGTAACGGTCACTGCCTCTTCTGACTGTCAACTTGATTCCGCTATCCGACGCTGGCTCCCCAAAGCTGGCGTCGTTGTGCGAAAGGGGTAAATAGCGTGCCCACAACGAAGGCCATCGTGATTGAAGAAGATGAGGATGTCGTGTGCCCCATCTGCAAAACGTTAATCATTGACGCGGAGGAAGGACTAACCGTGCAACCAAGCTGCCCTCACATTCGCTTCGTATATGCCAACGGCGAAGCGTTCGAACACGACCCAGAAGGATTGGAGCAGCAACTGGATGCCGCGCAGGAAAAGGCGGACGAGGATGGAGAGGCTTTTGACGAATGGGAATGGCTATTAGCGCAGTGCGACGAGGGGGATGTCAATTCTGGAGCATAGCGACGAGGAAATGGCATGTGGGGCGATTCCGTTCAAGGTCTGGATCGGCGTGAGGAAAGCGCCAACGCATTTCAGGTCACGCCGCAAGGATGCCGAGGAAAATGAATGCTGGGGCAAAGACCGCCGTATCTTCTTCCGGCCTACGCCCGTTTTTATGCGATGGTTAAAGGCGAATCATGGTAACCAGCACGTATATGACGTCGGTGCCGGGCTGGGATATCTCGCCAAGTCATTACAAAGCTGGCATGCACGTTACTGCTCTCGACCTGCAGCCCCGAGCCCAATCCGAGTTCCCTGTGATTCAGGCCGACAGTACGACTTATCCCTTCGAGAAGGACGCTGTGGTGATGCTTTGCCGGCCGTCTCACGACAACGGGTTTGTATTAAAGACCGTTCTTCGTGCTCTGACTTGTGGAGTTAGGACAGTCATTTATGTGGGACTCCAGAGAAATGTGAGACAGGATTTAGGGGGGTATTACAAGCAGTTCACCAAACGGAGGATACGAAACATCGGTCATGCTGACGAAGGGATTTGGGAAATGAGCGTCAGCCGCCTCCAAGCAAATGCGAATTTGCGGAGGGGTACAATTCCTCCGCTGTGAGTTGGTGGGGCGGAACGCACCGTATCAATTTATAAACGCGAAGCCGCTACATACGAAATTGAGCATCGTTGATGTGGCCGACAACACGGAGGGGCGTAGAGAGGTTCAGCCCTTGGCTGAGACCTGCGCTTTCAATCGCGATTAGCAGATTCACGAGCCGCTGCAGGCGAAGAGAATTGCACCTGCCCTCGACCAGCAATAAAGATAGCGTCAGGAGAGTCGTGCTGCATGCCAGGTATTTGCGGCGAGAGCGTATTCCACGCAACGGGCATGCCCTTGCCGGAGTTCATTTCGGAAAGAAGTGCGTTCAGATAGCGGGGAAACTTCTCGCCGTTTCTCTGCAGTGTCATGACTAGATTTAGCCGGGCGTGCTTGGTGTCGAAGCCGTGAATGTATCCGTCCGCTGGGTTGTCACTGGCGATCCAGAGCAGCTTGACATTGGCGGCAAGACAAGCGTCAATCAATTCCGTTCCGGAGATCGTTTGGTCACGCAAGTCTCTGATAAATCCAGCCGCTGAGACATCGCAAAGCAGATGGACAATGTCGTACCCACGTCGAACGAACTCCAGTAATTCGGAAATGTCATCGAGTACGGCGGCGGTTGAATCTGGGAAAAAGCGCCTATAAACCGTATGGTCGGCAATCACGGTTTCATTAAAGCGGGAATCAACCGAACAAACCAAGACCTTGGGGTTTGGTATGCGCTCTGGAATAGGTTTGCGAAACCAACCTCGAAACGCCAATTTAGCTCCCTCTTCCGCTACAGGTTTTTACGGAGAGACCTCCTGACCAACAGCCTCATTGCCCCTGATGTAGGTGCCACGGTCGTCGTAAACGTAGTAAACGTCGTCCATTGCACCCTTCCGTTTCATGTTGTGCTCGTCGGCGACCTTGAAGGCTTCTTCTCTGGAATCGTAATTGTCCACGAGATAGTCTTCATGAGAAAACAAATCCACGACAATAACTCTGAATTTGCCAGCAGGAGCCCTCTGGTCAGTGTCCATACTCCTCCTCACCGTCTATCACATCTCGCGCGCAGCAAACCTACAATCGCCAGCAACTCTGAGGATGCCATCTAGTTCTCACTTGGGACTTCTACGGCAACCGACAAGATCTTTAAAGCGGCTCCCAAAAGCTGGAGTCCGCGACGATCAGATCCTGACGACGAGTTCTGCTCTGGCGCCTGCCTTATCTTGCTACTGGAGTTTCATCATTCAATTGAATCTGCATGCTCTTCGCTCTCTCATATACCTTGTAACTGATATCACCAGCGAGTCTCCCAACGATCTGCTGGAGTTCGCGCTGCACTTCTGCGAGGAGTGCAAGTAACTCGTAAACATACAGATTCCCGAGCCCAAGCCCAATTTGACGGGCGAGCGGGTCGGAAGGCCAGTCGCCGCCAGAGACTTCATCTACGAGATCCAAGAGGAAGTGAAGATCAATACGCCCGCCAGCTGTGTGTAGTCGCTCAATTGTCTGTCGAAGCTGTTCTGGTTGGAAGTCCGTCTGCCGCATGTCAGGTCCCGCTCATTTTCAATTCACATGACTAAAAAACTGCTCTTCGTAGAGGATCGCTGCCAGAATGCGCAAACGCCGAACTCATGGATGCTATCCAACCTCTGAAAGTGCCTTCCGCACAAGGTCTTTGGTATCTTCCGGCACGTCTATCGATAGCATCCAACCCAGGAAGCCAGGGTCCGACTTAGCAACTTCCAGAAGCGGTTCTCCTTTGTGCTGCTGGCTTTTGTTAAATGTCAGCACGCCATTGTTAATTGAGAACCAATACCCCGAATCAGCAAATCGATTGGGTCGTGCCTCTTTGCAGAAGGTGTCTAATCCTTCAACGCTACTGGGTAGTTCGGGATAGCGGCGAACTTGTGCTTCCAGAACCCTTCTGGTCGCACGGGCATCGGCCAGGGCGGAGTGGGCATTTGCGTGTCCCTCGCCACAATAGAATTTCACGGCAGCAGTTAAGTCTCGACGCTCTTTCTCCTGATAAACGATATGCGCATCAATGAGTTTGTGGCTTTCCTCTGACCAGGCCAGTCCCGCCCTCTTGAATTCAGCCTTCAACAGTGGGAGGTCAAATCTCATCACGTTGAAGCCAGCTAAATCGCACTCATTCAGAAACTGCGCCAAGCGCTCGGCTACTTCCCCAAAGGTAGGCTTTCCCTGCACATCTCCGTCGCAGATGCCGTGAACCTCGCTTGCGGAAGCGGGGATAGGGACACCTGGGTTGATGAGGGTATGCAGAGTTTCCTCGGTCCCGTCTGGCAGCAACTTCAAAACCGCAATTTCGACAACCCTATCTACTGCGACATCAACCCCAGTGGTTTCCAAGTCAAAGAACGCCAGCGGGCGAACAAGCTCCAGCGAACGTGCGGCTTGTGCGGGAGCGCTCATCAGCTATGCTGCCTTCTTCTTTGCCGCCCATCTTGCTTTCATCATCGCCGACAATTTCTTCCGCATTGCCGCGCTCATCGGCTTGCGAGCAGTGCGTTTCTTTGGGGTAGTCTTGGCCTTCTTTGGCGCGCCTTCCCCTCTTCTGCTTTGCCCAACGAGCGCGTTGTGCGGCGGCTATTTTGGCTCGTGCCGATGCACTCATGGTTCGACGCTTCAGTCCGCTTGCTGGTTTGGCCTTACTCACCTTGGGGGGACGGCCTCGCCGTGCGGGTTGGGAACCTAGT
>CAVSLE010000017.1:0-276448 GCA_963728805.1 uncultured Acidobacteriaceae bacterium
CGCCGACAACTGTGAATTTGGCGGCAGCAGTCTTCTGGTGAGTATCCATAACGCCTCGCCGTCTATCGTCTCTCCAGCGCAGTAAATCTATGCGCTCTAAACAGTCGCCTTCTTCTTTGCAGCCCATCTCGCCTTCATCAAGGCTGACAACTTCTTTTTCATTGCAGGACTCATCGGGCGGCGTTTAGCTTTCTTGGCGGGCGCTGCGGCCTTCTTTGACGAACCCTTCCCCTTCTTCTGCTTTGCCCAACGAGCGCGTTGTGCGGCAGCTATTTTGGCTCGTGCCGATGCGCTCATGGTTCGGCGCTTCCGTCTGCCTACTGGTTTGGCCTTACTCACCTTGGGGGGACGGCCTCGCCGTGCGGGTTGGGCACCTAGTCCCACAAGAGCTGCAATTGCGTTTTCGATTCGGTTAGCTTCCTGTCTTAGCTGTGTCACCATGTCTTGAATGTCCACGTTTATCCTTTCTTTGGTTGCGATATACTGCAGAATTTAGCAGTTCAAGCAGTCAATCCTATCACCCCATCTACGTTCCTCAGGGAATCCACTCGCTGGACCTGATGAAGCGGGTAGCCCAGAGCTGTGGGGCACTCGGAATGGGCACGGTCGACCGGATTCTGCGCAATTTACGTTTGATCTCGGCCAGCGCAAGGTGCTGTTGGTCTTTGACGAAGCCCAGCATCTGTCGATTGCGTGCCTGGAGACCCTACGGGAACTGTTGGATCAACCGCCGCACTGCGGGTTGCTGTTCGCCGGCACCCACGAGCTGGAGCAGATCTTCACCCGCCAGGCCTTGGAGCTGGAGCAATGGCGTTCCCGCTTTCATGCTGGCCAGGCCTTGCCCGGCATCTCAGAAGAGGAAGCAGCCGATATCGTTCATTCTGAGTTAGGGTTGGGACTGTCGCAGCGGAAAATCCAAAAGCTGATCTCGAAATCCCGTATCACGGACTTACGCAACGGTGGCCAGCACAGCTATGTATCGGCGCGGCGGCTGTTCTGGGTGATTCGCGAGTTGCAAGCCGTTGCCAACGGAGGAACGGCCGGATGGCACGTTCTAATAGTTTCCGCGCTGCCGACAACCCGAAAGTAAACTGACGACAAGAGCGTTTCGGTGAAACTTACTATAAGAGGACTTCCGGGGAACTTCGCGTCTCGCCGGTCGGAAAGCATTGATATGATCCAACTCGGGGATTGACGTCATCGCCGGGAAGGTATGCGGACCAGGACAACACCTGGGCGGCGGGGCTCATGGACCTGGTGATAAAAGATTTCGACGTGTCGATCATGAAGTATCCGAGCATCAAGCGATTTCCAGGTGGCGCCTCGAACGACTTGATTCCGGATCTTCAGCGTCCTGAGAACCCGTACCGCTGCTAGCTCCCAACAACATGCCGAGAGCGATTCCGTCGAGCGACTAAATCGTCGTGCGGCTGTCGGTGTAACAGAATGGGGGGCGTGCGACAACCGTGCGGCTCTTTTTTGACTTACGAGATAAAGTCAAGCAAGCGTGAGACCAATAGCGCGGTGGAGCGGGCAATTGCTAACCCGTTCCGCCGACCAAAGGAGCACTCGATGAGCGTTGCCCAAACCGTGTTCCACATCTACGTAGGCAACCCGTTTACTTGGGGTGCCGACTGGGCTTGGGGTTTGCCATTGATCGTGCTGACCGTGCTATTCCATGTCTCGGGCCTCCTGATCATTGACCAGCGCGTCGTTCACGGCAGGGGACGCCATCTTATTGAGCGCCGTCACCCCAAAGTCGCGTTTGTGGTGGTGTTGGCTGCAACGACGTTGCTGGCTACAGGCTTGCACGCGTTAGAGGGCACTAGCTGGGCTTGCGCGTACTTGTTTCTCGGCGCGCTACCTGACTTCAGGTCCTGTGTGCTGTATTCAGCGAATGCAATGACAAGCTACGGGCACGCGAACCTTTCCCTGGCAGCCCACTGGCAATTTATGGGAGCAATGGAGGCGCTCAACGGATGGCTGTTGTTCGGACTAACCACAGCTTTCTTATTTTCCGTGCTTGAGAAACTCCGGCTGTCAGGCACTCGGCCAGAGCACTTGTAGCCACCAGTGCAAACGGCTTGAAGAATTCTCATCAAGCCTCCTTCAGTCGTTTATTCAGCTGGGACGTTGCTTTCGCCTTCACTTCTTCGGTGGCGCCCTGGCTCTTTCCTATGCGGTACGCCGGCAGCTGCTAGAGGCAAGCCTCCCGGAATCGACCGAAGTTCGCCTCGAGTTGCAGGATTACCTGGCCCGGACCGGCATGGCACCCACTGATTTGCCCGTCGCATCAACTACTCCCGGGAGACGGTCTATCAGTTTCTGAACGGTCATTACAGCCGGATCTCCTCCAACGACGGCCTTATCCGAACGGCAATTCGCGACTTCATTGCCGCCCATCCCATTGCGACTCCCGTAATTAGCACCGGAAAGCTCTACGAAACCGAGAATGCCCGTTTGCTGCGACGCTACTTCTACGAAGCCCTGGATCATGGGCGAGCCTATTACCTCTACGGCGCCCCGGGAACCCAGAAGACCTACGTACTGCAGCACCTGATCGCAGAGTTGAACCGCTCGGAGATCGCCAAGAACGGAGAAGGCCGAAGAGCTTACTACATCTATGTTCGTCAGGGAATCCACTCATTGGACCTGATGAAGCGGGTGGCGCAGAGCTGTGGGGCACTCGGAATGGGCACCGTCGACCGGATTCTGCGCAATTTACGCTTTGATCTCGGCCAGCGCAAGGTGCTGTTGGTCTTTGACGAAGCCCAGCATCTGTCGATCGCATGCCTGGAGACCCTACGGGAACTGTCGGATCAACCGCCGCACTGCGGGTTGCTGTTCGCCGGCACCCACGAGTTGGAGCAGATCTTCACCCGCCAGGCCCTGGAGCTGGAGCAATGGCGTTCCCGCTTTCATGCCGGCCAGGCCTTGCCCGGCATCTCTGAGGAGGAAGCAGCCAATATCGCCCATTCTGAGTTAGGGTTGGGACTGTCGCAGCGGAAAATCCAAAACTTGATCGCGAAATCCCGCATCACGGACCTACGCCACGGTGGTCAGCACAGTTATGTATCGGCGCGGCGGCTGTTCTGGGTGATTCGCCAGTTGCAAGCCGTCGCGGGCAGCCAACCCGGGCTCGTCAATGACATAAATAATGTTGTGAGAGAAGTTGGATCTATTTGAACGTTCACTTCTTCTGCGGTTGCTGTTGCTCCATCTCTTTCAGTTTTTTCTCCATCATCATCTTCTCCTGCTCCTTGGTCAGCTTGGGAAACAGGAATGCGATCTGTAAGCGGATGCCCCAAGGCGAGCTTCCCGCGGGACGGACTGCGTTGCCGTAAACCTGTGCCGTGAGGTTTACTGGCTGGAATCCGAGCTTCATGATTCTCCCCACGCCGCCACCGAATGGCACCGTCCAGATATTGCCGCTGCTGGCCCTCCAATTGGCGGTCAGAATGGGCGACACAGAGAGATACCACCCCTTCTTCATGTTGTAGTTAATGAAGTACTGCAGCAGCATCTGATTGACGGGCGGGCGGCTGCCCGAACCGGCAACCGACCAGACATTGTTGACCAGCGCGCCGATGGTCCAGTGTCCGGGTTGAGTTAAGGCAACAAACGAAGGCCCCAGGCTGAACTTACCCTGCCCCAGAATGTCGCTGGTGGCCGTGGGTATTACAAGCGCCGGACCAGCGCCCCAGATCACCTTGCCGGGCTTGAATGGGGAAAGGAAGAACGACGGATTCATGTCGCCAAAGCCAAACTCGCCTCCGCTGTTCTGATTGGGATACGGCTGCCACACAATCGGCTGAATAATGCGAGTGATGAGGTTCCAATTCTTGGTGAGGTGGACCGGTATGACAGGCTGGATGTTAAGCACGTCCTGCGTTCGGTCATAAGGACCAATATTAAAGTTGTTGTTGTTCTGAACAGGGACGCTGATGAGGCTGGCCACCGGGTTCTGTGTCGCTTTCTGCAACGCTTCAGCCTGAGCCTGCTCAGAAACCGCGGCCTCTGGCTTCTGTCCCGTAGCGGCTGGCTTTTCCTGCTCGGTAGAGGCTGCTTTGTCCTGCGTGAATGCCGGCGTACCCCGCAAGAAAATAAATAAAAGCAACAACAAGGTTCGTTTACGCATTTCCACTTCTCTTTTGCCCTCTTCATTAACAGCTAGCCGCACCGAGCACCTGACACTCTTCAACAAATCCACAATCAAGAATGCGGTTCCTTATGCCTTCTGTCACTCGGCCGCTAGGTTGACCCGCGTAGCCGCCTCGTGCCAGGCCTTCTGTTCCTCGGCACTCATCGGTGCTGGCTTTAGGTTGATCGTCAGCTTCTTAATTGTTCCATTGAAAGCAAACGGTACCTGGTAGTCGTTGTCGTCCACCGGCGTGCGCAGGTCGATGCCGACGTCGAAGGTCTCGTCAATGGACATGAGGAATGGAATAGTGTGTGGGATGGTTTTGCTGGCAACTTGCTTGCCATCAACCGACAGCACGCCACTCCCACCCTTGCCGAATCCGGGCCCGTCGTATTTGAAGTCAAACTCAATAGTGTGCTTCCCAGGAGCGAGCGCCTCCGGGCCTTCCCAGCGGAACCGCTCCAGGGCAACCAGATTGTAGGTGAAGACCGGCTTGCCTTTAAGCAAGTAGAGACCGTAGCCGCCGAAGCGGCCACCTAAAGTGACGAGCATCCCGTCACCTCCGCCCTGCGGCACCTCCACGTCGGCGGTGATGGTATAGGACTTGTTAAGGATGCTGGGCGCATCGCCGACCGGCAAACCGGCTAGCTGGCCCGTGTAGGTAAAGAGAGTTCGGCCGGCGGTTGCACTTGGTCGCGGCGTAACGGCGCGCGTGAGGACGGAGTTATCTAAGGGAAACACGTTGTATTTCGTCGCTTCTACCAGGAACAGCTCCTGTAGATCGCGCAACTTGTCAGGATACTTGGCCGAGAGATCGTTGTACTCAGAGTAATCCTCGTTGAGGTTGTATAGCTCCCATTTGTAGCCGTTGACCACATCGGGCAGCTTGGATGTGCCCATCAACCAAGGCGGAGCAGGCGGGGGCGTCGCGGCGATCCAGCCGTCGTGGTAAATAGCGCGGTTGCCGAACATCTCGAAATACTGCGTCTTTCGGGTGGATGGGGCGTTCGTGTTTGCCTTGTCGAAGGTGTACGCCATACTCACCCCCTCGATTGGCTTCTGGGCCACGCCGTTCACCACTAGCGGCTGCGGGATGCCAGAGGCTTCGAGGATCGTCGGCACGATGTCGATCATGTGGTGGAACTGGGTGCGGATGCCGCCGGCGTCCTTGATGTGTCCCGGCCATGCGATGACCATGCCCTGGCGAGTGCCGCCGAAGAACGACGCGACCTGCTTGGTCCACTTGAACGGCGTGTCGAATGCCCAGGACCAGGCCACCGACATGTGCGGATAGGTGGCTTCGGAGCCCCAGGCGTCGTAAAACTTCATCTGATCGGCAACTGGAACATCAAGAATACCGTTGTATGCAGTCATCTGGTTGGGCGTGCCGACGAGCGTGCCTTCCGCGCTGGTGCCGTTGTCGCCGCTGATATAGATGATCAGCGTGTTGTCGAGCTTACCCATATCGTCCACCGCTTGGATTACACGGCCAATCTCGTTGTCGGTATAGGCGACGTAGGCGGCAAACACCTCCGCCTCGTGGGCAAACAGCTTTTTATTCTCGGCGGGGAGCGTGTCCCACTTGGGCAGAACATCCGGCCAAGGCGTTAATTGCGTACCTGCCGGGATCACGCCGAGATGCTTCTGGTTGGCAAAAATCTCCTCGCGCAATTGGTTCCAGCCCATATCAAACTTGCCTTTGAACTTGTCGATCCACTCCTTGGTGGGCTGGTGCGGTGAGTGAGTACCGCCGGGCACGTAATACACAAAGAATGGTTTGTCGGGCGCGGCCGCGTTCAGTTCACGCATGTACTTAATTGCCTCGTCCGCCATGTCGGTGGTGAGGTTGTAGCCGGGTTTTCCGACCCAGGGGAAGACCTGTGTCGTGTTCCTGAAAAGATAGGGCGTCCACTGGTCGGTTTCGCCGCCCATGAACCCGTAGAAGTATTCGAAGCCCATCCCTATGGGCCATTGGTCAAACGGCCCCGCAGTGCTGTATTGGTAGGTTGGGGTGTTGTGGTTCTTGCCAAACCACGACGTGGCGTAGCCGTTCTCCTTCAAAATCTCACCAACGGTGGCACTCTCCGGACCGATGACGGAGTCGTAGCCGGGGTAGCCTGTGGACATCTCACCGATCACACCGAAACCCACCGAGTGGTGGTTGCGACCGGTAATCAGCGCCGCCCGGGTGGGCGAGCAGAGGGCGGTGGAGTGGAACTGCGTGTAGCGCAGCCCCATCTTCGCGATCCGGTCCATCGCGGGTGTGGGAATGACTCCTCCGAAGGTGCCGGATACGCCATAGCCCTGATCATCGGTCATGATCAACAGCACGTTGGGCGCGCCTTTAGGCGGCACCACTTGGGCCGGCCAGTATGGCTTGGAGTCGGTGGCGTTCATGTTGATTACGCCGCCGAAGGCCGGCGGTGGTGGCGGGAGATACTTGCCGTCGATGGTGGTTGTGGCGCTGGGCGAACCCGGCACACCCGTTGTCTGTTGGGCTGTTGCACCCACCGCTGCCAGCAGAAACATCAGAAAAAGCGCTGCGAGTGGAGCGCATCGTGAAGTCCGCAAATGCTCTTGCAACATGATCAACCTCCGTCTGAGACTTCGTTGGCCAGTGAGTATGTTGAAATTTATTGGGCTAGCGAGGAGGGTTGCGAAGAATTGGGTCCCATGAACCAACGAGCAGAAGCATCCGCCTTCGATGAATCGGAGTTCAACCCCACAATGCTTTGTGCCAGTGCCGCAAAGTCTAGTCCAGCACCACCATCAGGTCAATCTCTTTAACGAACTGTTAATAATCTCCGTCGTTGTCATTCGTCAAAACATCGTACACCCGCAATATCGATGACTTGGCAGCAAGCTCGTTTGACAACGTTCCGGAAAGATTCTGATGATCGTATGGCTCCGGCACTTCCTCGGCGGGGTTGTTGGTGCATTCAGTTCCCGCGAGAATATCATCCTCGACAATCTTGCCCGGCGTCAGCAGTTGCTCGCTCGTCACGCCCAGCGCCCTCGCCGGCGACTCACAGCCGACTAGTTCAAGCGAAGCGTTCAACGTCTGATCGGCTCCCCACTCATGAGGCAATCAGTTTCGATGGCGGCTTTGACGCCCTCCTGAGGGCTCGTCTTGGACATCTCGTACCATCTTTTGCCCTGAGGGTTTGCGGGGAGATCGGGGCTGCCGGCACGAATTTGATCGCATATGCCAAGATACTCGACATTACCCGGCATGATCGGTGATGGAGAGCCAGTCCAGAGACCGGTCTATTTTGACCTTCACATCGTTTTCGACCGTGACTTCTTGATCAGTCGTGAACTTGAAGATCGTCAGGCCCGGCCATCTGTCGCAAGTGACAGTTCCCAAACATTTGTAATAATAGTGAACTGGCAGATGAAATATCCCCGTGACGGGGCAGTTACGTATCAGCAGGACTTTGAGCAAGTGTTCGAAAACCGTGCTTCAGTTCGATCAGGTAATGAAACAGATAGCGAACCGCGACGACTGGTTCCATCAAGCTGCGGGGCGGCCTCTTAGCGGCTGCCGGAAACCAGGCTGTTAGGAGGCAAGAACACATGAGCACCTTTAGATTACAAAAGCAGAGCCTCTCTTTAGCTTTGAGCATCGCGCTGGTTCTTACAGTGATCGGCTCTGAAACCGGTGCGATGGCGTATCAGAACCAAGCCACACAACCAGCCGCAGGCAGTGGTTCGTCTTCCGACTATGCGGGGCAAGGGACGCCGGCATCCGCTGAGGAGTTGCAAAGCTTGGTCGCCCCTATCGCGCTTTATCCGGATGCCTTGGTGGCGCAGATTCTCAATGCGGCGACCTTTCCCGACCAGGTAGCCGTCGCGAACTATTGGGTGCAACAGAACAAGACGCCTACGGGAAGCGCTCTTATGACGGCCGTGGATAAACAGACCTGGGATCCGAGCGTCAAGGCCCTGACTCAATTTCCGTCCGTACTCAACAACATGGCACAGAACCTCTCCTGGACTTCACAACTTGGCGAGGCCTATCACAACCAGCAAGCAGACGTGATGGCGGCTGTACAGACGCTGCGTGCCAAAGCGAAAACAGCCGGCAATCTTAAATCTGGTTCGCAGATCACCGTAGTGCAGCAGTCGCCCCAGACCATTGTCATACAGCCAACGAATCCACAGGTGGTCTACGTCCCGCAGTACAATCCGACCGTTATCTATGGCACGCCATACACGACACCGGGATACAGTACCGCTGACGTAGTAGCAACCGGTCTTCTTTCCTTCGGGGCTGGAATGGCAGTTGGGGCGATGATGAGCGGTGGCTGCTGCGGTTGGGGGTACAGTAGTTGGAATTGCAATTGGTATGGTGGTGCCGCGGTCTACCACGGCGGAGCCTACTACGGAAACAGCGCCTGGCATGGCGGTTATTACGGCACCAGTGCCTCCGCCTACGGAGCCTACGGCAGCGCCCACGCCTCCTCTGGCTATAACCCCTCTACAGGCACTTACGCGCGCGGCGCGTCAACCTCGACAGCGTACGGCACTCAAAAGGTTGGGCAGGCTTACAACCCATACACGGGGGCCTATGGCGCAACCCATCAAGGCTCCAACGCCTATTCGAACTGGGGAAGCTCAACGGCCTCGAAGAACGGCCAGACAGTCGACACGCAGCATTACTCGGACGCTAATGGAACCGTTGGGACAGCCGAAAGCTCAAATGGTAACAAGTATGCGACCGCGAACGGCAACGCTTACAAGAACACTGGTAGTGGCTGGCAGCACGCGGGTTCTTCTGACGCTGCACGCGGTTGGGGAGGCAGCAATGGATCGGAGTCCCATAGCGGCGGCTCATCGGCATTCAGCGGCTGGGGGAGCCACTCTGGCGACTCTGGCTGGGGATCCAGATCTGCGAGCGCCCGAGGCTGGGGCAGCCGTGGCGGTGGTGGCGGTTGGGGCGGCCGTGGCGGCTGGGGCGGCCGTCGTTAAGCTTAAAGATCGAAGTCAAGCAGCGAGAGAACCCAGAACCATCGGAGGATCAGAATGTTCGACTTAGCTCGCAATCGTGCAAGTTTAATGTCGCGTTTCTCGCGGCTAATGGTGGCTGCCGCAATACTGCTTTCGATTGGTGCATGTAGCAACAAGGAACAGCCTGCTCCTACCCAAG
The DNA here is from genome assembly GCA_963728805.1 of uncultured Acidobacteriaceae bacterium. Taxonomy (GTDB): domain Bacteria; phylum Acidobacteriota; class Terriglobia; order Terriglobales; family Acidobacteriaceae; genus Bog-257. Next base: position 9,291 of record CAVSLE010000017.1, read on the forward strand.
CCTCCCCAAGAACCTTCGCATCGCCAGATGACGCCGGCAAAGGCCTTTTCGAAGCAGCCAGATCGGGCAATCAAGATACGGTTCTGGCTCTCTTTGGTCCCGGGACCAAGGACCTTATCTACACCGGGAATGCCTCCGAGGATAAAGCTTCACTCGACGGATTTGTGCAGGCCTACCAGGTTATGAACCGGTGGCGAAAACTGGGCGACGGGAGCGAATTGCTCCTAGTTGGCGCAGACAACCAGGCATTCCCAATCCCGCTGAAGAACGCCGCCGGTCATTGGTATTTCGACGCCGTCGCGGGCAAAGAGGAGATCGTGGCGCGACGGATCGGGCGGGATGAGATCGCGGCCATCGATGTTTGCGTGGCGCTCGCAGATGCCCAAGCCGAGTATTTCTCGCAACGGCATGACGGCCTAAAGCAATACGCACAGAAGCTGATCAGCGACCCTGGCAAACAGAACGGTTTGTATTGGGAATCGCCAGAGGATCAGCCTCGCAGCCCACTCGGGCCGCTGGTGGCGTTCGCCTCGGAAGAGGGATACGCCGTCAAGCCTGACTCGCACCAGCCGTTTTATGGCTACTATTTCCGCCGGTTGGATAAGCAGGGTGCTGACGTCAACGGTGGCGCGAAGAACTATGTCGTTAACGGAAAGATGACACGGGGGTTCGCGTACATCGCGTATCCCGCTCAGTACGGTGACACCGGCGTGATGACCTTCATCATCGATCAGCATCGAGTGGTGTATCAAAACAATCTTGGCAAAGACACTGCCGATTTGGCGAAGGCGGTGACAGAGTTCAATCCCGATAAAAGTTGGACAGCATTGAAATAGATCGAGTGTGCCCGCCGCTTGTGAAGGTGCGCAGCCAGTCGACCGGGCCCCTCAAAGCAAGATAAGGACATCGCGGCATGATTCGCCTGATTCGCGACCTAATTCGTTCATATCGAGGCCAGTTGGACCGGGCGTGATCATGGCTATAGCTATGGCGTCAAGAAACTGTCTCTCCGTCAGCCAATGGAACTTGCCGACAACGCCGCCGTAGAGAAACGGGACAATCGCCAGACCGCTGCCGAAAACGAAAGCACCAGCCTTCAGGAAAAACAGAAAGAGGGTGCCTAACGTGGCAGCAGTAGCCGGACCCAGGGCACCCGTGAGCAAGTTTTCCAACTGCGGGGATGCGGACACTGCGAAGTATGCCCGATTCACACGTGGGGGTGCTTTGATAAACATCGAAAAGAACCCACACAGTAGGAAGAGCCACATGATTTCAGATTCCCTCCAGGCTGTAGTGACTGCAAGTGCTGCAAACAGGCCCCAGAGCAGCCAATCCTTCTTCAGGGTCGAGCGAACGAGTTTGTAGGCACTCCGAACAATAATCGCGATGACAGCGGCTCCGATGCCGTAGAACATCCCTTGAATCCAGGGCAAACGCCCGTAATGTGTGTAGAGGCCCGCTAGGACCATTACCAATAGGAACGACGGAAAAACGAAAGCAACTCCGGTGAGGGTGGCACCCAGGGATCCCGCCCGTACCCAACCGAGATACATTGCGAGTTGGGCAGCAAGTGGGCCGGGCGAAAGCTGAGCAAACGCGAGCCCTCAACGTAGTCCTGACTTGAAATCCATTTCCGATCCTCAACCAAATCCTTTTGCATATGGCCCGCTAAGGCAATCGGCCCGCCGAAACCAAGAGTTCCAAGGCGGAGAAAGTAGAGCAGGAATTCTCGCAGGTTCGGCTGCGCTCCTACGCCCTCGGCGAGTGATGCATGCGGTTCCATTTCATGGCTCGGCAGAACATCTTGTCAGCGTTCTGTTACACATATAACATATCTGCAATGGCCTTAGCTAAAGCATCACCGGTTTCGTGGCTGCTGCTCGTGTTTTCGCTTCCCGCAAAAAGCGCCAGCCAGAGAGTGGAGATCTGGCGAAAATTGAAGCGCTACGGAATGCTGCCCTTGCGTAGCTCAGGCTACGTTCTCCCCAACTCAGCGATGAACCAGGAACGCATGGAGTGGCTCGCCTCAGTCATTCGCAGCTACAAAGGACAGGCCTCCGTGGTTCAGGCATAGGGTTTTGACGATCTGCCGACAGATCGGTTGGAGCACCTTTTTATCGATGCGCGCTCACATGACTACCAGAAGCTCTTGCACGAATTAAAGAAGTTCTTGTCACTGTCCCCAGCGCAAAGACCAGCAGGAACACTGAACCGCATTCGGCGTCGATTTCTGGAAGTCGTAGAGATCGATTTCTTTGAGAGCCCGTTACGGGCGCGGATTGAAAAATTGTTGACGCAGACCGATGAACCTGCCGTCGAGAAGCCCGGACGAAACCAGAAGCGAAATGCGCGCCAGCGGCTGCCGTTTGCGTTCTTGAATCACATCGAGTTCCTGTATCGATCTACAACCACCAACTCTGCACGATCAGTCCAGAATTATGGCGTTATGCTCGACAGAGCATTTCTGACTGGAAAAATGTCTTTATCGACGCCTGCGAAGATTGCGAAGCGAAACACCAATGCTGCGGATTCTTCGCGTCAGGTGTGGATGTACATAGCAGAGCTATCGGACCTGTCAGTTGTAGTTGAACGCGGAGGTTATATTGGCGGCACAGGCAGGTTTCCTCGGAACATTGACGAAGCAAAAAACAGCCACGCGCCGTTACGCCGCTGCATTATCGGAGTCGTCCCCAATGGTGCGAAGATTTGCATCAAAATTGGTTGATGCTGCGGCCGGTCAGCCAATTCTCGATGTCGCTTGTGGCGCAGGACGACACGCTGTGCTGCTGCTCCAGCTCGGCTGCACCGTAATTTGCGTGGACAAGGATTTAACTGCTCTTCGGGCTCGCCGGGCGCGCTTGAGCCGCACTTTGTTTAGTAAGGTCCCGGGGCAGTTAGTTCTTCAGGGCCTCGACCTGGTCAAAGATCCGTGGCCCTTCGGTCCATCCACTGTCGGAGGCATTCTCAATATCCATTTCCTGGCGCCCGCTCTGTTTCCATTTTTTGCGAGTTCGCTGTCGCCAGGTGGATATCTTCTCCTTGAGACATTTCCCGGATGTGGAAGAAACTATCTTGATCTACCCAAGGCCGGAGAGGTACGAGCCGCTCTCGAAAATGCTTTTGATTTAGAGGTCTACAAAGAAGGCAAGGTTGGTCCGCGCGGTTACGATGCGGTTACTGTCCAGACGCTTGCTAGGCGACGCCCCGACCGCGAGTCTCTAACCTGAAGCAGTGGCAGGTCAGAACGAAAACCCTCTTATCGCCTGGGTGCTTGGTAAGGATAAGCCAGCATAGTCCGGAATTCTGGGAGCTGAGAACAGCATGGGCACAAGCTACACCCGAAACGTGCGGTTTATTGGGATCGCGATTTTCGCTTCCACCTTGTTGACGGGGTGTTCTTCTCCGAAGCCCCCTGATCAAGCACAACTTATCCGCGAGGCCGAAGAACGCTCCCCGACAAGAAAATGAAGCAGCGAGGGAGTCAACGAGAAACATGCGCGCCGTTATGGGCGGAGCTAGCATAATTGCAGCGGCTCGTAATCCTGAAAGCGTTAAGTTTGAAGCCGTGACCTTGCTGAAGGACGACACCGTCTGTTACCGCTACCGCGCCCAAAATGGCTTCGGTGGAATGAACCGAGAGTTTGCCGTGTTGCTGCCAAAGGCGAAGAACCTTCAGACATCATCTTCTGCTTGGAACTCGCATTGCGCCAATAAGGAGGGATCTGATATGACGTATTTGGTTACTGCAAGAGCTTCTCTATTTGCACCTCAATAAGACTTCTAAGATGCGGGTTCAATGGGTGAACTCCCAAGTGAAGCGGCGGCTGTGCGACGGGACCTTGAAATAACATGGGTGGTGGCGACAAACCGATACGGATTCGCGCGTGGGGAAGCGAAAGGCCTCGGCCTAACTCGCCTTTCTTTTTCCCATCTCTACCGATGCACAAATTGGCTGATGCCGTTCTGATGGTGTTCAAACTGAACTGCAATTCGAGGTCTTAGCGAACGACAAGTGTTTTCCGCTTCACGATTCCTCGCGGACTCGCGCCGCGTGGTGGGCCAGCTCGTTGGCCTCTTGGTTATGCTCGCGGCGGATGTGCTCGATCGAGAAATCAACCGAACACGCCAGTTTGCGACAGGTCCAGTTGAGGGAATGTAGACGCGAGCTATGGCAAGCATACTCGCCCGTCATTTGTTTGACGACGATTTCGGAATCCGAATAAACACGAAGCCTCCCGGCGTTGACCGCGATGGCGTGCTGCAGGGCCTCGAGCAGGGCAACGTACTCGGCAACGTTGTTGTCCTGATGCACGATCGATTTGGCGATTCGGGTCTTTTCTCCGTCCGGACTCTCAATCACGACTCCAATGCCCGACCGCCCGGGATTGCCGTGCGAGCTGCCGTCGACATAGGCCACGAGATCAGACATCGAATTCCTTATCTATATGACAAGTCATAACACGGACTTGTTTTGCCGCCCTGTGAATAAGATGTAAATTGATCTTGGATAACCCCAGAGCAGAAATCAGAACTCGCCTGCTTTCTGTCATTTGGGCAAAGCATCCCGTACCTCAAAACTTATTGCGTTTGCACCAATCTTGGGCGTTGACAATTAAAATTGCTGTATTAGTATCGCCCCTGTCGACGGCAGAAAAGGGCTGGCAAACGTAAAAGTAGCTGGTCTGAAGTAAGCTGGGTGATGGGTTTGGCGGGGTGACCTGCTGAACCTCCAGACCCGAAAAAACCGACGGCGCTGCGAGGCGACCGTTGGGGCTTGGAACTGCGAAAGCAGTGATCGCATCAAGGGCTGTGACGGTACATGCGTCCACGTTGTTGACTCCCTCGCAGGAGTTGGCGGATGGAGCATAACCAAAGTCACAGCCTTTTCTTATTGCTGTGGTGCGCAAAAATTGCGTCGGACATAGATTTGCCGCTTCAACCTTCGAGTGAAAAGGCATCATAGGTCGCCATCCGTCAAGCAGCGGCCATAGCGGTTCGCTTCCAGCCACTGATAAAGGTGCACCTGGTACAAATACGAAGCGAGCAGGGATCTTACTGGCCATTTAGGAGATCAGAAGGGAGATCTTGGTCAAGATCATGTGGAAGTCATCGCGAAGCGAAGATGAAGTCTCGACGTCAGATAAAGGGACGAGCACGTCCTCCTCTAAGTCAATTCCGGCTGCGAGTGCGCCATCGTCCGCGGCTGAAGCTCTGCGTAGCCAGAGCGTGCAAAGCCACCCTACCACCTTCGTTGGAGAGTTGCTGATGGTGAAAGGCGAACTTTCGGGCAATGAAGCCTTGGTTGTGGACGGCGAAGTGGAGGGCCCGATCACTCTACCCGGTCAGCGCCTGACCGTCCGTCCCAAAGGCCGCATACGCGGGAATATCGAAGCCCGCCACGTGATTGTGCAGGGGCGGGTGGAAGGTGACATCCAGGCCAGCGATCGCGTCGAATTGTTTAGAAGCGCGTCCTTTACAGGCGACATGTCGACCGCGCGGATTTCGATCGAAGAGGGTGCCTTCTTCAAGGGCAAACTTGACATCAAGAAGCCGGAAGTTGCGCTAGTGATCGCGTCGAAACTCCGGGCAACCACAGCCATTCCAGTGGCCAGCACCTCGCATCAGGGATTGCTTCTCGAAGGGGCTGCTAAGAAATCGGGCAAAAGTTGGTATAAGTAGCTGTAATTCACTTGTGCCAAACGATTCCGCGCGCGCTTCGTCCACTGCTGTTGCGTCGAGCACGGCGACCCTAGATTGGGAACAGTAATCCGCAGATGCATTCGCCGCACTCGAAAAGTGAATCGAGCGATGAGGTCTCGCGCAGATGTCGGCGTCACGAACCCCGATTCGTACGCGTCCAGTCGATCCGCCAAACGAGTTGTCATCCCGCGGGCTGAGCATCTGAGGAGAAATCGCCGGTGATCTGTAATTTTTTCTGGTGCTGGCGATCTTCGCGTTCCATGAAGGAAAGATCCTTCTGGCACATCTTCTATGTGAACTACTCACATCCAATCTCTTTAACGAACGAGTAAACCCCAACTTGACTTGCCGTCCGGATGTCAGGTGACCGCTCGTAGGGCGAGGTGACCTTATGGGGCTAGCAGACACTTTGGCCCCGCCTTGATCGCCGGCTTTGCGGCTCAGGCGGCAGCTTGTTGGGCGGAGGTCAGTCAATGAAAGCAGCAAAGCATTGGTGTTTAGTTCTTGTGCTGACGGTGTGCACGCAATTGGCTTTGAGTCCATTGCGCAATGCGCAGGCAGCATCGCGGTTGCCCGCGCTAGGCTGCGGACAGCAGGCTGACAATAACGCAGGAGGTGCGCAGGAAGGCGCAGTCCCGGCGCAACCGGGCCAGAACCAGCCCGTGACTTCGCCTGGCGAATCCGAGCGTATCACACTGTCGCCTGGCATGGTGATCTCAGTGCGCATCGCCGACAAGGTGGACTCCAGCCACGGTCACGCCGGTGACCTATTGACCGGCATCGTGGATCCCTCGCTGATCGCCAACGACCGCGTCCTGATCCCACGCGGTACCGAGGCGCACGTGAGGATGGTGGAGGACAAAAAGGGTGGTCATCTGCACGGCAAAGCTGAGGTGCGACTCGAACTGATCAGCTTGGTGATGAACGGACGAAAACTGGAAGTGGAGAGCGATTTTTATAAGAAAGAGAAAGGCGCGGTCGCTGCCAAGGTCGAGGCCGCAGCGCCATCTAGCGCGGGGGCCGGAACAGACATGGCCTTGGGTTCCGACCCAGGCGCGGCCGCGAGTCCGGTGATTGCGGTGTTTCGCGCCGCCAAAGTGGAGTTCGATCCAGGCAAGCGGATTGAGTTTACGCTTACTGCTCCCTTTACGTTTGATAAGCCGTAGGCAACGAGTGGGAAGTGACTTGCGGGATCAGGTCGGTGGATGAGCGTTGTCAGGGCTCGTTACTTTTGAGAACTTACCAAATCGTGATGCAGGCTTGACAACGCGAGGACAGGTTCGCGTCGGCGCGTAGCATGGTTGCCCTGACTTAACAAGGATCCATGAACCCGACAAGCGAGAGGCCAGTTCATGCAATGGCCTATTTGATGAATGACAACTCTTACTATTTGATCTGATACGAGACACAACCCAGTGGTTGTCCTAAAAGCGCCACCCCAGCTTGAACCGACGCCCTTTCCCTGAGTCTTGCAGTAAGTCCCTACATCGGCCAGATCTTCACGTGCGAGTAAAAGTTTCCCACAATTGGCCTAAGCGGCTGGATAACCCTAGTGTTTCCTTTGCGGTAGTTATTGGCAACATTCGTGCACCTAGTATTCGAATGTTGTAGGAGGGACAAGTACATGAAAAAAGTGATTCTTGCTGGATTGTTGCTGAGTTTGTTGACTGGCGTTTGCTTCGCGCAGCGTGCCGGGCGTTCGGCTCCGAGTGCACAGACGGCTCCCAGTGCGACCAGGACAGCTCCTCCGGATGCGCGCCCGGCAGCTCCGAACGCGACGACTGCTCCCGACGCGAGCACGGTAGCTCCGAATACCACAACTGGCCCTGACGCGAAGACGGTGGCTCCGAATGCGACGACTGCTCCTGACGCGAGCACGGTAGCTCCGAACGCGACAACTGCTCCTGAGGCGAATACGATGCCTCCGGATGCGGCAACTGCTCCTGACGCGAAGACGGTGCCTCCGGATGCGACAACTGCTCCTGACGCGAAAACGGTGCCTCCGGATGCGACAACTGCTCCTGACGCGAAAACGGTGCCTCCGGATGTCAAGCCAGACGCACAGCAAAATTAGCTACCGCAAGAAGAGCATCAATGTTGTTCATCGAAAGTGAATTCGGTGGTGTCCTCCCTAATAGGACACTACCCGGATCTCCCTGAGGGAAGGAGGGACCAATGAGCCATCGAAACAATGCATCGACCATGCTGTTCATCGGATTTGCAGCTGCAGCCGGCGCTCTTATCGCGCTCTTGATCGCGCCGCAAAGTGGCAAACGGATGCGTAAGACGTTGCGCCGCAAGTACGAAGTCGTGCACAACGCAGTGGAGGACCTCGGTAATCGAGCGAGCGACTGGATTGACAAGAGCTTGGAGTGGGCTGATAAGGCGAAGAGAAAGATCGCCTGAGGACAGCGTTCCGGCGGTCATGTTTCAGCCGCGAAAATAAGATACAGCCCGGATGCGAGCTCAAAGGCTGCTTTGGGCTGTGGGTCCTGCGCATGCCGATGCGTGCGCCGAAAGCGAACGGGCATTGAGAACGACCCCGGTTATTAGCACAAAGGGCTGTTCTTGCCGCAGTAGGCTCCTCGACTAGCAATGTAGAGGAATCCTCAGCGCCTCTGAGGATTTCGGTTATCGAGCGGCTGCAACCGGGTTCCTGAATCCTGGCAGGAGTCTAGAGGCCTTTTGGAGAATCAAGCTGATGCCGAGACTTTTGGTTGTCATTCTTCTAGCGGCCACCCTGCCCGCGCGGAGTTCTGAGCCGCCAAGGGATCCGCTCGGCCGGACTACCCCGCAAGACGCGATTTTCCAGTTCCTTGAGGCTTGCCACGCGCGCGAATATTCAAAGGCGGCCCACTATCTCGACCTGCGTCAAATGTCCCCCGCAGACCGCGAAAAGAAGGGTCCGCAACTTGCCCAACAGTTGGAAGATCTGTTGGACGATACGCCATTCGATATCGCGACGCTGAGCCGCAGTCCGGAGGGAGATCTGTCTGACGGCCTATCGCCTTCTCGGGAGCGCCTTGCCACTTTCCAAGTCAACGGACATCCCCTGGAGCTGGATCTGGAGCGTGTGGAGCTGAAGCCCGGGATTCAAGGTCTGGCTCGTCTCTGCGGACACCATCCCGCTGATTCCGAAGGCCCACCAGCTTGTCGCCGAGACAGCCATTTGAGAAGAAGCTGCCGCAGGTGCTGGTGACCATGAAATACTCGACACGCCTTTGTGGCGCTGGATTGCTCTGGTGGTCATCGGTTTCGTGCTCTGGTTTGCGGCGGGGCTCATTTCTCGTGTGATTGTTTTCATGTTCCGGCGGCTAATGAATGCAAATGCCAGCCGCGTTTCGTGAACCTGCGCGGGTTTGTCTGGCGACTAGCAGGTTTTCGCGGTGCGATAGAGCTTGCGTCGCCGTCCGCATTGCCACGGTTGTATATAGGGCGCGCGCTGGCGATGGCCTTCTTCCTTGGATTAGCCTGGGCTGGCTCGGCCGCGATCGATTTCATCGCAGAGCGTTGGCGTTCCCGACTTGGACCCTCGCATGAAGGCGATGACCTATTCCGTCCTTCCTCTGGGCAGGCAGATTCTCAAGCTATCTCTCTTTTTGATCGCGATCCTGGCCGTACTGAGCGCATGGGGCTACAACTCAGCAACGATACTGGCAGGCCTCGGCGTGGGCGGCCTCGCGGTCGCGCTGGCGGCGCAGAAGACAATTGAGAACCTTTTCGGTGGCATCTCGGTGATCGGCGATCGGCCCGTCTTGGTCGGCGATTTCTGTCGATTCGGTACCCACATCGGAACCGTGATGCACATCGGGCTGCGATCCACCCGCATCCGAACGCTCGATCGAACGATCGTCAGCGTGCCCAACGGTCAATTCTCAGCCATAGAACTCGAGAACTTCAGCGCCCGCGACAAGATCTGGTTCCACGAGACGCTGAACCTCCGCCGGGACACGACTTCAGATCAGTTGCTCCAAGTGCTCGCGTCAGTTCGGGAGATTCTGAGCGAACACCCGAACGTGGAAACTGGCGATATCCCCGTTCGCTTTATCGGAATCGGCACTTATTCGCTCGATGTCGAGGTATTCGCCTACGTTAGGACACCCGACTACGACGTATTCCTCGAAATTCAACAGGAATTGCTGCTCGAGATCTTGCGGGCTGTGGAACGTGCAGGTGCAGCGCTAGCCGTACCGCTCCTCGAGAGCATTCAAGCGGAACAGCTGGCGCCAGCGTCGCGATAGGCAGAGTAATGGCGCATCGAATGCTGGAAGTGGGATGACTTCGTCGTTCTGTATGGCACCAGCTCGGAACGCTTGAAGATGCTCAACTCAGCCGCACCAGAGGCCGCCGAGGTAGTGGCACTGCTTTCGGCTCTAGACTCGGCAGGTCGGATTTGCTTCTAAGTAGTCATAATGGTTTTGCGTTTGGGCTTGACTCGAGTTTTGCTGACTTTGTTGTCCCTGCCGACTTTGGTTTATTCCGATACCGCGGCTTTCGACTTACCCGGTCCTCACGTTGAAGTGCGCGTGACACGGGACGGCAAGGAACTGCCGATTGCGCAGGTCCCAAATCTGCAAGAGGGTGATCGGATCTGGCTGCATCCGGCATTTCCGGAGACGCAAAGCGCGCACTATCTGCTGATCGTCGCGTTTCTTCGCGGATCGACAAATCCGCCTCCCGAAAACTGGTTCACCAAGATAGAGACTTGGGACAAGCACGTGCGCACCAGGGGTGTGGTGGTGACGGTTCCCAAAGGCGCTGAGCAGGTATTGTTGTTTCTCGCTCCGGAAACCGGCGGCGACTTCAGTGCCCTTCGCACTACCGTGCGCGGCAAGCCGGGAGCTTTCGTACGTGCTTCGCAGGATTTGGATCGGGCAAGCCTGGATCGCTCGCGGCTGGACGTTTACCTGAGCTCAGTCAGGAACACCTCCGATACCGATCCCAACGAGTTGAAGGAAAAATCGACGCTATTGGCGCGAAGTCTGAACATCAAGGTCGACAATAAGTGTTTTGAGAAGCCCGCCGAACAGCAAATGTCTTGCCTGATGCAGAACTCCGAGCAACTCGTGCTTGACGATTCGCACAGCCAGTCGATGATCGCCCAGCTGGCGTCGGGACCCTCGGCCGATTTGGCGGGCACCCTCAGCGCCACACCATTGGCCGGAGGCGGATTTTATAGTCCATACGTGGGAGCGGTCGTCGACGTTGTCCGCCTGATGACAGCATTCCGTACCCCAGAATATCAGTACATTCCCGCGCTGGCGCTACCGAAAACTGACCTGCTCAACTTGCAGCTCAATGCCGCGCCCTCGTTTCGCAAACCGAAGTCGGTGCTGGTGATTGGGTTGCCGGCAGTGGTAGCGCCGCAGTTGCCGCCGCTGCGGGCCGTCGACCCCAAAGCCGTGCACTGCCTGCAACGTTCTTCTCTGGTGCTGCCGGTGGAAGGCGCACCGTTGGTGTTCTCGACGAGTCTTGCTCACGATTTTGTTCTTCACGTCTGGAGTAAGTCCGGCGCTTCCATGGACCTCCCCGCTAAAGCTGATGCAGCGCGCGGCGGTTTCGTGGTTGATACGAATGCGGTGAAGAGCGAAGGACTCGATCCGCAGATGAGTGGGACACTGCGCGGGCATTGGGGATTTGAATCGTTCGAAGGGCCGACGTTCCATATGCAAACAGCGCACTCGGCTCCATGGACGATCGCGCCGGCGGACCAGAACGCGCTCATCGTAGGGCGCGAGGACGTGCTGCATTTGCACTCTGACGCAGCGGCGTGCGTGGAGGATGTGAGTGTTGAGGACCAGCACGGCAAGAAACTCAAGACGAGCCGGAAGATGACCAATCCCGACGAACTCCAAGTTGAGATCTCGTTGAAGGATGTGGCGCCCGGACCGCTCACCATGCGAATGAAACAATTTGGACTGGCGAAGCTCGACGAAGTAACGCTGCACACCTATTCGGACGCGGGGCACCTGGACAGCTTCACGATCGCCGCCGGGGATCATCAGGGCGCGCTGAAGGGAACCCGCCTGGATGAGGTTGCGAATCTGGAAATCGACGGAATCCACTTTGCGCCTGCGGGACGGAAGCGCGAAGGCAATGAGGATGAACTGCAAGTGTCGGCATCGAGTTCGGCGGATGTCGGCGGATTGCGTTCTGGAGAAAAGCAAACGGCGCACGTCTCGCTGAAGGACGGCCGCGTGCTGGACTTGGCTGCCACGGTCCAGCCGCCCCGACCAAAGGTGACTCTGATCAGCAAGAATGTCCAGCCAGATGCGACAACAACCTCCTCAGCGATACACCTAGAAGGCCAAGATGAGCTGCCGCAGAATGCGCAGCTTTCGTTCTCCCTGAAGACAGAGGTCCCGGAGACGTTTCTGCGCGATGAGAAGATCGAGATTGCGACCGAGGATGAATCGGTCCATGTTCTTCTCAGCATCGCCGATGGAACTCTAATGCTGCAAGATTCGCAGACCGTGTTGGCATCGCTTGATCCGCTGAAGAGCCTTGGACCTTCGGCTTTCGGGCCGCTGCACTTTCGACCGGTTGATGCGAACGGGGAGAAGGGAGACTGGCAGCCGCTGATGACCCTGGTCCGGCTGCCGACACTGAAAGAGTTGCGCTGCCCCGACGCTCCGGACAAGCAATGCACTTTGCAGGGAACGGATTTGTATCTACTGGACTCCGTCTCAGCTGACGCCCAGTTTCAGCAGAGCACCCCGGTGCCCAATGGTTTCGCTGGGTCGACATTGACCGTGGCACATCCCGCTGGAGCCGAGTTGTACGTCAAGTTACGCGATGATCGAACGGCGGTAAACAGGGTGATTCTGCCGGTGCTGCCGGAGAAGTGATAAAGAGAAACGCTCTGGTAAAGCTGATCTCCAGATTAGTGTCAGAATGGCGTAGACCCTGTAGAGCCAGCCCTCAGGCTGGCGTCAAGATCGCTCTACACTAATAGGTCTTTTGCAGACCCGCTAAAGAGGATCGACATGTTCAATTCAGACTCATTGGTTCGCACCGGACGGAAGCCGGTGCTGGTGCTGTTGTTGGTAGTATCGGCCATCCTTTCGGGATGCAAATCCAAGCAGGAACAGGCGCTGGATCAGGCCAAGAAGCAGGCGGCTACCACCGGCCAGGCGCAGCAGGTCGTTTCCGTAGACAAGAATGGCACCACGACGACCACAGTGGTGCAGCCGAAGGCGGCGGGGCAGACGAACGAGGCGCTAACCACGACGGTAACACCGCCCGCGGCGGGGGAGCCCCTTCCAGCACCCTCGGATCCGACGGTTTCCGCGGTGCCGCAACCGGTCAGCGTGAGCATTCCGGCCGGCACGACGTTGACTATAAGGATCGATCAACATATCAGCGTAAAAACCAGCCACGCGGGCGATACGTTTACCGGCGAGATCGTGGAACCGGTGCTGGCCAGCGACAACAGTGAGTTGGTGCCGAAGGGTACGCTGGTGGGTGGCGTGGTGGATGCGTCGCATCGGCGGGGACACTTCAAAGGCAGATCGCTGCTGAAGCTGCGGTTGACCTCACTAACGCTGGGTGGGACACAGTACCCGCTGACGACAAGGGACCTGGGCCGCAGCAAGAAGGGCAAGGGCAGACGTTCGACGACCTTGATTGCCGGAGGGTCGGGGCTGGGCATGCTGGTGGGTGGCCTGGCCACCGGCGGCGTAGGGCTGGTAGTGGGCGGCTTGGTGGGTGGTGGCGCTGGAACCGTCGCCGCCGGATTGACCGGCAACCGGGATATCGAGATACCGGCGGAGGCGATTGTGCGCTTCAAGCTGGCGGACGATCTGGTGGTACAGCCGGCGCAATAGTGTGAACAGGCCATAAGTTCCAGCAGACCTGTGGTGCGCAAATATTATTCTGCTGGGCGAGAGACACCTCGATCATGTTCATCGGATTTGCAGCTGTAGCGGGCGCTCTTATCGCGCTCTTGATCACCCCACAAAGTGGCAAACGAACGCGTAAAATGTTGCGCCGCAAGTACGAAGGCGCGCACAACGCAGTGGAGGACCTCAGTAATCGAGCGAGCGATTGGATTGACAAGGGCTCGGAGTGGGCTGACAAAGCGAAGAGAAAGGTGGCCTAAGGACGGTGTTCCGGTGTTAATGTTTCAGCCGCGACCCGACCAAGCGTAAACTTGCGGCATGGCAAAGTTGGTTGAGAGAAGTGAAGGAACTTGGGCCTGCTCGGAGTGTGGAAAGACAATCCCGATCCCCTCAAGAGGTCCCACCACCGAGGAAAAGGGAGACTCGCATATTCAAGCATTCAACCGCCACGTCGCCAAAGCGCATAAGAAATTCCACTCCGGCCAGGCCGCGAATAAAGAGAGCGGTTAACAATGGCAAAGCGAAAACTCAGGATTGTGCGGGAACATTCGATTTTTGCCAAGTGAGAATATAGGCGCGATTAATTTTCGGATTGCCCACAACCCACCAAGTGACCGGCGAGATGGGCTAACCATACGTCGTTTCAGGCGATCACAGGCGTTCCCCGGGTGCTGGTCCGGTTTAAGATCACACAGCAGTGTGACTCAGTGCATAGGAAACGCTCGTAGCCAGGGGAGACGATCATAGCCGGTAGGATACAGCAACTTTTACGGTATAGGTTTTCGCCCCATCCACCCGCTTCAAACAAACAGGCTGACGGTAGAGGCGGCCTCGTTGTGAATCCTTCTCCGCGATCTGCTCTTTCTGTTCGCGGGACCGGAGGTAGGGATGAGAAGCGGAAACAGCCATTTTGATAGTGTCTGCATCAAATCCACCGGTTCTTACGTTCCGTCCAAGATTCTGACCAACGAAGAAGTGGTCGCAAACTTGGCGACCTCACCGCAGTGGGTGGTCGATACGCTGGGGATTCGCGAGCGGCACATCGCTGAACCAGAGGAATACACATCAGACCTTGCTGCCCGTGCCGGACTCGAGGCAATCGCTTCGGCGGGGCTCGAACCCAACGATGTTGACTTGATCATCGTTTCCACGGCGACACCCGACCGCAAGATGCCCTCATCGGCATGTATAGCGCAAACCAAGATGGGCATTCACAACCGCTGCGCCGCTTTCGATGTGGCGGCGGTGTGTGCTGGGTTTATTTACGGCATCACGATCGCCGGCCAATTCATCCAGAATGGTACGTACGAGCGTGTGCTGGTGATCGGTGCCGATACCTTCTCAAAGGTCACGGACTGGAACCACCGCGACTGCGTCGTCTTCGGAGACGGTGCCGGTGCGGTGGTGCTCGAGAGGAAGGAGCGAAGGAATGGGCTCTTTTCAAGCATTCTGCTCGCCGAGGGCGAGGGCATGAATCATTTCACGATCTATCCGGGGGACGCCTACTTCACAATGAACGGAAAAGCGGTTTTTCAGAAGGCTACAACCGCGGTACCCGAGTGTATTCAGGAGGTTCTCCGCATCAACGGACTGGGACTCGAAGACGTCTCGATGATCGTTCCGCACCAGGCCACAGCTGGCGTCCTCAGGAGAATCGCCGAGGTACTCAATATTCCTTTTCCACGGATACAGACTAATCTGGAGTCGTACGCGAACACTGCTGGAGCCACGGTTCCGCTGCTCCTGGACCAAGTCAACCGGCGCGGTCTCCTTCACGCAGGTGATTTACTGTTGCTCGTGTCCATCGGCGCGGGCTGGACCTGGGGCGCAAGCTTATATCGATGGTAAATTCCGATTTTGATAATTGATCCCTTTTATGGATATTGGGGCTAGTATGCGGAAATCTAGTTTGGCAGGTCTCCTTCACGCACTTGGCAAATCAATCATGGAAATCGGAATAAGCTTCATACCTAAGGTCACTTGAGGCAATCATGGACATCAGAACAGTCGGAGTAATCGGTGCGGGCACGATGGGCAATGGCATCGCCCACGTTTTCGCCAAGAATGGATACAACGTGGTGCTGGTTGACGTCGAGCAGCGCTTCATCGATCGCGGTCTGCAAACCATCAGCAAGAATTTGGAACGCGAGGTTGCGAAGAGCAAGTTGACCGCCGAGCAGCGCGATCAGGCGCTGGGGCGTATCGCGGGCACATCCGATCACAAGCGGTTGGCCGACTGTGATTTCGTCGTGGAAGCAGCTAGTGAGCGTTTTGAGATCAAGGCCGACCTCTTCCGCGCTCTCGATGTGATCTGCCGTCCCGAGGTCCTGCTGACTTCCAACACCTCGTCCATTTCAATCACCAAGCTGGCATCGGTGACGAAGCGGCCCGACAAAGTCATCGGCATGCACTTTTTCAATCCCGTGCCGGTGATGAAGCTGGTCGAGTTGATTCGCGGATTGGCGACCTCGAACGAGACCTTCGCAACTGTGAAAGCACTGACCGAGAAATTGGAGAAAACTGCGGTCGAGGTGAACGATGCGCCGGGTTTTGTCTCGAACCGCGTGCTGATGCCGCTGCTGAACGAAGCCATGTACGCCGTCATGGAAGGCGTGGCTACCGCCGAAGCCGTGGACGAAGTCTTCAAGCTGGGGATGGCGCACCCGATGGGCCCGCTCACGCTCGCGGACTTTATCGGGCTCGACGTTTGCCTCGACATCATGCGGGTGATGCAGTCCGGGCTCGGCGATCCCAAGTATCGGCCGTGCCCCCTGCTGATCAAGATGGTGGATGCCGGATGGCTGGGGCGCAAGTCGGGCCGCGGGTTCTATCAGTACTAGTTCTTGAATACCTATGCCTACCGGCCACCGCTGGGCGTTTTCACTTTCGCCAGCCACCACGACAAGGCTAACCCCCAAGGGTGTAATATGTGCGCCGTAGGGATAACGAGCTTCTGTCATGGCCGCAGAGCAGGAAATTATGCGGCGAGTTGTACGCACGGTGCGGGAAAGCCCGTTTGTTCACTGCTACCTTGCATGTGGGCACATGATCACGCTACGCCAAGAGAATCCTACAGAAGAAAAGCCCCCGTCCTCGATTCAATGCTGGGCGTGTGAAGAGGAACGCAATAAGGGGTTGTCGCCAAGGTAGCCAAAAGAGCATCTACGCACATTATTAAGATTGGCTAGCAGTCGGAGAAGCCAGGCGACTTCGTCCCGGATTGTTGAGGCATACGGCCAAACTCGAACATCGCCGATGGCGTTGACCCCCAAGCGTCTCCAGCGGCGTGGGTGCCCCGTTACTGCATGTGAGCCAAGGCCTTAAGCGCCGCCTTGTTCCGTATGATTAGGATTGAGCCCTTCTTCTGTACGATCTGCCGCTTCTTCAGGTCGCTCAACAAGTGGGTCACGGTCTCTCGGGAAGTGCCGATCATTTGTGCCATCTCCTCATGGGTGAAGGCAAGCTTCACGTGCGGCTCGGCCTTAGCCGCTTCCCCGTTTTGCGCGCTCCAGTCGAGCAGTAGCTTCGCCAATCTCTGGGTTGCTGAGTGGGGTAGTCCGACCACACGAATCTCGCGGCACGCGGCGTTGTATTTGTCGCCCAGTTGTTCGGCGACATGTAGGCAGACATCGCTGTGCTCTCTCAGGAGCCGCTGGAAATCGTCGCGCTTCACGAAGTTCACTTGGCATGGCTCGACAGTTTCCGCCGTCAATTCATAGGGCGTGCCGCTGACGGTGGCGCTCAATCCCATAACTTCCCCGGCTTCGGCAATGTTCAGAATTATGGTTCTACCATCGGTCGAGCAAGCGGAAAGCTTGCTCGGCCTTTGCACAACACAAAGATGCCGCGCGACACTTGGCCTTCGACAAACAGCACAGCAGCCTTGGGATACTCGGTGGCATACTTAACAGCTTCGAAAGTCTCCAAGGCAGCGGCGGAAAGATCGCAAAAGAGATGTTCTACTCGTATCTTGCAACTCAGGCAGCTTTCTATGATGTCCAATCCGTATGGTGTAAGCACGCCGACCCCACGATTCTCGTCTCTTATCTTGTGTACAGCACCAGCCGAACACTTCATGTCACATGGAACAAGTGCAGATGTCACTCTGGGTTGTGACCCGGACATTGAAGCCCAACGTAGTTGTTGCCTTGTAAGGCTCGATTCCTTGCAGCCCGAAATCAGGCGCACGTGTACCTGGGGCAGGACATTCGACATAGGATTTCCTTATCCACTCGTCGATACCGCCTACGCCCAGAGGGGTTAGATCAATTCGCTGGTTATGTCCGTGTTCTGCAATTTCTCTGGGGATGCGAGACAGGCCGAGCGCAATCCTCTATCCAACAGAAGTTCAACCCCCACAAATGCGAGCGCGGTTGCAACTCCGCACAGGGCTGCAGATGCAGCCACTACCAACCCACAGCCCCGTGACCGCCATCACCGACAGCGATTTGCGGTTCGTGGATACTGACGTCGTGCATAGAAAAGCCCCGCAGGGCTTGTCAGAAGGATGATCTACATACCATCCTGGCCAACGTTCTGCGGGGCTTCTTGGTCTCATCGACACCCTCTCCCGTGATTCACCTCACTGACGGTCGGTCACGCACTCCTCTACTCTGCTGCTGACAATCAGTCAGGGATCTTCCCCGCGAGCGAAGATACCCTGATGGGTCTCAGCCTGTAGCTACTACTGCGGGTTGTACTTTTGGGCCCACATTCTGCCTGCACATAAAGTGGTAGGTGGTTGGGTCTGATTCCAGACAGACAACGATATGATTACTGCCTAATCTGCTCTCAAGTGCAATCTCCCGTCAGCCCGTGGAACCCCTCCAAGCGGCTACGTTGACATTCAGGTCTCCACGGGTTGGGCATTCGTGTGAGGCCGAGACATGGCAGAGAGCGAACGACCTTCGAGTTTTGAACACCTCCCCAACCAGAAAAGACCAATTGTGATGGAGTCCTGTTGCCGCATCTGCGGCATGTTTGTCTGTGCAGGCCCCGATCCTTACCTCTTGCTGAGAACGGAACTTGCTCATACTTGTTCGGAGTGGCTGAAGGTTTACTGACCATGGGCACGAGCTGAAAACAAGCGCAGCGCCATGAAAGCTGGTTACTGATGAAAAGCCAGTTGCTCGATCTCTCGCGGTTCTTCCCTCTCGTCGCCTTCAACTGCATCCTGGGCGTCATTCTGCTGGTCGCCGGTTTCCTTCTGCTGGCGCCCCTCGTCCAAGAGAGCCTACGGTGAAGATGCCGAGCAAACTCTCGCCGCAAGAGAGAGCGGGTGCCATCCTAAGAAATAAGGTGCGTGACGTGGAACCGCGAGGTGGAGGATGTCAAACCCAATTTCTCGGTGAACAACCGACTGCGAGTCATTTGCAACTCCATATTCAGGGAGTAATTTCACGGATTCTGCTACGGGAGAAGCCCGGATTGTCATCACACCCGACTGACGAAGATGTGAGTAGATGGTGCTATGGAATACGCCACCCGAATGAGCGTTCGGACGATGATGCTTCGTCCAGGAGATGGTCGCTCGCCAAGAGCTTAGAGAGGCCAAGGAGAGGAAATAGGGTTCGTCGCCCGCGTGGCCTCCGCGAGCGATCATACGAACCGTGAATGACGTCGAACCAACTAGAGTCCAAGCCAGAGGTGAACATCGTGGAAAATCAGGAGTACTTAAACCCATTCGAAGACGTACACAATAAAGTTAGGGCTTTCAAGGATCGCGCTCGCAAAGCGAACAAGCATGATGCTGAGCTTCGCGAAAGCAGATCGGCGCGGGAAGCCAAGGAACTCCTCGACAAAGAACCTAAATAGTCCACATCAACTGTGTTGCTGCATAAGGGGGTTTCTGTATGCTCTCCATCATCGAATTCGCGTTCGAAACCGCAGCGGGAATCATTGTCGTTGGCCTCCTCGTGGCCATTGGCCTTTTCCTAATACAGATGACGATTACGTACCCTTGGCAGACAGCATTGGTCGTAATCGGCATCGTGGTCGTCTTCTATGCTTTGGTTTCGATGCCGCAACAGCCGGGAGGCGGTTTGCCTCCGCATTTGTAGTCATCTCCACACTAAAGCAGCACTAGCCTAGACGGATTCTCCCCGGGGTGCGGCAGGTTCGGATTATCTTCGCGATGGCTGTCTGCGATCAAAAGGCGCAAAGATTGCAAGAGTAGGCCGTCCATCTCCCGAAGGGCTAACCCTCTACCGTAGCTGCATCGAGATGTTCAGATCCAGAAATCAATGAGGGCTCTTGAGCGCGAATTGAAAAAGGGCTCACAATCTTCCACCTGAGTGTTTTTGTGTGGAATAAGGCGGTCGCTCACTGGAGGCTCGGCCGGCTCCTGCTCGTCCAGTGCGTTAACAACGGCGTAGGAAACGGGCTGACAGTCTCTAAGCGGGAAGAAATATCGCGAAAACGGTGCCACTTCGGCCTTGTTTCGTGTTGCTTCTCACCCGCAGGACGCCATGGTGTTTCTCGACCGTGTCTTTCACCAGTGCGAGTCCCAAGCCCGTGCCGGCAGCTCCTTTGGTGGTAAAGAATGGTTCAGTTATTCTGGGCAGGTCCGTCGCTGAGATCCCACAGCCGTTGTCGGCAAAGGTCACCCGCAATCCACGTCTCCCAAGTCCCGTCCACTCGAGCGCGCAGGACACTCTAACGTGCATTGTCCCGCCTCCGGGCATCGCATGAGCGGCATTCAGTAGGAGATTTGAGAACACCTGCCGCAGGGAACCGGGATCGACCGGAAGGTCTTCGCCAGAACAGTAGCGTGCATTGACCTGTATCTTCTGCGCTTCCAGCCGCGAGGTGTAAAAATCGACCACCGACCGCAGCAACCGCGGTACGTTCGTGTCTTGTGGACCTATGGGGCTTCGGAACCGATCCATCGCCCCGTGAGCGATTTGGGAAATGCGATGTACTTCTTCCTCGGCGAGCGCCAGATAATGACGACCGGTGGGTGTGGCTTCCGCTTCGATGAGGTAGAGGAGATTCAGCAGCGAATCAAGGGGATTGTTGATCTCGTGGGCCAGAGAAGCAGCCTGTGCACCCTCCTCTGAGGGCGCTCGAACTCGCTCTGATTTTTCGACATCCAATCAACACCCGGGAACTCGACCAGTCTTCGACGCGCGGCAGTGTACCCTTTGTCTGATACCAGACACAGGCCCGTGGTTGTCCTAAAAGCGTACAATTAAGGTACATCTCCATACGCACGTCCTCCGGCAAGGGGCTGGTTCATTTGCGCATCCTGATGAGGCGTTTTTCGCCCACGAAGGAGGCAGCATGAACCCGCCTGCGCGGCACTTCAAGAATCGAGTCCTGGCAGCCCTGCCCAAAGCTGAAATCAATCGCCTCAAACCTCATCTCTCCCCGGTGTCTCTAGTACAAGAGGAGACTCTGCTCGACGGAAAGGCCCCGCATGGCTACTTCTTAGAAGACGGCATTGCGTCGGTTGTGATGACCGTTAACAACGGAGACACGGTTGAGGTTGGCATCATTGGAATTGACGGCGTGGTCGGTCTTCCCATTCTGCTTGGCACTGGCACGGCCCCTGGGCGGACATTCATTCAGATCGCGGGTTCGGGCTTCCGCATCAACGCAGACATTCTGAAAGAAGAATTTGAACGTCCCGGTGAGCTGCGGCGCCATCTGCAAAGGTACATGCAGGGCTTTATGGTGCAGTCGGCCCAAACGGCCACTTGCAACCGCCTCCACAATATAGAAGAACGGCTTGCCCGCTGGTTATTGGCATGCCGCGATCGGATGGAAACCGACCAACTCCGGCTGACCCATGATTTTCTGGGACAAATGCTGGGTTCACCCCGCACCACAGTCACTTTGGCAGCAGGACTGCTGCATCGCGCTGGAATGATCGACTATTCACGCGGTGTGGTGACGATTCGGAACCGCCCGGCGCTGGAGGAGGCCGCCTGTGAATGCTACGGCATCGTGCGGGATGAATTTCAGCGGCTTTCCCTACTTTAAGTCTGACACCAGACAGATAGGCAGCAGCCTTCCCACGCTAGCGTCAACGAATCCAGGGGCGTATGGTGAATCAACATGAACTCCTCGCCTTTGCACGTCGCGAAGAACGGCACCAGACTCATTCTGTCGGTCGATGATGAGCCCGGAATTCTTGTCTCCCGCCAATTAATTCTAGAAAGCGCAGGCTACGACGTGCTGAACGCAGCCGATGGCGAGCAGGCTTTGCAAATGTTTGCCCAGCAGCCCGTGGACCTCGTCCTCCTAGATTATGTAATGCCTGGAATGAACGGCGGAGTGGTCGCCCAGAAAATCAAGAATGACAAGCCGCGCGTGCCTGTAATCATCGTTTCAGCGAGTCCCGTTGTTGAGGAACGGTCTCTCGGCTGCGTCGACTGTTTCATAAGTAAAGGAGAAGGTCCCGCGGTGCTTTTGGCAAAGATCAAGCAGCTACTCGCACCGGTTTCAACCCCTGCAATCCGCGCAGCAAGAAGTACCGGCAACTGATGCCCCATTCGCTTGCAAAGTCCCGTTAGGGTGACAGAAACTCGTGAGTAGACCAGTGTTCGGCCGCGGCGATCAGTGGGCGTTCCAGGCTTAAAGCCGATCTTTATAAGTTTGGTGCCTGCGCAGTTCGAGCATTTTTTCACAGCGACATTTATGGTCCTTAGGGGGAAACGTTTTTTTCGCCACGCATCAGGAAACGCGCGCCTGAACCTTCAGGTAACCCTGGACAATCCTGCCTTCGATCTCATAAGGCGATGTCTCCCGCTAAGCTCAGCGCCAATAGGTGGCCGACTTGCTCGTATTGGTCATCCGTCCACCTTGAGTCCTCCCCGTAGACAAGTCTTTGACTTCGTTCTGTGCTGCCAACTTAGCCATTTCTTGGGTAGAGGCATGTCCCCAAGACACTAACTCGTCGGGATTCTTCGCCCAGCAAATCATCCAGTGGTAGCGTCTCCCTTTGCGAAAGGGCTCCGCTTGAAACGACACGACGTAACGACCAACTGCCAGCTTCATTCGATATTTCCTACGCTGTGAGCTCTCGCGCTTTGCCCATCCTGTATCCGTAGCGATTCTACGCCTGTGCATTGATCCGGACCGTTCCATCTGCAGTTGTCGGATTCCCCGCTAAGTGACGTGACCGGTGTCTGGTACTCCGCCTCGCCACGTCCCGACAGAATTGTGACAAGGCAACGCGGCGTTTTATTCGTCGAGAAAAGAGGTGAGCAATGTTTCGTGCACCCGCAAGGTACCCTTGTCGTCGATGAGTCCCATCTTACGAAAGCGGTTCATAAAGAAGCTCACTCTGGCCGGGTGGTGCCGACCATCTCAGCCAGCGTTCCCTGGCTCACCTTCAAGTTGTCGGAATATGGCTTGGGTTGCGTCCCAAAGCCTGCGAGCAACAGAAGAGTTCGCGCCAGCCGCTTCTCGCTGGAATTCAAGATTTGATCGAGGAGATCTTCTTCAATTCGGGTAACGCGGGAAAGCAGGTGCGCGATGAATAACCTTGCGAACACAGGGTCATCGTGGATAATGCGAACGATGATCGCCTTCTCCACTCGCGCAACTGTGGCCCGGTGTACCGCTGTCGCGGTGGACATCCGCCAAGACGGTGCTCCTAAGCAGCCTTCACCAAAGAAGTCGCCTTGCTGAAAAATAGCAGTGACGGCCTTCTTGCCGCGTTTGGATAGTACCGTCAGCTTCACGTTGCCAGTCTCGACATAGAACATCGCATCGGCAGCATCGCCCCGGGAAAAAATCGGCTGGTTGTTCCGGTACTCCCGACTGCTCTTCCGGCTGCCGATCTTCTTAAGAAATGTCCCACGATCAAAAGTAAGCGCGCGCTGGCTCGGCATTAGGATCTCCCACAGAGTTGGTCGGTATTGTGCGCAGATACTCGCTGGGCAATGAATGCCCGCCTTTACTGAGGCCTCGCTTCTAACCCGCGACGGGCCAAGATGTCTAGCGCAATCGCATGGCGGACCGAAGATAGTACCTCAGCCGGGATACCTTGTATGTTCAAAATTGCACACAATGGAGATCAGCGTTTGTTGATTCTCCATTGGCGACGACTTGCAACTCGCGAATCACCCAAAACAGCCGCCGCGCCGATACGTAGCTGTATTTGCCACCGTTGCGTAGGTCCGTGATCCGGGACTTCGAGATCAGCTTTTGGATTTTCCGCTGCGACAGTCCCAACCCTAGCTCCGAATGCACGATCGTCGGCTGCTTCCTCCTCAGAGATGCCGGGCAAGGCCTGGCCAGCATGAAACCGGGAACGCCATTGCTCCAGCTCCAGGGCCTGGCGGGTGAAGATCTGCTCCAACTCGTGGGTGCCGGCGAACAGCAACCCGCAGTGCGGCGGTTGATCCGACAGTTCCCGTAGGGTCTCCAGGCATGCGATCGACAGATGCTGGGCTTCGTCAAAGACCAACAGCACCTTGCGCTGGCCGAGATCAAAGCGTAAATTGCGCAGAATCCGGTCGACGGTGCCCATTCCGAGCGCCCCGCAGCTCTGCGCCACCCGCTTCATCAGATCCAGCGAGTGGATTCCCTGGCGAACGTAGATGTAGTAGGCTCTTCGGCCTTCCCCGTTCTTGGCGATCTCCGAGCGGTTCAACTCCGCGATCAGGTGCTGCAGAACATAGGTCTTCTGGGTTCCCGGGGCGCCGTAGAGGTAATAGG
This sequence comes from uncultured Acidobacteriaceae bacterium, assembly GCA_963728805.1. Taxonomy (GTDB): domain Bacteria; phylum Acidobacteriota; class Terriglobia; order Terriglobales; family Acidobacteriaceae; genus Bog-257. Next base: position 33,500 of record CAVSLE010000017.1, read on the forward strand.
CTCGTCCATGATCCAGGGCTTCATAGAAGTACTGGCGCAGCAAGCGGGCATTTTCGGTTTCGTAGAGCTTGCCTGAGCAGATCGCGGGAGTGGCAATGGGATGGGCGGCAATGAAGTCGCGGATCGCAGTCCGGATGAGCCCGTCGTTGGAGGAGATCCGGCTGTAGTGGCCGTTCAGAAACTGATAGACGGTCTCCCGGGCGTAGTTGATGCGGCGGGCAAAGTCTGACGGTGTCATGCCGGTCCGGGCCAGGTAATGAATAGCGATTCGGTGATCGGCAAGCTGCCAGAGTGGGTAGGTAGAAAGAGCCAGGTACTCTCCTTCCGTCAGTTCGCGAACAATGTCGTTGATGAAGTCAGGTCGGGCTGCGGTGTGTAGATCTTTCGGCCGCATCAAGTTGTGGTGGCGGTGACTGCGGCTGCTTCTCCCTGGGCATTTCGGCTCGATCTCCATTCTGGAGGTGCGAGATCTCGCTGCGGTCTCCGGCACGAGCCCGTATACCCGATAAGCCAGTGACGTAATCGGCGATTGCCTTACGAGCCGTGCGCCGGATCCGCATCGAAGCTCGAATGTCTTCGTGGCTCACCGGTCCACGCGTGATCAGCTTCTGGGCTCGCAGCCGCCCCAGGAAGCGGCCGTCCAAGTCAAGGGCGATGGCTTCGCCCAGATTGGCTGGGTCACAAGCCACCAGGACGTCCCGTTCGATCTCCAGAAACAGCTTGGCCAGACTCTCGCCATCGGCTGGTTCGTAGCGCTCGCCGTACAATTGCACACATCCGCCCTCTGACACCTTGCGTCGCTGACGGTCCCAGAACAAGGCATAGAGAACTTCTGGGCTCTCAATCAGTCTTTTCTGACCGGGCAGCAGCAGTTCGTTATAGACCTCATCCGGAGTCCGGTCGCGCATGCCGCGTCCGCCATGGGGATGCTGCGAGTTGTATTCGGCGATCCATTGGCGCGCCGTGGCAATGAACTCACTGGCCAGGGGTAGAGGTGAGTTCTTGCGTTTGCCCTTCAGAAATGCCTGGTGCTCCTTCAGCGCAGCCACACATTGCTCCGGCCGGTCTTTGGGACCCGGTCCGCAGTAGGAGGGCCAGAGGCAATCAAAGCGCTTCCTTACCGTCCCAAACCAGCTCTCGATCAGCTTCGACTGGGGATGGCGGGGCAGGCAGTACTGGGGCTGGATTCCCAGCCTGACCAGTACGCCACTACATTCCGGAGAGAAGTCGATCCGTCCGATCTTCTCGTAGTCTTTGCCGTTATCCACATAGAGGATCTGGGGAATCCCAAAGCTCTCAATTCCCACTCGCAGTGCCGAGCTGATGGTGTGTGAGCTTGGGGTAGCCGACCAGGCTGTACCAACGATCTTACGAGACCGCATGTCGATCATGGCAGTCAGCCAGGGCCGGAGGGCAGCATTGGTCGATATTCCGGAAAACAGGTCGTTGCGCACCCAGACATCATGCTGCCCGTGGTCAGAGACCCAGATCTGGTTAGGCACCAGAGACTCGAAGTCGGTCAGCAGGTAGGGCTCACAACGTTCCTGGAACTGTCGTTTGCCTTCCCGGCTCAGGATCAGCAAGGGCTTGGGCAGCTGTTGCAAATAGGACCGGACGGCGCTGTAGCTCGGTGGTCTGGTGCATTCCGGCTCCAGATTCCGCAGATCGCGCAGCAAGGCCTGGTAGACCAGCCGAATCGACAGCCGCTCACACAGGTACTTGTTTTCGAGATATGCGCGGACCGCGGGATGGGCTCTGAGGAAGCGTGATTTTCCCTTATCTGAGCGAACTCGGTCGACCAGACCTGCATAGCCCAGTTTGCGGTACTGTCCGTACCAGTTCCAGAGAGTTCGAGGGCTGACGTGGTGCTGGTCGGCGAGGTAGCCGGCTAGCGAGTTCATGCTTCGCACGGCAACCCCGGCGATACGAAACGTCGGACGGGATCGCTGGCTGCGCCTCGAGAATTCCACCAGTGGCGCAATCGCCTCCAGGCGCGTCATGGCCTGTGCGTTCTGCCTTGCGGAAAAGTTGAGGCGTTCGGGCTCGCTAACCTCGGGCAGAGAAGCAAACAGCTTGGATTGGTTCAGATCCGAGCGAAGCGCCAGAGCCGTACAGTCTGGTCCTGACAGCAGCGGCTGCTTGAGGAATTTCAGCTGTGCTTCAACTGGCAACGACGATAACGCGTATTCGCGAGCGCCGCGGCCCCGGTTTTTCCCCCCGCTCGTGTTTCTCGAGCCTAACGCTCCGAGCTGCGCTTTCCAACGGATAGTTCGGTCGGACCATCCAGTTACGCCTCTGACAGCTTCCTTATTGATCCACGACTCGGCGTTCATGATCTCGTATCCTATCTTATCCGTGACCGCTCACGGACAATCGAACAAATATTATGCCTGAGCGCTCTCGGATGTCAACTTTTTGGTAGTGGTGCGGTTTGATTTCCACAGGGGATACCGCCAGCACAGACGGCGTACACTGTCGGCATGGCAAAACTCGTTGAGACAAGTGACGGATCTTGGGCGTGCTCCGAATGTGGAGAGGATGTCCCGATCCCCTCAAGAGGCACCACCACTGAGGAAAAGGGAGACCTGCATATCGAAGCTTTCGACCGCCACGTCGCCAAAGCGCACAAGAAATCCCCCTCCAGCGAGGGCACGAATAAGCAGAGGGGTTAACAATGGCAAAACGAAAACTGCGAATCGTTCGACGCGCCAATAACATTCCAATGCTGGGAGTCTGCGAATTCTGCAATATGCAGTTTCCAGCGCACCATCCCGTTAGCGGGCAGTCGGAAGCACAAGCCGCTATTCAGCAGCAGTTCAACGCGCACAAGTGCAAGCGCGAGGACTTCAGCCAAGCTGCTGTGCGAACGGTTAGGGAAGTTACTGACAAAGTTTAGCTCGTCGCCCTACCTTCTTCCTTCGCGCCCCCGCTTGAGTGAGCGCTTCAACGCCTTGATCGTGATTTCGACGAGTCACGCCAGCGATGCAGGCCGGGGTCAGCGATCACGTTTGGAGCCTTGAGGAACTGGGTGCCCTGATCCCGAACAGGAATCGGGAACAAAGCGAATCAAGAACAATTGCTACTAAACGCATTGCCCGTAGAGTAAGATTCCGGCAAGGAATGTTGCGCTGAACGGACGCTTCGGGAGGCGTATCATGAATTTCCCGATAACGCTTGGCTGCTATAAATGCGGCAGCCATGACATTTCGATCCCTAGCCCATCGAAAAAGGCCATCGTGACCTGCAATTCCTGCCATACTAGTCTCGGCAGGTGGGGAGCGATTCAAGCTTCCGCACTCGCGGAACTCAAACTGGTAGTTAAGGAATATCTCAAGCACTTCTGAATTATCCCTCTGTGGAAATCAGACTGCACCACTACCAACTTTTTGAGTGCGTTGTTTTTCCTCGGCAAATGGAATAAGGTTTTCTGGTCACGCATGTCGAAGCAGAAAAAGAATGCCAATGCCGTGGCTTTAGGACGACTTGGCGGCCTAAAGGGCGGAAAGGCTCGCGCCCATAAACTCACGCCAGAAGAACGAAGTGAGTCGGCGCGGAAGGCTAGCCAAGCACGCTGGGCGCGCGCAAGAGAAAAGTCAAAAAACCGCGTTGGGTAGAAAACATCTTCGTCGACTGACAGCATCTCACCGCGCATGGTCTGGCACCGGTGATGACAATTCCGTCGTCATGCCCGGTGTGTAAGAGTTCCGGTCTGACGCCCGTTCCTCGTCCCTTTTCAACTTCGCCAGAGGATGATCTGATTGGCTACCGCTGTGAGAATGGGCATTTCTTTACACGGCCAGAAGACAATGAAGAGGAAACTATGAACGCCGCTTGAGTCGAGCTGCCTTTTGCGTCAAGTGAATCTGCAGCAGTCAACCCAAAGCGCCGTGACCGCCGTCACCGACGGCGATCTGCGGTTCGGGGATACTGGCACAGCGCATGGAAAAGCCCGCAGAGATTGTCAGAGGGATGATCTGCACCATCCTGGACAAGATTCTGCGGGCTTATTTGTCTAGTAAATACACTCTTTCGTGATGTACCTCACCGACGGCGGTAACCACATTCCGCTACTCTGCGTACTGACAATTAGTCAGGAGTCCGAGAGCGACGAAGATAGCCTGATGGGTTTCAGCCCGTGACTCACCTCACGGGCTGTACTTTTTGCCACATTTCGCCTGCACATAAAGTGGTAGGCATTTCGTCTGATTCCAGACAGACGACGATATGGTTGTCACCTAACCTGCTCGTAAGTGCAATCTCCCGTCAGCCGTGGAACCACTCCAGCCGGCTACGTTGATATTCAGGTCTCCACGGGCTGTGCATTCTTGCGAGGCCGAGATATGGCAGAGAGCGAACCAACGAGTTTTGAACGCCTCCCCAACCGCAAAAGGCCAATAGTGATCGAATCCTATTGCCGCATCTGCGGAGTGTTGGTCTGGGCAAGTTCCGACCCTTATGCCTTGTTAAGAGCAGAACTCGCTCATACCTGTTCGAACCGGCTGAAGGTGTCCTGACCATGGAAGCACACTCGGATAAGGCTTTCGTACGCCACCTCATCGCCGATGGTATGACCGAATCCTTCTGCATGAAGTGTTTCCTGACGGTCTGCCGATGCAGGACGGATAAAGAGGTGGAGGAGGCAGAATCTGGCCATACCTGCCAAGACGATCCCAATCCGGCGCCCTTCCTCTTCCGCTGATTTCAAACTGCGCCGAAACCCAAAAAATGCGCAGTTCTCATCTCTGCCGTTTTTCTGCCGCTGATTGGTACCCCGATTATGAGCTTTCCTCGGATGAAAGCTGTTTGTACTCAGATAGTTAGTAGGAAATGGGCCCTGGATTCCACGCACTGCCAGTTTCTTCGTCAAGAAACGAAAATCCATTGCTGGTTTTGCAATAGGTTACGGGCTTGCGAAAGCCAGGCACTGCAAATCAATTCCGCACAGACAGGTCGATTTTCGTCGGATCTTGATGTGGTAAAACGCCATTATTTTTCAGCTCTTTTCGGCACTTGTCGGCACTTGTTGGCACTTGTCGGCACTGCAGAATAATTTTAGAACGCACAGCCTGTGTATTTGTTGGAATTCAACTGCAGTATTGTTCGAATTGCATTGCAGCGAGTTTGAATTAAGCTGCAGTGGATTCGCAGGTCGATCACTTTTCCCCGGCCAATCTATTCACCAGCTTCGGTACCGTTTCAGCGAATATGTAGGTGTTCCAGGAACTCTTCTCTCGTGACACAAACTCTGGCAACCCTCACTTCTCCGTCTTCTTAATCATTTCCTGCATGAGTGCCGTAGCTGCCATAACAACAGGCCCACCGAGTTGGTCCCAAGCGAGCGCTTTAAAGCGAGCCTGCCCGAAGTGAAGACCGTTAGGTGTCAGCATATTGATTCTGATATCGCCTCTTGGTGGTGCTGCTGGTCTCGACCCAGCCCAAGGGCCAGTCTTGCCGACAACGGCTTTTGCGGAATCCAAGAGTCGCTGGATGGAAGCATCAAGGGTTCCGTCAGGTCTCTCCCAGACAACTCCGGCTCCGCTAAAGTTGTAGTAGCGCGCGCTTAAGTCCGAGTAGGCAGCCAGAAGGTCCAATCCATTCTTCATGCCGACCTCAACCACGACGCCGAGTACCTCCTGGGACTTTTCCGCAAGAGGAACAACACCAAGTTGCCTGAGAAAATGCCACCCTTGAACGTAGTGCCTAGACTCCAGGCCCGTCCGGCTCACGATGTCTTTTAGAATCCCGATGCAGGCCTGTCTATCTCCTCCATCAAGGGCGTTTTTTGCGGCCCTAAACGATGCCCACGGTTCATAGGGATCGCTGATCTTTGCCCAATACTCAAAAGGCATGTCGCCGAAAAGTGTGTCACGTATCTGAGGCCCAGTTTGTGCAGGTGCTTTTTTCTTAAACCAATTGACCACTTCTTCGTTTTCCTTCCTACTGCTACACTTCGATGCGGAGTTTGCGAACAGATTCTACTTCAAGCCACATGCAACGTCACAAGCCTACAAATTCGGGTAGATGAGATCGTTGGCATAGTGAAATGAAACAGTAATGGCTTTCAGTTCAGAACGTACCCGCGTTGCTTGCCCGAATTGTGGCGAGGTGCTGCGCTTCCGCATTCGACGCGAGTCTGTGTGCATGGCGTGTAACGAGCCAGTCAGCTGGCCTGGTCTTATCATCGCTATACCTCGTATCTGGCGCTCCTCGCGGTAGTGCTGATTGCGCTCGCGAAATGTCATCCAGCCTCGGGGTCTCAAAGGCGAAGGAGCACACAATTGACGACCGGCAAGAAAAAATAGAAATCCCGGGTATCATGTCTGCGGTATGCGCAAGGGACTCGCAACTCTTCTTCTTGTTATTGTCACTCTGGTCTACGCTGGGCTAGCTCAATCTCCAACTAGCGTGAGTCTCAGTCGGCATGCGGCAAGAATTAAGCACAAAATTACAGCTCTCGGAACGGGGGCCGGAGTTGTTGTGAAATTGAAATCGCGCCCGGACGTACGCGGGACCATTGAGACCATCGAAGATAGCACCTTCACGATTGCAGAGTTGACCCCAAATCATACTGTCACTCTCGCTTATAAGGATGTTAAGAAGATTAGCAGGAGGGATTGTTGTTTGTAGGATTCCGAATGGACGGGCAAGTAACATAAAGCAGACTGTGCAGGTGATTCAGTACGGTGTTAGGCGCGAGATCAACTTTTTGGCTTCCCACTGTCAATCGTCTTTGGTTCCAGGGTCAGAATTTCCCAGTCCGATTCTCTGTCATGTTTGACGATGAGCAAACGAGTGCCGTTGAAGCAGCCCACCGTGCCATCATCCATCCATGTCATCACCTGAATTATCTTTCCGGTTTTCAGGTCGAAGACTGGAAATACAGAGCGCTTACGAACGAGTGGAACACCGGGAATACCGCTTCCGACACCGAGCTTCTCAGGTTCTATAGCCGCCTGGACAAAGAGATCATCGCCCAGTAGACGAGGCGACCAAAAGTCGATGCCGTTTGGCTGTAGCTTGATTGTTTGCTTTAGTTTCCCTGTTAACGAAAAGCGATAGATCGGCTGATTGCTGAAGCCACGAAATAAGAGTATGTCGCCATCGACGGTAGAGAGCGCAGTTGGTCTGAATACCGTAGACGACTCCACAGAGCCTGTTCGTGAAGCCTTCTGACGACCCTCTGGCGGCATGACCTGCTTGATGAAGCCCCCGGCCTCGTCGAACAAGAAAACCTGCAGGTCTATCGACGTGGTGTCGTGTGTGTACCCAGCCAGAAGCCATCCAAGCTTCAGGCGCGCTAGTGCCGTTACACTGTCAGCAGACGAAGGTAGCTTCAGCTCCGTGAGGGATGCTATTGCCCCAGCCGGATCGAAGATAACGGCGAATGAGTCGCGGTATGTCTTCGGATTGTTGAATTTGTCGTACTCGCGTACTGTTCGTACTAAGGCAATGACGCCACCTTCCTCCAAAGGCCTAAAAAACTCAATGCTGCCACCTTTCAGTTTCGGGGTACGGTCAATATCGAGGTGGAGCTTGGCTTCCCCGGGACGATACCGAACAAGAGACGAGACTGTACTGGAATATCCCCGCGCACCGGGTATCCAGAGGTTCCCTTCCGCATCACATTCGATTCCATCGTTGGGGCCGCCAATCGACACTAGTTTTTCCACATCTTTGGGTATTTTCGCCTTACTGACGACCTCCAATGGCGTAGTGATCTGAGCGACGGCCACGTAGATGAGACTGAGAAAACATAATGACAACCGGATTATCGTTTGCCACATTTCAACCTCTTGCAATAAGCATTTCACCTGGTCAAAATTTGCCGGTCAGAGTCCATTCGCACCCTGTTCAATCGGAATTTCCGTTTTAGCTCCTGACAGCCCGACACTATATACCTTTTCAGGGATTGCACCGCATACTTATTCTCTTTGGCCGGCCCCAGGGCTCGGGACAGAGTCCAGACGTACGCCAATGTCGAATTTGCGATTTGGCGTAAGAAAATGGATAAGTCTCTCTTCGCGCACAACGGAACAACGATCCCCGGGTGGGCCTGCAAAATGTGGAGGCAGGAGTCGGCGTCTTCGGTCACGATTCTCGGCCGTCGGGTTCTTGCTGACAACCCTCCGCAACAAACGTCAGATCGGCATCGTATGAACTTGCACGGAGAGCTGTGACTGTATGATCGAGTCAAAGCCACCGCTTCGCTCATCTGTCTTCCATCGTGTGTTCTATGGCCCCTCGGAACTTCGCGCCGGTTGGCGGCTGTTCATCTTCCTAGCTATCGTCATCGCCGTGATCAACGCCAGGAACCTGATAGTTCGCCGGCTGCTGCACGGTGCGGACGACACTGCCTTGTTTTTCGTCCGCGAAGTGAGCGACTTTCTCATCTTTGTTCTCGCCAGTTGGATCATGGGGAATATCGAAGGCAGGACCATTGCTGATTACGGCTTGCCCCGGCGTGGGATGTTCCGCGTCCAGTTCTGGCAGGGTGCCATGCTCGGCTTCGCGGCCATCACTGGTTTGTTGGTTGCCATGCGAGTCGCTGGAGTCTTCTATTTTGGAAGCATCGCACTGCACGGTGCCGACATCTGGGGGTGGGCCATCGTCTACGTGTTCGTCTTCATCCTTGTTGCTCTGCAAGAAGAGTTCCGAGCTCGTGGATACGGACTATTCGCGCTCTCGGCAGGCATCGGTTTCTGGCCCGCCGCAATTGTCTCGGCAGCATTTTTCGGTTTTTCTCACCACGGCAACTCGGGAGAGGATTGGGTCGGATTGTTTAACGCCGGCGCCTTTGGATTGCTGGCCTGCTTCTTGCTGCGTAGAACCGGCAATCTCTGGATGCCGATCGGACTTCACATGGCCTTCGACTGGGGCGAGACCTACTTCTATGGTGTGGCCAACAGTGGCCATAAGCTGCCCGGTCATCTTCTGAATTCGAGTTCGTCCGGCCCGGCTTGGCTGTCCGGCGGTACTGTCGGTCCTGAAGGCAGTCTGCTCTGCACTTTGCTAATTGTCGTGGTGTGGTTGATCTGCGCAGGTTGGCTGAGAGAGGTCAAATATCCCCAGCTCGCCCCAGGCGAGAATTTCCGCGGCGGCCTTTAACAACGTCACTCATGCATCTTTGCCCCTCAGATGCAGGTCTCCGCAGCCGGTTCCGTCATTTCCGGTCACCCATTTTGAGTCAATTTTGGGAAGAACGGATTCTTCAACAGGCTACACAAGATTTCGGGCAGGCCGCCGCAGGGGATGTTCTGGCTTGCAAGAGTCGATACGAGAGAAAGTGTAGGCACCTTAGTGGCCAAGAAAAAACAGTGCGATGGAGTTCCCTTGATGGGTATATAGTGTCAGGCCGTTGAGAGTTAGAACGGAAATTCCGCATTATAGGAATAGATCATGCCCCGAGAAGGAGCAGATCTTGAATTCTTGGCGAAAGACCGTCGTAGCGCTGACGATCTGCTCAATTGCCTTTGCAAGTACGCCCGGGACAGCCGACCCGCCCAAAACAACACGGCAGCTCCTTTTAGCCATCGCCAACGCAAAGTTTGATGGCAAGACCTTGGCGCCACTTTTCCATATTGGGGATGAGAGAATTAACGATCTAGTCGCAGCGCTGAGTGATCCCGATCAGCACATCAGGTACGCAGCGGTGGTCGTATTGAAGTATCTGGGCAATCCTAAGGGAATTGACGCGTTGAACAACAAATGTCGTAACCAGTCAGGGTGTGAGTTTTTTCTTGATGTTTTTCCTATCCCACTTTCGGACTTTGATTACGATGCGATTCGAAGAATGTCTCGAGTTCCTCTGAGCAGATGGAATGCCATCCCTGAAAGTTACGCATACGCACTAGCGTTGGACGGCTCGAAACGTAGTGAACAACTACTTGCACAGTGGCTAAAGAGTTCAGAGAGTGAAGACTCCCGCTACTATCTGGACGCCTTTGCCAGCAGTATTCGCGATCATGCAGCGCAGAAAACCTTTACGGCCGGTCCCTCGCTCGTTGATGCCGTGGTTGCCAATGCCTTTTTCCTCCAACCCGCCGATCGAGCTATCGCCAAGGCGCATCTCCTCGCTTTGAGTGCTGCCGGAAATAAGGCCCTCATTGAGGTTTACCTTAACCATGGCCCTACTGCAGACCGTTGGTATCACGTCGTAGTTGTTAAGCAAGGCCAGCAGTGGCGACTCTTTTCGGTCCATATGCTGAAGCAAGGATAGACTGGGCGGCTTAGCAGGTTGCGAAAAAACTCATAGGTTGCACGACAGCATTCAAAATGAGGCATGAAATTGCTCCAATCCGACGAGACCATACCCTTGACGCACCAGCTGCCGTGTGCCCAGTTCTATGTTACGGGTGTACCTTGATTTGAAGAATGAAGGTCTAAGACAGTTATTGTTTTACCCTGCCGAAGTTTGTGGCAAGGCCGGATTCGATTTCGCAGTTACGTGTTAAGTTAATTGAACCAAGCTGCCGAGCGAGACCTCGCCCGACCCTAGCGAAGATTGGGAAGCGCATGCGAACCGTCAGCCGTGTTCTGTTACTCGTTCTTACATTCAGCTTCGGTGTGACATCGCTGTCTGCCGTCGCGCAACAGGGCGGCAGCTCCAATTTGCCTCAAGTGGTAGAAGTCGCCCAAAGCGTCTCGCAAGGCATGCTGCTGCACAAAGTACAACCTATCTACCCTCTTCTTGCTCGCCAGGCCGGAGTCCAAGGAACCGTGGTGCTCTCGGTTCTTATCGGCGAGGATGGAAGTGTGATGGATTTGAAACTTATCAGCGGGCATCCTATGTTGTTTGGAGCCGCCCTGAATGCGGTTAAACAGTGGCGCTACCGGCCCTATGTGCTTGACGGCGTGCCTGTTAGAGTGAAGACTCAAGCCAGTGTGAACTTTGCGCTTTCACCAGATCACCCGCGGCAGCCCACTGGACCTCCATCCGTTTCCGCCCAGGCTGAGGCGCCCGATACCGGCTCTTGGCAGCCGGCAAGCGAAGTGGTAAGTCTCATGAACCATCTGCCGTCCTCATATAGTGGACTAAGCTTTTTCGGCGGCAAACTATACGCCGGCACCAACATCGGCTTGTTGTTGATTGAGGACGATCATGTAACTCAATTGCGCCGCTTTCATAGCACCGACTCGGCTGTGTCCGGACCGTGGGTTGATGTCGCTGATAACCTGCTATGGGTTATGGACGAGCACACCGAAGACTTTCTTTCCTTCGACGGTGCCACGTGGAAGAGGGTGCCGAGACCGACACCCCAGAAAGGCTACTATTCCCGCGGTGATGTACTGGAGGGAGTTCGACTCCTCGGTAATACCCACGGTTTCTGGCTGGCAGCCGCTGGTAGCGTGTGGCGTTGGGATAAGAGCAAAGGTAATTGGCAGTTGCTACTCACCGACAAGGAACAGCAAACGGCAGACTATCGGCGCCAAGATGTGGTAATCGGCGTATTGCCGGTAGGCGAAAAAGTGCTCTTGCTGAAGCGCCACGAACGGGGGATGCACCTTGTGAAGCCAGAGCAAGAATTCTATTCGGATACGGTGTCTGCATACGAGGATCAATCACGAGAACTCCCGAATCGAGCTGGTGGATTTTACGCAGATACGTGGGCAGCCGCGGCAGGCGCGGGGTATATCTGCACGAAGGACCATCGACTCCTGCGCGTCACACCCGACGGGATAACCGAACTCAAGGCTCCAGCTGGCGGTTGCGAAACAGTCGCGACTGGCAAGGACGATGTGTTATTGACATGTATTTCCCGCGCTGGAATCTTCAAATACGACGGCCACGACTGGACGCTCATGGCCAAGCATCCGAATCCGAGCGATGACGGGAAATATTCGTCATTTGTTGCGGAAAATGATTCCAGCTTGGCCTATGCGATGGGCTTCAGGTTGTCTGTTAAGGAAAACAACGCGCCTGCGGCACTGTGGATTGCACACGACACGCAGTTTCACCCCGTTGCCATACAGTAGGCCATGGGCGAACGGGCGCCTCGGATGACATAGCAGGCAACCTCTACGGTACGAGGGGCGGCCAGCGGCGCTTATGTTGTCGGTTCGGTTTTCAAACTGGCCCGTCCCTTTGCAGTCGAACCAGGAGGCTGATAATGAAAAACGTATTCTTACTCGCAGCTCAGCAGCGCAGTGAGCCATTTGATTTTTTCCTGGCGGTCGCGGCGGTAGCAACCGCGATCCTGATCAGTGCGCTTTGGGCGCCCCCCGCAGCGGCCCAGGACTACAGCGTTTTGTATACTTTCAGCGGCAGCGAGGACGGGGCAGGTCCGCGAGGTGGCGGCCTGATCATGGATAGTGCAGGCAACCTGTATGGCACCACCGTAGCCGGAGGCCAATTTACACAGGATTGCTCGCAGGGCTGCGGCACTATCTTCAAGATGTCGTCCACCGAGTCCGGATGGGTTTTCAGTACTCTGTACCGATTCCAGGGAGGAGCCGACGGCATTCGTCCCGAGCAGGTACTAGGTTTTGGACCTACTGGCGGCCTCTACGGCACGACGCAGGAGGGCGGTGAGGCCTACGGCGGAACTGTGTTCAAGCTGACACCTGCGCCGACGGCCTGCAAAGCCTTACCCTGCTTGTGGACAAAAACGGTACTGCACCAGTTCCAGGGAGCGCCAGAAGATGGATCTTACCCAACGGGTGGTTCCCCCGTCTTCGACCGGGCCGGCAACCTTTACGCCACCACATACTTTGGAGGTACCGAAGACGCCGGAATTGTCTATGAGCTAAAGCCTTCTGCGGGTTGGCAGGAAACCGTCCTGCAAAACTTTACCGGAGACAACGGTTATTTCCCCTGGAGCGGGGTGGTTTTTGACGATGCCGGCAATCTCTACGGGACAACCACCGGGGGTGGTTCCAGCAGTGACGGTGTGATTTTCCAATTGACGCCCTCGCCGTCGGGCTGGGTTGAGCGTGTTCTCCATAGTTTCGACTATCACACGGAGGGATTCCAAAGTGATGGTCCGGTAGTCTTTGACCATGCCGGCAACATGTATGGAACCACATCCACCGGTGGTCCTGGTGGTGGTGGCACAGCGTGGGAACTGAGTCCGGCAGGAGACAATTGGAGCCTGACTGTCATTCATGTTTTTCCGGGGCGTCCTCTTTTCAATGACGGCCCCTACAGTGGACTACTCCTTGATCAAGCCGGCAACCTTTACGGCACGACTCAATTCGGGGGAGCCCACGGATGGGGAACTGTCTTCAAACTCAGCCGTTCCGGGCAAGGTTGGAACTACTCCACCTTGTACGACTTCAGCGGAGACGCCGATGGCGCGGAGCCAGACACCCAGCTGGTTATGGATTCGAAGGGACAAATCTTTGGCGCTACTCTTTACGGAGGAAAGTACCAAAGCTTCAGCGGCTTTGGCGTCATCTTCAAAATCTCGCCCAGTGAATTTTGAACGTTGCTTGCCGAATGCCAAGCCGGCTGTCCGCCTTACCCCGTCATCGCCCGATTAACTTGCGTAAAGTCTCCATAGCACTCATTGACGGTCAACGAGTGAAATCTCCTGGTTAAGCCAAGCATGCAGTATCTTTGACCTATGACGGGAAACGATCGCGAGGGGGCGTGCGAGTACTGTCACAGTTGTCCCTCGTCAAAACCTCACGTGCCATTGAACTCGTTCCGATTCAGCAACATTCAAGAACAGAAGTTGGGCAGCCTGGACAGGATGTAACAATGTTACATGTGTGGCCGAATCCTCGGCTCGAGTTTTTGCGGACCACAGGACGACCGCGGCGGGCTGAAGAGCGTGAGACGAGGCGTCCAAGGGCGGAGATGGCCTTATCAATCCGATTACGTTCGGCCTTGAGATCTGAAACGACGGTTTGGATGTCCATGGAGTCCTTTCGACTGTTGCGCCAAGCATTGTAGCAGTCGGGTCCTAGATCAACCCTTGCATTTACGCTTCATCATCCTCACGACTTTCCCGAACAACTCACCTTCCAAACACTCCAATGAGCCATTGTGCTCAACATCTACGCATCGTAGACCCGGCCCATTTGTGGCCTATAACGTGTCACGCAAAGTAAATCATCTTGGGGTGAGACGGTTACGCTGCATGGCTCGAACGCCTCTACGTGGACAGTGGAATCGTCGTGGAGATCGACTTGAACTAAGCAAAGTTCTGTGACCTCATCCAGAAATATTGTGCAGCGCCAAAAGTCTCCCGTGTTCCGCCAAAAGACGTGCAACTTTCGTTCGTCGTGATGCCGTTGTTCAACCAAGTCATTGCTGCGCAAATTGCAGGCCAAGCGCCCGAGTATCCAGGGATGATCCATCTTCTGTTCCACAATGTCCTTCAATTCTGATGCTGTCATGGGCCTCCTACCCTCTGATTCGTCTGCTTTAAGACTATGACTATGTCAAGAACGGAAATCTCAACCCGGCTCCAATAGGTGCGCCATTACTGGCAGGTGATCCACAACAACCTCAGCCGTTCACAGAGGCTCGATCTCTTTTTAGCAAATTCTTGAGATCAGACAGATTGAGCCAAGGCCGCCTTCGGTGAACCATCCGATGGCAGTTCGAGCATATTAGCGCGATGTCCGACACTTTGACTTTTGCATTTGGCTGGAGTTCAGAGACTGGAATCGTGTGGTGACACTCGATGAAATCCTCGCCTAGAGCTCCATAGATCTTCTTAAAGTCAAATCCGCAAATTTCGCACCAAAGCCCTCCCTTGGTCTGCTTGGCACGCAACTTTGCCTTTTTCACGAGATTCCGGTTCCGTTCTCGTGCCTGATGAGCACGCCTGAGAATTGCGCCTTCGGGGAACTCTTCATCTCCACCGACCAGCTCAAGCTCAATCTCTTCGTTTGTTGGTGGCGTTGCTATTACAGAACGAATCGCTTTGGCTGTGGCGGCAAGGAGAGGTGGATCGTGCGCAAACTCATTCCAGACGGATTCTTCGAGAACGCCTCCCGCTCTCAGTCCACTGCCTTTATACTCAGGGTCGAATCGCAGAAAATTGCAGAGCTTCATGTACACACCGTTCGCGTTGCGATACTTCTCATCTACGCGACGGTTCAAACGCCCGCCCAACACGTTCAGAACGCGACTGAGTTCGATCACTTCGGGGTACGTCTTGCTGATCTTTACTGGGTTGTGACGTATGTAGAGATCAAGTGCAAGTATCAGTTCGTCCCGTGACCATGGTGGGTTTTTGTGCGGGCGGGGCACAATGGTAAAGCCGTGGGATTGGAGGAACCCATTTGTTTCCTCACCCCCGCTAAACTTGCGGAGCAACCTCCCAGTAGCGAACCTGTTTGCCAGCGCCACGACATACTTGGGAGGGTAAGTGTGACCATCAAACAACAGATCAAACCCGGTTGCCTCCCGTCTTGCTGGATAGCCAGACTGTCTAATTTGGTCTAGCGCGCTGAGGATGTGTTCACGCCCGATCGTTGTGCGAGGAATTGTCATCGTTCACCTTGTTTGGTTCTGCAAGAAGTGGCGAGGTTTTCGAGCATCAGACTGCGGCGCGTCCGAAACCCGCGAGCACGGCGCCGAGCCAGAGCCGAAACAGGTCAAACATGGCAACCAAGTTATAGCAGACCGACTTTGCCGACTGCTCTGCGAAGTTGTTGATTTCACGGCCGGACAGGATTGTGACGAGGGACACATACTTCTATCTTGACCATTGGGGCCTGGCAACGACTTTCTACAGTCGCGCCATCTCCCCAGCGCGTTACCAAATTCGGACGGCATCGCCGAAGCCTTTGATTCTTATATGGGTTGTGCTTGACTGGTGTAAACTTGCTGACTTTGGCAGTGTCGCCCAGACGTTATTACAGGTCATTCCGAAGACGTTAGGAATGTTCACGATGTTTGGCGACGATGCCAGAACGTTGAGTTCGGCCATCGCACTTCGGCTTGATACCAAAACTTGAGCTGGCTTAAGTACGCTCTGCGAATGCCGTCGACGGTTTGGATATAGCCTTTCAACGCATCATCAGAGCCGTTGAGATGTCGGTCTGTAGCTTCGGCCGCGGCGAGCCCGGTAAAGAGGGCATTCAAGAGCCCTTGGGCCGACAGGGGATCGAAGCTCAACGCTGCGTCGCCAATTGCCATCCATTCCAGGCCAGCGCAGGGCTCCAGCACGGCGCTCTGGGCAGCGGTGAAACCAGACTGAGCGTCAGGCACGAAGCCAGACTCGGACAACACGGCGGCAAGTTCAGGATGCCGGTTAGCATGGACCAATAAGGCGTCGCGATCTCTTGCGACACGTGCAGCGGGTAAATCAGCGTCGGTGTGAAAAGCAACGACGCGACGAGCACCGGGAAGCGGCGCCGAGTACCACCACCCATTCTCCTCTGCTTCTGTGTACGTGAAGCCGGTACCGCGACCACCTCTCTCGGCGCGACCATGAACCCATCCGCACGTGAGGCGATCCAATACACGTTTACGTGCGCCTACGTGTCGGGCTAACGGCGCCGAACGTCCGCCAGCATCTATCAATAGATTAGCGGTCACGGATTGAGGCCCATTTGGGGTAGAGAGGAGTACTTGCCAGCGCCCGCCGCTGCGTCCCACTATCCTGACTCGGACAGGGGTCAAGAGTGTGGCCCCTCGTGTGATCGCCGCTTGCCGCAGCCAATTCTCGAATCGGGTGCGGTCTAGGTGCCAGCCATGCCCGTCGGGGTCCCGCAGAAAATCTGTTTCTACTGCGAAAGGTGAGCCCCAGATGGAGCGGTTGCCATAACAGGGAGCATGTCCTTCGCTGAGAAAAGACTCTAGAAGTCCCATGTCAGCCAGCAACCGCCCAATCACAGGCGGTACAGACTCGCCGATGCGTGGGGGCGCTAGCGGTTGCGACTCGGCCACAATGACATTTCGCGAGGACGCAAGATTCAAAGCGGCAGTGGCGCCGGCAGGGCCAGCGCCAATCACAAATACCTCACCCTCAAGCAATGCTATCTCCTGAGACCATAGGGAAACCGCCGGACTTTTTCGATACCACTCAAATCAACTTGATCCGCCTGCTCGGGATGTTCTCCAGCAGCGACCGCAGCAATAAGTAGATCGTGGGCGTGTTTGGGCAATTGCTCAACCTCCATTGCAGGAGGGAAGTGTGGGCTGTTCTTGGGGCCCTGGCGGTTCTCAACGACGCCCATCTGGCTGACATCCTTCACTAAATTGTTAATCTGGTCAGTGTAGCTTTTACTGCCAAGAGGGCGTATCCAAGCTGCCCGGTTGGCGAAAGCAGCCAAGCGCTCACCCAGCGGCCGGTTCTCATCCATGACGATCTTGTAGTTCTCCTCGGTTAGCACTTGGTTTGGAACACGCGCCGGCCAGAAACTTTGGACATAAGGGTCGTAAGCCTTTACGTAGCCGGACCTGCAACTCGCAGTATCCGTCTGCCACGGTACGGCCATCCATCGAGTGATGCCACCCGCTAGTTGACCCCCGAGCAATGGACCGTTAGGCAGCGTAATTACGTCTGGCGTTAAAGCCGCACCATATTGTGGTTCGACCCACCCGGGAGGCGCGTGGAGAAGGCGATATGGCGCCATGTACATCCCCGCGTTTCTCATCGGCCATGTCATTTCACAGCCGGGATGAAAAGCGTCAGCAAGACAAAACTCAAGTGAAGCTTGATCCAGCATTGCTGCCTGTTCGTGCACCGAAACGCCATCAATTTCGGAAGGTGGCTGGTGTTTTGGATCGTAATCGGAATCAAAGTCGCCGACAGCCCAATGCTGAAGCATCTTGAGTTGTGTGTCAGTCAGAGCGGCATTCTGACGAGGCGTTGGGGCAGGGGGAACGTTCATGGCGTCACCGTAGAGCCATGGCCATGGTATTGGTGACCACGAATCGCGATCGAAGACCCGAAAATGATTTGCGACCGTCTGGCGCAGCTCACGATTGTCCGGAGTGTTGGTTGCGAGTCGAGTGAGCCAATCCTGAGTCGAAAAATTGTTGGGCCCACCCCATCCGAAGGCGGCGGCAAAGGCAGCGTTTACCCACTGTAGTCGCGATAAGCGCTCGAAGAGTGGACGAATGTCACGCTGGAAAGAAGGCCGTGCTGGCATGGGCAGCTTCCCTGCTTGGATGGCAACATCTCGCATCAGGTCCCACATTGTCCGCACGGACTTCTGCATTGGCGCATAGTCCGGAGGAGCGACGACAATCCACGCGGGATCAACCCTAAGTTCCTTCCCCTGAAAACGAACGTCCGCAGTTACAGGCCCATCGGAAACATCGTCGTGCCAGCCTTCGTTATTGGCGAACGTAACTGCACGAGATCCATCATAGGAGGCCGCCTTGCCATGGCCGCCAAGAACGATAAGCCGACCGTCTTTGTCGGTCCTGAGCTCGCCCAAAGAAACCGGCTTATCCAGAAAACGTCCTGTGTCGAATGTGTGAGACGGTCCACCCTGGGTGTCGCGGCCAGCGATGTGACGAGGACCAGGGTCGATGATCAGTTTGGCGCGATTACTAATAGTGGCGTTGCGCAGTAGCGAAAGCGGAGCCGACTCCGCTTCGGGAATATCCATAGCAAGCTGGAATTGATACCAAGCGGCCTTCTTGTTGGCAAGATGGACAATCCAGCGGATCTCTGCGTTCGCAGCGGTGAGCTCAGCCACGACTAGGCCTTCGGCATTAAGACCGTAAACTCGAAAACGTGCGGCTTGGCGCTTCAAAGCTCCATGGGCATCCCGATAGAAACCCAAGGGCTTGGGCTGGGGCTCGACCACCTCTGGACCAACGAAGTACTCATGCTCGCTGTTGCCCACTCTTGCGATGCCAATCGAGGGATGAATGGCGGCGCGCACAATACAGCTGTCTCCTAAATCGTTCAATACAACGTCGGGTTTGGGTTTTCCGGGTTCACATACCGTCACCCCGTTGACGTTACGACGCTCCTCACTACTGGCCTCATACACGACCTTGCGAGCTTCAGAGATGCTGCCTTGAGGAGCGTGTTCTGATAGGCAATGCCAAGGATTGAAAGCCAAATTTTCTCCATAGCTGGACTGCCCAAGGGCTTCAACATCTTGCCGTGGCAAAACCAGCGTTGCGACATGTAAGGGTCGACTTTCAGTTTCGCTCCAGCGCACCGTCGCTTGATCCAGAGGCATGGAGGCAGTTTTTGTCTGCACCATGAATTTGAATCGTGCTTGTCCTGCACGTAGGCGACGCGCTAGATCTGAGGCGAGATAGTTCGGATCGCTCGTCGGAGATGGACTATCAAATCGCTTTTCCGGTTCCAGCTTGTACTTTACGAAGCGATTCGGTCCAAATGAGTAGGGCAGCACGCTCCAGTATGTCGCCCCCAGGACGCTCGACTCAACCTTTTGCATCTCACCGAGAATGCTCTTGGTCTTGGGATGAGCGTTGATGTAGGTTTGATAGCTACCATCGACCACACCGGCCCTTGTAAATTCGCAAAAGTCCTTGGCGGTGTCGACGAAGAAGACATCAAAGTTTTGGAGAATGAAGTCCTGAGTATCACCATCACCCAGTAACTTCGTTCCGGTTATACCAAAAACCTTAATTCCGATACCGAGGGTCGTTTTGAGATCAGGCATCGCTGGTAATGTGTCGCTGGAGAACCGTACCCAAACAGGCGCCTTGCCGACGGCGAAGACTCCGACCTTAAGATCGCGAGGCAAATCAGTACACATCTCGAGGTGGCCATGGACAATGCCGTGAGGCTTCAGAAAGACAGGCCGCCGCGCTGGGTCTTGTCCCTGCTTGATGCGCCCATCCTGGACAATGGCGACGAACATCTGTTTTAGCTTACCAATGGGGTCTTTCTCACAATCCCAACAATTCTTGTTGTGACCGCCATTTGGTGTTGTTTTTGAATTCGTCATCACGATCGCTCCTCCTCAAGTCACTATATCGTCAGGCAAAGCGCCGATATAAGCTGGTCAAGGTCGACTCGCAGGACACCGATAGCTACACTAACTCTCGAACTGGTACAAAATATCGGGCAGGCCAGTCTCGTGCATAACACTCCAGATGACAGAAGAATTGTTAGAACACGCGTGTTTGGCAACCCTTGAAAACACGCAGACAGCAATTGCCTGGAGGCTTAAAAATCATGGTCAATGATGATATGAGTTACGAGGTATCAGGACCGCCTACGTTCCAGAGCGCAAGTGCACTCAGTCTTTCCCAACCGTAAACCTTCTCAACGGAGTGCCAGTAGCAGGATTTAGTACGAAACGCGACAAATCTATTTCTTATTGGCTCAATCGATGCGGAAGGCGTGCAGTCCGTTTCGGATGTAAATAAGTGCAGGCGTCCACCGCACTTAGAGGACCATCCACTACTTAGATACAAAAATGACGCAATTGAATCTTGACTGGATACAAAATCATTATGCAGGGGGAACTCGGGTGTATCCTCATTCATTCGGCGGAGCTGAACCCAGTTGTCCCGGTTTAGTTTTACACTGACTCCAAATGACAAAGATAACAAAGCGACCGTCGTCTTAGAATAAATCGCACTCCATAGTGTCTTGCTCTTGAGGAGTGAGAACTCAATTCGGCCAGTGCCACGGCTTTCTATGTCATAGTTGTAGGTATCAGAGCCTATCTCTGCAAGGGACTTTGCCAAGACGGCTCTCGTCAAAAAGTTGTCGAATATGAGGTGGGGCCATGGGTGGTCGATTAGCTTACCGGACCGAGCCTCTCGTTTTGATCGTGGATAAGCCACCACGCGCTCAGAGCCCCCCTCTAAGCACCGTTCGTCCACAGCAGACACAGATAGAACAGAGACCAGGACGAGACTAGCTCTTGATAATTCTCTGCACTTTTGCTTCGATTTTTTTCAAATGAAGCACATCTACAGGCCCCTCGACCTTCTTGTCGAGTTGCTTTACAAGGTTAGCAAGATCTTCGGATATGCTCTCCAAATCTATGCGCTTCGCGACTCCGACGTTCTCATCACACATGATATCCCTCCCCGTCAAAATGCGACGAGAAGGTTACATCGAAGTTAGATTTAATGCAAGTACCAAGAATCAAGGTGTCGGTAGCACATGATATGTCCGGTTGAGATAGCAGGTGATCTGTCCGCTTTGCGGGCGGCGAGAGTAGGAGACCATGGGGAGCATGGAGTCTTACTCGAAGGCCGCGATGGAGCGGGCGATGAAAGTGCAGGAAGTGATATTGCGGGCGGCAGCAAAGAAGATCACCTGGTGGCAGGCCGCCGAGATTATCGGTATCAGCGACCGGCAGATGCGGCGCTGGCACGAACGACTGGAAGCGTTTGGCTATGACGGATTGTTTGATCGACGGCGTGGCCGGCCCTCCCCCAAGCGAGTCCCTCTAGCGCTAGTCGAGCAGGTGTTGGGACTGTATCGTGATGACTATTTCGATCTGAACGTGCAGCATTTTCACGAGAAACTGTGCCAGGAGCACGGGATTCATCTGAGCTACACCTGGGTAAAACAAGTGCTGCAAGGGGCCGGGCTGGTAGCGCGGGGGCGCAAACGCGGAGTGCATCGCCAGCGGCGGGAACGGCGACCGCTACCGGGCATGCTGCTGCACATTGACGGCAGCCGTCATCGCTGGTTTCAGGACGAGCGCTGGTATGACCTGATCGTCATTCTGGATGATGCCAGCAGCGAGATCTACTATGCCCAACTGGTAGAGGAAGAATCGACGGCGACGGTGATGGCCGGGTTGCGGGAAGTGATCGAGTGCAAGGGATTGTTCTGCGCCTTGTACAGCGATCGCGGCAGCCATTTTTGGCTGACGCCGAAGGTGGGCGGCAAGGTCGATCCCCATCGGCTAACGCAAGTGGGACGTGCCCTGCGTCAGTTGGGAGTGCAGATGATACCGGCCTATTCGCCGCAGGCGCGGGGCCGCAGCGAGCGCAGCTTTGGTACCTGGCAGGGGCGGCTGCCGCAGGCGCTGCGGTTGCATGGGATCACTACGCTGGAGGCGGCGAATGGGTTTCTGCGGGAACACTACCTCGCCGCGTTCAATGAGCGCTTTCAGGTGACGCCGGCCCAGCCCGGCAACGCGTTTCTCCCCTGCTCCCGCAAAAATCTGGACCTGATCTTCGCTCTACAGTTTGAGCGGACGGTAAATCGCGACAACACCGTCAGCTTTCAGAACCTGCAACTGCAGATTGAACGGGTGCAGTGGCGAGCGACGCTGGCCGGCTGCAACGTCATCGTCCATCAGCACCTGGACGGGACTATCAGCCTCACCCACGGGCCCCATCGGCTGGGCTGTTATAGCGCCCACGGTGTAGCCCTCACCGCAACCCAAAACGCTGTGGAAAAGACGCGCGCTGGAAAAGTCAAAAAAACGACTTTTCCACCGCGCTTGGAAATCCCGCCAAATGGGCGGGATTCCCACTTTCCCACAGCGACGACGGCTACTGGTTTATGAGGAAAGTCAAAACCCAAACCGGACATTTCACTTGCTACCAAAAGCGGACATTTTAACTTGCTACGAACAGTACCAAGAATCAAGGCCGCGCATAGGTGGCACTTGTGTGGTGGTGACGGCGGCCACAGCCCCGAGCGAGTGGTCGCAATATGCGCGTGCCGACTGCTTCTGTCTTTAAACATCGGTTCCTCGTCGAACCCGACTAATTCAAGGCACGAGCTGTCGGTGCGGTTTGCGTCTTAGAGTGGTGTTGAACTTCCGTTTGCAAAGCCTTGATCCGAGCCATTTCCAAGGCCAGTTGATCTCCGTATCGAACCAGCAGGCTACTGCAATAGCGCTCTCGAGTAAGTACACTTCGCAAACTATCTCTGGTAATCAAGTGCTTTGCTGGGTCAAAGAAGGCGTGCAGGGCCGTGAGATATTCAACGAAATGAGCTCCTACGACATCGTAATTCGCGCGTAGCAGAGCCAGTCGACTGTAACTTTCCTGATAAGGCGTTATATCGGCCACGATCACCCTAGCCAAAACCGGCTGATCATTTTGCCACACGGTGTTCGAGAAGTTGTAGCGGGTTCTATTTGGATCTTGCAGCGATTGCGCGGTGGAAAGTGTCGCCTCGATTGTCCTCCATATAGCTTGTGCTGCCGCGGTGATCCTTATTGCTATTGATGAGGAGCGTGTGTGGATTTTCCGTTGGCGGCGGCTTGCAACTCGCGGATTACCCAGAATAGCCGCCGGGCGGATATATAGCTGTGCCGGCCGCCGTTACGTAGGCTGTGGTGCCGAGGGTTAGGGTGACAGCTCGACGCTTCTCCTATGAGATCCATCTGAGGAGTTCCCACGGAGATCACTTAGGTCGACAATCTGCAGACTCGCTGGACTAAACCGCAGTCCAGAGAGTTGCGGAAATGTCGCTAATCTTGCCTCCAGCGGTTTCGTGGCACTCGGAGCACTTAGAACCCAAATGTCGCCCACTCGGCCACTGTACGCCACGTGCTTGTGCCCGTGAATGATAACAACGCCACGGCGAGGCCCCACTGTCTCCAGGAATTTGTCTTTATCCAAAAGCGCAAATGCTGACCACTCAAAATAGCGAGTCGTCCATGGTAGCTGACCGACTAACGCGATGTCCGTTGGAAAGCCTACCTGGTGATGCAGCGCGATCAGGACATGCGTCTGATTGGTATGCTCTAGGATAGTGCGAAGCCGCTCAAGCTGCGCGCCACCAAGCCGGCCTTGACCGTTGTCAAGCCAGTTCAGAGCGGGACGTGCACAGCTGTTGAGCAGAATAATACGGAGATCGTGCTGCGCATCATCAATCCACATCGGGTAAACCGCCTCAAGAAGATCGGCTGTGCCGCACCCAAGAGGCACCCCACCACTCGGTCGTTGTCCGTTCCATTCTTCCGCCTTTGCCTTCAAACCGTAATGCGCCGTGGAAAGCAGATTAGGAATATGCGAAGACAAGAAGCGGCGTACTTCCTCAACCCCCGAAACACCTTCAAACAATACCTGTTCGGGCAAGTAATGCCACAAGCGAAGGAGAAATCGAGCCTCTCGGTGGTACGATTTACCCGATCCAAACAACAGGTCGTGATTGCCTGGCAGTAGCAGGATCTGGCGTGTCCTGGCGTGAGGCTCGATGAGGCGATCGAACTCTTGCCATTCGGAGTGCCGGCCTTCGTTCGTCACGTCACCCGAAAACAGCAGCGTGGAACTTGGGCCAACTCCCTCATGGTGAAGTAAACACTCTAGAAACTGGTTAGTCCCTTCGGCTCCCCGTACACCCAAATGAGTATCGCTTAACACGAAGAAGTATGGTGCAGACCTGTCGGCGACAATCGAGGGGAAGATAGCGGTCTGGATGTGCTGCTCCCTTCGTGCAAGGGCCGTGAGCACGACTGCGCCTCCACAAAATACAACGACGGCGGTGACGGCGGTGACGGCGATGGCTCGGTAGGGTGAAGTGGAGGCCCAGCCGATGGCGACGAGTAAGAACACCGCCGTCTTCACTACGTCAAGGATGTCACGGACCCTTGATGACAAAGTCAAAAAAATAAGATCGAACGCGCGGAGTATTGAGAGTGATAGATAGACACTGAGCCAGAAGGCAACCCTGAACCCTTCAAAAGGAAGTTGTCTGACGATGCCCCGGTCAAGAAAGAGGCCGATAAACAGGAAGGGCAGCAACAGAAGGATGAGCCGCCGAGTGCTGCGGCTATCCGGGAAACGTTGTGCGAGGTACTCGAGATTACAGACCAAGAGAAATGGAAGCGCGAATATGATCGCGTAGAGGAGCACTCTACCGACAGTACTCCGTAATGAAAGAGTGTTAGCTTAGCAACGTGCCGCCGATTCTAAACGCACAAGGGATCTCTAAGACTTACGGGGCCACGCCGCTATTTCGCAATATCGCCTTCACCATTGCCGAAGGGGATCGCATCGGGCTGATTGGACCCAACGGCTCCGGCAAATCTACTCTGCTGCAAATTCTCTCCGGCGCTGTCGAGCCCGATAGTGGACAGGTTGCGCTGCGCAAGCGAGCCCGTCTTAGCCATGTTCAGCAGGAATCGCAGTTCGCCGCGGCCCTGACCGTGCGCGCTGTGATCGAAGCCGCTCTCGAACGCTCCGCTGTTCCTGCTGACGAGAGGCAGGCCCGCTTCGCTGAGACGCTCGGGCGCGCAGGCTTCGAGGATCTTGAAGTTAAAGCGGAATCACTTTCCGGCGGATGGCGCAAGCGGCTCGCCATCGCCGAAGCCCTGGTGCAACAGCCTGACATCCTGCTGTTAGACGAGCCCACGAACCACCTTGACCTCGCCGCTATCGAGTGGCTGGAAGAGCTTCTCCAATCCGCGTCCTTTGCCTCCGTTGTCGTCAGCCACGACCGGTACTTTCTGGAGAACGTCGCGACGACCATGGTCGAACTGAACCACGCTTATCCGGAAGGACTGCTACGGGTCCCTGGCAACTACAGCAGGCTCTTGGAGGAGAAAGAAGCGTTCCTTCGTGCCCAAGCCAAACATCAGGAAGCGCTGGAAAACAGAGTGCACCGCGAGATCGAATGGCTGCGGCGCGGACCCAAGGCACGCACTTCTAAGTCCAAAGCTCGCATCGATAAGGCGCAGCAACTCATCGGCGAACTGGCTGACTTGACCTCGCGCACCCGCACAGCCAGTGCCGGTATCGATTTTTCCGCCACTGACCGAAAGACCCGGCGGCTGATCGAGCTGGATCGCGTCACCTTCAATATCGGCGGCCGGACCCTCTTCGAGGATCTCGACTTCATCCTTACCGCCGGCATGCGTGTTGGCCTCGTTGGTCCCAACGGAAGCGGCAAGACCACTTTGCTGCGGCTTCTCTCGCAAGACCTCGCACCTTCTGTGGGCGAGGTCCATACCGCCGATTCGCTGCAGGTCGTCTATTTCGATCAGAACCGCTTGCTCGATCCTGAAGTGACACTGCGCCGCGCGCTCGCGCCTGACAGCGACTCCGTGATCTACGAGGGCCGCGTGATTCACGTTGCCTCGTGGGCCAACCGCTTCCTGTTCACCAGCGAGCAGCTAAATCAACCGGTCGGCCGCCTGTCCGGTGGCGAACGCGCCCGCGTGCTGATCGCCAAGCTCATGCTGCAGCCGGCTGATGTGCTGCTGCTCGACGAGCCCACCAACGACCTCGACATCCCCACACTCGAGGTGTTGGAAGAAAGCCTACTCGAATTTCGTGGCGCGCTCGTGCTGGTAACCCACGACCGCTACCTGCTCGACCGCGTTTCGACCACCGTTGTCGGATTGGACGGCCTTGGCATGGCGGGGCGCTTTGCCGATTACTTGCAGTGGGAAGCCTGGCAGCAGGAGCGCGAGAGCGCGTCCAAGACATCTACGAGAGCACCTGACCGTAGAACGGCCGCCGGCACCTCACTGGCTACAATTGGCATAGCGAAAAAGAAGCTCTCCTACCTGGAAGCCCGCGAGTACGCAACGCTTGAGCATCGCATCGCAGAAGCCGAAGAGCAGCTTAAAACCGCGCTCGCCGCCTACGCAGATCCCGCCATCGCCAGCGACGCGGAACGACTGATCGCCGCCCAAGCCGAACTACACGCGGCGCAGAAACGAGTTGATCAGCTCTACCTCCGGTGGGAAGAGCTTGAGACCAAGATCACCTGACGATGCCGCGCCGTTTGTCAACGCCAAAAGCCGACTACAGTTCTGCGACGTGATCAGCTCCCACGGGCGAACGCAATGCCATTCGGGCATGAATGGCTCGCGAAGAGAGGCCGGTCGCTACAATGATCACGGACCCCTGTGCCGGAACTGCCCGACATCACCGTGTACATCGAGGCGCTCGAGAAACGGATTCTTGGCCAGACCCTTGTCCGCGTGCAAATTACCGGGCCCTCGCTTTTGCGGACGGTTCAGCCGCCCATCACCAGCGTAGAGGGCAAGAAGGTGCTGTGTCTGCGCCGGATCGGCAAGCGCATAGCCATGGGTTTGGAAGACGACCTATGGCTCGTCCTTCACCTCATGATCAGCGGCCGGCTTCATTGGCGGGGAAGCACCGCGAAAGCTGCCAAATCGCGCGCCCAGGCCAGCTTTGTCTTCAGCAATGGCACTCTTTCATTGACCGAAGCGAGCACACGAAAGCGCGCCTCGCTGCATCTGCTGCAAGGAGAAGAAGCCGTTGACGCGCTCGATCGGGGCGGCATCGAGGTGTTGCAGGCGAGCCTGGAGGCCTTCACCGCAGTTCTCCAGTCGGAGAACCACACCCTGAAGCGCGCACTCACTGACCCGCAATTATTCAGCGGCATCGGGAATGCGTATTCCGACGAAATACTCTTCGCGGCCCAGTTGTCTCCAACTGCGCTGACGAAGAAGTTGACCGCGAGCGACATCGAGCGGCTATTCCTGGCAGTCCGTGATCAGTTGGTGAAATGGACGGACCGCCTGCGTGTGGAGGCGGGCGATAAGTTTCCGGAAAAAGTGACGGCCTTTCGCCCCGAGATGGCCGTCCATGGCCGCTATAGACAGCCCTGCCCTGGTTGCGGCGGGAAGATTCAGCGCATTCGTTATGCAGCCAATGAGACCAACTATTGCCCTAACTGCCAAACCGGCGGAAAGCTGCTCGCCGACCGCAGCCTCTCGCGACTGTTGCGCGAAGACTGGCCGAAAAACGCTGACGACCTGGAAAACCTCACCGCACGTTTCCTTAAGAAGAGCATTTGACCTGGCCGCTGGCTACAATATGGAAGCCGCTGGCTGGGAAACGCGCAATGAAATATCGCATCACCGCCGAGGGTGTTCTGGAGACCAATCTCTCCGGCTTCGACCTGATCAACTATCCCCTGTTGAACAAGGGAACCGCGTTCACTGAAGATGAGCGCACCGACTTCGCCCTGCACGGATTGCTGCCCCCACATGTCGGCAATCTTGAAGATCAGGCGGCGCGCCGTCTCAAGGCGCTGCGCGACCGGCACACTGACTTCGGGCGCTATGCCTATTTGCGCGACCTTCAGGACACGAACGAAACCCTGTTTTATGCCGTGCTAGTGCGCAATATTGAAGAGATGATGCCGCTGGTGTACACCCCGACGGTCGGCGAAGGATGCCAACGCTTCAGCGAGATCTGGCGCAAGCCACGCGGAGTATTTCTCAGCTACCCCAACCAGCGTAGAATCCGCGAGATCCTCGCGCACCACCGCTATGACTCAGTTCGCGCCATCGTGGTCAGCGATGGGGAACGCATTCTGGGGCTCGGCGATCAGGGGGCGGGAGGCATGGGGATCCCCATCGGCAAACTCGCGCTCTATACCGCCTGCGCCGGCATTCACCCGCAGCAGTGTTTGCCGGTGCTGCTCGATGTTGGCACCGACAACGTGGAGCGGCTTGAAGATCCTCTCTATATCGGGTGGCGCCACCAGCGGATACGCGGCGCCGAATACGACGACTTCGTCGAAGCCTTCGTCAGCGCCGTGATCGAGCGCTGCCCCAACCTGCTGCTGCAGTGGGAGGACTTCGCCGGCAATAACGCGGGACGATTGCTGGAGCGCTATCGCGACCGGCTCTGCACTTTTAACGACGATATTCAGGGGACAGCCGCCGTGGCTGTGGGGACGTTGCTGGCCGCCATCAACATTACCGGCACGCCGTTGACCGAGCAGCGCATCGTGCTGTTTGGAGCAGGGTCGGCCGGCATTGGCATTGCCACACTTCTGCGGACCGCAATGACGAACGCCGGCCTCAGCGAAACGGAAGCCAGCCGCCATTTCTATGCGGTCGATAAAGACGGCTTGCTGGTGGAAGGTATGTCGGGAACACGTCCGGCGCAGCAACCATTTGTGCAGCCGCGCTCCGCGGTCGCCGACTGGAAGCTGGAGCGCAGCGATCACATCGGCCTGCTCGATGTGGTAAGGAACGCGAAACCAACGACGCTCATCGGGGTCTCGGGACAGGCTGGCGCCTTCACCGAGGGGATTGTCCGCGCGATGGCCGCCGCAGTCGAAAGGCCGGTAATTTTTCCGCTGTCAAATCCTACGTCGCGCTCTGAGGCTAAGCCGGAGGACTTGCTGAAGTGGACGGAAGGGCGCACGCTTATCGGCACCGGCAGCCCCTTCCCTGCAGTGAGTTGGAATGGCCGCGAAGTGCCCATCGATCAGACGAACAACTCGTACATCTTCCCGGGCATGGGTTTGGGCATCTTGTCGGTAAATGCGCGGCGCGTGACCGACACCATGTTCATGGCTGCCGCCAAATGTCTCGCCGAACTATCTCCTGCCCGGCGCAGCAGGTCAGGACGATTGTTGCCGCCGGTTTCAGAACTGCGCTCGGTGTCATTCGCGGTCGCTAAGGCGGTCGCCCTGCAAGCGATGGCGGACGGCGTTGCGGAGCCGCTGGTTGAGCAAACCTTGGAATCTCGCATTCGTGCCAACGTCTGGGAGCCAGTCTATCTTCCTTACCGCTTCGTTAATGCCTGACCGTTGGGGCGCGGCGATCCTCTCATGGCGTGGTACCGTCGCCATTTTGCTGCTATTTTTGCAGGTGGTATCTGTGCACAACCTGAAGGAGGACCGATGTTCTGCGATCGATGCGGCGCTACCTTGCAGCCGGGCCAGCGCTTTTGCGGCCGATGTGGCAAGGATTTCTCCGGGGCTGTTGTCGCTGCTCCTCCGGTGGCTAACCGCGTACAGGAGCATATTCGCTTGTTGGGTATCCTGTGGCTGGCGGAGGCAACCCTCACCGCAGCTGCGGGCGCGCTGATGTTCATCGTTGGCAACACGGTGTTCACGCATATGCAGGAGATGGGAGCACGACCGGAGGTGCCTGCCGGTTTCTTGCGCTCGCTGTTCACCCTGATTGGGATCGCCATTCTAGTTAAGGCAGCGGTTGGGTTCCTGGCCGGGTGGGGACTATTGCAGCGCGAACCCTGGGCCCGCATACTGACCATCGTTCTTTCGTTCCTGGCATTGTTCAACGTTCCGCTGGGAACCGCGCTCGGGATTTACAGCCTCTGGGTTTTGTTGCCCGCGCAGTCGGAACGGGAGTATGAACAAGCGGCGCGGAGGCCCGGGGCGGCCTGAGACGGACCACCAGGGGGAGGCACAGCAACCGGGTCACGACGCTGATGTTGTGTCTGGCCAGCCCGGCCCGCGCAGTTTTCGCAGGCGCACCTCTGACCCAGCATGCCCGTAGCTGACGTTGTGCATCAAGCTGCGCATCAGGCAGATGCCTCTTCCGTGCTCAGTGGTGTTGGCGCTGGGATCGGCGGTTTCAGCGGCGGTTATATCAAAACCTGGACCGGGATCTCGAACCACAATGGTAAAAGCCGCCGGATCGATTTCGATCAAGCAGCGAATTATCTTGGCGCCATCGTTCTGGCAGCCGTGGAGTACGGCATTGGCCAGCGCTTCCTGAAGAGCGAGAAAGATGTCAATCTCTTCGCCTTCTTCGGCGCCGTTTTCCTTGATGAAGGCCATCATCGACTCGCGCGCCTCCACCATGGAATTCGTGTCTCCCGGAAAGATGAACTCCCTGGAGATGGTTTGCTGCGTCATGGATTGAGGCCCCATCAGCAACCAAGTACCTCCACTAGGCGCCCATGGCCCGCTCCGCTTGTCGCCAAAGCCGCGCGTCCCTTTCCTTCCCTATCAGGAAGTGACGTGGAACGCGGGTAGGCTACAGTGTGCATGAACTAGATTGCAGCATGATGAAAAACTCGATTTTCAGCAAATTTCAGTGGGCTGGCCGATTTCAACAAGGCATGGAGAAAATCCGCTATCGGTCGGGCAACGTGTAGTCGTTTCGCTCGGCAGGGTCCTGTGACAGGTATTGGACGAATTCCCAATCGTTGCCCTCAGGATCGTAGTAGTAAAGGCGTTTGCGGTGGGGATGCGCATTCGGAGGCGTGGAATCCCGGTAGCCTGCGGAATCCATCCGGTTGCGCAGCGCTTCGACGTCGTCCACCTCATAAGCGAGATGGTTCACGCCCGGCAGCCCCTGGTAGGGGGTCCAGTGTTTTGCACTCTCTACCCGGGATTGACCCAGGGCAATGTAGGTTTCGTCGGTGCCGACGTGCACCCAGCGTGTGCCATCGGCACTGGTGCCTTCGCCACGCACTCGAAATTCAGGAAACGCGGTCTGCAGGAAACGGACCATGCCCTCGATGTCGCGCACACACAGGTTCGCATGTTCCAGCCGGACACTCATGGCACCCCTCCCTACGGCCAGATTTTAGGCCAACTCGCACGTTGGCAGGAAAACTTCGTCCACAGTCGCGCACTATATCTTAACGATTTGGAGGGGTACTGCCCAAGTATCGCCACGAAGACTTCACACCGGGTCTTTCTCGAATCTCAAATCGCAGGCGCCGCCACCTCAGTCGTAACGCAAAGCAATGACGGGTTCCACTCGCATGGCGCGCCGCGCGGGAATGTAGCAGGCGGCCATCGCCACCAGTAGAAGGAATAGCGAAATGCTAAGGAAGGTCAGGGGATCCGTCGGGCTCACGCCATAGAGCATTTTGGCCATTAGCCGTGTCAATCCAAGAGCGCCGACGATACCGATGGCGACTCCGAACAACGCCAGCCTCATGCCGTCGCGCAGGACCAGACGCGCCACATCTGCCCGATCGGCACCGAGGGCCATGCGGATACCGATTTCTTGCGTGCGCCGAGCGACCAGGTACGAAATCACGCCATAGATGCCGACACTGGACAATATGAGAGCCAGAACTGCGAATGCTCCCAGCAGAATCATGGAAAAGCGCCGCGTCGCCATTGATTGCGAGATGATCTCGTTCATCGTCGTCAAGCCATAGATGACTTGCTCGCTGTTCATCTGCTGGCTCATGCGCCGGATGGAGTTGAAGGCCTCCGCGGCGGGTATGCTTCCGTCGGTGCGTACCAGGACCCTGGTGCCGGAAAGATTTCCGGCCATGAAGCTGTCGGGCATCTGCAAACAATGAAGGTAAAACTGGGCGCGCAACGACTGTGTATCGTCAGAGTCAAGGCCCCACTGCCTGACATGCCCGGTTATCCCGACGATCTCTGCGGGTACACTCCAATCCTGCAAGTTGATGTGCTTTCCGATTGGATCCTGTCCGGGGAAATACTTGCGGGCGAAGACATCATCAACCACGACGGCCACAGGGGAATGCTCATTGTCCTGGGGCGTGAGGAAGCGGCCGCGCTGCAGAGGGATCCCCATGACCTTCAAATACTCAGGCCCGATGATGTAGTCGATCGCCCAACCCATATCACTCTCGCTTGCCGGCTTGGGCTGGCCACCCGGCCAGAACCGCCCCTCGTCATCGTCGTCCATGGGGATGGAGCCCCAGGTCTGCGAAACAGCTAGCACGCCCGGAAGCGCAGCGAGCTTGCTATCGAGGTCGCGCAAGGTAGCGCGATTTGCGTCTGGCTTCGCGGCCGTCATCGAGGGCGGGAAAGAAAGCCCGAAGCTCAGGACATTGTCTGGATTGAAGCCCGGATTCACATTCCACAGCCGAGTCAAGCTGCGGATCAGCAGCCCAGCGCCGATCAGCAACACCAAGGCCAGCGCCATTTCGAGCACGACGAAGACATTCTGGGTCCGGTGCTGCACGCCGCTGGCGCCGCGCCCGCCTTCTTTGAGCGTCTGCTGCAGGTTCGGCCGGGCGGATTTGAACGTCGGCACCAGGCCAAACAGAATTCCAGCGAGCAAGGAAACTACCATGGTGAAGATCAGGACGTGACCATCGAGCCCGATCTCCTCGGCGCGCGGCAGAGCGGAGGGCAGCACTCCCAGGGCAGCGCGTGTGCCCCAATGCGCCAGCAGCAAGCCGAGAGCGCCGCCCGCCATCGCGAGCAGAATGCTCTCCGTCAGCAGTTGCCGCAGCAGGCGCGCCTGACCGGCGCCCATTGCGATGCGAATGGCAAACTCACGCGCCCGTCCGGTGGAGCGCGCCAGCTGCAGATTGGCCACGTTCACGCACGCGATCAACAGCACAAATCCCACTGCCGCCAGAAGCATCAGCAGGATTGGCTTGATGCGGCCCACCATCCCCGCTTTCAGTGGAATCAGTTTGGCCCCGATGCCTTTGTCGGCGTCGGGATAAGCGTCCGCCAGGTTTCTCGCAACCGTGTCCATGTCGGCCTGCGCTTGTTCCAGGCTGACACCAGGTTTCAGCCGCCCGATTCCATGCATTCCCAGGCCTGCGCCACGATTCGGCAGGATGGGATTGGCCCACTGCCCAATCGGCACATAGACGGCATAATCGCGCAGCAGATGAAAGCTCGCTGGGATGACGCCCACGACGGTATAACTCCTGCCGTCGAGGGTAAGACTCTGGCCCAGGACCTCCGGCGACGCCCCCAACTTTCGCTTCCAGAAGCCTTCGCTCACCAGCACGACCGGCGCGGCGCCGATCTCGTCTTCGCCCGAAGCAAGATTGCGCCCCAGTAGCGGCTTCACGCCCAGTACGGTGAAGAAATCCGAAGAAATGAACTCGTTCTCTACCTGCTCGGCTTCGCCTACTCCGGTAAGGCTGAGCGCGTACGGCCTGGCAACCGCGATGGCAGACATGGTGCGATTGTCTTTCTGCCAATCGCGAAAATTGGGATAGGAGATGGAGCCGGTGTCGAAGTTCGGCTTGCTTTCATGGAGGGTTACAAGCTGATCGGGCTGGGGAAACGGCAGCGGATTGAGCAGCACCCCGTTGATAACTGAAAACAGGGCTGTGTTAGCGCCGATGCCGAGGGCCAGCGTCAATATGGCAACGGTGGTGAATCCCACGGATTTCCGCAACTGCCGAAACGCATACCGCAAGTCCTGCAGAACGATGTGCATATAGCTGACTCCCAGCCACCCGTGACCTGTTGGCGCAATTCGGCAGCCACAGCTCAACCTCAGCTATGTCATGGCAAATCAGAGTGATACGGCCAGATGCGACCAGTTCCTGCAGATGAAATGTGTCCAAGAACAGCGGATGGCGTCCGCGGCTGGACACAGGCTGGAGGGCTTCCTCAAAAGCCCGTGTCCGCTGAGCATTTCCCGCTTTTGCTAATCAATTTGCGCCATCTTGCCGAAGCAATAGATGTGATCGCTAAAGCGCCCGCGCGCCGGCTGCGATCGCATGCCAGCTTCGGGAGAAGAGCATGCTTACAACGACCCGTGTCCCCCTGGGACGTTGCATGTTGTCGCTGATCGTCTTAGGTGTTGTTCCGGTACTCCTTTTGGCGCAGCCTACTCACGGTCCCACTACCGTGCGGCGCGATATTCACCATGATGTTTCCCTGCCGCTGATCGACCTCATCCGCAAGGCCCCACCCGTATCCCACGGGGAACACGAAGCTGAACCGGTGCGCCCAGTCCCGCTTCCCCGCGGCTTGCGTCCTCTGGCGGAAGATCCATTGCGACAGTGGCGGACTTCGGGCTACACGCCCCTGATGAGTAACAGCTTCGAGGGACTTGGCAATGGAAGGTATGGGTTCATCGTG
Organism: uncultured Acidobacteriaceae bacterium; assembly: GCA_963728805.1. Lineage (GTDB taxonomy): Bacteria > Acidobacteriota > Terriglobia > Terriglobales > Acidobacteriaceae > Bog-257. The sequence goes on from CAVSLE010000017.1 coordinate 67,840, forward strand.
CAGTACGCTCCGCCCGATACCAATGGCGCAGTCGGCGCCACGCAATACGTACAGTGGGTGAATACCGATTTCGCCATTTTCAGCAAGAGCAACGGAGGTCTGGTCGCCGGTCCGGTTGCCGGCAATGTTCTGTGGTCGGGATTTGGCGGAGGCTGTGAGGCGAACAACGATGGCGATCCCGTCGTGCTGTATGACAAGCTCGCCAATCGCTGGGTAATGAGCCAGTTCTCGGTTTCGACGCACGCCGTATCTTCAGTGCGTCGCCGTGTCCATGGGTCCGGATGCCACCGGAATGTGGTATCGCTATGCATTCCAATATTCCGCATTTGACGACTATCCCAAGATGGGTGTCTGGCCCGACGCCTACTATGAAACCTTCAACATGTTCAATGGCGAAAACTTCATCGGCTCCGAAGTTTGCGCCTATGACCGCAACCAGATGTTGACCGGACAGGCGGCGACGCAGGTCTGTTTTCAGCAGGGCTCCATGGTGGGAGGATTACTGCCCTCCGATATCGACGGCACCACTGCGCCGCCGCCAGGTTCGCCGAACTACGTGCTCAACTTTGGAACCAACGTCGCTCAACCTGTACAAGTTTCACGTGGATTTCAGCAATCCCGCCAACTCCACATTCAATGGCCCAACGGTAATTCCCGTGGCCGCATTCACGCCGCTGTGCGGAGGAGCAAGCGGCTGCGTGCCGCAACCCGGAACCACGACCCAATTGGATTCGCTCGCCGACCGGCTGATGTATCGCCTGGCGTATCGCAATTTTGGCAGTCACGAGTCCCTGGTGGTCAACCAATCCGTTGCGGTCAGCGGCGGCAGCGGAGTGCGTTGGTACGAGATTCAGGCCCCTAACGGAACACCCGTAGTCGCGCAGCAGGGGACCTATGCTCCCGATTCCAATTATCGCTGGATGGGAAGCATCGCCATGGACAAGGCCGAAGATATTGCCCTTGGCTACAGCGTGTCCAGTAGCTCCGTGTACCCCTCCATCGCTGTCGCCGGACGGTTGCCTACCGACCCGGCGGGCACGCTGGAGACCGAGACCGACGGTGATCACCGGCAGCGGTTCGCAGACCTACGACTTGACTCGCTGGGGAGACTACAGCTCCATGACGGTCGATCCCGTCGACGACTGCACCTTCTGGTACACGACGGAATACCTGCTGACCAACGGCGCATGGAATTGGAATACCCGAATCGTCAACTTCCAGTTTCCCGAATGCAACTCTCCCAGCTACGTGGGACTGTATCCCGCGAGCCTCAGCTTCGGATTGCAGCCGGTCGGCACCATCAGCTCAGCCCAGCAAATCACTCTGACCAATCATCAGCCGGTCAGCCTTTCGATCAGTAGCATCGCCACCAGCGGCGACTACAGCCAGAGTAACGACTGTGGAACATCGCTGGCCCCGAACGCCAGTTGCACCATCAACGTGAGCTTCCAACCCTACAGCCCCGGGACTCAGGAGCGGCTCCCTGATGGTCACCGATAACGGCCCCGACAGCCCCCAGATCGCGACCTTGACTGGTCTAGGCCTGCAAACGTCCAGCGTGCGTGCCCAATACCCTCTCAGATGGCGGCTTTGAAAGCGGCACCCTGACCTGCTGGAATTCAGGGGGAATCCTTCCGCCTGTCATTTCGACGCAGCAGGTACACGGCGGCAGCTTCGCCGCGCAGTTAGGCGCGACTGGCAGCCCGATACCTAACGGTGATTCTTCGCTTTATCAAGCCGTCACCATTCCCAGCGATGAAGACAATCCGGCGTTGAGCTTCTGGTACTGGCCTTCGACAGGAGGCGCCGTCCAGAATGAATGGCAGGAGGCGCAAGTCCGCGACAGCAATGGCAACACACTGGCACAGATATTCAAGCTGGCATCCAACAGCCAAACCTGGACCCAAGTGATCTACGATCTGACGCCCTACCGGGGCCAGACTATCCAGATTTATTTCAATGCTCATGAAGATGGCTACAGCGGCTTGACCTACATGTATGTGGACGACGTCTCCATAATCAGAGGCGGGGGTACGCACGGTCTGCAACTGGTCGCGGTCACGCCCTGCCGTCTGGTGGACACGCGGCCGCAGCACGCCGGCGGAGGCCCGATTCTGGGCGGAACGTCCCGCAGCTTCCCCATAACGCAAGAGGGCGGTTGCAACATCCCTGCCAGCGCTGCGGCCTACTCGCTGAATGTCTCGGTGGTGCCATCCGGCCCGCTGGGATATCTCACCGTATGGCCGACCGGCCAGGACAAACCTGTGGTCGCCACCTTGAACTCACTCGATGGCCGCATCAAGGCCAATGCCGCCATTGTGCCTGCGGGTGATGAGGGCGCCATCAGTATTTACGTCACCAATACGACCGACGTGGTGCTCGACATTAACGGCTACTTCGCTCCGGCATCGAGTTTCACGCTGGCCTTCTATCCGCTGATACCCTGTCGCGTGGCTGACACGCGACACACCGACGCAAGCGGCCTGGGAGCACCATTCTTGTCGGGCGGCCAGGAACGCGCCTTTCCCATACTCGATGCCGCCAGTTGCACCATTCCCTCCAGCGCCGCCGCGTATTCGCTGAACTTCTCCGTGGTTCCGCGCGGGCCGTTGGGCTATATGACCGTATGGCCCACCGGGCAGCCGCGGCCGCTGGTTTCGACCTTGAACGATCTTCCCGGGACGATCATCGCCAATGCGGCGATTGTGCCCGCCGGCACGGCTGGTGAGATCTCCGTCTATCCCAGCAGCGACACGGACCTGATCATTGATATCAATGGCTACTTCGCCGCTCCTGGCTCGGACGGCCTGTCGCTTTACGCGGCAACTCCGTGCCGGGTCATCGACACCCGCAAACGGGGCAACGGTCAGCCTTTTAGCGGGACGCTGAATCCGCCGGTGGACGTGTTGAATAGCCCGTGTGAACCGCCGGCTGCGGCGCGGGCGTACGTGCTCAACGCGTCGGTGGTGCCGACAGGCGGACTGGGCTACTTGACGCTATGGCCCGACGGCGCCGACCGGTCGGTGGTCTCTGCCCTGAATGCACTGGATGGATCCATAACCAACAACATGGCAATCGTGCCCAGCAGCAATGGCAAGGTCGATGCCTATGCATCGGGAATCACCCAACTGATCCTCGACATCTCCAGTTACTTCGCGCCATGAATTGCTGCCCTGCTTGAACCCGCTCTCTTTTCCCGATAGCATGACAGTTTTCCCCAAACTGGAGGATCGTCGATGCGTCGTCTAACTGCGCTTTGCGCGCTTGCCTTTTTGTCGATTGCACTAAACTCGACCGCACAGGTCAACCCTGCCATTGTCGGTGGCATGAAGTGGCGCCAGATTGGGCCGTTCCGCGGCGGCCGTGTGCTGGCGGTCGCGGGAGTTCCAGGCGATCCCAATACTTATTATTTTGGTTCAGTCGCCGGAGGAGTCTTCAAGAGCACCAACGGCGGTCTCAGTTGGACTTCGACTTTTGACCACGAGAGCGTCGCCTCGATCGGCGCCATCGCCGTGGCGGATTCAGACCACAACATCCTTTACGTGGGCAGCGGCGAAGCCTGTTTGCGCGGCAACATCTCCTATGGTGACGGAGTTTACAAGTCGACCGATGCCGGCCTGACCTGGAAGAACGTCGGCCTGAAAGATTCGCGCCATATCGGCGCCGTCATCATCGACCCGCGCAACCCTGACATTGTTCTGGTCGCGGCCCTGGGGCATGCGTGGGGCCCGAATTCCGAACGCGGCATTTTCCGCACCGCCGACGGCGGCAAAACCTGGCAGAAGGTCCTATACAAAGACGAGAACACCGGCGCAGTTGAAGTCGTATTCGATCCCAGAAATTCCAGCATTGTTTACGCCGCGCTGTGGCAGGTTCGCCGCCAGCCCTGGTACTTCAACAGCGGCGGCCCCGGTAGCGGCCTGTACAAATCGGTGGACGGCGGACTCACGTGGAAACAACTGACCGGCCACGGTCTGCCGGAAGGCAATCTCGGACGCATTGGCATTTCGGTTTCGGGGGCCGATTCCAATCGGGTTTATGCGCTCATCGAAGCCAAGGAAGGCGGACTCTATCGCTCCGACGATGCCGGCAATTCGTGGACCCGCGTCAACGACGACGAACGATATCGCCAGCGCGCCTGGTATTACATGCACATCTTCGCCGATCCCAAACAGCTCGACACGGTGTATGTGCTGAACACCGGAGCCTTCCGTTCCAGCGACGGCGGCAAGACTTTTGAGTTGCTGCCCGCACCGCATGGCGATCATCACGGTCTCTGGATCGATCCCACAAATCCGCAGCGCCTGATCAACAGCAATGACGGCGGGGCCACGATTTCCGTAGACGGCGGGAAGACCTGGACCCAGCAGAACAATCAGCCGACCGCGCAGTTCTACCATGTCGCGGTCGACAATCACTGGCCCTATCGCGTGTATGGAGCGCAACAGGACAACAGCACGATTGCTATCGCCAGCCGTACCGACGACGGAGTGATCGCACGCCAGGATTGGTACGAAGTCGGCGGCGGCGAGAGTGGATATATCGCTCCCGACCCGCGCGATCCTGAGATTGTGTACGCAGGTTCCGACAGCGCTTTCATTACCCGCTACGATCACCGCACCAACCAGATGCAGGATGCCTCCCCTTACCCACTGGACACCTCGGGCAACGGCGCGGGCACGCTCAAGTACCGTTTTCAGTGGACCGAACCGGTGTTGGTGTCGGCCTACGATTCCAACGTCATCTACAGCGCGGCGCAGTTCGTGCTCAAAAGCGCGGACCAGGGCCGCAGTTGGAACCCCATCAGCCCCGATCTTACCCGCAACGACAAGAGCAAGCAGAAGCCCTCCGGCGGCGATATCACGCTCGACATTACCAGCGTGGAATATTACGACACGGTCTTCGCGCTTGCCGAGTCGCCCTTGCAGAAGGGAATGCTGTGGGCGGGGAGCGATGACGGCTTGATTCATCTCACCCGCGACGACGGCAAGAACTGGGAGAACGTCACCCCGAAAGATATGCCGGAGTGGAGCATGGTCAGCATCATCGAGGCCTCGCACCACGATGCCGGTACCGCCTACGCCGCGATTGACCGGCATAAGCTCGACGACTTCAATCCGCTCATCTACAAGACCCATGACTTCGGCAAGAGTTGGACTCGCATCGCAAATGGAATACCAGCCGGGTCCTACGTGCGCTCGGTGCGCGAAGATCCCAAGGTGAAGGGCTTGCTCTACGCCGGCACCGAGACGGGGGTGTATTTCTCCGCCGACGACGGCGCTCACTGGCAGTCGTTGCAACTGAACCTGCCGACTTCGCCGGTCCATGATCTGGCGGTCAAAGACGACGACCTCGTCGCTGCAACCCATGGCCGGTCGTTCTGGATACTGGACGACATCAGCCCTCTGCGACAGGCGAATTCGGCAATTGCGGCCGCCGATTTCCACCTCTATCAGCCGGCCCCGGCGATACGCTTGCACTTCCCTGACAACGTGGACCGCAAGCGTCCCGTGGGAGACAACCCTCCCAAGGGCGCGGTCCTGGATTACTACCTGAAGACCAGGCCCGCTGAGAAGGAAGAGATCACGATCGAGATTCTCGACTCGCAGGGCAAGCTCGTGCGCAGGCTTTCCAATCGCAAAAAGACCACACTGGAGGAACAGCCGCCCGAGTGGCCTGATCTCGAGAAGCCGGCGGAACTGCTGCCCGCCGAAGCAGGTATGAATCGCTTTGCCTGGGACTATCGCTATGATCCGCCGGCCCAGATTGCAGGAGCGTTCTACGAGGGCCCTCCGCCACGGGGCCCGCTGGTGATTCCGGGTACCTACCAGGTCAAGCTGACCGTGAAGGGCATCAGCCAGACCGCCCCCTTAGACGTGAAGCTGGACCCACGGTTGCAGAATTCGGTCACGGCCGCGGACATGCAAAAGCAGATTGAGCTTGCGCTCAAAGTGGAGCAAGACATCGACGCTCTGCATCGGGCGGTCAGCCAAATTCACGAACTCCGCACTAATTTGCAGAGCTTAGAGAAGTGGGCTGGGGAGAGCTCTTCCAGCAGCGAAGTTGTTTCCGCTGCCCGCGCCCTTGATCAGAAGATGACTCCGGTGGAGGGGCTCTTGATGCAGGTAAAGATGAAGAGTTCAGAGGGCAACCTGGGTTATCCCAATATGCTTAACGAACAGTACGCAACCTTCAACGAAGTCGTACAGTACGTTGATGCGGCGCCGACTGCCCAGGAGTTGCTGGTGTTTGACGAACTGCACTCGCGCCTGAGCGCGCAATTAGCAAGCTGGCAGGAGATTGTGCGCGTCGATGTCCCCGCGCTGAACGACCTGATGCGCAAGCATGGAGTGCCGACGCTGGCCGTCGGCGCCGGCCAGGGGGACTAAGGCGAGTTGAAGGCTGGGTTATGCCACATTGCAGGAGTCATAATGTGGCACAGCGAGATCAGGGCTGCGACTTGCTAAGCAATTCCTGTAGATATTCCTTCCAGATCGCCGGAAGCGTATGCGTGCCGTGGCCGCGGGTCTGATCGCTGATAGGCAGCAGCACGTATTTGCCCTTGGGAACGCGCTTGATTTGGACCTCCATGATCCCCAGTTCCGGCGGATTGATGAAATCACCGGCGGAATTGATGGCCATCACCGGCACCTGAATCTTCTCCAGATTGGGCGACGGGTCGTAGTTGCGCGATGCATCGAAGGCATAGAGAAAGTCGTTGGCGTCGGTCGAGGCAAACCGGGTGCGGATGAAGTTGTCCAGAAATGCATCGGCGGCGTCGCGCGTTGGATACTGCTTCTGCATCTGCAGCGGACTGCTGCCCATGATCAGCAGCACGTCGAGTGCGGTCTTCAGGCCCGGAGGAGGCGATCTGTACTCACCGTTCTCCCACGCCGGGTCCTGGCGAATGGCATCCATGGCCATCTTGCGCGTCATGCGATTGCGCCCGGCGATCTGCACCGGCAAACACGCCAGGGGCATCATCGCGTCCATGAAATCGGGATAGGTCTCTCCCCATACCCACAAGTGCATGCAGCCCATCGACGTTCCGATGATCAGGCGGAGATGGTTTACCTTCAGCCCGTCAACCAGCAGTTGATGCTGTGCGGCCACCATGTCGTCGTAGTCATAACGGGGAAACCGGGCATGCATCCCATCGCTCGGTTTGCTGGACTTCCCATGCCCGATCCCATCCGGAAGAATGATGTAGTAGCGGGCCGCGTCGAGCAATTGGCCCGGACCAAACAGCACACCCGCGAACTGTGGCGAAACAAACTGCTTGCCTGAGCCCGTGGTTCCGTGAAGCACCATGACCGCGTTTGTAACCCGGCCGCTGGCATCGTGTTTCGGCGTGCCGAAGGTCGTGTAGTGCAGCGTCAGGTTTGACAGCGCTTCACCGGAACGGAAGTGAAAGTCATGCGCGACGTAATCGCCTTCAGTCGCGGCAGGTGTGCTCTGAGCTGCTGCGCCCGCAGCGCAGGCCAGCAGACAGATCCAGGCATAAGCGAGGAGCTTAGACATGGCCTCAGCATAGCTCAACTGAAGCGCTGCCGTGACCGTGACTTTGCCGGCTTGATCTTAGAAGCTGACGAACACGGCACTCCGGTCGCGCGGAATGGTCAAATCGATTCCGCGTGCGTGGTTGGCGGCAATCGTCGCATCGAGGTCGAGTGCGCGGAGCGGAATCTCGCGCCGCTGGTTGCCGGATTCAATTTGCAGAGACTGCGCAGTCAAAAGGTAATTACTGCTTTCAAATTTTTCGCCACCCTTCATCACAAACAGGGTGGGACCCTGCGGTTTTGCGGCGGCAAGAGTTTCTTTGGATTCCGGCACTTCAACCAACTTTGGTGACTGCGGAGGCGGAACCGACTGGCGAGCCTGTCTGTCTTGCACCACCACTACCTGCGGAGATGCGGCAGGCGCCTGCTGCGCGTACTCGAGCGGCTGCTGCTCACCGTCTGAAGGCTGGTCCCAAAAATAACCGTCATCATCCCAGTAGCCCACGCCATAAGGAACCCAAACCGTTCCGTTTCCGTTTCCGTTGTGACGGCGGCTGCCTGAGCGTAGCGGGAAAAAGCTATTGGTCGAGCCCGGTCTGGTTCCGTGGTTAGACGTGCGACCGCCCGCGCTGGAAACTGCTGGACCGTGAGAGCCCGCGCCCGGCGATGCGCCGGCGTGCGATCCACCGCCCTGATTTCCTCCGCCCATAGCTGCGCCACCTGCTCTCTGCGCCTGTAGAACCGCAGCACTCAAAAACACAACCGTCAAAACCAGTAACCATGACTGCCGCATGCCCATATGATGCCACAGTTCCGCCGAATGGAGCATATTTCTTATGTCAAAACCCGTTGACATCGTGTCCGGCGGTCCGCCTCAGCCCACCTCCACCAGGCCGTACCTGCGGTTCCAGTGGCCGCGCAGGTGCTGCACGGCGCGGGCAATCTCCTCCTGGGTCAGATCCGAATTGGGACCGGCAAGCACGTATCTGGCCTCGCGGCGCGCCGCCTCCAGCAGTTCGCGGTCGCGCAGCAGGTTGGCAACGCGAAAGTTCGGCATACCTGCCTGGCGGGTGCCGAAGAACTCGCCCGGGCCGCGCTGCTGCAAGTCGAGTTCGGCAATCTCGAATCCATTCTGGGTGCGAACCATGGCTTCCAGCCGCTGCTCGGCTTCCAGCGAAACCTTGCCGCCCGTCATCAGCACGCAGTACGACTTCGCACTGCCGCGTCCGATGCGCCCGCGCAGCTGGTGCATCTGCGAGAGACCGAAACGCTCGGCGTGCTCCACGACCATTATGTTGGCGTTGGCCACGTCCACGCCTACCTCGATGACCGTAGTCGAGACCAGCACATTAATTTCGCCTCGTTGAAAGCTGGCCATGGTGGCATCTTTTTCCTCGGCGCTCATGCGCCCGTGCAACAAGCCGACGCGCAGGCTGGCAAATTCGCGCTTGCGAAGCTGCTCAAACATCTTGATAGCTGCTTTCAGCTCGCCCTCCATCGCCCCCTCTTCGATTACCGGATAGACGATGTAGGCCTGCCGGCCGGCGGCGACTTGCTTACGCACGAACTCCCAGACTTCCTCCGAGAGTTCGTCGCCGACCCGCCGCGTGGTGATGGGCGTGCGTCCTGGCGGAAGCTCGTCGAGGACGCTGGTGTCGAGATCGCCGTACAGAGTGAGCGCAAGGGTGCGCGGAATCGGCGTGGCCGTCATCACCAGGACGTCGGGTTCGGTTTGGTTCGTCTTTTTCATCAGGCGAAAGCGCTGCAGCACGCCGAAGCGATGCTGCTCGTCCACGATGACCAGCCCCAACTTGTCGAACTCGACGGCCTCCTGGATGAGCGCATGAGTGCCGATCACCAGTTGCGCGTTGCCCTGCGCGATATGACGGTGCGTCTGCTTCTTGCGGCCGGACTCCTGCGATCCGGTGAGCAGGACAATTCGATAGCCGGCGGGTTCGAGAATGCGCCGCGCGGAAAGGTAATGCTGCGTAGCCAGAATCTCGGTGGGCGCCATCAAAGCGACTTGGTGGCCGTTTTCCATCGCGATGACGGCGGCTTCCAAGGCAACAATGGTTTTGCCTGAGCCGACGTCGCCTTGCAGCAAACGCCGCATGGGAACGGGTTCGGCCATATCGGCCGCAATCTCCTTCAGCACACGCTTCTGCGCCGCGGTGGGATGGAACGGCAGGATTCGCTTTACGGCAGCGCGTACCTTGTCGCCGATCTGAAATGCAATTCCCGTCTGGGCGCGCATCTTCCGGCGCTTGAGTTCCAGTCCCAGTTCGAGAAAGAACAGTTCTTCGAAGATTAGGCGAATGTGCGCGGGAGTACGCGCCGCCTGTAAATTAGCCAGGCTTTCGCCGACCTCCGGCCAGTGGGCCTGCCAGAACGCACGGCGGCGGTCGATCAGGCCCATGCGGCCGCGCACTGCGGCCGGAATCGCGTCCGGCAGGTCCTGGTCAAGGCCCTCCAGCATGCCGTGGATCACGCGCCGAAACCAGCGCGCGGTGAGACGGCCATTGCTGGCCGTTTCGTAGATGGGGACGATGCGTCCGACCTCCAGCGATTGCCACTTGGGCTCGTCGCCCGTGCCGTTGCCGTCGGTTGCCGTCGGATCGTGCAACACCTCGAATTGAGGCTGGATAATTTCGAAACGGTGGCCTCCGCGATCGCCCGCTTCCACCTTGCCGTAGAGCGCGAGCAACATGCCGGCGCGAAATTTATCTTTCAGGTAGGTGGCGTTGAACCACATGCACTTCAACGTGTCGCGCCCCTGCCCGACAGTCATCTCGAAGATGGGCATGCGGCGCGTGCGGAACAGGCCGAAGGTGCGCACCTCGGCGATAACGCTGGCCATCTCGCCGGGGCGCAGTTCGCCAATGCCGCGGGGATTGAGCCGGTCTTCGTAGCGGAAGGGCAAATAATAGAGCAGGTCTTCGACGGTGCTGATGCCCTTTTCCAGCAGGATTTGGGCGATCTTTGGCCCGATACCTTTGACGAACTGTACATTGGTGGCGAGATCGAGCACAGAAGGATGGTAAATCAGCAACTAGCAATTAGCAGTTAGCAATTAGCCGTTGGCACTTGGCAAGAAGCCAATCGGCATCTGTCTTGTAAAGCGCAATGGTTGAAGACCAGACCGGGAGGTCGGAAAGCTAAATGCTAAATGCTAAGTGCTAAGTGCTAAATGCTAAATGCTAATTGCTGAATTTCTGGTATCACATGCGCTGCTACTGGTGTCCAACAAGTGCGTGCTTCGAAGACTTCTCAAGCAATTTGTTGCGGTTGTGGCGGGCAGCCTGCTCTACTTCTTCGTCCTGATGCCGCACCTGCCGCTGGCGGGCCGCCATCGCCCGTTCCAAATTGATATCGGATTGCTGGTTGACGCCTGGGTGTGCCTCGTCCTGTACGGGGCCATCGAGTGGGTCGATCGCAAGTGGCGGCGGAAAGATACAACGGGGGAGGGACGCAAACGGTGACGCTTTCGTATTGGGACACGACTTGGCAGGCTGAAAAACTCGTCGCGATGAAAGAAACCGCAGATTCCTCGGGGCTAAAGCCCCCTCGGAATGACAAAAATAAAGGGCCACAATGGCGTACTTAAAGGTACGCCCCTTCAAAAGCATAAACGTTCGAGTTTTTCAGCAGCCTATAGAGCCTGCCCTGAGCGAAGTCGAAGGGTGAGCCGTTAAGCTCTTTACTTTTCTCATCACGAGCGGGCTTTAGCCGCGAGGGATCTGCTTTTCAGACTCTAGAATTCGTGCTCGGTCCCAAAGCCTTTCAGCATTTGCTGCCAGTCGAGCTTCTGCTGCTCCATCTGCTTCTGCAGATCCTGCATTTGCTGCTGGAACTGCGGAGTCCAGTTCTTCATCGACTCCTGGACTTCATGCTGTATCTGGTCGAGCTGCTCTTGGGTTGGCACCGACGTCACGATGTCGCGCGTCATCTTCTGCATCTGCTCCTGAGTGGGCACCGACTTTTGCATCTCGCGCACCATTTTCTCGATGTCTTTCTGTTTCAGCTTCATCGACTTTTCAATGTCGCGGCGCATCTGTTCCAGCTCTTTCTGGCTGGGCTGCATTGCCGCCAGCATTTCCTGGCTGGCCTCAAATTCGGGACGCAAGTTCTCCATCTCCTGTCCTAGGGCCTGCATCTGCTCTGCAAAATTTCCCCAGTCCTCGTCATAAACCTTCGAGGAATCCGCCGGGCCCGGAAGATGCATCACCACGGTCTGCTCGTGCTTCTCGCGCACAACGGTGATGGACACCTGGCTTGCCTGGATCCGCAGGGCGCGTCGCCAGTCGTTCAAGTCGTGGATGGTCTCATTGTTCAGTTTGACGATCACATCGCCAGCCTTCAGGCCAGCAGCATCCGCGGGACTGCCTTTTTCCACCGAGCGCACCATGATGCCCGTTCCTGCGGGCACATTGAAGAAGTCGGCCATTTGCGGACACAGGTTCTCCACCATCAAGCCATGACGCGAGGAAACAGCGGTGAAAGATGGAACCTCGACATCAGGTACCGGAACTACGGGAGGAGGCCATCGCGTACCTGGGCTCAGGAAACCCTTCCCGCCGTGAACCTCGGCGTGCGGCCACTTTCCCAGAGTCACTTTGACGTCTTTCGTCTCACCGCTTCGCACCACGGTCATCGTCACTGTCTTGCCCGGCTGGATGCCGTGGATCATGCTCCCCAGTTGTTCCGGGGATTCTATCTTCGAACCGTCCAGACCGACGATGACATCATTCTCTTTCAATCCCGCCCGGCATGCGGGACCGTCGCGATCGAGATCGGTGATGACCGCGCCGCTTGTACTGGCCAGTTTCAGCGCGGAGGCCTGCTGCGGGGTGACCCCGTCAATGTGCACCCCGAGATAAGCTGCCTGGCGCGAATCCGGCGATGCGGGACTTCCGGCTACGGGCCCGGCGAATGCCGGCGCCGCCATCGCGGCTGCCAATAGGATTGAAACCAAACCATGCATCACGACTATAATTTTGCGCATAATTCTTACCTTTAATGTAACTCTCAAAAATCAGTGTGACTGCCGAAAGTCGATCTGTCCCATGATGGTACGGACTTTCAACGCCGGGCCGCCCCCATTTAATGTCCCTTCCGCGTACATCGATCTAGGCATGAAGTTGTTGCCTTCTTTGGTGACCCGCAATCCGTTGAACTCAGTAACAATGCCATGCCCGGTCGCCATGTCAGACGAGGCATGTACCGTGACCGGCAGGTCTTTTGGCAGATAGACGATCACGTCGCCGGCGGCGGTATGCAGAGATGAATCGCTGAAGCTGCCGCGCTTGCCCACAAACTCCGCCGTTATTCCGCCAGCTCCCGTTTCCACCTGTGCGCCCTGACTCAGATTGAACAGTTCGACACTGCCGCCACCCGTACTAACCTGAACCCGGCCCTTGGCGCTGTCCACGTGCACACTTCCGCCGGTCGTTCCAGCCACGACCGCACCGCCCACGTCGCCCAGGTTGAGATTGCCTCCCCCAGAGCTTGCCCCCAGATCACCGCTGCACTTGCGCACGTCAATGTTGCCCGCGCCGGTTTGAATAAAGCCTCCCTTCATAGAACCGACGTATATCTTCCCTCCGCCAATATTGATGTGCGTTTGTCCGGCGACGTTCTTGATGTGCACGTCCCCACCGGCGGTAATGAGGGAGAAATCGGCGCCCAGATGTCCGGCGTCCACATTGCCACCACCGCTGGTGATTTTCACCGATCCGTCCAGATTGTCGAGCATGACCGAACCTCCGCCGGTCGTGCCCAGAATGGTAGCCACGATGGAACTAAAATTCAGCGAACCACCCCGGGTATCCACTTTCACCATCTCCAACTGTCGTGGTATCTGCACAATGAACTCAGCGTTGAACCGGTTCAGGTTCCGGCCTGCCAGCTTGCCCTCGATGAAGTCGCCCTCCGCGTTCTTGACGGTGGAGATATGCATCTGCTCAAACTGCCGTCGCGCCGCTTCCTGGCTGGGGGCGTACGAGCGCTTGCGAATGATGTACGTCACGTTCGGCGAGCTTCCCTGGACCTGCACCGATCCCAAATCAGTCGTAATCCGGACCTGGCGCGAAGCCGGCAGAGTCCCGGTGATTTCCTCCACCCACGAAGCGCCGTCGCGATAAACTCGCGATTGCTGGGCACACAGCGGAACCGCAACCGCCAGCGCGACTAATGCCGCGACCGATGACCACTTGCGACTGCTCGCCGCACACTGTGCGTCGAACTCTTCCCGCCCCGCCTTTCTCATCGCCGCTCTAAATTGCCAACCCTGCGTCAACCAGTCCTCTTTCCGGGAGCGAATGCATGAAAAACTGACACACCATTATTATCTCTGCCTTAGTAAAGATTAGGTATGGAAGCCAGCACGCGTTTCGACTCGGTGCGAATGTACTCGCTGGGATCTTCCTTCGACAACTGCTGCAGGGCCATGCGCACGCTACTGTCAGCGCGGACCGATTCCAGCGCATGGAGGGCGCCGCTGCGCACTCCCAGATTGCTGTCGTTTAACAGACGATCCAGCACCGCATTGCGCACACGGACGTCCTCTTTCACCAGCGGTCCTACTCCCTCCAGCGCCATGAGGCGTACCCCGGGATTGCTGTCGTTGATCAGCGCATAGGTCAGGGTCTCGCGCACCCGAGGGTCATTAGCGTAGCTACTCAGCACATCTACGGAATTCAGACGCACACCGGAATTTTCGTTGCTCTTGGCAGCATATAGCAACAGGTCCTGCACTTTCGGATCGGAAACCGATCCCTGGACCGACGCAGGCATACGTTTATCGTATTCAACTTTGACGTTGTCGGTGCCAGGTTGTCTTGCAATGGAGGTAATGCCGCCGATGGAAGCGTCTACTGTAGTAGGAGTGTTCACCGTAACGGGGCCCTTCGCGCTGTACATGGCGCCCAGGCCGCCGCCAAAGCCAGCCAAAAAGATCACCATGGCCAGCGCGGGCGAGAAACGCACCTGGCGCATCCACGCCATGGGATCGAGGGCGAAGCGATGGTACCAGGCGCGATTCTGCTGAGCGGTTTCCAGCGATTCCTGCAGGCGCATGCGCGCCGCGGCCAGAAAGCTCGCCGACGGCTCCTGTACGGTCAGTGCGTTCATCTGCTCCTGGAACTGCTGCTGTTCGGCGAGTTCGGCCGCGCAGTTCTGGCAGCGCCGAATGTGCTGCTCAAACTCGTGCCGCGCGTCGTCAGCCAACTCGTCGTACAAATAAAGCGCTGTGTTCTGTTGTACCCATTCGCAATTCATGTGACTTCCCTCGATCAATTCTTCCGTGGGCAGAGAGTCTTCAAATCCGCAATTAGCAATTAGCAATTAGCATTTGGCATTTGGCATTTGGCATTTAGCAAACCCCGGCTTGCAGGACCTGACCAAGTTCTCCCGGCCAGTGCCAAGTGCCAAATACTAACTGCTAATTGCCAAATGCTCATCACTTCACGCCCTTAAGTGCGGCGCGCAGTTTCTGCGTGCCTCGAAACAGCGTGTTCTTGGCCGTTTCTTCCGTCGTATTCAAAATCTCGCCAATGGTGCGCAGCTTCAGTCCCTGGTAGTGCTTCATCTCAAATACCATGCGTTCACGCGGAGTCAACTTCTGCAAGGCCTTGGCAATGTTCGCCGCCAGCTCGCGCCGCATCAGGTCGCGCTCCGGACTGGCGCCGGATCGCTGATCAGGAACCTGGTCGAGCAGATCGTAGGTGCCGCCTTCCGAGTCGGTCGTGACCCCTGAATCTTCTTTGCGCACCTGCCGTTTGCGCAGCAGATCGAGACACAGATTGGTCGCGATGCGGTAGATCCAGGTATAAAACGAGCACTCGAATCGGAAGTTGCCGATATTGCGGTAGGCCTTGAGAAACGCTTCCTGGTAAATGTCCTGTGCGTCCTGCTCGGAGCGGGTGAGGTGATACGCGAGGCGCAGCACGGCGCCATCGTACTGGCGCACGAGTTCTTCGAACGCGGCGTGATTGCCACGTTGTGCTTCCCGGATCAGCTCCGTGTCATTCATGCGGCTCTGGGCCTGCCCCACCATCGACCCTCGTTCCGAGGGAGTAGAGGACGTTTGTTCCGTCTCCCGCCACGCCACGGAAGGACGGAGCCCCGGGCCAACCGTGAGAGGAACTGCTACCGCTTCGGCCGGCATGCTGGTTTCTACCTGGTCTGCAATTAGCAAGCCCAATTCTTGTGCCTGCAATTACATAGACGGGCGCGGGCGGAAACCGTGAGCGGTCATTATAGACGCCTCACTTAGTAGATACGTGGGCAAAGCGTAATGGTTCACAGGGCAAGGATTCCTGCAGTTTGACGAGACTTTCCTTAGCTAAGTAAACTTAGCTAATGAGCTACACGGTACATCAGGCCAAGACCAACCTTTCGCGGCTCATAAAAGAGGCCCAGAGCGGCAAGGAAGTGGTCATCACGCGCGGCAAACAGCCGGTCGCGAAGATTGTGCCTATCGCCAGCGCATCCAAGAAGCGCATTCCCGGCAGCATGAAGGGCCAGATATGGTCAGCCCCGGATGCGTTCGCTCCGCTCACCGACGACGAGATGCGTGAGTTGGGATTCGAATGATCTTGCTTGTCGACACGAACATCCTTCACTGGTGGCTGAACGATCCAAGCCGATTAAGTGCGAACGCGGTGAAGGCGATGGAAAATAGGTCTAACTCAGTTGTTGTTTCCGCCGTAATTCCTTGGGAACTGGCAATTACTACCAATCTCGGCAAACTAAAGAGCCAGACTCTGCTTGCAGGTTGGGACGCAAAGCTCGCCGAAGAAGGCTTCTCCGAACTGCCCATCGATTCCAGCCACGCCATCCGGGCGGGGTTGCTGCCCTGGCATCACAAAGACCCATTCGATCGCGTGCTGGTGGCGCAGGCGCAGGCTACGGGCTGGCCGATCGTCACTGCCGATCCAATTTTCGAAGCCTACGGAGTACAGCGGATCTGGTAGGCGCAACGTTCCGGCTGCGCCACTGCCTGGCGAGAGGCGCTGCCTAGGCCTCTGCGCCGGCTTCTTCCACCGGGGCCGCCTCGGCAACTGCTTCTTTGTTGATGACAACCTTGAGCTGCACGGTCACGTCCTTGTGCAACTTCACCGGCACGTTGAACTCGCCGACATGCTTCAGCGGCTCGTCGAGCTGAATTTTGCGCCGGTCGATCTGTACGCCCTTGTGCTCGAGCTCGTGGGCGATGTCAGCCGAAGTCACCGAGCCAAAGAGCTGCTCGCGCTCGCCCGATTTGCGGGTGAAGCTTACGGTCACGCCCTCGAACTGCTGCGCCAAGGCCTGGGCATCGCCCATCTCGCGGGCAGAGCGCCGCACCGCCGAGGCCTTCATCTGCTCGATGACGGCGCGATTGGCGGCGGTGGCCTCAATCGCCAGCTTCTTCGGGATGAGATAGTTCCGGCCATAGCCCTCGGCGACCTTCACCACTTCGCCGCGGGAGCCGAGCTTGGATACATCTTCCTTCAGAATGACTTCCATGAATAGAGCTCCTACCTTCCGCCAAACGGCAACAACGCGATGTTGCGCGCCTGCTTGATGGCATCGGCCAGACGCCGTTGATGCGGGGTGCACACGCCGGTCAAACGGCGAGGCACAATTTTCCCGGCCTCGGAGACAAATCCTGAGAGCAGCCGGACGTCCTTGTAATTGATGCCGTCGATCTTTTCGACGCAGAACTTGCAAACTTTCTTACGGCGGAAAAACTTGCGCCCGCCGCCACCACCACCGCCGGGCCCACCCGGACCGCCACCGGGACGAGCGCCGGGACGAGGCCCGCGGGGCGCACCGTATCCTCCGCCACCGCCTCCACCTTCGCGGGGAGCGCCGCCGTCGGCACGCGCACTGGGTGCATCGGTCGTGGTCGCGCCCGCATTCCTACTGGATTCGTCTGCCATGATTCTCCTTCTCCAACTTTGTTGGCCCGACGGAAATGCCCGCCGTCAGGTACAGCCCTCGCCGGGCCGCAGTTCTGTAATTCACCAGACGCGCAGGCCTCGTGTGCCTCGACGCGCCATCGTTTCTATGCGCTAACCGGCTCGGATTCGGCGCCCGCCGGCGAGTCCGGTTCGGACGCAGCTTCCGGCGCGGCAACTTCCGGCGCGGCCGCTGCCACCACTGCCGCAGCTTCGGCCGCCGCAGCCGCCTGCCGCCCCTTGCCGCGAACCTTGGTGTCGCGGATTGCCTTGATTTTGGCCAGCCGCTTCTGCTCCTCGTCAATCCGCACGGTAATGAACTTGATCACCGGTTCGGTGACGCGCAGGCGGCGTTCCACTTCCTTCACCATCGCGCCTTCGCCTTCCAGGACCATCAGCATGTAAATGCCGTCCTGAAACTTGCGCACGGTGTAGGCCAGCCGCCGCTTGCCCATGCGCTCCATGCTCTTCACCGATCCGCCGGCGCCGCCGACCTGGGTCTCCAGGCTCGATATCAGTTTGTCCTGGTCCTCTTCGAGCATGTCGGGACGGACGATGAACATCAATTCGTAAGTACGTTGCATTCTGTTCCTCTTCTGAGCTATCAGCCGTCAGCTATCAGCCGTCAGCCAGTCGGCTCTTGTGTTTCCTATGGCTGGTTGTCATCCTGAGCGCAGGCGACCTGTCGTTGGTCGCCGGAGTCGAAGGACCCCTATCGCTTGAATGACTCTTCAAAATCTCCTGTCGTCTTGCAGGGCTAAAGCCCTACCTTCCCGCACTTCGTTCGGCACGAACACAAAGTCGTCCCCTGACACGAATCAGATCAACTTATGAACCCTAGCCCCTAACCACTAGCCTCTGACTCACTGGCTTCTTCTGGCCTGCGGTTGAAGCGGTTCATCGCCGCCTGCACGCCTTCGCCGAGAATGACTCGCACCGCTTCGGCCGCCGAATCCAAAACCTGGTCAACCAGCTCAAGCTGCGACTTCTTGAACTGCGACAGCACATACCGCGCGCCGTCTCCGACCGGATGATCGGGCGCAACTCCCATCCGCACCCGCATGATTTCCTGCGTGCCCAGCGCGTCAATCACCGATTCCACGCCATTGTGTCCCGCCGAGCGACCGCGTGGCCGGACCCGCAAGCTGCCAAACGGCAGGTCCATCTCGTCGTACAGCAGCACCAGGTCCTGCTCCGGCTGCACCTCGTATTCGCGGACCAACTCGCGCACCGAAGCACCGCTCAGGTTCATGAAGGTTTCCGGCTTGGCCAGCACGACCTCGTGGCCGACGATGCGCGTCCGCCCCGTTTGTGCGCGGCAGTTGCGATTGTTCACTCGCACACCGCATTGCTCGGCAATGCGGTCCACCGCCAGAAACCCCATGTTGTGCGGCGTGAACTGGTATTCGATGCCCGGATTGCCGAGCCCGACGATCAGCTTCACAGCGCTTACTTCTTCTTCTCAGACTTTTCAGGCTTCTCGGCCTTCTCCGCCTTGGCGCCCTTGTCGCCGCCCTCGGCAGCTTCGCCGTCAGTCTCCTGCTTGCCCTTCTTGATGACCTCGGGCTCGGCCGGTGTCGCTCCAGCTTCCACAGCGACCTCTGCCGGCATAGCTTCCACGATCTCCTTGACCGCGGTAACGTGGGCAACTGCCTGGTTCACGTCGGTGATGAACTTCACCTTGTCATCATGCGGCAGGTCCGAGACGCGAATCGTCTGGCCGAACTCCAGCGCGCTGGTGTCGGCAACCAAGTGGCCCGGAATGTCGCCCGGCAAACACTCGATCTCGACTTCGCGCAACATCTGCTCCAGAACACCGCCCTGCAGCTTGACGCCGGGAGCTTCGCCCTTGAGCACGATGGGAACGCTCACGCGCAAAACCTTGTCCATGGCAATACGCTTCAGGTCCACGTGCAGCAGCGCGCTCTTGATGGGCTCAAACTGCCAGTCCACGATCATGACCTTGGCGGCTTGACCATCGAGGGTGAGATCGAAAATCGAGTTGTGACCGGTTTCCGAATTCAGGATGCGCCTCATCTGCTTGGGATCGACAGCGATGGGCTGGGCCGACTTGCCGGCGCCGTACACCACGGCCGGAATCAGGCCGCTGGCACGCAGGCGGCGAGCGTCATTCTTGCTGCCACCTTGCCGCGGCTTGGCTTCTACGGTTTTATCTGCGGTTGCTGTAGCCATAATCTTGTCCTTTATAAAAACAATCTGCTGACCGAAGTCTCTTCGTGAATCGACTGAATGGTGCGCCCGATCAATCCCGCGATCGACAACACTTTGATCTTGGGCTCGTTGCGCGCCGCCTCTGACAGCGGGATGGTGTTGGTCACCACCACTTCGGCCAATCCCGACTGCGAAATCCGTTCCACGGCCGGCCCGGAAAGCACCGGATGGGTGGCGCAGGCATAAACCTGGCGCGCGCCCGCGTCCAACAACGCCTGGCATGTCTTCACCAGCGTGCCGGCGGTGTCGATAATGTCGTCAAGGATGAGACAGGTGCGATTGCTCACGTCGCCGATGACGTGCATCACCTCAGTCACATCCGCTTCCACGCGGCGCTTGTCCACAATGGCCAGTGCCGACTCCATCTTCTTAGCAAAGAACCGGGCGCGCTCCACGCCGCCTGCGTCCGGCGAAACTACCGTCAAATCCGGGAACTGCTTTTCCCGGAAGTAACCCACCAGCACCGGCGACGCGAACACATGGTCCACCGGGATATTGAAAAAGCCCTGTATCTGCGGCGCGTGCAAATCAACCACAAGCGCCCGGTCGGCCCCCGCCGTAGTCAACAAGTCGGCAACCAGCTTCGACGAAATCGGCACGCGCGGCTTATCTTTACGGTCCTGCCGCGCGTATCCGTAATACGGAATCACCACCGTGATGCGGCGCGCCGAGGCGCGTTTCAGCGCATCAATCAGCAGCAGCAACTGCATCAAGTGCGAGTCCACCGGGTCGCACGTGGGCTGCACCATGAAAACATCGGCCCCACGCACGTTCTCCTCGATCTGCACATAGGTCTCGCCGTCGGAGAACCTAGAGATGCAGGCCTGCCCAAGTTGCAGTCCCAGAAACGTGCAAATGTCGCGGGCCAGGGCGTCATTCGCGGTCCCGGAAAAAATCTTCCACTTGTCATCCTGGCGCATCCGCACCGGTTTCGGCTTGGTATCGCCGCCGGGCTGAGATGGCTTGTTGTCCGACTGCTGTGCGACCGTTGCCGTGCCTTCACCAGCTCCGCCCGCCGTGTGCACTACGCTCGGTTTTGCCGCCGTTTCCATCGAATCAAATACCCCCGCTTCACCTGGTTGAGTTACACGCTGGGTCTTGAAATAGCCTTCAGCTCTCAGCCAATGATTATTCGCCGAAGCTGGCCGAAGCTTCTAGCTCTTAGCCTGCAAACCTGATTTCTGACTACTGACAACTGGTCTTTGACAACTGACAACTGGCTACTGACAACTGTTCTTTGGCTGGGCGGCCAGGATTCGAACCTGGACAAAGTGCTCCAAAGGCACTTGACCTACCATTAGTCGACCGCCCAGTGAAGCAAGCTGTCAGCTATCGGCCGTCAGCTTTCCGCTGCAAACCTGAACTTGGGTGCCCCATCCTTTCGCCTCCTTTTGGCGAAAGGGTGGGAGACACATATAAAGAACTAGCCCCTAGCCACTGCCTTCCAATACTCTTCCCGACTTAATGTTGTCGTCGCTACCGCCGGATGTCCCGCAGCGCGCATACGTGCGGCCGCCGACTCTGCCTCTTCGTCCGAATCGAACAACCCATACAGCGTTGACCCGGAGCCGGACAGTGACGCATAACGCGCACCCTCGCGCTCCAAGACACGTTTTACCTCACGCAAATCGGGATACTCAGGAAAGACGACGCGTTCGAAGTCGTTCTCGATCCCGGCTCGGACGAGGTCGAGAAGCAGTGTCTCGGCCCGGTCCCCGCCTACCGCGGGAACACCGGATGCAGGCTCATTCGCGGATACCGCTCGCGAAAGAACATTCTCGCTCAGCCAGGCATCCACCGCCTGACCGAACTTGTTAATTGTACCTTCCGCCCCCGCGCCGGTCAATGCAGGTTCTCGCGCCATCAGTTGGTCCCATTGGGCGAAGGCCTTGGGAGTGGAAACCGCGATCGGCGGAGTCACGACCACCAGGTGCATGCGCGGCAAATCCTTTAGCGGATAAACTTCCTCACCCCGGCCAATACCCAGCACCGTTCCGCCGATCAGGAAGAGCGGCACGTCGCTGCCTACCTCAGCACCGATGCGGAGCTTTTCCGCAGCGGAAAGCTCTGTTCCCAGCGCACGCTCCAGCCCCAGCATGGTAGCGACTGCATTGGACGAACCTGCGCCTATGCCGCCTTGCACCGGCAAGCGCTTGTCAATCTCAATAACGACCTTGGCGCTGCGCTTCGCCGCCTTCAGCACTCGCTCCGCAGCCCTGTAACAGGTATTGGATTCATCGAGCGGAACCCGCGGATCGTTGCAGCGAATCTCGATGCCGGAGCCGGGCTGCACATCCACGCGCACGACATCATGCAGCGCTATCGTCTGGTAGATAGTGCCCAGCTCGTGAAAGCCGTCGGCTCGCGGCGGCCCGATCTTCAGTCCGAGATTGATCTTTGCGAAGGAGCGGACGGCAATAGACATGTGGAGGTCAGGGGCTAGTGTAGCAAGTGAAACTTCCGGCAATGAGCCGTAACTCTGAGCCGACGCCCCTACTCCATGGCCCCTAATCCCTGACCCCTGCCGTTATCTGCTGCGGAACTTGGACAGCAGCCGCAGGATCTCGAAGTACAGCCAGATGAGTGTGACCATCAGTGCGAAGGCGCCGTACCACTCCATGTACTTGGGAGCGCCCAGCCGCGCGCCATTCTCGATCATGTCGAAGTCGAGGACGAGGTTCAGCGCCGCGACGGCCACCACGATCAGGCTGAAACCGATGCCGATCGGGCCCGAGCCATTGATCGCCGTGAAGTGCACGCCAAAGAATCCCAGGACGAATTGCAGCAGATAGAAGACGGCAATGCCGCCGGTGGCCGCCACAATGCCGAGCCGCAGCTTTCCGTCACCTTGATGAGGCCGGAACGGTAGGCGAGCAACATGACCAGCAGTGTGCCGAAAGTCAGGGAGACGGCTTGGATTGCGATGCCGTGATAACTCTTTTCCAGAATGGCGGAGATTCCGCCCAGCACCAGACCTTCCAGCAACGCGTAAATGGGCGCGGTGATCCCCGCCCACTCTTTCTTGAAGATAGTCACGATGGCGACAATGAAGCCGCCAATGCCGCCGATGACGAGTGCCGGCATCATCGCTTGCATCGGCCTCCTCGGGAGGCGCGCTGGAGAAGCGGTTCCAGGTCCACGCCGCCGTCGCGACACAGCAGAGGAGCAGTATGCCGGTCTTGTTGACCGTGCCCGACACGGTCATGCTCTCGCCGAATGTGGACTCTCCGGTGCGGAAGGCGTCGCCGCGCAGCGCGGGATTGGAAGTTTGCATCAATTGGGCCATGCATTTCTCCTTGCTCGATTAGCTTACCGATTAGACGCGCTGAATGCTACTTGGACTCGTTGGAGGGTTGCCGCTCTTCGCGGTTCGCTCTTCGCTCTTCGCCCGAATTGTCATCCCGAGCGTAGCGAAGCGGAGCCGAGGGAACTGCGGTTTCTTCCCCAACGTCACTGCCCGAAACTACCCACTAGCCACTATTCACTAACCACTAAAACAACGTCTCCTGCCCGGCTGCATTCGTCCGTGGCTTCTTGATGCCGAAATGCTCGTACGCAAGATGCGTTGCCACGCGCCCGCGCGGCGTGCGATCAAGGAAGCCAATCTGGATGAGAAATGGCTCGTAGATCTCTTCGATCGCGTCGGGTTCTTCGGCGAGCGATGCCGCCAGCGTGTTCACGCCTACCGGGCCACCCTGATATTTTTCGATAATGGTCAGCAGCAGCTTGCGGTCGATGTCGTCGAAGCCGTGACGATCGACCTCGAGCATAGTCAGTGCGGCCTGAGCCGTAGGCTTGTCAATCTTGCCAGTCCCGCGCACCTGGGCGTAATCGCGCACCCGCCGCAGCAGGCGGTTGGCGATACGCGGTGTGCCTCGGCAACGGGTGGCTATCTCGACGGCGCCAGCCTCGTCGATCTCGACCCCGAGAATTTCCGCCGAGCGCTGCAGAATGATCTTCAGGTCCTCGTGGGTGTAGAACTCCAGGCGTAACACGATGCCGAAGCGCGAGCGCAGCGGCGCCGACAGCAGTCCCGCGCGCGTGGTCGCTCCGATGAAGGTGAACGGCCGCACCTCGATAGTGTGAGTGCGCGCCGACGGCCCTTGCCCAATGATGATGTCGAGCTTATAGTCCTCCAGCGCCGAGTACAGCAGCTCTTCCAGCGCCGGTTGCAGGCGATGGACTTCGTCGATGAACAGCACCTGCTTCTCGCGCAGATTGGTGAGGATGGCCGTCAGGTCGCCCTTGATCTGCAGCGTCGGCCCCGAGGTCTGCTGGAACGCTGCCTCCATTTCGTTGGCGATGATGTTGGCCAGCGTCGTCTTGCCGAGCCCCGGCGGCCCGTAGAGCAGCACGTGGTCAAGCGGCTCGCCGCGCGAGCGCGCCGCCTGGATGGCGACCTCAAGGTTGTCCTTGACTTTGTTTTGTCCGATGAACTCGCGCAGGCGCTGCGGACGCAGCTTCAGCTCGAACGACGAGTCGTCGTCTACCGGCACAGCCGAGACGATGCGGTCGGGATGGGCTTTGTCGCTGGGCAAAGGCACGCAGGGCGATAGTAAAGGGAAGCGAGGGGAAGGCGCAATGCGCCTTCCCCTCTTTACTGTGCAGTCCATGGGAAAGGAGGCACATACGAATCACACAACGCTCGGCTCCACCCACGGATTAAAGACTTGAATTCCACAGTTCTCGAAATCGGCAACATTACGGGTGGCGACAACAGCGCCATAGAGATTGGCAATGGCAGCGATTTGCCCATCAGGATATGCAATGGGTCTGCCTAATCCGCGGCGGTGCGCGGCAACTCGCGAAAAAGCGCGCGCCGCGTCGCTATCGAAGCCGATAACCTGGCCAGCAAAATCCTCAGAAAACATGGACTCCGCGGCCGCCAGCAGCGCCTCTCGGCGCTTGCCTTTGGGCAGCAGTTCTATGCCATAAAAAATCTCCGCTTCGGTAACGGACGTTGTGAACACCTCATTTCGGGGTTGTTGCTCGACCCAAAGGGCGATTCTTGCGAAGGGCGTAGGCCGCAACAACTCCGAGAGCACATTCGTGTCGAGGATAATCATTCGCTGAAATCAGGTGGCTGTCGTCCTGGGCCGCGCTTCGGGAGTTCAAGTTCCACACCCCCTAAAGGGCCAAATCGTTCCCGAATAGCTTCGACTAAACCCTTTTCCGGTTTGCGCGCCGGCACTAAGGCTGAGCGCAGAATCTCCCGGGCCTCTTGCTCCATAGATCGTCCGTGCTGTGCAGCCTGAATCCGCAAGCGGCTCTTGGTTCGTTCATCCAATTGGCGAATGGTCAGAGTTGCCATATTGCAATGCTAGCATTGACAGCAGCGTAGTTCAACTGCCCCGGCCGACAAAAAGAGAGATCTCTCAGATGTAAGTGGTTACAAATCCGAAACCAGGTCACGGGAAGCGGGCCCCATCAACTATGGATTATGATCGCTTCATCGTTCCATGAAGAACCTTGGCATTCTGCTATCTGGGCGCGGCTCGAACTTTGAGGCCATCGCCGACAATGTCGCCTCGGGAAAACTCGACGCGAAGATCGCGGTTGTCATCTCCAACCGCGCCGATGCCGGCGGGATCGAGTCGGCGCGGCGGCGCGGGCTGAAGGCGCTGGTGATCCCCTCGAAGGGCAAGCCGCGCGAAGAGCACGACCGCGAAGTCGTGGCGGCGCTGCGCGAACACCAGGTCGACCTGGTTTGTCTCGCGGGATACATGCGTCTGCTATCCCCGTGGTTTGTGCAGCAGTTTCCCAACCGCATCCTCAATATTCATCCGGCGCTGCTGCCCGCGTTTCCTGGCCTGGAGGCCCAGAAGCAGGCCTTCGACTACGGCGTGAAGGTCTCTGGCTGCACCGTGCACTTCGTGGACGTAGACGTCGACCACGGCGCCATCCTGGTGCAGAAGGTGGTGCCCGTTCTGGATATTGATGACGAGCACACGCTGGCCGCGCGCATCCTGGAACAGGAACATATCGCCTACAGCGAGGCCATCCGGATAGTGCTGAATGAGAAGTACACGATCCAAGGGCGGAGAGTAGTGATGAAACCGACATAGCTCCGTCAAGTGTGCGAAAGCTTCGCCTCAAAATTGCCGATATTGATCACGAGGTGGAAATGCGCACAAGAAGAATGCCAGACGTTGAGTTCTGTAGGAAATGCCTCGAAATCATCGACGAGGTGCATAAGACGAGAAGGCCAATCATCATAACGCGCGATCTCGTGGTGCTGGTTCCCGCGGGAAAGGCGCCGTCGGCTTCAAAGCACTCGGGGGCAAAGAAGCATTGATAAGCCGCGCCGGCGAGGAACAACAGGAAGATTGAAGCGGTGTAGCTGTGAGCTGATAGCTGACAGCTACATCTCATAGTGCAGCAGCGAGAAGACGTCGTAGCCCTTTAGCTTGTCGCGGCCCTTGAGGCCGTCGAGTTCCACTACAAACCCCAGTCCACAGATGTCAGCGCCCAGCGACTTCGCCATCTCGGCGGTGGCCCTGGCGGTGCCGCCCGTCGCCAAAAGGTCGTCGCAAATGACGATGCGCTGACCCGGTTCGATCGAATCCTTATGGACCTCCAGCGTGTCGTGGCCGTACTCCAGTTCGTACTTCCACTGCAAAACTTCAGCCGGCAGCTTCTTGGGTTTGCGCACGGGAACGAAGCCCGCGTTCAGGCGGTAGGCCAGCGCTGGTCCAAAGATGAACCCACGCGCCTCGATACCCAGAACCAAGTCAATGTGCTTGTCGATGTAGTGCTCGGTGAGAGCGTCGATGAGGCGCGCGAAGCCCAGCTTATCTTTCAGCAGGGTGGTGATGTCGTAAAAGAGGATGCCGGGTTTGGGGAAGTCGGGAACTTCGCGGATGAGCGTTTTGAGGTCGGCACAATTGTGCGCCTGATGCGGCTGCATTGATTACCACACTCCTTCGATGCGAAACGACTGCGTTTCCAGCAACGGTGCGGGGGATTCGCTGACCTGGTCCACCCGTGCGGCGCGCGGGCCCTCCTGCAATCGGGCGCGCAACGCACTGTGCTGCTCGCGGCTACCCGTCGCCATCACTTCAACATCACCGTTATCGCGGTTGCGTACCCATCCAGCAACGCCGATCTGCGCCGCTTCCCGTTCCACGAACCAGCGGAAGCCGACGCCTTGGACGCGTCCGGAGATAACATAGCGGCGTGTTTGCAAGTCAGCCATCAGGGGGAAGCAATTAGCAATTAGCAATTAGCAATTAGCAATTAGCAACCAGCAATCAGCTGTTAGCCATTAGCCATTCAGCAATCAAAACCGAGGCCAGAAATTGCGAAGAGCGATTGTAATTGGTTTCGGGGCGAACATGCTTCAATCAAAAAGAAACGCGGCCCTGGGAGGTCCAGAACCGCGTGATCGGACAAACTTACAACCATCACATTCTTAGGCGTGCTTGGGTGAAATCCGGTTCAGCAAGTTCACCAGCGACTTGCCAGCGGGAGGCGTCTTTACTGCGTTCTCGATGATGATCTGCTTGGCATTCACATCTTTTCCGTAGAGGTTCTTGTTGGCATCGTCGTCGGAACGCAAGGTCGAACCTGACAGGGAAATTCCGGCGAAAAGCCCTTTGTTGCGCGACCACGACAGAATCTCAGCATTCATCACGATGTCGGTCTCAGCGGAGGTGGTGCGACCTACCGGGCCAGCCGCCACCGAGGCGTCACCACCAAGTTTCACTTTGCTGG
The DNA here is from genome assembly GCA_963728805.1 of uncultured Acidobacteriaceae bacterium. Classification (GTDB taxonomy): domain Bacteria; phylum Acidobacteriota; class Terriglobia; order Terriglobales; family Acidobacteriaceae; genus Bog-257. Next base: position 95,222 of record CAVSLE010000017.1, read on the forward strand.
TCATTACAGATTTCGCGCCCTTCTCATTCATTATCAGCAACACGAAGTCGGTGGCCTCGCCGCCGATCTGGAATCCAAAGCTGCCACCTTCAATGGCGAAAAACGCCGGTGCGCTCCATGCACCGCGAAAGTCGGGGCCCGAGCGGCAGGTCATGACACCACGGCCATAACTCGCCCCTACTACGAACGCCGCCTTCTTCACCGAGGGAACCACGATCATGCACTCCGCCTTGTTCAGCAGGTCGCGCGGGATACCCTTGTCGGGCATTCCGAGAACTTCCTTTAACACTGAGTAGGAATCATGCAGCCGGTCCGCTTCCTTCTGCTGAGCAAATGCGGGCAGCACGAAGCAGACGCACAACGCGACAGACACAAATCGTTTCATCGCCCTCTCCTAAAATTGATGTACCTGACAACCCGGGTGAGACTACCAATCCCTTCAAAGAAGCGCAATCGTGCTCACGCCGATACGCCGCGCCCTTCTTTGCAGGGCGGCGTCGAAGGTGACGAAGCGTCTTGGCTCTGCTGATGCCATGTGCAAGGCGTCGGCAAAATCCATTCCCCCCTCATACCACCGCATAGCTTGGACCACTGCCACCTCATCTTCCACTTCGGCACTTCCCATAGCGAGGATACCGCGAAGGATGGCAAGGATTTCGCGCCGCCCGAGGCGATAAGCGCTCCGAAGTACCCACTCAACTTCGAGCAAGACCGTTTTGGCCAGGAAGACGCGATCCTGCTGGCGTAGAAATTCAGCAGCGAGCGCTGACTGGGCCGGATCGTCATTCACCACGATACGTACCAGAACATTAGTATCGACGGCGGTCATTTGCGTCATTTGCGCCGCCGCGCCTCGGCCGCAACCGCTTCGTCCATCTGCTTCAGGCTTTTACGCGTACCGTTGTAGCCAGCGCACCCAATCAGGCTGGCCCAAGTGCGAGATCCAGTGGCAGATTTCGGAGTGAGTAGAATGCCTCCGTCCCGCTCCCGCACGACGAACTCGGTGCCAGGTTTCCAGCGGTGTGCCACCCGAAGAGATTTGGGAACTACCACTTGCCCTTTGGTTGATAGCTTGGTTGTGTGACTCATTGGTAAGACGCTCAGTAAGATTGTGGCAGGATTTCGTATCCCTTGCAAGCAGGGCAGCTTGGCCCCTCCAGTCTAACTACGCCCGCGAGAGGTATGCGCCTTCCGACGTGTCCACGCGAATCTTTTCACCCTCATTGATGAAGGGGGGCACCTGAACTACAAGTCCGGTCTCGGTTTTGGCCGCCTTGGTGACACTGCTGGCGGTCGCCGACTTCAAGCCCGGTTCGGTTTCAACCACGGTAAGTTCTACCGTCTGCGGCAACTCGACGCCCACGGCTTTACCGTCGAAAAACTCAATCTTGATCTGCAGATTAGGAATCAGGTATTCGACTGCATCGCCCAGGATGTCGCGGTTCAAATGAAGCTGCTCATAGTTCTCGGTGTTCATGAAGTGGTAGTCATCGCCGTCGGAATAGAGGAACTCCATCTGCACTTCGTCGACGGTGATCCTATCGATGGCGTCACCGGAGCGGAACCGGTGCTCGAACATGGCGCCGGTGCGGAGATTACGCAGTTTGGCCTGGATAAAGGCGCGCAAGTTTCCCGGAGTGCGGTGTTCCACACTGAACACCGAGTGCAAGTCGTTGTTGTGCTTGATGACCATGCCGGGACGCATTTGTGTGGCTGGAATTGCCATTGGTGTAACTCCTCTTTTCCTTGGGAGAGCCGTAGCCGGAAGGTACCCACACCGCGCCCGCTGCGCAGGTTGAGAACCCCGCAAAAAACGCGCGGCTCGAAGGACAGACACTTAATTTTACACGTGGGTCAGCAAGATTGGGAAATGCGCCGACGGATGGGCAGGGTGGCTAAAAAGTCGGTTCCTGAAGACTTGTTGTGGCGAAGGCGAGCTTGGTGATGCCTAAGGTCTGTAACCCAATAGAGCTACAGCAAGGCACGACCCTTGGGCATTGACTGCGCGAAAAGAAGTTTGGGGATGCAAGCATCAGTGCGCCAATCGCGATAGAATTTTCCGGAGGAGAGATCCGATGACTGATCATGTGAGAGATTTTGAACCGGATGAAGAGTATGAAGGCGCAGACAGTAGCGGCTTAGGCATGGGAGTGACCATGCTGTTCATTGGCCTGGCAGCCGGCGCCCTGGTGGCGTTGCTGCTCGCGCCGAAAACCGGCAAGCAGATGCGCCGCAGCCTCCGCCGAAAGTATGAGACCGCGCGCGAAGTGATGGAGGACATCGGCGATCAGGCGGGTGACTGGATCGACAAGGGTTCGGAGTGGGCCGACAAGGCGAAGAGTAAGATGCCGCCACTCAAGCGACCCTTCGGGCGCTAACGTGAACGGGCAAAGCCCGCTCGCAATAAACAAAAAACTGGCGGCGCGTCTTTTAATCTAAGCACAACGGACGTGAAGGTGGCTGCTTCCCGGCGCGGGCGACGCTTGTTCCTGGTGCTTGGCGCCATTGCCCTGGCGTATGCGTTATTGGCCGGCCTACGCACGGTTACGGAACCGGACCTTGGCTGGCAATTGGCGACTGGGCGCTGGGTGGCGCAGCATCATCGTATTTTTTCGACCAACGTCTTCTCCTATACCGCTTACGGCGAACCCTGGATTTATCCCGTCGGTTCGGGGCTGGTGTTCTATGCCGCCTACTTGCTGGGGGGCTACGCCCTGCTTTCCTGGATCGGGGCCGCAGCGTGCTTTGGCACGGTCGCCTTGCTGCTCCGCCGGGGCTCCGCCGTCAGCGCAGGAATCGCCATCCTTGCGATACCTCTGATAGCTGCGCGTACTACTCCGCGCGCCGAAGTGTTTACCATCCTCCTCTTCGCGGCGTACCTCTCTATCCTTTGGCAGAACTATCAGACTGGCCGTGCTCGTCTCTGGTTGTTGCCCCTGCTGATGATCGCGTGGGTCAATCTCCACCTTGGCTTCCTGGCGGGCCTCGCGACCATGGTCGCATTTGTCGGCATGGAACTGTTGGAAATGTTGTTTCCCGGCACGCGGCGGCGGGAGGCCATCGAGAGACTTAGGCGCGCGTCTCCGTGGTTTGTAGCCACGACCGTGGCTACTCTGGTAAATCCCTGGGGATGGGGAATCTATCAGGCATCTGGTTCGCCAAAATCGCGCCATGGCACAGCACTCGGCGATGGATTCTTGAGTGGGGTAGTGCCCCGCTGAACTGGACTGTAGCGGCCAGGAATTCTCTCGCTGAGGGACACAAAGCCCACTTTCTATCTGCTGCTGATGATTGCTGCCATCACTGCCTTGGTTGCATTGCTGCAACGTCAACCGGGGGCGGCAATCCTGCTGGTTGGCGCCGCATACCAGGGCGTGCGGCATATTCGCATGGAAGCACTAACTGCGTGTGTAGTCGTGGTGGTGGGAGGAGCAATCCTGTTTTCGGCAGTGCACCAAATGGGCTGGCGTGCTCCCAATGCGCCCATACGCTGGATTCTCGCCACTGCCATCGTGGCGATATTTGCGGTGGTTGCCTTCACGCACTCAGCCAGGCTTGTAAAGATTGATGAAGACTCGCGTTTCAACATTCGGCCCAGGATTAAGCTGGTGGTTTCCGGAACGTGCAGCCGAATTTATCGAGCGCGAGAACCTGCCGGGAGAAATCTTCAACACCTATGATTGACGGGGGCTACCTCACCTGGAAGCTCGGGCCTAAATATCGCAGACTACATTGATAGCCGAGCCATCCCCTTCGGGCCCGAAAGCCTTTCTCCATGAAGAGCGGAGCTGCTGCAATCGTCACCTGATTCCGCCCTGTGGCAACAGGAAGCAGACCGCTACCACATCAACACCATCGTTATTCCCCTCAATCGCTTTGAACGAGTGTTGGGTCGACTCAGGAGCTTCTGCAACAGCATCGACTGGCGGCCAGTTTATCTGGACGAGAGCTCCGGGGTCTTTGTGCGCCGTAAGCCGGAAACAGAAGATCTAATCAAGCGCTCACAAGTGGATTGTGCCACCGCATCTCTGCCAGTCGGGCCCCTTGTCTCTTCTTCCGCTGGGCGCTTCAATCAATGGGCAGACGCGGCCATTGTTATCGCCGCGCTGGGCCGCAATGCTGAGGCGCTCTCGGCAGCTGACAAAGCGCGGCTTGATTTTTCCTGACAGCAGCTTCGTGCCCTGGCTTCGGGGCAACGTTTTCTATGCGGATGGGGTTCCGCTTCGAGGCCGAACGGGAGTACCTTGCAGCCGTCTCTGCTGAACCTAGTGTGCCTCTCCTCTGGTTCTCGCTAGCCACGTTATACAAGCAGCGAGGGACGAATCCCAGAGACCATCCATGCCCAGCGAGAAGCCATCCAGCTATCGACCATGCCGCAGCACGTTCGAGCTGGTTAAGCTGGCGCGGCTCTATCTTGAGATACAACAACCCAAGGCTGCCTTGCAGGCATTCGATGAAGGCGATGCGCAGCGCTCCCCCTAATGTCCTCGCCGCAACCGGAGCGCAGCAGCTTCAGGTTCGAAGTGGACCAGGGACGTGCGGCCGCTTGGAAGTCGCTCGGCGACCTGAAACGGGCCGCGTCCTGTGACCAAGAGGCGGTCCAGGACCTTCTTCCTCGAAAGTAGGGATTTACAGTACAGCCCTGGAAGTTGAATTGGTTTTGCACCTCTATAAGAGCTGGCTATTCGTCGCCTAGTGGAACATATTGCACTCTAGGAGTTAAGAGGGTAACTAAAGCCGATCAGCCACCTTGTGGCTTGTAGTCCGGGTTCAATGAAATTCAGCTATTTCGGGTGCGCCGCATCAATCCAATCTGGGGTGAAATCGTCTGGTAGGCCGTACTCATTTCCACGATCGCGCTGACATCTGCGCCGCTTCGAGACACCGCTCAAATTTTCTGAAACTGTTTGAGATGGTTGGGGAAAGGTCAGTACAGCCGGAAGTTCACTTCCACGTTGATCATGACTGGCACAGCCTGACCGTCTTTTCTGGCAGGCTCAAAGCGCCACTGCTTCACCGCCTCGACCGCCTTCTCGTCAAGTCCCATGCCCAGCGGACGCTGCACACGGATCTGTTGCGGTTTGCCGTCGGCACTCACCACCAGCCACAACACAACCGTGCCCTGGTATTTGGCTTTGCGGGCCTCTTCTGAATACTCAGGATCAGGCGCGAACAACGCCTTGGGTGCGCTGACGCCGCCTCCGACTCGATACGCCCCACCGCCATATCCGCCGCCGTGTCCGGGGCCAACACCCGGCCCGGTTCCCGAACCTACGCCTCCACCGCTACCGCTGCCAATTCCGCCGCCGGAACCAGTTCCGTTGGAAGGAGGGCCGATCACCTTCGACAGAGGATCGCCGAGCGCGCCCACCGTCGGCAGCTTCAACTCAGGCGGAACCACGACGGAAGGATCAACCACTAACTTGGGATGTTCATTGCGGACCACGATTGCGGGTGGAACGATCTGATCCTTCGACAGCTTGGGCAAAGCGCCCTTGGGAGCGTTTAGCTTGTCGCGGTCACCACCGCCACCGCCACCGCCAGCGCGCGTGTTGGAAATCGGCAACGGCAGGTATGGGCTGATGTCGGTCGCTATACCAATGACCTGTTGCTTGATCTCGTCCTTGTGCTGAAACGCCCAGTGGCCGGACCAGATAATCAGGCCCAGCGCCAGGGTGTGGACGACAAAGGAGTACACAAACGTATCTTTGCGCTGAGGATACAGCCCCTCGCCCGCGCCAAATAGCGTGGGCAGAACCTGGTCCTGTGGCAGCACGCTGGGAACCTTTTCGGCCTCCGGATTAAACGCTTCGGGGGTAGACATTTCCTTGTACTAGAGTATAGACCCAGCGGGGGACGATAAGTTCCAGAAAAATATTGGACGTGCCCGGATTCGACATTGGGTTAGTGCATTTCGTCCCAGAGCCGAATTTGTCCATTCTGGGAGTTCGCCTGCCTTTAGCCGCCAATAATCACCCGCAAGGCGTTCGGACGCACCCCGATCTCAACCGGACTGGGGCAAATATACTCGCCGTCAGCAAAAACCTCGGTGACCGGATCGGTCTGGATGCGCATCCGCGGCGCGCGAAAGTATTCCACCTCTTTCATTCCGATGTGCCTGCCGCGGTAAACCGACCGGAACAGGCGCAGCAGACGCGGCTTACTCAGCGTCCGCACAAAACAGACATCGAGCAGGCCATCGTCCATGCGCGCTTCGTGGGCCAGCCGCATACCGTGGCCGTATTGCGGCCCGTTGCCGGCGGCAATCAGGAAGCCGGGTTGGTCCACGCGCGTCTCCCAGCGGCCCTCCACTTCCACCGACACCATGATCTGCGGTGGGCGAAAGGCCCCCAGCACTTGCAGCATTGCCAACACGTATCCGCCGTGGGCGCGCAGCCATTGTGGCTGCCTCAGGGTGCGGCGATTCACCGCCGCGTCCAGCCCGGTGCCTGCGATGCAGCCGAAAAAGGTGGTGCGCGCGACCGCGCGTTCGGCTTCGGCCAGGCGGCGCAACTGCGATTGCATAATGCGCTCGCCCAATTCTTCCTTCGCTCCCGACACGGGGTCGCGACGCGATCCGTCGGGGACGAAGTGCAACGACTCCAGTGACTCGCCCTGCCAGGGAACATGGTCGGGGGCGCCCGGCCTGCTGCGCTCATCGAGCGGCTCAATCGTCCCCAGGTCGAGGGAGCGAATGTTGTCGCCAGCGGTGCAGTAGCGTCGCCATACTGCCAGCGCTTGCTCCACGGTCACGACACCAATGGACCGCGCGAAGTCATTGGCACTGCCCAGCGGCACGATCAGCGTGGGAATCTGCTTGAGTACCAATCCGCCAAGATGACGATGAATGGTGCCGTCGCCACCGAAAATGAGCGCCGCATCGGGCTGGTCGGTGGGATCGAGTTCATTGCCGGTAAAGAGGTTGACGCCCGGCACTTCGAATTGCCTGACGTGATGCTCTTTGGCGGAAGGTCCCAGCAGGGCAACAGCGCGCACCGCGCTACTTTCGCACATGCCGGCACAATTGCAAAATTATTCGCCACAACCGCAAAGGGGTTTCTGTGGGCATCCGATGGGTGATAATGGGCACCAGCATGTTGCCGCTAGTCCTATACGCACGCCGGGTTCGCGCTGGCACAAGAGCGCGATGCGTCGGCGTAATGCTGTTGCCAATTGTGTTGGGTCTTGCCGGCTCAGGTGTGGCTCAGGCGGGCGGCTCGCTGGCAAACAACCCACTCAGCTCGCTGCTGGGAAATAAGACTGGTTCGCAGGCCAGTCAGGCCAGTCAGCCCACTCCTCCGTCCACCCCAGCCTCCGAGGCGCAGCATCCCACCGCGATCCCTCTGCCCGATGTCGCCACTCGCGCCGAAGACGTGACCCACCTGCTGCGCGACATCAGTAATCAGTTGCCCACGCGCGATCAACTCGATGCTCTAAAGGCCACGCTCGGGGAGCGCGATGTCTCGCTGCGGGCCAAGAAGAAAGAAATGGACGCGTTGCTGGCGGGATCTCCCGGTCAGTTGGAGCTGCGCGAACAGGAAACCTACTGGCGCGGCGCCGCCGCCGAGGGCGCTGCCACGCGCAAGCAACTGCTGGATTGGGCCAACGCCGCACAGTCGGCAGTGCAACAACTGCAAGCTTTGCAGCCGCAGTGGACGGCGACCCTGGAGGAAAACAAGAATAGCCAGGACCTGGGCCCCACGCTCGACGTGATCCGCGATGCGGTCAAAGGCATTCAGAAGACCATGTCGCAGGCGCAGGAACTGTTGCGCGTCATCGTCAATTTGCAGGTGAGCGCCGCCACCCAGCACCAGATAGCGCTGGACGTGCTTGACCAGTTGGCAAAAGCGAAGTCCCGCCTGAACACTCACGTGCTGCAACGTGACAGCCTGCCGCTGTGGGAGATTTTTTCGCGGCGGCAGCAGGGTGAACCAACCGGCCTCTTTGGTAATGCCGGCGCGCGCATGATTGGCATCAAGGCGTTTGCGGAGGAGAACGCGGGCGCTTTTTGGGGGCTGGCCGTATTGTTGCTGCTGTCGCTGTTTGGGGCCTACCGGCTGTCGGTCGCGACCCGCGGCACACAGCCCGCCGACGAACTGCAGGCGCGCTCGCTACAGATCACACGGCATTGGTTCGCCTTGGGAATTTTGCCTCCCCTCGTGGCTGCATTCCTGCTAACGCCTGTGGCACCCCTGCCCCTGCTCGGGTTCACTATCCTGTGCTCGTTCATCTCCATCCTGACCTTGGTGCCGCCGCTCATCGATCCACTTTTTCGTTTGCCGCTGTACTGCCTGGTGGGAGTGTATGTCATCAACGCTGTTCTCACCTGGATTACGCTGTCGCCCGCTACCAGGCGCGAGGTGCAGTTCGTAGTCTCGACGATTGCCGTCGTGCTCTTCGCCTACCTGCTCAGGCCGCAGCGCGTGGCCGAGGCGGATAAACGCGGCCAGCGGCACAGGTTGCTGCTTTTCGGGTCACGGGCGGCCATCGCCATCCTGGCCCTCGCCCAAGTTGCAAACGTACTTGGTTATTACAAGCTCGCCCAGTATCTGTCCATGCTTTGCATTTACGGCACGTTCATCGGCGTTGCCGTATTTACCGCGGTGCATGTCTTCAATTTGCTGTTGCTTGCCGCCCTGCAGACGCCTGCGGCTGAACGGCTGGCGATGGTGCGTCTGCATCGCTCGGCCATCGGGAGCTGGGCGTCGCGGGTGATGCAGTGGGCTGGGGCCCTGATATGGCTCGGCGCCACGCTGGAGCTGATCGGCGTTCGCAGGTGGATCAATCAGCAGATCATTGCCCTGCTCGATTTCAACATTGTCGGCGGCTCCGGCAACATCAGGGTGGGCGGTGTGCTCGGCTTCTGGGCGATCCTGCTGGCCGGGTTCGCCTTCTCCACCTCGCTGCGCTTCGTGTTGCGCGAGGAGCTGCTCAATCGCCTGCATCTGAAGCGTGGCATCCCCGAGCTGATTTCGACCACGGTACATTATTTGTTTCTGCTGATGGTTTTCCTCTTCGCGGTGAACGCGGGCGGCGTGGCACTCAACAAGTTCACGGTGATCACCGGCGCGCTGGGCGTCGGCGTCGGCTTTGGCCTGCAGAACATCATCAACAACTTCGTCTCCGGGCTGATCCTGCAATTCGAGCGGCCCATCCGCGTGGGCGATGTCGTGGAAATTCAAGCGGGCCTGACCGGCACGGTGACCCGCATCGGCATCCGCGCCAGCACGGTGCAGACCTTCCAGGGCGCCGAGATCATCATTCCCAATGCCACCTTCATCTCCGGAAATGTGACCAACTGGACGCTTTCCGAAGCACGGCGCCGGCTGGATTTGCCGGTAGGCGTGGCTTACGGCACCGATCCCAAACTGGTGAGGGAGTTGATGGAGCGGCCCGCGCTACATCATCCCGACGTTCTCACCTCACCCGCCCCGGCCGTTTTTTTTACGGGATTTGGCGACAGCGCGCTTAACTTCGAGCTCCAGTTCTGGGTGATGCAGGAGAGCAACACCGTCAAGGTGAAGAGCGAGGTAGCGCTGGAGGTGATGCGGCTGCTCTCCGAGGCGGGCATTGAGATTCCTTTCCCGCAGCGCGACCTTCACCTCAAAGGGGTCGATCCAAACACGGCTTCGCTGCTGACGGGCGACGTGGCGAAGTCTCTCGCCGCGGAAAACCAAGCGGACATTGAGCTACCAGGCCGTAGCAAGAGTCGCGTAGCCGGGGAGTAAAGTCCGCCAATGGCCCGTCCTCGCTATCTTCTATTTTGAATTTTGGTCATTGCACAAGTGTCAGTCGCAGCGGAAAATAATCCTGGTCCCTACTTCCGGTCGCAATCACGGTGTTGTTCCCAGGCAACTCAACGCGTTGCTGCCTTTCGGAGGAATCATGCATTCCGCTGGCCGGTCGATTTGCGCCTTTCTGCTCTGGGTGCTTCTCTCGTACGTTCCCTTTTCAGATGCCCAACAACCTGCTGCTCAGCAGCCGGCGACCTCTTCAGCGTCCAACAAGCTGGTGCTCGAAAAAGGTACTCCAGTCAAGCTTCGCTTCAAGCGGGACCTCAGCTCGGCTGGCGCTAAGCCAGGCGACATCGTTGATTTCTTGGTCGTGAATGAGGTGAAAGTCGGTGACATCGTTGTTATACCGAAGGGCAACACGGCGGTGGGTAAGGTGACTGTCGTCGAGGCCGCAAGACGTATGGGGCGAGGCGGAAAACTCGACATCGAAATTGACGATGTGACCCTCGCAGACGGTGAGAAAGCCGCACTCTGGGCGGTCAAAGAAGACAGCGGCGAAGGCAACGTGGGAGATAACCGCCCCATCGTTGCCCGCAGTTTAGTGTTTGGGCCGGTTGCTCCCCTCATTCTTGTCATGGAAGGAGAGGACGCCATGATTCCGCGGGATACCGAAATCACCGGCTATGTGGTCGACACCAGGCAACTTGACCCCACAAAGTTCACAATTACATCCAACCTTGCCACCGTGTCCTCGACTCCGACTGGCGCCGAGTTGGAAGTCACATCGGAGCCTTCTCGGGCGCAAATCTCGGTCGATGGAGAACTGGTGGGTTGGACGCCGTCGAAAATTGTGCTTGCACCTGGCCGCCATACCATCACCGTTTCCAAGACAGGCTGCAGAAAATGGGTGCGCACACTCGAGCTATCTGCCGGCAAAATGACCCTGGCTGCAACTCTGTACCCGGCAGCGCTCAAGCTTCACTGAAGAAAGTTACGGGACCTTCTTGACCTTATTTCGCCGCGCACCGATTTTGCGCGCGCCCTTTTCCGCGACCAACGCCTTCAGCGCATTCACGTTCATGAGGTCGTCGAGTGGCTCGTCAATCGGCGTCTCGGCAATAAAGGCGGCCCCGGTCAAGCGGGGATGGTTCAGCAGACGACGGAATGGCGCCAGCCCGATCGATCCCTTGCCGATGTGCTGATGCCGGTCGAGCTTCGATCCGCGCTCGGCTTTGGCATCGTTGCAATGCCAGACATACACCTGCCTCAGCCCAATCGTCCGCTCCAATTGATCGAGCGTCTCGGCGAACCCGGCTTCGCTCACAATGTCGTATCCCGCCACGTGCGTGTGGCAGGTGTCGATGCACGCGCCCGCGGGGACGAAGCCGCTCAACAGGTACAGCAGCTCTGCAACCTGTTCGAAGTTGCCGCCGAGGGAGAACTCCGATCCGGCGGTGTTCTCGATAAGGATGCGCAGCTTGCCCGCGAGGTCGAGTCCGTCCACTGCCTGCTCGATGGCCAGCGCGACGCGCTGCAATCCTTCTTCGCGACTGCTTCCGCGAAACGAGCCGGGATGCAGTACCAGGTGGTCGGCGCAGAGGGCCAGTGCGCGTTCCACCTCACCGCGAAAAGCGGCGATGGACTTGGCATGGAACTCAGGATTACCGCCCCCGAGATTTACGAGGTAGTTGGCATGGATGACCAGCGGCTTCAGTCCGTAGCGCTCGCGCAAGCGACTCATCTCGTCGCACTGCGAGCGCGCCAGGTCGTAGGGCTTCCATTGTCGCGGGCTGGAGGAAAAAATCTGGAATGCATTGCAGCCCAGCCGGTAGGCACGCTCGGCCGCATTCTCCACCCCGCCGGCGGTCGAGGTATGGATGCCGATCGTTCTCGCAGTCAGCTTGGGCGGCTGCTTGGGCGGAGGCAACAGCTTCAGAATATCTTTTTCTTGTTTCTCCGAGGTAATTATCCCTTGACAGTACGTAAGTATTCGGGTACATTCTTTCTTGAGGGTGCTCTTATGAACCGCAAACCCAAGATGGAACGCTACACAAAGAAGCAATTTGACGCCCAGTTTCCGAACGATGCGGCCTGCCTAGAATGGCTCAAGAACCGCCTGTATCCCGACGGTATCTACTGCAAGAACTGCGAGCAGATCACGAAGCATTACCGCCTCAAGAGCAGCCCGTCCTATTCCTGCGAGCATTGCGGCGATCACGTTCACCCCACGGCGAACACGATCTTCCACAAGTCTCCGACTCCGCTCACAACTTGGTTCTATGCGATGTACCTCATGTCCGCTACGCGCTGCGGAATCAGCGCAAAGCAGATCGAGCGCGAGACTGGCGTTACCTACAAAACCGCGTGGCGCATGTTTCAGCCAGATTCGCTCCATGCTGAACCCCGAAGGCTCCGCGCCAATCGGGGGAAAGAATCGCCACGTCGAAATGGACGAAGCCTACTTCGGTGGACGGCGCAAAGGGCAGGTTGGCCGTCCCTTGGCCGGAGACAGGAAAAAGACTCCCGTAGTCGGAATGGTGCAACGCAAGGGCGAAGTTCGTGCCTTTGTCGCGGCAGACGCGAAGGCCGATACTCTGACCGGATTGGCTAAGGAGTACATCCTGCCAAAGTCGCTTGTCTTCACCGACGATTTCATTTCGTATGCTGGATTCGGTGCGCGATTCCAAGAGCATCGCAGAATCAACCACAGCGAAAAGGTCTACGTGGTCGGCGAGACCCACACCAATACCATCGAGGGCTTCTGGTCACTGGTTAAGAATGGTCTGCGGGGCGTATATCACAGCGTAGGACGCCACTACCTGCAGACGTACTTGGACGAGTACAGCTTCCGCTACAATCACCGCTTCGACACTCAACCGATGTTCACTACGTTCATGCACCAGATCGAGAAGCGAGATGCTGTCGTTCGCCGCGCTCCAGTTGAGGTTGAGCCGTTCTGAATGGGGTCGCGGTACGCCTATAAGCGGTGCAAACGACTACCGGGAACGGCGGGTACTTAAGAGCATCGCCGTCTTGATGCTTCGCTGCAAGCTGGCGAAGCGTTTTTTTATCACCTTCATCTCCTTTTCGGGGAGCGCCTCCCATCGTCTCCTGTATCGGAAAACCTCCAATCCGCCAATTCCGTGATCGTTGATTTCCCCGCCCATAAGAATGGTTATCGCCGCGATGGATGTTGCAGAGGGCAAGCGACAGCCCTTATCGGCCTCGGCATATTCCGGCCAGAAAATGGCGGTGTTGCTCTCGTGACCGCTAACCATGTAACTCGAACTAGTCGGCGTACTGGACTGGCGGTTTACGCAGAGCTTGATGATTGGAAGTTGCTTACTCGGGCGCACTACTAGCAGTTGGAGCAACGGGCCGTTGGCTTGCCCCATGCCTGGCCGTACCCGCTCGTAATAGGAGTCTCCCCAGGTCGCCAACACATGCCTAAAATTGTCGTCCGCAATAGCGGGAAGGGAGTCTATATAGTCGGCTAATTCTTTTCCCGCGAAAGCCTCCGAATCGGTCCAACCAGCAAAAGCAATCGCCACATTGTGGCGCTTGCAAAGCGTAACTTTCGAGGAATTGGTTATTCCGCTTGGAACCGAATTTTGGTTGTCAGTAAATTGTCTTTGAGTCGGCCTGAGTTTGGTGTCGCTCGCCAAAGCGATGCCATCTTTGGCGACAATTGCAATTTGCATTGTCATGGGAACATCCTCCTCTACTAATAGGGGAATTCCCAAGTATGCAGGAACCTCGCGTTCTGACAAACCGCAAACTGCGCCCATTTGTACTCCGATAGAAAAACCCGGCCGGATAGCAGGGCTCTGTGCTTACAATGCTGTGTGGACTTCCTGAAGACTGTCTTCGTTAAGCTGTGGACTGCCTTACGTAACGAATGGCGGCGCGAGATGCGAGACTCTCCGGGGTTTTTTATATTCCCGCTGGTCGTGCTTTTCGTTCTGGCGTTTATGTACGGGTGTGGAGTGTTGGGCGGAGGGAAGTGAGTGAGCCTACTCCGGCTTGATCTTCCGACTCGCCTTCGCCAGATCGTCAAGGAACTGCTCTTTAGTTGGTACGGGAATCTTCGCATCCTTCGGTGTGATCTGCGTTCCGAATTCTGAGTCGGCGACAGGTCCGTACTCGCGCAATATGTCTTGCTCCAAGTGGTCTCGCATGGCAATCATCTCCCCACTGTAGAGAATCTCTTTGATTTTATCAATTGGAACGATCATGGATATTCCCATGTTCACTGCTTCGGCATTTTCTGTCTTGGTGAACGATGGTGGTACTTCCCAATGCCCAATCATCATCCCTAGCAAGTAGAGTTGCCCCAGGCCGGAAAACGGGAAGTCTTTCCCTTGGTCGTCCTTTAGCATGAGGTTGACGGTTTGCCGGATAAATACTGGCGACCCGCTGAGTCCGCCGATAGAGCGCCCCTCCGCTAGATACACTTCCATCGGGTCAAAATTTCTTGCGGGTACTCTCTCGGCGGGCAGCATCGCCAAGTTGCCAGTTCGGACGATAGGAGACAGCCGCTTCTGCCCTGAAAATCGCGTGAAAAGTCCAACCACCGCAATTTCGTCCCCAATGCCCATCCCCCATTCTGGCATCTTGTGTTGTGGCGCGAATTGATCCTCCGTAATCAAGTGCAGGTCAAGGTCGGCATAGTTGGTCGGGGCAAACAATGCTACCGCAGCATCAACCGCATTCGGCTCCGTGGGATGAAAGAACCATCTCACCTCGTCCGCGTGAATCAGTGAAGGCTCGCCACCATCCTTGCGATTAACCCCAAGCGCAAACGGAGCATCGCCCAACTGATCGGCCACGTGCTTTGCTGTCACGAAATGCAGGAACGCCCCGCCGTCGGGTCTTGGGGTGGCTATAAGGAAACCAGTGCCGCCATACTTGACTTGCGTGGTGCTCGCGGAGAGAAATCCAACTGTCTTTAGAACAGAGTCCGGCAGTCGCATGTTGAGGTCCTTCGGCGGTCGCCCCATCCACATTCGAGGGGTACCGAATCTTGCCTCTACGACCCTACCGGATTGTGTACGTATCGTCAAGGGATAATTACCTTCTCCGAATGCGCCGGCATAAAAGGTTTGATTCTACTTGGTTGCCGGATGTGGGATGACTGCCAGCGGCGAAACAGACACGACGCCAAGTAGCGGGGGCTGTTCCAATTTGGGAAGGTATCAAATCGCGCTTTACTTCGATTTTCGTGCAGCGTAGCGTGATTCTCACAGGGGCCGTCGAGGTCGAACATGACGCGTCGAAAGCTGGCTTTCCTAATTATTGTCTTCTGTCTGGCAGTTCTGCTGTCAGGATGCGGCTCATCCAGCCCAGCCGTTCACGACCCACCCCTCGTAGTCACGACAACAACTCTCCCGCAGGGAATAGCTAACTCTCCATACAGCGCGACCCTGAGCGCAAGTGGCGGGGTTTCACCCTTTGCGTGGAATGTTTCATCGGGGAATTTGCCCCCCGGCCTCACCTTGGCCCGGACTGGCATTATCTCCGGCACGCCCACTACGGCGGGCAGCTTTGCTTTTACTGTGGCAGTCGCCGATTCCGAACAGCCTCCCAGCGTGGCGAACGGCAACTTATCCATCACTATTAGTCCCGCGTTGCAGATCACGAGTCCCTCTATCTCCAACGGTAGTCCGAACGTTTATTACAGCTTGACGCTAGCTGCTACAGGCGGCGTCGCACCGTACACGTGGGCAATTACGCAGGGTAGCTTGCCGGGTTGGGCCACGTTGAACTCGACTGGCATAATCTCCGGCACCCCCACAGCACCTGGCACGACAAGCTTCACGGTGCAGGCGACCGACAGCGAGGTCCCGCCGGTGACAGCTACTGCCGGCCTTAGCATTGTGATCGGTCCGCCACCGCCGAGAAATGCGGCCCTTTACGTTGGGGATGGAACCGGCTTGCAGATCCAGAGCGATGGCTCGCTTACGCTTTTGCCATCGTCACCGGAACCGTTTGGAGGAAACTCGATTGGCTCTTCGCCAACATTCCCGCTGCTGTTCGAGGTTGGAGGAAGTGTCCAAGCACCGGTCTTAACGTCGATCCTGGTGGATCCGGATTACTCCCTTAGCGTGATTACCAGCGTTCCCATTCCGCCCATCCCGACCACTGGCGACAATAACACCGACGAACCGCCGGTAGTCGATCCTACGGGTTCCAATCTTTACCTGTCCGGCTACATCGATACCAGCGAAAACACGGGCATAAACATATATTCCGCTGATGGCTCTACGCAGTCGTTGGGTACCATTGCAATTCCGGACGTGACCCTCCAATCACGGTTGGTATTTACCCCCGACGCAAGCTTGGGGTTCATCCAAACCTGCCCCGCCAACAATAACGGCAGCATTCGTTCCTACTCGCGCAGTTCCAATGGCACACTGACTCCAGGCCCGGTTTATGCGCTGCCGGCAGGCACTTGCGATCTGGCTCTAACAATATCGCCGGATGGCCTGTACCTGGCCGACGCGGAGCAGTTGTCTACGCTGCCAAACGAAGGTCTTGTGCAGGTTTACAGCATAGCCAGCGATGGCACTCTTGCCGCTGTCTTGCCTCAACCTTTTCCGGTGCTTTATACGCCGACTGGTGGTTCCATCCCCGTAGCCGACATGACATGGGACCAATCGAGCACCTTTCTGTTGGTTGCCACCAACGCCGGCCTATCCGGGGGCGGCACGGCTGTTCTTAGTTTCTCTGGAAGCGCCCTCACCGAGACTGTGTATCCGACCGGAAATGCCGGTTTACAAATCCTGCGTACGGGGTCTTGGGTCTATGCTATGGGTCCGTGTTGGGGCACATTTTGCCACCTTGCGACCGGCATCACTGGATTTGACTTTCATAATGGCCAGTTGACCCCGCTTCCCGGTTCGCCTTACGTATATGGGGTGCGTCCTATGGGCTCTATGGTTATCTACTAAGCAGTAAAGATCTCCGCGCAGCCGACTGAGTTTTGCATGGAAGCTGGCTGCGAACCTTCTCGCAGTCGTTTGGGAGGCTGCTTTGGCGGAGGCAACAGCTTCAGAATGTCTCTTTCTTTTTTCTGCAAATCTACCGCCATGAGAGCTTTGGATTCCGTCCTTGCGGATATCGGATGACCGCGAGCGCTAGATATTTTATTTCACGTGACGCTAGGTTATAGTTACAGGCAGCACTGGAGTGGGATTGTGAAGCGTTCCAGAATTCTGTTCTCAGTACTTGGCTTCGGTCCGGCGGCCCTGCTTTTGGGATGCGGCGGCTCCCCTAAGTCCTCTGCGCCCCTCGCAATCACCACCACATCCCCGCTGCCACAGGGAACAACCAACATCCCATACTCCACCACCCTGAGCGCAACCGGCGGTGTCCCACCTTACACCTGGAGTATTGCGTCCGGAGATGTGCCACCTGGATTGGGACTGAGTACCGCGGGAGTTTTGTCGGGTACCCCGACCGCCATCGGTGTCTTTGTTTTTAATGTGAGAGTTGCCGATTCCGCGCAGCCGCCAAGTACAGCCAATGCCCAGTTCTCGCTCAGCGTTGCCGCTCCCCCATAAACGACTCACCGCTCTTTCTGACCACACGAGTGCTTCTACTATAGCCGACTCCAGTTTTGCTTCCGAAGCTTGCGTTGCGCGCCAGGGGCAGTGCGTCTTTTATTGCCGCCTTACGCCTGGAACGATACACTATGGGAAACAATAAGGGGTCCCTGATGCTTATCGTGATGAAGGCGCACGCCTCGCCAGGAGCAGGTGGAGCGCGTATGCGAGAAGATCGAATCACTGGGCTTTCGTGCGCATGCCATGCCCGGAGCGCAGCGCACCGCCATCGGCGTCACCGGAAACCAGACCGAAGTCGAGAGCGGCACCTTCGACGAGATGGAAGGCGTGCAGGAGGTCATCCGGGTCAGCAAGCCTTACAAGCTTGTGAGCCGCGATTTG
This sequence comes from uncultured Acidobacteriaceae bacterium, assembly GCA_963728805.1. Classification (GTDB taxonomy): domain Bacteria; phylum Acidobacteriota; class Terriglobia; order Terriglobales; family Acidobacteriaceae; genus Bog-257. Next base: position 112,902 of record CAVSLE010000017.1, read on the forward strand.
AAGGAAGAAGACACGGTGGTGCGCTTCCGCAATTCCGGCGCGACCTTCGGCGGGGAAGAAGTAGCGGTGATTGCCGGGCCGTGCGCCATTGAATCGCGCGAGCAGGCGTTCGCGACCGCCGAATGCGTGGCCCGCGCCGGCGCCCGCTTCTTCCGCGGAGGCGCCTACAAGCCGCGCACCTCGCCCTACACGTTTCAAGGTCTGGCGGAGGAGGGCCTGAAGATTCTGGCGGAGGTCCGCGACCGCTTCGGCCTGCTGATCGTCACCGAGGCCATCGACAACGAGTCGCTGGAACTGGTGGAGAAGTACGCCGACGTTATCCAGATTGGCGCGCGCAACATGCAGAATTATTCGCTGCTGAAGCGCGCCGGAAGGGCGCACAAGCCGGTGCTGCTGAAGCGCGGCATGTCAGCTACGCTGGAAGAATTGCTGATGGCCGCCGAGTACATCATGAGCGAGGGCAACTACAACGTGATTTTGTGCGAGCGCGGGGTGCGCACCTTCGCCGACCATACGCGCAACACGCTCGACCTCAGCATCGTTCCGGCCGTACAGCGTTTGAGCCACTTGCCGATCATCGTCGATCCCAGTCACGGGACCGGCAAACGCAACAAGGTAACGCCGCTATCGCGTGCCGCGGTGGCCGTCGGCGCCGACGGCCTGATCATCGAAGTCCATCCTGATCCTGACCGCGCCCTCAGCGACGGCAATCAATCGCTCTTCCCGCAGCAGTTTGCTGATCTTATGGGCGAGGTCCGACAGATCGCGAACGTGCTCGGCCGTTCCATCGCCGAGCCTGTTGCCAACCCGGTAGCCAACCGCAGCAATGTGGTGGCTGCATCGGTGGCCACGCGCTGAATGCGCACGGCCAGCCGATGGAATGCCGTCGCCCTGTTGTGTTTGGCCGCCCTGACCTCGACCGGCTGCCGCCAACGCCAGACCGTCGAGCCCGGCTATCATGAATACGCCTACGTCACCAACGGCAAAAGCAACTCCGTCAGCGTTCTCGACCTGCTTCAGCTTCGCAACGTCAAGACTATCGCGGTAGGCGCAAATCCAACCGGGGTGGCGGCCAGTCCCACCCGCAACGAAATCTACGTTGCCAATGCCGACTCCAACAACATCAGCATCATTAGTGCGGAGCGCAATGTAGTCGAAGCGACGATTGGGGTCCATCGCGCGCCCTATTTCGTCTCAGTTTCCTCTCGACGGCAAGCGCGCCTACGTGGCCAACTCCGGCTCGGCCAATGTCTCGGTGATCGATCTCGATAGGCGAGCAGTGATCGCGACCATACCAGTCGGCGGGTCGCCGGGTCTCGCTCGGGTTTCACCCGACGCAAAGCTAGCCGTCGTCAGCAATCGCGCTGACAACACAGTTTCCATTATCGATACGCAAAGGCTGGCCGTGCGCAGCACGGTGCCGGTGTGCCAGCAGCCGCAGGACCTCGTCATCCTGCCCGATTCCAGCAAGGCGTTCGTCGCGTGCCCAGGCTCGAACCAGCTCGCCTCCATCGACCTGGCAACCGGCCGGATGCTTACCCTGCTCGACGTGGGCAATATGCCGGTGCAGCTTGCGCTGAAACCCGATGGCGGTGAGCTGTTCGTCAGCAACTTTGGCGGCAACAATTTTTCCATCGTCGAGACCGGCAACAATGAGGTGGGTGGCAGCTACCTGATTGGCGACAAGCCCACCCGCGGAATCGTCACCTCCGACAACAGCCTGCTCTATGTCAGCAACTTCGGGGCTGACACGGTCAGCGTCTATGCCATCGACGAGGGCCGGGTAATTGGCACGGTGCAGGTGGGCAGCCATCCCGATGGGCTGGCGTTAAGCCCCGATGAAGAGCATCTGCTGGTGGTAAATTCCCGCTCGGGAGATGTCGCCGTGGTGCGCACCGTGAAGACGCGCGACAATTCCAAACTCAGCGCAGATCGCGCGCTGGTCACGCTGATTCCCGTCGGCAATCAGCCCAATGACATCGTGATCAAGGCCTTCCAGGTGGGAGGGGCGAAGAAATGAACCGCAGAAATCTCCAATGCCTCATCGGTCGCTGGGCAGATTACTCCCGCTGATGGCGTGGGGGAGCGAGTAGGGTTCATCTTTCTCGGTCGTTTTCTCGACTCTTTCATCGCCGCTAACTTTTAGAAGTTCTGAACCGATCTTCTTCAAAACTTCGTCTAGCGGAACCGTTTCAAATCGCCTTACAAGTTTTTTCACTGAGAGCCCTCACCTGATGACGAGGCTAGCTCACGGCAGGCGATACGGGGAACTTTTCTTTGGGGAAGAAGTAGCAAAGTCTTTACGCCAGAATAACTTGCGCTCCAAACGACTCATTAGATAAAAATAGTTGACGTTTTGTTATGCTTAATGTAGGTTTATTTGCTAATTAGCGATACTTTAACGGGAGGATAAGGATGCCTGACAACAAACGGAATCCCCGCCGTAGATTCAAGGTCTCGGAACGGGCCGACGTGCCAACTGGACGCAACGGAAAGCACAAGGCCATCGTCACGCAAATCCTGAGTGATTTGGAAGGGTTGAATGGCGGTCAATGCTTGAAAATTCCGCTCTGCGAGTTGCCCGACACCAAGGTCAACATCCGCTCGGCCCTGAACCGTGCAACCCGCAAGTCGCACAAGTTGGTGGCGACGGCGGCAGATGACGAGTTCCTGTACGTCTGGAATTCGTAGAGCGCAGTGGCTTTTGATAGTCAGTCGCCTGCAGAACCGCTCTCGGCGGGTTTGGTAGCGTCCGGTAAAACTGTCCTGTAGAATCGGCCCGCATGCATCTCGCGAGTTCAACGCAGGAGTCAAATGAGACTCGGACTGTTTGTTCTCCTGACCATCTGTGGTTTCCTCATCTTCGCCCTCACGATGACATTTGTGCCCCTCTTGCCAGTGTGGGCCAACTATACCGTTAGGGCTGGATTACTCATCATCTTCGGCACTCTGTGGTGGGTCGTACGCGATAAGCATCTAGTAAATCGTTTTCGGCCGGTTTTCTTTGCCTATTTCACGGCTGTCTTTAGTCCTTCGTTAGGGTTTTTCTTAGCAGACCCCGCGCTTAAGCTCTTGGGTCTGACGACGCAGACGCCAGTCGGAATCGCTATGGCGAAGTTCTTGCAAGCGTCGCTGATCGTGATTGGGATTCTGACCGTGACGAAGCTCTGCGGTGAAGATCTTGCGTCACTCTACATCCGCAAAGGCCGTTTGCAACTGGGCCTCAGCGTGGGCTTTATAAGCGCTGCCGCGTGCTTGGTTCTTAGTTTGTTGCAACCCGCTGTGAGGGCGCTCGGCACGGCCAGGCTTATGTCTTTGGCCCCATGGGTACTGCTGTTTGTGGTATGCAACGCCTTCATGGAGGAGCTTCTTTTTCGCGGATTGTTTCTCGGAAGATACGAGCCCCTCATGGGGAAATGGTTGGCCATTCTCTCGACAGGCCTGGCCTTTACCCTGGCACACATGCAGGTCACCTACACGCACGGCATGTGGGGTTTTCTGCTCGTTACCTTCGGGTTCGCCATCGCTTGGGGATGGCTTATGCAGAAGACTGGTAGCTTGTGGGGATCGGTCTTGTTTCATGCTGGCGCGGATTCGTTGATTATTTTGTCCATCTTCAGCGGTCTCGGTGCTATGTGATACAGGAAACGCCAGGTTGGCATTGGCCGGGCGCTCGGCCGAGGAGAATGACCGAATATTCCGGGATTGCTTTTGATTGTCAGGACCTCCGGACTCTGCCAAACTAGGCGGTTCTCTGACAGACGCCTATGGTGCGCGAATTCTCGGCGGGTGGTGTGGTGCTGCGCAAGATGCGCGGTCGCTGGTTTCTGGCGGTCATCGAACCGCACATGACCCGCCCAAAGAAATCGGCCAAGGGCGCGAGCCGTCCTCCTAAAAAAGCTGCGCTGGTGGCCCTGCCCAAGGGCGCCATCGACAAAGGCGAGAAGCCGGAACAAACCGCCGTTCGCGAGGTCAGCGAAGAAACCGGAGTCGAAGCAAACCTGGTGACCAAGCTGGCCGACATCAAGTACCACTACGTGCGCAACTGGGGCGACGGCGCGCGCGTCTTCAAGATTGTCAGCTTCTATCTTTTGCTCTACCGTTCAGGCCGGCTGGGAAATATCTCGCCCGACATGCGGATCGAGGTACAGAACGCCTATTGGCTTCCCTTGGAAGACGCCCCCAAGGCCTTGAGCTATGCCGGCGAGCGTGAAGTGGTCCAGAGCGCGTCGCAGTATGTGAAAGCCCATCCGGAACTCGGAGACCATGCCACAGACACCGCACATTGAGCGCCACTTCACTGCGGGCGAAGTTGTCCGCGACGTTGTTATCGGCATGTCTGACGGGCTGACCGTTCCCTTTGCGCTGGCCGCCGGTCTATCCGGTGCAGTCGATAACAGCCACATTGTGGTGGTCGCTGGGTTGGCCGAGATAGCCGCTGGCTCCATCGCCATGGGACTGGGAGGCTATCTCGCCGCCAAGAGTGATGCCGAACACTACGAAAGTGAGCGGCTGCGCGAGGAGCGTGAGGTGCAGGAGATCCCCGATGAGGAGGCGCTCGAAGTGCAGAAGGTCTTCGCCGATTACGGTCTGTCGCAAGATGAAAGTGTTCCTGTGATCCAGGCCTTGACGCGAAAACCGAAGCAGTGGGTAGACTTCATGATGCGCTTCGAGTTGGGGCTGGAGGAGCCTGATCCCAAGCGAGCCATGCAGAGTGCGTTGACCATTGCTGCGTCGTATGTTTGCGGAGGCATCATTCCGCTGGCGCCTTACATGGCCTTGCATAGTGCGCGCTCCGCGCTGGTCTGGTCCGTGGTGGTCACCTTGATCGCGCTGGGTGTTTTCGGCTATATCAAGGGACGGTTCACGGGCTCCCGGCCAGGCCGTTCTGCCTCCCAAACGATTGTGATTGGAGGACTTGCGGCGGGGGCGGCCTTCCTGTTGGCCAAGCTGATTTCCTAACCCAATATGGGAAAAGAATTTATGCGGAATTCTCTTGACTGAATGAGGATTCATTCAGTACGATCGATTCAACTTAATAGGCGCGCGCCGTTGCCATCCTCACCCCACATCTTACGGCGCGCGCTGCTTGTATTTTGGGCCGTTATATGTGCGTTGCCGTTTCACCTTTGAGGAGAGTTGTGCGGACATTGCTGGCGTTTTCTGCCTCGCATTCAAACCAACCATCTTTATCCATAATTCAGCAGCCGTTCTCCATGAATCACAATCGAAGTTCGTAGGCCGCGCAGATAGGGCTTTGTGCGCGCAAGTTTCTCGAACAAGTAATAGTTTTAGCGCTGGAGTCATCATCATCCCATGACGAAACGGATTGAGAAAGTCGCTGTTCTAGGCGCCGGCACGATGGGTGCTCGCATCTCCGCGCACCTGGCCAATGCCGGTGTGCCTTCGTATCTGCTCGACATTGTTCCGCCCGATGCTGACGGTCCCGCACGCAACCGCTTCGCTGCCGCCGGACTGGAAGCCGCAGTGAAATCGAAACCCGCGGCGTTCTTCGACCCCTCCTTGGCCAAACTGGTTACCATCGGCAATTTCGATGACGACCTGAAGAAGCTGGCCGAGGTGGACTGGATTATCGAAGCGGTGGTCGAAGATCTCGAGATCAAGCGCAGCCTTTTGCGCAAGGTGGACGCGGTCCGCAAGCCCGGAACCATCGTCACCACCAATACCAGCGGGCTGCCGGTGGCGAAGATCGTGGAAGGCTTCCCGGACGAGTTCCGCCGCCACTGGTTTGGTACCCATTTTTTCAACCCGCCTCGTTACATGCGGCTGTTGGAACTGATTCCCACGCCCGACGCCGATCCCGCCGCGATGGACGTCATTGCGCACTTCTGCGATCTGCATCTCGGCAAGGGCGTGGTGCACGCCAACGACACGCCGAATTTCATCGCCAACCGCATTGGGACGTTCTCTGCGCTCAATGTCATGCGCCTGATGCAGGAGATGGACCTCAGCATCGAGGAGGTGGACGCGCTGACCGGGCAGGCGGTCGGCTGGCCCAAGATGGCGACTTTCCGACTTACCGACATGGTTGGGCTCGATATCCTCGGCCATGTGGTCCGCAATGCCAGCACCAATATCAACGATGAGCGCAGCGATTTGAAGCTGCCCGACTTCTTCGCGGCCATGCTGGAGCGCAAGTGGCTGGGCGACAAGACCAGGGGCGGCTTCTACAAGAAGCACAAGAGTGCTGAAGGAGAACAGCGTCTGGCGCTCGACTGGAAGACGCTGGAATATCGTCCGCAGCAGCGGCCCAAGTTCCCCTCCCTCGAAATGGCGAAGACGGTGGAGAGCCTGCCCGAACGGCTGCACATGCTGCTTACACCGTCGAAGGACAAGGCGGGCATCTTTCTTTGGTCGGCGCTGTCGGACCTGTGGACGTACGCGGCGAACCGTATCGGCGAAATTGCCGACTCGGTGGTCGAGATCGATCGCGCCATGAAGATGGGCTTCAACTGGGAGATGGGGCCGTTCGAGCTATGGGACGCCGCCGGCGTTGCCAAGACCGTAAAGCGCATGAAAGTGGAAGACCGTCCGGTTTCGGCCAACGTCGAAAAGCTACTCGCGTCGGGCAATGAAACCTGGTATGCCGACGATCCCAAGGCCGCCAGCGCGCGGGTTTACTTCGACCTGCGCACCGGCAGCTATCGTCCGGAAGTTGTGCCACCAGGCGTCTGGTCGGTCACGGTTGCCAAGAAGTCGAACTTCGTAGTGAAGAAGAATGCGGGGGCGTCGCTGGTTGATCTCGGTGACGGCGTCGCCTGCATCGAGTTCCATTCCAAGATGAACGCGCTTGGTGGCGACATCGTGCAGATGATCACCCAGACGCTGAAGCCCGGCGGCGCGGGTGAAAATTTCGACGCCTTCGTCATCACCAACGATGCTGCCAACTTCTCCGTCGGCGCCAACATCATGATGCTGCTGATGGCGGTGCAGGAGGAAGAGTGGGATGAAGTTGATCTCGCGGTCCGCCAGTTCCAAAACATGACCCAGGCCATTAAGTTTTCATCCAAGCCGGTGGTGGTTGCGCCGTTCGGTATGACGCTAGGCGGAGGCGCCGAGGTCACGCTGCACGCCGCAGCTCGACAGCCGCACGCGGAACTCTATGCCGGGCTGGTCGAGGTCGGCGTGGGCTTGCTGCCGGGCGGCGGTGGCTGCAAAGAGATGACGCTGCGCGCGGTCGATAAGGCCTACAGCATTCGGCCTCACGGTCGCGGCGAGAGCGTCGAACTGATGGAAGCCATGAAGCAGGCATTCGAGACGGTCGCGATGGCGAAGGTCTCCATGTCGGCCTTCGAGGCGCGGAATCTTGGGTTCCTTTCCACTGGTGACGACATCACTATGAATCGGGAGCGTGTGCTGACCGACGCCAAAGAGCGGGCCCTGGAACTGGCTCGCGAGGGATATCGCGCGAAAGTACCGCGGACCGACATTCCCGCGCCGGGCGAGAGCATTCTGGCGACGCTGAAGCTGGGTGTGCACATCATGCACGAGGGCCAGTTCATTACCGATCACGAGGTTAAGATTGGTAACAAGGTGGCGGAAGTGCTGTGCGGCGGCGCCGTGAATCCGGGGACGCTGGTCAGCGAGCAGTATCTGCTCGACCTGGAGCGCGAGGCGTTCAAGTCACTCTGCGGAGAGAAGAAGACGCAAGAGCGCATCCAATACACACTGAAGACGGGCAAGACGCTGAGGAACTGAACGGCGGATGTCAGTTGTCATACGGGATGAGCGAACCAATGTCATTTCCGACAGAACTGGACGCAATAGCCGGAGCACGAGAACTGCACCAGTGGTTCGGATACTGGCCGACTTTTCACGATACCGAGATCCTTCACCTGCATTTGAACGGGAGAGGGCCCTCGTCATTAGCCGTACATACGTGGGAAATGACGGATGAGGTGGACGCGAAGGGGTTCTATGTTCTTCGCAAACACGTGGTCGTGGACTTCTCGATGACCGGCATTTCGAAATTAACGTTGGACGGGTGCAGCCCTGCAAGTATCGCTTTCGGCATATCAATCGGAAGGAAGGATAATGGGTTCGAGTTGGCGCTCGATCCATCCTATGGGCTGGCAGGAACAATCGTTGCCGCGCAGGTTGAGATTCAGATTACACCGGGTAACCTGTCTAGATCGAGTCACGCGAAGCGGGACGGAAGAGTTTAGCCCAGCACGCAGCCAAAGGCGGAGTGCTGGGTAGGCGCGAGGAAAAAATCGGAGTCCCGTAGGGACGGCAGAACAGCAGGGCCCTCGACTGCGACGACCGAAGTCGCCTCCGCTCGGGATGACAGATCAATATTTGGTGCAATGTTACGGCGCACCTGAAGGTGCGCCCCTTCAAACAATTCGGTTTAGCTGAGGGCTGACGGCTGATAGCTGAAAGCCAATTGCTCGTTGCTAGTTGCTGATTTAGGAGCTTCTTCAATGCGTGAAGTCGTAATCGTTAGTGCCGTGCGTACGCCGGTAGGGAAAGCTTACAAAGGAACCTTGCGGACGACACGTCCCGATGATCTGGCCGCGGTGGCCATCAAAGGGGCGCTGGAACGCGTGCCGCAGATCGATCCCAAAGAGATCGAGGACGTCATCTTCGGCTGTGCCATGCCCGAGGCCGAGCAGGGCATGAACGTCGCGCGCATCGCATCGCTGCGCGCCGGCCTGCCCGTCGAGATTTCGGCGATGACCATCAATCGTTTCTGCTCGTCGGGCCTGCAGGCGATAGCCATGGCTGCCGAGCGCATTATGGCGGGCGGAGCCGAGATTGTAGTGGCCGGCGGGGTCGAGTCCATGACCATGATCCCCATGGGCGGCCACAAGGTATCAGCCAATCCGTGGCTGGTGTCGAACTATCCCGACGCTTATCTCTCGATGGGCCTCACTGCCGAACGGCTCGCGCAGCGCTATCACATAACGCGCGAGCAGTCGGACCAGTTCTCTGTCGAGAGCCACCGCAAAGCCATCGCCGCGATTCAGGCGGGCAAGTTCGACGAAGAGATTGTTCCCGTGCCAGTCAGCTTCACCACGCCGAACGGTAGCAAACCAAAGCGCACCGAGATCGTGTTCAAGATGGATGAAGGCCCGCGCGCCGACACCTCGCTGGAAGCGCTGCTCGCTCTGAAGCCGGCGTTCCATGTGAAGGGCACCGTGACGGCAGGCAACTCGTCGCAGATGTCCGACGGCGCAGCGGTTGCGGTCGTTATGTCGGCCGAACGCGCGAAGGCGCTGGGATTAAAGCCCCTGGCGCGCTACGTGGCATTCGCCACCGCAGGTTACAGGCCCGAGGAGATGGGCGTCGGGCCGGTGTATGCCATTCCGAAGGCGCTAAAGATGGCGGGCCTCAAGCTAAGCGACATCGACGTGATCGAGTTGAACGAGGCGTTTGCAGCGCAGTCGCTGGCCGTCATCCAGGAAGCAAAGCTGGATCCGGAGCGCATCAACGTCAACGGGGGAGCCGTCGCGCTGGGCCATCCGCTGGGATGCACCGGCGCGAAGCTGACCGCGACGATCATCCGCGAACTGAAGCGCCGCAATGCACGCTACGGAATGGTGACCATGTGTGTCGGCGGTGGCATGGGCGCGGCTGGCATCTTTGAAAATTTGCAATAAAACCGACTCTTAGCTCTTAGCTCTTAGCCTTTAGCTATTAGCAAGAGATCAAATTCTTCGCTTGCTAAAAGCTAAGAGCTAAAAGCGAAGAGCCAAGAGCGAGAAGTGAACAGCGAAAAGCGAGGACTTTATGGCAACCACGGTATCGGCAGTTCCCAAGACCAAGACCACGGGCGGAAGTTTTCTGCTCGAAGATCACAACCTGGAAAACGTCTTCACTCCAGAAGACTTTAACGAAGATCAGCAGATGGTCGCCAAGCTCGCAGAAGAGTTTGCCAGCAACGAGATTCTGCCCAATGCCGAGAAGATGGAGCACAAGGACTGGTCGGTTGCGCGCCAACTGCTGCAGAAAGCCGCCGAAATGGGCCTGACCAATGCTGACGTTCCGGCCGAGTACGGCGGATCGGAGATGGACAAGACTTCGTCCGCCATCATCGCCGACTACATGGCCAAGTCGGGCAGTTTCATGGTGAGCATGGGCGCGCATAGCGGCATCGGCACGCTGCCGATCGTGTTCTTTGGCACGGAAGCGCAGAAGAAGAAATATCTGCCGCGCCTGGCCACCGCCGAAATCATTGGCGCGTATGCGCTGTCGGAAAGCACGAGCGGCTCGGATGCGATGAACAGCCGTACTCGCGCGGTGCTGTCGCCCGATGGCAAACACTACCTTCTGACCGGCGAGAAGATGTGGATCACTAACGCCCACTTCGCTGACTTGTTTACCATCTTTGCCAAAATCGACGGCGAAAAGTTCACGGCTTTCCTGGTTGAGAAAGATTTTCCTGGCTTCTCCGTCGGCACCGAGGAAAAGAAGATGGGCATTCGCGGCTCGTCCACCGCGCCGCTCATCCTGAACGAATGCAAGGTGCCGGTGGAGAACGTGCTCGGCGAAATCGGTAAAGGGCACATCATCGCCTTCAACATTCTGAACGTCGGCCGCTTCAAGCTGGGCGCAAGCTGCGTCGGCGGCGCGCGCACTTCGTTACAACATGCCATCGGCTACGCCAAGGAGCGTAAGGCCTTCGGTAAGAGCATTGCGGAGTTTGGCCTGGTTCGCGAGAAGCTGGCGCAAATGGCTGCCGGTATCTACGCGTCTGAATCGATGGTCTATCGCACCGTTGGCATGATGGACACGGCGCTCTCCGCCATCGCGCACAGTCCCGAGACCGTGCGCAAGGCGATCGAGGAGTATGCGGTCGAATGTTCCATCATCAAGGTGTCGGCGTCGGAGATGCTCGACATGGTGGTGGACGAGACCGTGCAGGTTTACGGCGGCTACGGGTTCGTCGAGGAGTATCCGGCGGAGCGCGCCTATCGTGACTCGCGCGTCAACCGCATCTTCGAGGGCACCAACGAAATCAACCGGCTCATCATTACCGGATGGCTGCTGAAGCGGGCCATGAGCGGACAGCTCGCGCTGCTGCCGGCCATCAAGAAAACAATGGATGAGGTGATGGCTGGCCCCTCTACCAATGAACTCGAAGGCGTGCTGGCCGCCGAGCGCAAGCTGGTGGAAAACGGCAAAAAGCTGGCCATGCTGGTGGCGGGTGCGGCGTCGCAGAAGTATATGCAGAAGCTGGCCGATCATCAGGAGGTCATGGGCGCCATCGCCGACATGGTGATCGAGACCTTCGCCATGGATTCCAGCCTGCTGCGCGCGCGCAAGTACGTCGAGGCTAATGGCGAAACTAAAGGCGCGCTGGTAATTGCCATGACACAGGTCTATCTGGAAGGCGCATTTGCCAAGCTGGAAGCCGCGGCGAAGAAAGTGATTGCTGATGTTGCCGAAGGCGACATGCTGCGCACCCAGATGGCGATTGTGCGCCGCTTGGCGAAGCACGAACCAGCCAACGTGATCGCGCTGCAGGAGAGCATCGCCAGCAGGGTGCTGGAGACCGGCAAGTACGTGACGGCGTAAAGGCTTTTCACCACAGAGGCACGGAGAGCACAGAGAAGAAAAATTTTAGTGAAAAACGAAGAGGCGATTGTTCATCGGGAAGAGGATTGGTACATTGCGAGATCCTCGCGCACTAGTGTGGTCAGCCAGGGACGAACAGCGAAGGAGGCCATTACCAATCTGCCGGAAGCAATAGCGCTGTACGAAGAGGTTTTCCCCGAGACCAGGTAACAAATCGGCACTCTGACTCTCTCTTGGTTTCTCCGTGCGCTCCGTGTCTCCGTGGTGAATTAGGTTTTCTGTTTCCTGATCTCTTCCATCACCGACGAGATCAACTCTTTCGCGTCGGTAATGCCCTTCATCACCACCTGGATGTCCATAGCCGGCATGCCCGCCTGGCGCGCGCTTTGGCAATAGACGCCATGCTGGCCCACCATGGTCAGCGCATCCGTCAAGACATCGAGCGCCACCGCCAGCCGTCCCCGCGGCACACCCATCATGAACTCGTATTGCTCCAGCTCTTCCCGCTTTTCGTCCATAATGCCCATGGAGTGAATTGTATCGTTCCTCCTCGGTGTGAATAATAGAGCGGTAACAGGAAGTGACAATTGCAATCAACAGGAGAGTGCAATGCGTAAGAGCCGTCTGGGAATGTTCGTCATGCTTGCCATCGCCGTATGCGCCGCCACCTGCGTGGCGCAAGACAAGAAGCCGCCCCTAAGCCCTCCGGGCGAAGCATCGGTCAAGTTCGACGACGGAAAGACCGTCACTATTCAGTACAGCCGTCCTTCCATGCGCACCCGGAAGATCTATGGCGGACTGGTGCCGTACGGTCAGGTCTGGCGCACCGGCGCGAACGCAGCAACCAGCCTCAAGACTGATACTGACCTGACCATCGGCGGGACCAATGTCCCGGCGGGCAGCTACACGCTATATACGTTGCCCGGCGCCAATAGCTGGAAGCTGATCATCAACAAGCAGACCGGACAGTGGGGCACGGAATACAGCGAGGGCCAGGATCTGGCAAGAGTGGACATGAAGCTAAGCAAACTGCCGTCGCCGATGGAGACCTTCACCATCTCGCTGGACAAGACGGGGCCAACCTCCGCCGGGTTGAAGCTGGGTTGGGAAAACACCGCTGCCAGCGTGGACATCCAAGAGAAGAAGTAGGAAAAAAACAGCCGGTCTGTGACGCATGAGTCTGCTCCGCATTGTCGGAGTTGCAACTCATGAGGTACATTCTTTCGAACTGACTTGCGTGGTGAGGGAGACCCCGTGCCATCTTCGACCGGCAATGATCCAGGGAAACCGCCGCTGACCGTGCTTTGCCTCGCCAGCTACTACAAGGGACTCGATTTCATTCGCGAGTGCCGGCGGCAAGGCTGTCGTGTGCTGTTACTGACCTCGCACAGTCTGCGCGACGAAGAATGGCCGCGGCAAAGCATCGACGAGTTCTTCTACATGCCCGACGTGGAGAAGAAGTGGAAGACCGAAGATGTGCTGCTGGGCGTAAGCTACATGGCGCGGTCGGAAAACATCGATCGCATCGTTCCTCTGGACGACTTCGATGTGGAAACTGCGGCCCTGCTGCGCGAGCATCTGCGCGTACCCGGCATGGGCGACAGCACGGCGCGATATTTTCGCGACAAGCTCGCCATGCGCACCAAGGCGCGCGACGCTGGCTTGGCGGTGCCTGAATTCATCCACGTCCTGAACCACAACCAGTTGCGCGATTTCATGAGCCGCGTGTCCCCGCCCTGGGTGCTGAAGCCCAGGTCACTCGCGGGTTCCATGGGAATCAAGAAAATCGTCAATGCCGAAGAACTGTGGGCGGCATTGGAACTTTTGGGCGATCAGCAGTCCTATTACCTGCTCGAGCAGTATGTGCCCGGCGAGATCTACCACGTGGACACCATCGCTTACGAAAACGAAATGCTTTTTGCCATCGCCAGCCGTTATGGCCGTCCTCCCATGGAGGTCTCACACGAGGGCGACATTTTCACCACGCGCACTCTACCGAGAGGCTCGGCGGAGGAACGTCCCCTGCTGGCGCTCAACGAAAAAGTCCTGCGGGCCTTCGGTTTGGTGCGAGGCGTTTCACACAGCGAATTTATTGCCGGGCGCGATGGCAGATTATATTTTCTGGAGACCTCTGCGCGCGTCGGAGGCGCCCATATCGCCGACCTGGTGGAGGCGGCCACGGGAATCAATCTCTGGGCGGAATGGGCCAAGATCGAGATCGCCGGTGGTAAGGCCCCTTACCGGCCCCCGGTTGCAAGAAACGACAGTGCCGGCCTGCTGATTTCGCTGGCGCGGCAGGAGCATCCCGACACTTCGGCCTACAACGATCCGGAAATTGTCTGGCGCATGACTGACAAAAAGCACCATGCCGGCCTGATCGTCAAATCGGCCGATCCCGGCCGAGTGCAAGAGCTGATTAACAATTACGCGCAACGCTTCCGGCAAGACTTCTTCGCGAAGGAACCACCGCGCGACACACCGAACTACTGAGATCGCTCCACGCATGATGGCCGCAGGCATAGGGGTCCTTCGACTCGGTCCCGCGGCGACCTCGCTCAGGATGACAGAGAGAAAAAGCTGCCCTGCGTCACAGTCTTCCGGCTTCTTCCTGAATGCGCTTCCAGGCGTTCTCCACATGACGCAACTCGGTGTGGGTCTGGCCAACGCAGAAGCGCAAGGTGAGGCGATTGTTGAGTCGGGTATGAGTCAGATATAGGTCGCCACTGTGGTTGAGACGGTCCATCAGGCGCTGGTTGCTCTCATCGCCGCCGCGATGCCGGAAGCACACCAGGTTCAGCGGTACGGGTGCAGCCATCTCGAAGCGCCCGTCCAGTTTTACCCATTCGGCAAATTGCTGCGCTATTTCTATGTGCCGTCGCACGTGGTATTGCAGCCCTTCCACTCCGTAGTGCCGAATCACAAACCACAGCTTGAGCGAACGAAAGCGGCGGCCAAGAGGAATGTGCCAGTCGCGATAGTCAAAGACTGCGCCCGATTCGGTTGCCTGGTTGCGAAGGTACTCCGGAAGGATACTCAGCGTGTCAATCAAGTTCTTGCGGTCGGCGACATAGAAACAATTGCAATCGAAGTTGGTGAACATCCACTTATGGGGATTAAAGGTGTAGCTGTCGGCCAGTTCGATGCCATCCTGAATATGGCGGAATTCCGGACACAATGCAGCCGTGCCCGACATAGCGGCGTCCACATGAAACCAGAGGCTGTTCTCGCGGCAGATTGTACCGATAGCCGGCAGGGGATCAAGCGCGTTAGATGAGGTAGTACCCACGGTGGCAGAAACGAAAAAAGGTACCAGACCCGCTTGCTGATCCTGCTGAATCTGGCGAGCCAGTGCTTCAGGCCGCATGGAAAAGCGCTCATCGACTTCAATGAGGCGCAGGTTGTCTATTCCAATTCCGCCAACCATGGCTGCTTTCTCGATAGAAGAGTGTGCCTGGTTGGAGGTGTAGGCCACTAGCTTGCCATCGCAACCCTGGCGATTGCTGCGATAGTTAGTAGTACGTTCGCGAGCAGCCAGCATCGCGCATAAGGACGCGCTTGAGGCCGTGTCCTGGATCACACCGCCGCCGCTGCTAGTCGATAGAAACTTTTGTGGTAATCCCAGCATGGTTACCAGCCAATCGAGAATGTGCGATTCTAATTCCGTGCAGGCCGGACTAGTGGCCCACAACATTCCTTGTACCCCAAGAGCAGAAGAGAGCAGGTCGCCTAAAATCGATGGTCCGGAAGCATTAGCGGGAAAATAGGCGAAGAAATTTGGAGACTGCCAGTGAGTGACTCCAGGCAGAATTAGCCTATTAATATCCTTCAGAATAGTGTCAAAGCTTTCGCCTCCTACCGGTGCTTCAGGAGGAAGTGATTGCCGAATTTGACCCGGCTCTACCTGAGAAAGCACTGGCAGCGTTTCAATACGCTCATAATAGTCAGCAATCCAGTCCACCACGGCCCGTCCATGCTGGCGAAACTGTTCGGGCGTCATGTGGCAGGCCTTTTCTGACGGCATAATGACCTCCGTGGATTTTCCTAACTTAGTCCGCGGCACGCAGAAGGCACGAATAGCTGACTCTCCAGTGGCCTAGTGGTGCTATTCAAGTCAATCTTTTATTACCTGACGGTTCTCTATCTTAGTTACAACCACCCTCTATTACTGGTTTAGCCAATCGCAGGCTCCGACTGCCTGGCAGTACAAACTAGCACGGTCGCTGTCTTATGGTTGCCTATCGGAAGTGTAAACCACCGTTATGGCTGCTACACTATCTCTGGGCTGTAAAACTTCGAAAGGAGAAGCATGGATATCCAGAACATATTGGCGGACCTTAAAAGGGAACGTGAAAACCTCGACAGAGCTATTGGTGCATTAGAAGGTCTTGGTACTCAGACACGCCGTCGGGGAAGACCGGCCGGCACTAAGGCCGCAGCCACTCCCAAACGCAAGCGCCGCCACATGAGCGCTGCCTCTCGCAAACGCATTTCCGACATGATGAAGCAACGTTGGGCGGAGCGGAAGAAGAAAGCGCGATAGTACGCGGGTGATCAGGCCTAATCACCTATTTCGACTTTGTAAAAGATATGCCACTCGTTGCTGAGTGGCATGTTCATTTGTGGGAAATATTTGTTCAGGTGTGAATAACTGGCAGCGGGCATTGAAGGCCGTCGCACAAAAGGCGCTCCTGGCGGAGCGCCTTTGTGACGTGCGGAGGGAATGGAATTACCAGGCTGTGAGCTTCATTTTGTCGACCCACACGGAGTAGTCCTGCTGGTTATAGTCGCCGTCAAGCTGAACAGCGGTGTTCAACTCTGATGCGCTTACTGAGAAAGTATTGAAGGTGCGATTGATGTAGCTGGTGTGACCGTTCAGTGTGACCGAGACAAACTTGGTTTGAGTACTGGTGCGCTGGAACTCCAGAACCAGGTGGTTCCATTGATAGGCCGGAGGGGCCGAACATCCGATCCCGGTGCGCACCCAGCGGTGGTTCGCGGTGTCCCAGACATCCCATTGATGCGACCCCCTGATATCGCACTGGGTGCCAAAGATGAATTTGTGATTATTGGTTGACTGGTTCACGTCGAACTCAAGCGACTGCGCCGCGCCCGGGTTCTGCATGTAGAAGTACAGATCGTAGACAAAGTGGGTAGCGCCAGGGACAGGTGTCAACTGTTTCCACCAGATCGCATTATGGTAGGGTGAACTTCCCCCGAGCCAGTACTGGGTAGAGTTCCCCGTCATGGAAGGCTGACTGAGGTGTTGCGTCATGGAGTGTGGGGTTGACCCACTACCGGCGCAAGTATTGCAGGTTTGCCAGCCAGACATTGCCTGGATCATGGTGTCCGTGACTGAGGCCATGGCGAACGTTGTCAACGCACATATGAGCGCTACGATCCGAAGTACATAATTCAAAACGTACCCTCCAAGAAATTGAATGTATTTATTTATCTCTTGCCGTGCTTTAAGACTACGCGACGCACCGTTCCAGACTACGCGGCGCACCCATCGCAGAGAAGGGGTGATTGGCCTAGAACGGCGCAGGTTTTGGCCCTAGCGAGGATTACGGGCGATTGCTTAGTCCGCCGCAAAAAGGACGCACCAGAAAGGGGCCCCGCCACACTCTCTTTGAGTGCACGGGTGGGCCGCAACGTTTTTCAGCGAGCATCACGCCGGAGAATTAATTCTGTGGGCAAGTTGTCAAGGCCTAGGATCAGGATGCCAGTTGCTGCGCAACGGCGTACCGTTTAGGACCACGTTTGCGCACCAGCAGCACTCGTATCCGCTCCAGCAGCTCGATAGGAGCGAACTCACCTTTTGGCAGCCAGCCATCGGCCAGGGTGTCTTCCGCGCAGCAATTGACTGCGCCCGAAAACAGCAGGGCGGGAGTATGCGGCGAAATCGCCTTGATCTGGTCAATCAGTTTTGCGCCGCTCAGTTTTGGCATCATGAGGTCGGCCAGTACCAGATCGATTCCGCCACACCGCATCATTTCCAGCGCATGTTGAGGGTCGGTACAAGTGATGACATGATACCCGCGGGTCTGGAGCAAGACTTTTCGAATGGAGAGTGATCGTTCGTCGTCGTCAACGCAAAGAATGGTGCGCTTGGGTTTCATAAACCTCGTTGAGCCTTCTGGGGAATGCCTCTGCGTTCGTGTTCGTGCAAACCCTGCGAACCGGCGCGCGGCAATCATGAAGTGGCTGCTTGTATTTTTTTACGCCAGAGCAATTAGCGTGTCCGGATAGTACGACCGTTGACCGCGTTGCACAAGTGTTGCGAAGGTCAATTGCGCAAGAAATTTTTGGCATGCAGGAAAAAACGAAACAGCACCATGCAAGGTGATTTGCATTTCGGGCATTCGCCTGAAAACCATTGGCTGGAGCGGGTCCCCGGGCTGCACAGGATATCCGCAGAAAATTCACATCGTTACTTCGCCGTCAACTACCTGCACTACGTGACCTGCGACACGCACATTGGTGACCGCGTCGCCAGACTTTCCGGCGCGGATGTAAATGAAACTCGGACGCCGGATTTCTATTCCTTGCTCGATCAATCCCTGCGCTTCCGGCGGCAGTACACCGTGCCGCACTGACCAGGCCGCGCAACATCCCGCGGCTGATCCAGTGGCCGGATCCTCGCCGTTGTAGAAGATCATGCGCGCGTGCAGGGTGGCATTCGGGTCCACGGTTTCGCGGCACACAAAATAGAAAAAGGCGGGATTTCCGATGCTTGCCAGATACGGCGCCATCTGGGGCCAGCTGAGATTCAGCTTCGCCATGGTGGCCAGCGAGCGGAACGGTACCATGGTGAAAGGCATGCCGGTGGAAACGGTCTGGATGGGCAAGCTCTCGTCGAGCTCAGCCACCGCGACGCCAAGCACCTTAGCGACGGCCGCATGCTCGTGTATTTGGCCGAATTTTGGTTCCGCCTGACGCATCTCGCCGAAGAGCAGACCATTGCGCTGCTCGAAGCGCACGGGAATCTTGCCAACTTTTAAGTCCAGTACGACCTCGTCCGAGATGGAATGTTGGCGCAGGTACCAGGCGGTACCCAGGGTTGGATGTCCGGCGAAGGGCAGCTCTTCATTCACCGTGAAGATGCGGACCTTGTGGCCTTGTTGCTGTTCGATGTCTGGGTCTCGCGGCAGGATGTAAGTGGTCTCCGACAGATTGGTCTCGCGGGCGAGCTTCTGCATTTCGTCGTCGCTCAGACCGCGGGCATCGCTGAAGACCGCAAGTTGATTGCCTTCGAGCGGTCGACTGGTAAACACGTCAAGCTGGACAAACGAAAATTTGCGCTTGGGCATCGCGGGACTCCATCACAACTGTACCAAGATGCTCCGCGAAGGCGAGGTGCTGAAAATATTTCGCTGCCGGTGATATGGTTGCTGACGTAGCGTTGGTCCGCTGCGATGCGGAAGCGAAGGGGGTCCGGTGACTCTCCCGGTCTTCAAAACCGGCGATTGGCGCCTTGCGGTGTCAATGGTGCGTTCGACTCGCACACGCTTCCGCCAATATCTCCCCCCAGGCTGAAGCAAACAACTCGTACCTCTTCCCCATCGCAGCCCAACTTCTAGTGAGTGTGGGAACGATAATCGGGCTTGGGAGAGTAAAAGGCGTCGGTCAGCGAAATTATCTTGATTGCGTGGGTGACCTGATCCAATGTCGCCGTCGTCTTGGCAACTACGGTGACAGTCTCGCCCGGCAGCAGGTCGAAGTAATTGTCGGATAGCTGGACATTCGTGTCTGCCAGAGCGTCAAACGACAGAAACACATTTCGAGCCAGTACTGGCGAGCGCAAGGTGATGGCATAGTCCCGCCCCTGCGCGGTTACGTGGCTTTCTATGGCGGGGTTCGGCGGTAAATCAAGGTTGCGCATGGTGTCGAAAAACAGCAGATTGTGCGCCATGGTGCGCCCATCAGTATTTAAGTCGAATAACACGAACGTCTGATCGGGGCTGGCTGTGCCTAACAGTTCTTTGGCGCTCAAGCTGAAATAAACAGCGCTCGACTGAGGCGCGATTTTGACATCCTGAAGTTTGTCGAGCAGCGTTTTACCAGCGAAATCGAGCACGCGGACGCGGATTTGGCCGCTGACCGGCTGCAGCCTGTCGGATACGACATATACATCCACCACCCCGTCATGCAAGAAGGGTGAAATGAGCAGGTCGTTGTAAAAGCGGCGGGCATAGTACTGCAGCGCCTTCCAATGTCCGTAGTAGTCGATGCTGGACCATGATGCCACCGGCCAGCAGTCGTTTAGCTGCCAGTAGAGCGCGCCCATGACGCGCGGCCGATTTCGCCGCAGGTGTTCTGCTCCCAACTTGATCGCTTCGGCCTGCAGCACCTGGCTGAGATATACGAACGCAGCAAAATTCTTAGGCTCCGGATAATCTCGCAACATATAGGTGAGAATGCGTTCGTTGCCGCCATGATTTTTCTGGTGCGATTTCATCACAACCGAGTCAATGGCGAGGTCGGATGGTTGAGCGAAGGTGGAAATTGCCGGCATGTCGGGAAATGACTGGAAGCCGAACTCCGACATGAACCGCGGCTTCTGCAACGTGTAGTTTTCGATGGGCTCCAGTGCGTGCCACACGCCCCAGTAGTGCATGTCGCCGTTGTCCTGCCCACTCACGGGCGCCTCGAAGTTTGCACTGGGTGAGCTTGGCCAGTAGGGGACAGGCTCGGCGTACTGAGTGACCACCGACTTAATGATGTCGTGAAACATGACAACATAGTCCTGCCATACCCGCCCGCTTTGCAGGGGAGAGATGGTCACACGGAAAGCGATGCGGTCTGCCCAAGCGTCCCAGCCAGCTTCGACTTCATTGTTGCCGCACCACAACACGACGCTGGGATGATCGCGCAGTCGTTTGACCTGCTGCGTGGCTTCCTCGCGCACGTTTTCCTGGAAGGCCAGATCGCCGGGCACCATGTCGCCGCCAAAGGCAAACTCCTGCCACACCATCAGTCCGAGTTCGTCGCAAATTTCATAGAAATCGTCGGACTCGTAAATTCCACCGCCCCACTCGCGGACCATATTCATGTTGGCGTCGCGCGCAGCCTGGAGAATTTGGCGATGATTTTCGGCGGTTACACGGCTGGGGAAGCTATCGAAAGGGATTACATTCGCACCCTTGGCGAAAACCGGAATGCCATTGATTACGAAGGTGAAGCTTTTGCCCCAGTCGTCTGGCGTACGGCGCAGTTCGACCGAACGTAGCCCAGTCTTAAGCTGTGACGTAGCGACCAATTCTTTGCCAGCTAGGACCGACATCGAGAAACTGTAGAGGTTCTGTGGCCCGTAGCCCGCCGGATACCATAGCTTTGGTCCTACGATTCGCAGTGGGATGGAGGCTCGGTTCGATCCAGCTTCAAGATGGATGGCCTGGGTCGCAATGCTAGTCCACTTGCCAGAAGCATCGGCCTGACGGAGGTTGAGGGTTGCGCTCTGTGGCCGGCTGGATTCGATCTCGAGTTCAGCGGCCAGCGACGCCAGCTCACTTGTCACCTTCAACTGCTGAATGTGAAAATTCGAGACGCGCGCAGCATCCCAGGTTTCCAGCCGCACCGGCTTCCAGATGCCAATGGTGACGAAGCGCGGGCCCCAGTCCCAGCCATACTGGTAGGCAGCTTTCCGGGTATAGGGAGCGGTGGCAACATTCTCCTCGTTGCCGGCATTCACAGTTGAAATAGATGGCAATTGATACGGGAGTGCCTTGACCTTGGGAATCATCGAGGTAATTGGCGAATGGAAGACGATGCGTAACGCGTTAGGACCGGCCTTCAGAAATGGCTTGGCAGCAACCCGCCACCTGCGAAACATATTGTCCGCGCGTAGCAAGGGCTGTTCGTTCAGGAAAACCTCCGCGAATGTATCGAGGCCCTCGAAGACAAGATCCACATGCTCGTGGGAAAGCAAGGAGCTGTCCACCTGGAAGCTCGTACGGTATTCCCAGTCGGCTAATCCGATCCATTGCAGCCGAGCTTCATTGTCGCCGTAGAAGGGATCGGCGATGAGCTTGCCGCGAAGCAGGTCCGTTTGCACCACTCCCGGCACCTGCGCGGAATGCCATGAACTGACTTCGGGATGGTCCCCAGGGTTGAGGGCGCGGAACTCCCAACCTGCATCCAGAGTTTGGGTGGAGGGTTGCGCAGCTTCCGCAGGCAATACGAAGCAGAGTTGCAAGATCGCCATGCCGCACCAGACGAGAGCGGCCGGTTCAAACCGCATGCCGTATCTCCTTCATCCTCGCCACACCAGGATCAATCGCTGAGATTTCAGAGGACAGCGGAACTCATCCCGCCTTCCTGCGCTGTTCTGACAAGCTGACAAAGAATTGGTACGTCTCGTCGTTGCGACGGATGTCAATGGTTAGAAGCTCCTGGTCGGCATACCGGATGATGTCTTGCTCGGTGTAGCGTTTGTGCAGATCGCGCACATGATTATAAAGCTGGCTTACCATGGAGTGCATGATGCGAAGGTCGGCAATCACCCGGGCCTCGTGAATCTGCTGGGGGCTCAACCCGGTTCTGTCATGGCCCGGCTCGAATCCAAAACGAACTTGTTTTTTTGTCGCCATTCCTGTCTCAACATCTCCACGAACCGGTCTCTCAGTCTGCGCGGAACCGAACCGGGTTTCTAATCATTCAGCGGAATTTGAATTACAGCAAGAAAACACCTGGATTCTCATCGACGGGCAACAAAAAGATGCGATTTCTTGAGTGCGAGTTGCCCCACGTTATCCTTGGCGGGCAGCCGAAAGATTCCTGGAAGGCCGTCTCTGACTCAATTCCCTGGCCAGAATGAAGAAGAGGAAGAGGCGCGAGGGTCGCTCGCGCCTTCTGGGAGACAAACCTATTTGCGGCCGTGCCCAATGCAGGATTGAATCGGTACCCCGTCCTATTCTTGCGCCTGCGTCGGGAGCGAGCCCGCCGTGACCGTAAAGTTCTCCTGGGAAGAGAAGTAGTAGCCGGTTGAATCCCAGGCGCGGACTACCAGTTGGTATTGGCCGGGATTTAGCGAAACCCCGACGTTCAGAGTGGAGTTGCTGCTTTGGGCCACGACCTGGCTATTCGCGTATGCCACCATTCCGGTGATGGGGTGTTCATTGTCCAGCGCCGCGGCACTAATTTGTACCGGTGAGCCGACACTGCTGTTAAGCACTGGCAGGCAGATCAACACGGTGCGGTCCTGAGTAGGCGTACAGGTTCCCCCTCCCCCGGAACCTCGGAAAAACTCGGACATTCCAGGGGAAGTAGCACCGTCACCCGGACAGCTGGTGAGGCCCAGTAAATCGCAAAACATGCGCAGCTGGCTTCCCTGTTTGTAGTGAACGTTCGACTGATAGGCGCGTTGCACTTGCGGACCGATCAACACTTGCCAGATGTGACCACCGCAATTATTCGGGTCGGGATTGCCGCCACATTGATTGTCGCCGTTCAACTCGCCCTCATCGAAGGTGACCAGCAGTACACCATCGCCTCCGGGTTGAAATGGAGGCGAATTCAGCAACTGCGGGAAAAAGGTCTGCAGGTAAGCATCAGCGTTCGCCAAGGCTTGCTGGTCGTCGCTCCCATCGTGGGCATCATGATTGAGATCGGGAGAGATCCAGGTAAAATTCGCCAGCCTGTCATTCACAATGTCCTGCAGCATGTACGGATCGGCAGGGACCATGTTCCGCTGCTCAGGAAATCTGTAAGCCACATCGCTGTAAAAGGGAAACGGGTTATGGCGACGAACATAAGGGCCGAGTTCATACCCCATCCAACCGATCGACGGCATGGATTGGAAGTAGCCTTTCCAACTGATTCCCTGGCTGGAAAAATGTCTCACCAGATTGTCGATGGTGATGACCTGACTGCAGCCGTCGCCGTTGCATAGTCCCCCATCTCCAGATCCCTGGAATGGAGCCAAACCAGAGGTTAACTCCCCGTAGGCCAGCCACGAGCCATGCGAATCGGAATAAACCTGCATCCCTTCCGAATATTGTTGGGCCAAACCCCTCAGATACGGCATATATTGCAGGGCCTGGTTGACGCTGCGGTTCTCTTCCATGACCACAACCACATGGCGGGACTGGTAGGGACTAGTAAGCGATTGTGTGGCGCTTCCGGCCGCGGAGTCGGGCAGCTCTTGAGCGAAGCCGGCGGAGATAACGCATGACAGGATGATGACAAGGGACAAGGCTTTACAGCGAAACATGGAAACTCCTCATTCGTTGACTTAATTTCTGGGGTCCAGGCCATGGGTCGGCTGGGCTTAGCGCGACCAATGCCCTACCATCCTGGGAATCATGGGTCGCTCCTTGAAGGAGGCGGCCTCAAACGCCAAACCTGTCGAGCCACCCGCATGCCGTATTGCTCGGCTGCGGCTAACCCTGCGTCACGTCGAAGAGAGTCTGGCCGGCGATTGCTGCCTGCGGAGATGATCGAAGCCAGCGCAAAATTGTTTTGGTTGAGGGAAGCATAGGGATACTTAGTTCGCCTGTATAGCGGTAATTACCCCTAGTCCATCTTCCCTAAGTTACTTAGTTCCGATGGGGAAAGCCTGACACCCCTTAGCTCTTGAGCGGAATGAATTTAGCTGGCGCGACTACACACTCAGTTTTTGAAAATTCGCCACATGGTACAGTTCGTGAGGCCCTGCCATGAGCTTCACCCTCCTCGATTGGACGGCCATCGTGGGCTATCTCGCGATCATGCTCATCATAGGGCTGTGGTTTCGTCGCCGCTCCGGACGCAGCGTGGACGACTACTTCGTTTCGGGCCGCAAGGCGAACTGGTGGCTGGCCGGGACCTCCATGGTGGCTACTACGTTCGCTGCCGACACTCCGCTGGTGGTCACGGGACTGGTTTACACCCAGGGAATTTCCGGGAACTGGCTGTGGTGGGGCTTTCTGTTGTCGGGCATGATGACGGTATTTTTGTTCGCCCGACTGTGGCGCCGCTCGGGTCTGCTGACCGACGTGCAGTTTGCCGAGATTCGCTACTCCGGCAAGCCGGCAGCATTCCTCCGCGGATTTCGCGCGATCTACCTTGGCTTACTGATGAACTGCGTCATCCTGGGATGGGTGACCAAGGCGATGACCAGCATCATAGGCACGACGCTGGCGAATACGCCGATGCTGGCCAACATCAGCCGCTTTATGGGCCCGCATTTCGGATCGGTGTGGAACGGCAACGAAGGCGCGGCGCTCGCCATCTGCGTCTTCTTCCTGATTCCGTTTACCGGATTATACGTCGCGATCGGCGGGCTTTGGGGAGTGCTATGGACTGATCTGTACCAGTTCGTGCTGAAGATGAGCATCGTTATCGCGGTCGCCTATTTTGCAGTGGTGGCCTGTGGCGGCATGACGACCATGCTCAACAGCCTGCGCAGCATGCAGGCTGCCGCAGGCGTAAATGCTGCCAATCCACTCGGCTTCTTCCCAGAATTTTCGCGAGGCCTCACGGCTGAGCCGCTATGGATGGTTCCGGTTGCCAGCTTCCTGGTGTTCATCGGGTTGCAGTGGTGGGCTTTCTGGTATCCCGGCGCGGAGCCGGGTGGCGGCGGCTACATCGCGCAGCGCATCTTCAGCGCGCGCGATGAGAAGCAGGGACTGCTCTCCGTGTTGTGGTTCAACATCGCGCATTATGCCATCCGTCCGTGGCCCTGGATCATCACCGGACTCGCGGTAATCATTTTGTACCCGGGGCTGCAACATCCGGAAAGCGGTTACATGATGGTGCTGAACGCGCATCTGCCGCGCCAGTATCGTGGGATTGCGATTGCCGGATTCCTGGCCGCCTTCATGTCCACGATTGCGACGCAACTGAACTGGGGAGCGTCCTACCTGGTCTCCGACTTCTATCGCAGGTTCGTGCATCCGAGCGCGTCGGAGAGCCATTACGTCCGGGTTTCGCGAGTGTGTACGGTGTTGCTGGTCATCGTGTCTGCGTGGGTGTCGGTGCAGCTTGGCTCCATCGCGTCGGGATGGCAAGTGGTGCTGCAAATTGGCGCAGGCACCGGCGCGGTGTATATCCTGCGCTGGTATTGGTGGCGGATCAATGCCTGGAGCGAGATTTCAGCCATGGCTTGTTCCCTGCTAATCACCGTTATTCTGCACCGCTGGCAGCCGTTCACCGGCAACAGCTCGCTGGTTTTTGCGAAGGGCGCATTGGCAACCACTATCGTCACGACCGTCGTGTGGCTCACGGTGACGCTGCTGACCAAGCCTGAGCCGGACCAGGTCCTCTTGCGCTTCTATCGCCATGTGCGGCCCGATGTCCGCGGCTGGAAGCGCGTCGCGGCCCAAGCATCTGACATTGTGGGACACCGGGACCTCGGCAGTAACCTGGGAGCTTGGGCCCTCGGCTGCGCCATGGTTTATATGTGTCTTTTCGGAACGGGGAAGATACTGCTGCATCAACCGGCGATGGGAATTCTTCTGCTAGTTGGCTCGGCGATTTGTGCCGTGCTGCTCTATCGAGGCGTGGTGCAGAATTTCAAGGTCGAGTCGCAATTTTCTGTCCGTCATCCTGAGCGACGAGCGTAGCAAGGAGTCGAAGGACCCCTATAGCTGCAAGAAATCACGGTGTGGCCGCTCGGCGTCCATGAATATGCAGATGGTGCACCGCGCAGTCCCAGATAAGGTGCCAGGCATATCTCCTTTGCCTAATCACACGCCGATACGCGAGAATCCCAATATGCAAAGCAGCAAAGTCCTGCGCGTGGGAGTCGTCGGCGCCGGGGCCTTCGGCCACAATCACGCGCGCGTCTATCGCGACCTTCAAGCCGACCCGGCGCAGAATGTCGAATTCGTCGGGATCGTGGACACCGACTTCCCGCGCGCACAAACAGTCGCCGGCGAATTCGGCACTTCCGCGTTTCGGTCGATCGACGAACTGATTGCCACTGGCGTGCAGGTGTGCTCGGTTGCGGTTCCCACCGCTGCTCACCTCGAAGTCGCGCGGCACTTGATGCAGAACGGCGTGGATGTCCTGATTGAAAAGCCGCTGGCAACTACCGTGGCCGAGGCGGATGAGCTAATTGCGGTAGCGGACCGGCATCGCCGAATTGCGCAAGCCGGACATCTGGAGCGCTTCAACCCGGCGGTGCGCGCCACCTTCCCGTTGCTCACCCAGCCCATGTTTTTTGAGGTGCATCGCCTCAGCGTGTTCAGCCCGCGTTCGCTCGACGTGGACGTGGTCCTCGACCTGATGATCCACGATCTCGACATCGTGCTGGCGTTCGTGCAATCGCCGGTCAAGGAGGTGCGCGCGGTGGGCTTGCCGATTCTCTCCCAGAAAGTGGACATCGCCAACGTGCGCATGGAATTCGAGTCCGGCTGCGTGGCCAACTTCACCGCCAGCCGGGTCAGCACCGAGCGGGTCCGCAAGCTGCGCTTCTTCCAGCCACGGCAATACGTCTCGCTCGACTATTCGCGGCAGGATGTGCTGGTGCTGACGGTGGACGACTTATCGCCCGATCCGGCCGGCATGGACCCGTTTAATCCGGCCAATATTGCCGCCAGCGCCCTTCCTGGCATCACACCATTCAGACCGACGGTGGCGCAGCAGGAACCGTTGCGCGCGGAGTTAGACAGCTTCCTGCACGCGGTGCGAGAGCGTACCCGGCCCGAGGTAACTCTGGAGGATGGCCGCCGGGTCCTCGCCTTGGCCATGCAGGTGGTAGAGGCCATTGCTGAGCATAGCCGTCGCGTGCATTTAGCGGAGTTGACTCGCACGCCGAGCTAGCCTACGCTTCTCGAAACCCGATGTCGGATGAACCGGTCACTATTGCGAAGTTTCTAACCCTTGGCGAGGCCAAGCTGGCGCAGGGCAAGCTGATCTCTGCCGGGATTTCGGCCTTCGTGTGCGACGAGAACATGCATGCTATGAATTGGCACATCGGTATGGCCCTGGGCGGTATCCGTCTGCAAGTGCCCGACAGCCAGGTGGTGCGCGCTCTCGAGGTTCTCGACGATTTCGAGCCGGAAGAATCGGGCGAACTGGAGACGGACGGCGATGAAGAAGAAATGGAAGAAGTCGCCTGTTGCCCGGAATGCGAGTCGCTGGAAATTCGCGAAGTAGCCGGCGCTAATCCACGCCAGATCGCGCTCTGGTCGGCGGCCATACCCTTCCCCGAGCCTCCAACCCCGGAGACGCATCGCTGGAAATGCCTGGCTTGCGGGTATCAGTGGCGGGAAGCGGGTGAGTAGCGGGCCGCTGAAGTCCTTCCCTAAGCAGGTGCTGCGTGCGACAATAGAAGTTCCTCCCTCGCCATGCACCCAATCGATAGCGCTACCAGCGTCGCCAAAGAACCCACCATCACTCCAGAAGTGCTTCGCGACCACGGAATCTCGGCCGAGGAGTACGACCGCATCCTGAAGTCGCTGGGCCGCGAGCCTACCTTCACCGAACTGGGCATTTTCAGCGTGATGTGGAGCGAGCACTGCTCGTACAAATCATCGCGCGTGCACTTGAAGCGACTGCCCACGCACAGCCGTCGCGTGGTGCAAGGGCCGGGAGAGAACGCCGGCATCATCGACATCGGCGACGGCTGGGCCTGCGCCTTCAAGATCGAGTCGCACAATCATCCTTCGTTCATCGAGCCGTTCCAGGGCGCGGCCACCGGTGTTGGCGGCATTTTGCGCGACATCTTCACCATGGGCGCGCGCCCGGTGGCCATTATGGATTCGTTGCGCTTCGGCCCAATCACGCAACCCACCCTGTCGCCAAACCAGGGCGATAAGGGTGGGGCACCCGCCGATTGACCAGGCCACGCTGCACAAGAACCACTCCGTGCTGGAAGGCGTGGTGAGCGGCGTCGCATCGTACGGAAACTGCTTCGGCGTGCCGAACGTCGGCGGCGAGGTGAAGTTCGAAAGCTGCTACTCGGGAAATCCGCTGGTGAACGCGTTTGCGCTGGGACTGGTGCGCCGCGACCAGATCTTCTACGCCAAGGCCGCCGGCGAAGGCAATCCCGTGATCTACGTCGGCTCCAAGACCGGCCGGGACGGCATCCACGGCGCCACCATGGCGAGCGAGGAGTTCAGCGAAGAGTCGGAAGCCAAGCGTCCCAACGTGCAGGTCGGCGATCCGTTCCTGGAGAAGTTGTTGCTCGAAGCCTGCCTGGAGGCCATGCAGACCGGCGCGATTGTCGGCATCCAGGACATGGGAGCGGCGGGCCTCACCTGCTCGACCTGCGAGATGGGCGGGCGCGGCGGTGTGGGACTGGAAATCGAACTCGATCTTGTGCCGCAGCGCGAGACCGGCATGACGCCCTACGAAATCATGCTGAGCGAGTCGCAGGAGCGCATGTTGCTGGTGGCCGAAAAAGGCCGCGAGGACGAAGTCTTCCGCGTCTTCCAGAAGTGGGGACTCGACGCCGTCACCATCGGCCGCGTAATCGGCCAGCCCGCCATGCGCGTGTTGGAGCACGGCAAGGTAGTCGCGGAAATTCCCAACGCCGCGCTGACCGATGATGCTCCGCTTTACCATCGACCGCTGGAACGCTGGGAGCCGCCCGTTCCGCGCGACGTCCCGGCCAACGTTGAGTTGGGCCGGAAGACGGAATTCACCGACGACCTGAAGCGATTGCTTGCCAGCCCGAACATCTGCTCCAAGCGCTGGGTGTTCCAGCAGTACGACTCCATGGTGCAAACCAACACGGTGGAGGGGCCGGGCGGCGAGGGCGGAGTGATTCGCATCAAGGGGACCCAGCGCGGCCTGGCGATGGCGCTCGACGGCAATAGCCGCTGGTGCTACCTCGATCCCAAGCTGGGCGCCATGCACGCCGTGGCCGAGTCGGCCCGCAACGTGGCCTGCACCGGCGCAACGCCAGTCGCGGCCACCAATTGCCTGAACTTCGGCAATCCCGAAAAGCCGCACATCATGTGGCAGTTCTCGCAAACCATCGATGGCATCTCCAAGGCCTGCGAAGAGCTGGAAACCCCGATCACCGGCGGCAATGTCAGCTTCTACAACGAGACGCTCGGCGAAGGAATCTATCCGACGCCCGTGATTGGCGTCGTGGGAATTATGGACGATGTGCACAAAGCCGTCGGCCCCAATTTCCGCCAGCCGGGACGCGCCCTGCTCGTTATCCGAGGGTCTGAGCCGGGAGACGCCTCAGACGTTGAGGCGGAATTTGGCTCGTCGGAGTATGCAAAGGAGCTATTGGGCGAGATTTGGGGATTTCCGCCCTCGCTGGAACTGGAGAAAGAAGCGGCGCTGCAGAAGGCTGTGGTGGAGATGATCGGCGCTGGGCTGCTGGAATCGGCCAAAGACTGCTCGGAAGGCGGGCTGGCGGTCACTCTGGCGGAGTGCGGTTTTGCCCACGGCATCGGCGCGCAGGTCAACCTTAGCTCCAATGGGCTGGTGCCGGAGTTCGTATTATTCGGCGAGGACGCCAGCCGCGTGCTCATTTCCTGCGACCCGGAAAACGTCGAAAGAATCAAACAAATAGCGGTACAATGTGGGCTCTCAGTAGAACAAATTGGAAATACGGGCCCTGATCAATTGGAGATCCAGGTTGACGGGAAAGCTGCCGTTAAAGCCAGCGTCTCCGAATTAAAGGCTGATGGGCCAGTGCATTGGAACACGCCCTGCACGTGGAAACCGAGGAACGGCTGGTTCCGTCCACATTGCAGAAGAGCTAGAACAATAACTTGGTTGCAAGATCGAAATTTTCGATCAGGTGAGCGATGCTGATTCTTTCCGACAAGCTACGCGAAGAATGTGGCGTGGTGGCCATCTACGGCCATCCCGAGGCCTCCAAGCTCGCCTACCTCAGCCTGTACGCGCTGCAGCATCGCGGACAGGAATCGGCGGGCATCGCGGCCTCCAATGGCGAGCAGCTTCAACTGCACAAAGCCATGGGGTTGGTATCTGACATCTTCACCGCCGACGCCCTGGCCCGACTTCCCGGCTCGCTGGCTATCGGTCACACCCGCTACTCGACTGCGGGCGATTCCGCACTGCTGAATGCCCAGCCCATCATGGTGGAGTGCAACAAGGGCAAAATTGCGCTGGCGCACAATGGCAACCTCACCAACGCGCTCGAAGTGCACGCCCAACTGGAGCAGCAAGGTTCCATCTTTCAGACCACCAGCGACACGGAAGTTTTGGTGCATCTGGTCGCGCGCTCGCGCGAGCAGACCCTGGTTGACGCGATGGCCGATTCGCTGCGCCGCGTGGAAGGCGCATTTTCCCTGGTCATGCTGACCCCTGACCGGATCTTTGCCGCCCGCGATCCCCGCGGATTTCGTCCGCTGGTGATGGGCCGCATTTCGGGAGAGGCGGCGAACCGGCCTGACACCATCGTCTTCGCGTCTGAGACCTGTGCCTTCGACCTGATCGGCGCGACCTATGAGCGTGAAATCAAGCCGGGCGAATTAGTGATCGTTGGCCCGGAAGGGGTCCATTCACGCTTTTACGCAGCCCAGCAACAGCAATCGAACTGCATCTTTGAGCATGTTTATTTTTCGCGGCCCGACAGCATCGTGTTCGGCAAGGCGGTGCAGCAGACACGCGATGCCATGGGCCGCCAACTCGCGATTGAGTCGCCGGTGGACGCCGATATCGTGGTTCCGGTGCCTGACTCCGGCGTCACCGCCGCGCTGGGCTTCTCCTACCAGGCCGGCATCCCGATCCAGTTTGGATTGATCCGCAACCACTACGTCGGCCGTACTTTCATCGAGCCGGAGCAACGCGTCCGCGATTTTGGCGTGAAGCTGAAACTGAATCCGGTGCGCAATGTGCTCGAAGGCAAACGGGTCGTGCTGATCGACGACTCCATCGTGCGCGGGCACCACCAGCCGTAAGATCGTTCGCCTGGTGCGAGAGTCAGGGGCAAAGGAAGTACACATGCGCGTCTCCTGCCCGCCGACCATCTCGCCGTGTTACTACGGAGTGGACACTCCCTCGAAGAACCAGTTAATCGCGGCCAACAAGACGGTGGAGGAGATCCGCGAGTACATTGGCGCCGATTCGCTGGCCTATCTTTCGCTGGAGGGCCTGCGCAAGGCGGCTGGTGACAGTGAGGAGCACTCCTTCTGCACCGCCTGCTACACGGGAAAGTATCCGACCAACATCGTAGGGGTCGAAGATATTACGCCCGCCATGGCTACGGGCGACTGAGCGCGCGCAAGTCGGCTCTTTCGGTAAACCGGAGCTTCATTGGCCGCGCTTTTTCGCGTGGCGTTTGGCACGCTTCTCCAGCGCCTTAATCGCATCCTTGGCGTTGGCGTAAGGGCCGTGGGTCCTGCCCTGTTTTGCGTCCTCGAGACCTTCTGCCAAATGCCGGTCGATCAGTTTCTTCCGCAGGTCCTGCACATAGTGGTCGGTCATGCCCGCGATGTAATCGCACACCACCCTGACTACCTTTTCGCTTTGGCACCGCTCGCGATAGCTCGCCGGCATGGCCTCAGGATGGGCGACCAGGTGGTCGAACACCTCGCTGACCACCTTTTCAGCCTGCCGCTTCTCCGGCTCCAGAGTTTTGCAATTGTAGAGCGCTTCATACAGAAAGGCCTTTGCCTCACGGCGCTCTTTCTCCACCTCGGGACTGAATGACGCCAGACGCTCGGGAAATCGCCGAACGTCTTCAAGACTTGCCACTCCCGCCGCCTGCACACGCTGCTGCGTATTTTCGATCAAGTCGGTCACAAAGCGATTGAGCACCCGCTTCACGGCCTCATTGAATTTCATCTTTTCGGGAGCCCTTGGATACTTGGCCTCCGCCTCAACGTAATACCGCTCGAAGACCGGCACCCGTTGGCGAATCTGCGGAAGACGCAGCAGCCTCGCCTCATAGCCATCGTCAAGGTCGGCAGTGCTGTAGGCAATTTCGTCGGTGAGATCGATCAGTTGCGCCTCCAGCGGAGGCCGTTCGTGCAGCAGATATTCAGCGAGTTCAGGATGTTCGGCTTCGCTATAGTCATGCGAGTGCTTGATGATGCCTTCGCGCACCTCGAATGTCAGGTTCAAGCCCGGGAAATCGGCATACCTCAGCTCCAAATCTTCCACCGTGCGCAGTGCCTGTAGGTTGTGGTCAAAAAACTCGCCTTGGCGGCGCATCAGCAGGTCCAGCGTCCGTTCGCCGGCATGTCCAAACGGGGGATGTCCGATGTCGTGGACCAGAGCCAGCGCCTCGACCAAATCAACATTCAAGTTGAGGGCGGCGGCAATAGTGCGCGAGATTTGTGCTACCTCCATAGTGTGGGTCAGGCGAGTGCGGAAGTGGTCAGAGTAGCGGCGGGTGAAAACCTGCGTCTTGTTTTCCAGCCGGCGGAAGGCACGGGCATGGATGACGCGATCGCGGTCCCGCTGGAAAGGATTGCGATAAGGGTGCGGCGGCTCGGGATAGCGGCGTCCACGCGAATCCTCTGCGCGAACGGCGTAGCTTGCGAGCATAGGAGGAGTTTAGAGCAGTTTCGCTTCTGGTGTATAGCCGCAGATCCAGCATTAATACGGGAGATACCGCGGAGAATCTGGGATGAACCCCTTGCGTTGGCAGCGATCATCCCCTAAAAGCTTTCTACCGCGCTTGCGATGCAGCTTCTTCGATCAGAGCTGCCACTTCCTTTGGCCGAGAGACATAGACCGCGTGGCTGGCGCCTGAGACTTCAACCTTGTGGCTCTTGGCTCGTGCGGCATACCACCGTTCGAGGTCAGGGTTGATGGCTCTGTCGCTTCCCGCTACCAGCATCCAGCTCGGTTTGCTTCCTCCATGCTGCCGTGGTGATGACGGCTTTGAAATTATCAGCGAAGTTGAGCACTTGTGATCGCGCCATAAAAGCGGCCTGCTCGGCAGACAGGTCGGCTGCGAAGTACTCATGAAACTGCGCCGGGTCAAGGTAAGTGAAACCGTCTGCTGTCTTCTTGATCACGTTAGACTTGCTGAGGTCACTGGGGAAGCGCTTCCCGACATCCGCCTCATTCTCGCCAGCATCCGGCATGTGGGCCGCGATATACACCAGACCGACGACCGATGGGCCCATCCCCGCTTCAGTGATTACAGCCCCGCCATAGCTGTGAGCGACAAGAACGCACGGTCCATCCTGTAGAGCAAGGATGCGCTTCGTAGCAGCTACATCGTCCTGGAAGGACGTCTCCGGCTCCTGAACGATGCTGACGTTGTAGCCATCCTTGACAAGAATGTCGTAAACGCCTCTCCAGCCGGAACCATCCGCCCACGCCCCGTGAACCAGAACTATATTCCGAACACGATGGTCCTTGTTCTGCGCTGCGAGCGCGCAGCAGACCAACAGCAATAACACGATGGAGAGAAACTTAGACCTTCCTCGTAGTACGCGCGTGGACGTTGTTGAATTTCTCATCTCGTTGCTCCCTTTTTGCGCCGAATTTCAACTGCACTACACGAAAAAAGGCGCTGCCGCGGCAGCGCCTTGGTTCCTGATGAAAAACTATTGCTTGGTGGCCGCGCTCTGTCTGGCCAGCTTGACCCTGGTGGTTTCCAGTTCCTTGGTCAACTTAGCGACCTGGTCCTGGTCCACTTCGGCGGGAATCGTCTTGTTCCATTCTTCCAGAGAGCGCTCATAGTTGCTGGCAGCCAGCTTCAGCCGTCCCGTCCTCTGGTAAAGCTCGCCCAGATGCTGGTGCACCGTGGGATCGGTGCTGATGCGCTCGGAGGCGCGCCGCAGGTTCTCTTCCGCCAAGTCGTATTTGCCCAGTTTGTAATAGGCCCAGCCCAGCGAGTCGAGATAGGCGCCATTTTGCGGATCCAGGGCCACTGCGCGGCGAATGTACCCGATGGCTTCTTCCACCCGCGTGTCACGATCGGCCAGCATGTACCCCAGATAATTCAGCGTCATCGCATTCTTGGGATCGTCGGCCAACACCTTGCGGAATGCCTCTTCCGCCAGGTCATATTTCTTCTGGCGCTCAAAGACAGAACCCTGCACGAAGATCGCGTAATCCTTGTCTTCGGGCTTGCTGGAAAGCTCGATTGCCTTGGTGATGCTCTGTTCCGCGTTCGACCAATCTTTCGTCCGGCTATACATCTGGGCCAGCGCAATGTAGACCTCACGATCCTCGGCGTTGCCCTTGAGCAAGGCTTTCACGTGCTCGATCGCCACATCAGACTTGCCCATGTCGGCCTGTTGCGAGGCAGAAACCATCTGCAATCCGCGATCATTGGGATATTTCTTGGCTGCTTCCGCCGCGGCGTCCGTTGCCAGTTGCCACTGCTTATTGTCGCGGTACGTCTCAACGATCTGCTGATACGCGCGTATGGCATTTTCGTCGCCCAGGGCAAGCATTTTGCGGAAGCTGTCCACCGCCTGCTGGTGCTTGTTGGCCTCGCGGTACACCGTGCCCAGGCGCTCCAGGAAAACCGCCCGGTTGTTCTTGTCGGCCACGCTGTATTCGCCGTCCGCATGTTCCGTCTTCTGCAGTAACTGGTTCAGGATCTGGATCGCGTCTTCGTATTTTCCCTGTGCCTCATTGATAACAGCGATGTTGTACTGCACTTCAAGGGAATCAGGCACGACCGCGGTGGCCTTCTTCAACGCTTCCAGGGCCTGATCGAATTGGCCGTCGCGGCGATCGATCTCGGCTATGCGCATGTAGGTCTGCGCATCCGAGGGATCGGCATCGGCGATGACTTTGTACTGTTCCAGCGCAGCTTCCGTCTGGCCATCGTTCATCAGGTTCTGGGCCAGGCCGCGAACCGAATCCAGATTATCGCGGTCCAGTTCAGTAGAGCGGCGATAGGCGTCGATCGCCTTCTTGTAGTCCTTCTGCTGCTCGTAGGTGAACCCCAGTGCGGAGTACAGCTTGGCGGTACGCGCACTCTCTGGTATTGCGCTCAACACCTGGAGCGCATGGGCTGAGTCACCTTCTTCGTTGTAAAGATAAGCCAGCGTAGTGACGGCTTCTTCCGAATCGGGCTGTATGTTTACCGCCGTCTTGAATTCGCCCTCTGACTTCAGAAGCTCGTTGTTGAGCCGGTACAAGCGGCCCAGCAGCAGGTGGTCTTCCACGCTTTTGGGATCGAGCTTCACAATCTGCTCATATTGCTCGATCGCCAACTTCAGAACTTCCTGCGACTGCGTCCCGGCCTGCATGTCGCCGAGGGAACGTAGATAGATGCGCCCCAGCAAGCGGCGCGCCTCGAGATTGTTGCCATCGCGCTTCAGGATGTCCTGTGCTTCGAGGACGGCGTCTCGAATGCGTCCGGTCTTAGCGTACAGTTCGGCGAGTCCGGCGTTCAGATAATCGGAAGTGGGATCGTTGTCGATCGCCGACCGATACTCTTCAATCGCCTTGTTGGCGTAGTCGGCGCGTCCGTACATGGAAACCAGTTCCTCGTACATGTGCGCCATGGTGAAGTGGTAGTACGCCGCCGCTTTGTCTGGCTGCTTGGGAGGAACTGATGCAGCCGGCGTCGCCGAGCCTTGGTCCTGGCTCGTGGCCGGAGGTTGTTCAGCCGGCGCCGTGGAACCCGGTTTCGCCTGACCGGCCGCCGGCGAGGCCTGCTGGGGATCCGACGGAGTCAGAATGATCGTAGTATTTTGCGTACTATTTTGCGCGATACCACTCACCGATCCGGCGAGCAGAAGTGCCGCGAGGGAAGCAACGATACTTTTAAGGGTCATTAAATAACCAGCCACTCAACAGCGATTGGATGCCGCAGGTCACACCGGGGTCTTCTTATTTTAGCTGCTAATACCGAGTAATGCGAAAAAGCAGGGAAGACTTTTCCTGGTAATGACTTTTCTGCTTCTACCATTCGCCCTGCAAGTCGCGCAAGTTCCATTGCTTAGCAGAGCTAGGGCTGCCCCGGCTGTTTCAGCAGCTTATTTCAAACACCTGCTGGCTTGGACGTCGCGCAGACTGAAAGGTTAAAACCCAGGGACCGCCTCCAGGACTCGCACCTTCCACGAATTCTCGGCCGCCGTCAGCAGCGCGACATAGTGCATGGTGACGTCCTCGGAGTGCAGCACTTTATCGCCATCCAGTACCTGAATTTGTAATTGGGCGGTGTCCCGCAGCTCGATGGCCGAGCCTTCCGGAGAATAAAAGATGGCATTCACGTGGTGGCCTTTGTCCTGGAAACGCTGGTGAAGTCCAGCTTTTCGCTGGTCGCTGATGGTCTCGCCCAACTTCTTGTTGGCAGTTCCCACGAAGTTCGCGTTCAACAGGTCAGGCCGGTTCTCTTCAAGCGCGCTCGCCAGCGCCTGCCATGCGGCAGCATAATCGCGCGCAATTGCTTTCTGTGTGGTGTCTTCGACCTGGCGCGGAGTAGCGTTCTGAATTTCGAGCGCTACCTCGGGACGACTTGCGGCCATGACGTGATCGCCCTTGTGCCCGAGAAGAAACATCATGCCGGCGATGGCTGCAGTAACTAGCGCAGCCCGCAAGTACGGCCTCATTGTCCGCCTCCCCACCTGATTTCGTTACCCACAACCACCCCGGCTGCCACGGAAATGGTTGCGCCGCCGGAAGCAGGCAGCTGTGCCTGCGCAACCCCACGCTTGATGCGGGCATCGACCGTGCTCTTGCCGTGCGTATCCATCGAAGTGAAGGTGACGATCGTGCCGTCGGGAACGGGATTGCCGGCGCAGTCCCTGATGGGATCGGTCTGGACCAGAATGCCGTTTTTGTCGCGCTCGGCGCGCATGCGGATATTGCAAGGATCAGACGCCACTTCTTGCACCACACGGCGAACCGAAGCCGAACCACTGGATGCGACGAACTGCGCCGCCCCTTCCTTCCTGGAAGAATCCAGCTTGGTGTAGGCGATACCGTTGTGTGCCGTCTCAGTGCGGTCCACGCTCACCCCGTCGGCGTCCAACTCGAACTTGACGGGCTCCGGGTGCATGACGAGGTTCTGATACTTGTCAAAGATAAAGGCTGTGCCGCTGATCACATTTAGCGTGGCCGCCGGGACGCGCGAAGGTCGCGCCAGGAAGGCTATGGAACCAACCGGGCCCGCCGTAACAAAGAAGGTCGCGTTGTTTCCGCCGTCGTCAAAGACCATATAGCGGCCGGCATTCTTCAGTTCATCGGCGGTCAGTTGGACGTTCTGACCGAGCTGCACCTTTTTCTTGATCGCCGTCCCCGGACCTACGACGTAGACAGTGGCCTCGCCGCTGCCGGAGGTCGGAATAGCCAGTCCGCTTCCGGCCGTGACAGTTGCCGGCACCTTGAGCGCAGCAGCCTGCATGGCATAGGGAACCGCGCTTGCCAGCATCAGGAAAATTGCAAGACGGAAACTCTTCATGGTCATCACTGTTGGCGATCCAGCATGTACTGGTTAACGGTTACGCGATAGTTGTGCACGTTCGACGCCAGGTCGTCGCGCAGGTCCACGGCAAAGGGAACCGGGGTCTGGGGCAACAGAGCCTGGTCCACATAGCCATCGGAAACCCAGATGACTTTGCCGGCATTGTCATAATAGGTAGCCAGTACGTGCGGGATATTGGCGACCTGCCCGCTCTGGTTCACCAGTTCACCTTTCAGCACGTGGCGACCGCGAGGGTCAGTCTCAACCCGCTGGTGCATGACACCAATCACCGGGTCGGCTGAAGCCGGAACCAGCATCGAATTGGGCTTCATGCTGACGCTCTTCACCGTCGAGAGCGGCACCTTGAGGAAGTCGATGCGGAAAGGAGATATTTCTTTGGGCAGCAGGGTATGCGAGATCTTATCGAAGCTGCTCTCCTCGCCCAGCACGTTTCCGTCTTTACCGGTTAGAGTTGCGCTCACCGAAACGAAACCCGGCACGGTATCTTCATTCTCGATCTCGCCTACGATGATCGTGTTGTTTCCCTGCGGGATGGCATTCATGGAAACAATGCGCACCCGTGGAGCTTCCACGTTTTGTGCACCCCAGTCATCGCTGGAGCCGCGCGTGATGACATCCCAGCGCAGATAGTTCGACTGGATCACCTGCGGCGGTAATTTGGCCTCTTTTTCCAGCGGCCACTCCACCTTCCAGCTGTCGCCATCCTTTACCACCTTCAGATCGCGCGTGTCATAGAAGGCGCCCACCGCGGTGGCGTACTCCAACGTCACGCGCACCAGCGCTTCGCTATCATTCTGGTGAAGAACTTTGGTGTCGGCCTGCTGCAACGACGAGTAGGTGCGCAGGCTGCCGTCGCGTCCGGAAAGATCGCGAGCAAAAGCCGCCTCATCGCTGTTGCCGTTGTTGGCGACGTAGGCGTAGGCACCGCGATAGTCACGTCCCTTGACATGCGCAAACAGCGATTGCACCGCGCCTTCCGGCGACTTCGCAGGCGACAGTTGACTGGGCTGGATCGTTGCCATGGCAACCAGCACCACGGTCACAATAAGAAGTACGATGGGCAGCACGCGTTTCATTTACTTGGCCTCCCGCAGAACCATGGGCTCATTGGCCACAGGTGCAGGGAATTCGAGGGTCTCTCGCACCCGGCGCCGCTCGGGAACCAGCAACACCAGAAAGAGGGCAAACAAGCTGCTGGCTACCGGCAGAATTCCCCACAGCAGTCCTTCCATCGGGGTGGGCATGAAGCCGACGAACTCAAGCGTCTTCGCTGGGGGCACATCTTCCTTGGTCCATAGCGTGACGTTGCCGTTGTCGTAGCTCTCCGCTTGTCGCCATCCGGCGAAAGCAAGCAACGGCTCGTAGAAACGGTCGCGCACAAAGACGTACTTCAGCCCGTATTGATTGGCGTGCTTCAATACCGCACGCAGCGATTCCATTCCCGACGTGCCGTAATACTTTGCGTTGTAAAGCTGGCCGGCACCGTAGGCCGTCATCTCCGGCAGCAGACGGGCGGAGTTGTAATCGCCGTCCACACTGCCAGCATTGGCAAGGGTGGAAACCTTCGCAAAATTGCTGCCGAATCCCAGCGCGATGTAACGGAACTGTGAATGATCGTCGCGGTTTAGAAAGCTGACGACTTGGTCAACATTGAACGGCGAGCTGTTAATGGGATGAATGGTGATCCACGCCACCGACATGGCCATGGTTGCGACTGCCGCGATGGCCAGACCAACCGCTGCCTTCAGCCGGAAACGCTGAATCAATTCCACCGCCAACATGCCGATGAAGGGCATGGCCATCAGAGTCGCCCAAAAGGTGAAGCGTTCGAAGGTGAGGACCTGGTAAGCGCGGCCCAGAAGGAGCTTGCCGGCCGGAGTTGTCCCGCCCAAGCCTAGAAGCGTGGTTATGTACCAACCGAACAGCAACGGGCGGAGCCGGCGCACTGCGGAGCCACGCATCAGGATGTACGGAATTGCCAGAATCAAGGCGCCCATGGGAATGATCCAGAAATTGATCCCGCTAAACGGCCTCAAGATGTAGTTATCGCGCGAGCCGTGAGGAATCGGCATCTGGTTTATTGGATTTTTCAGGAGCGCCATCCAATAAGGCCACAACACGATGGCCACTCCGATGACAGCAACGACTGCAAACACAACTGCGCGGGCGAGAACGGCTGCGACGGAAGTAGGTTCCTCGTCGGCTGCGTCATCAACACCATCGCGATCCATGATCGCGAGCACCACAACCGGAATGGCAAACAGTATTGCGCCGAACATCAACGTTACGTGGTGGACCGCGGCTGCCCCCCATGCAATGGCCACTCCCTTGAGCAGCGCCGTAAATCGTGCCTTGCGCAACCACACATAAAGGAAGGGCACGGCGTTGAGAGTGAGAGCGGCCGCGGCCGTGGTTGGCAACTGACCCGACTGGTAAACCAACATCGCCAGCGATCCCAGAAATACCGACCCCAAGGCCGCATAGCTGGCCGAAACTTCATCCACCCACAGACGCGCGTAGCGATACATTCCGATCGGCAGCAGGAGAATGGCGATGAACTGCACGAACATGTACGCCATCTGCAGACCCATGATGTGCGAGAACAGCGCGATCCACTGGTGGGTCAGCGGCGGATAGGTGGTCTGCGAAAATCCGCCGAACCACTTCACATTCCACGGATTGAACCAGTGATGAGCGTAGTGCGCGGCAAAAAACATGTGGGTGTTCGCATCGTACGAACCCGCAGGAATCTGCATCAGCAGCAACGGGCCGTGCACCGCCAGCGCGACCAACAGGATGAAAGAGAGCGGGATCGCTCTGATGGGGAACGTAGGCGACTTCGATATCAAGGGAGTGCCTCCGAAAGGTGCGTCCGAGAGTGGTTGGATTCTCAGAATTCGCGACAGGTTTGCCGTGGCATTTGCATTCCACAAATGAGCACCGAAGTAGTGCGCCAATTGAGCTTCCACAATTGGGTATCGCGATTCTCATAATGACGAAGAGAAGTGCCAAACAGCCATAACACCGCAAAACCGCATCCCAGAGAGATGGAATTCAGCTCGTCAGCAGAGTTTCGTAACGGGCCCCAATCCGTATTCGAGTTGGCTCACGTGAAAATGAAAATTGTTCTCCTGATTGCCTGCTTCCTGCTGCTACCCAGTGCGCCAACCGTGGCGCAAACGTTTGAAGTCAACGGCCAGCAATCGCCCCCGGCAGCAACGTCGCCCAACGCGAAACAACCGAAGAAGAACCAGCCCTCGGCACAGACGAACGCGTCCGGCGAAAGCAGCATGGGTTGGGGCAGCAGTATCGAAGTTGGGCGTCTGGCTCGAGCTGCACAAGACGCGCTGCGGCGAGGCAATCCCGCAGCCGCCGCCGATTATGCAGAACGCGCCGTCAAGGCCGCGCCGCAAGACAACAAGCTGTGGTTTCTGTTGGGCTACACCGCGCGCCTTGCAGGGCGATACCAACAGTCGGTTGACGCCTATCAGCACGGGTTGCAGACAGCCCCCGGCAATGCGGATGGGATGAGCGGTCTGGCCCAGACTTACGCCAGGATGGGACGCACTGACGATGCCAAGCGCCTGCTGTTGCAGGTGATTCACGCCAATCCCAATCGGACCAATGATCTGTTAATTGCCGGTGAGCTATTCATGCGCACAGGTGACACGCAGCAGGGCATCAATATGCTGCAACACGCGGAATCGAAACAGCCGAACGCGCACGCTGAGCTGATGCTGGCGATGGCCTACCTCAAGTTGAAACAGCCGGACCGCGCCAAACAAATGCTCGACCAGGCGAAGAGGCACGCACCGGGCAACGTGGAGATCTTTCAGGCCGCAGCCAACTATTACCGCGAAGAGCACGATTACAAATCCGCGATTGCAACCTTGAAGAGCGCGCCGAAAATGACGCCGGCAGTTTTGGCCGATCTCGGTTACACCTACGAACTTGGAAGGCGACAAGCAACAAGCGGCCGACGCCTACACGCGCGCGGCCAAGGCCAAGCCCGGAGAGATTGGGTACCAGTTGAGCGCGGCGCAGGCCAACTGCGAATCGGGGACATGGAGGCGGCACGCAATTATTTGAACCGCGCCGCCGCGATTGACCCCGGGCATTACCGCCTGCATGCTATTCGTGCGTTGCTGGCCAAAGAAGAGAACCGCTCGAGCGATGCTATTGCCGAATACAACGCGGCAATCAAGGCCCTGCCGGCGCGAGGCGTGCCTGAAGGGCAGCTCTATCCTGTTCAACTGCGCCTGAATCTTGCCGAGCTCTACCGCGCAGACGGCCAGGACCAGGCGGCCCACCAGCAACTCGCCACTGCGGAAGAAGAGATCAACAAGCTCGATGTTCAGGGAACCGCGAAGGCCGAGTTCCTGCGGGTTCGCGCATCGATAAAAATCTCCGATGACGACTTGAAGGGAGCGGAGGCCGACCTGATGGAGGCCCGCAAACTCGATCCCGAGAACGTCAACATCGAACTGCAATACGCGAACTTGCTGTGGAAAGAAAAACGTAAAGACGAGTCGCGCCAAATCTACGGTCAAGTTCTCGGCAAAGATCCCGACAACCACTACGCCCTGGAAGCGATGGGTTATCTCTACCGTGAGGACGGCAACACCAAGACCGCCGAGGAATACTTCAACCGCTTGGCCACGGCCTATCCGGACGATTACGTCCCCTACCTGGCATTAGGCGACATGTTCGCCCAAACCGGGGAGTTCGAGCGCGCAGATTCGTATTACCAGAA
This sequence comes from uncultured Acidobacteriaceae bacterium, assembly GCA_963728805.1. Taxonomy (GTDB): domain Bacteria; phylum Acidobacteriota; class Terriglobia; order Terriglobales; family Acidobacteriaceae; genus Bog-257. The sequence goes on from CAVSLE010000017.1 coordinate 155,459, forward strand.
GGCTTATAAGCTGGCGCCGCAGAATCCGGTAATTATTGCCAACGCGGCGAACACCGCGATTGAAGGACGACAAATCAAGCTGGCTGGCGAGTGGGTGGACCGCGCTACCGGGAAGATGAATGACGATCCGCGAGTGATGCGCGAGCGCGAGCGCTATTTGTTCCACGAAGGCAAGTATGCGGAATCTGCGCGGCTGGGTTACAAAGTGCTCCAGCAGTTGCCCAAAGACCGCAACGCTTCCGTGTACCTGGACTACGACCTTTACAACCTGGGACGTTACGACGACGCGCTAAGCGTCGCCAATCAGTATGGATCGCAGTTGCCGAAGGAGCCCAACTTTCCCTTACTCGCGGGACACGTGCACAAGCGCTCGCAATTGCTCAACGAGGCGATCGACGACTACACGCAGGCCATCGCACGCGATCCCAAGATGGTGGAAGCGTATGTAAATCGTGGTTACGTTCTGAACGACATGCAGAACGCCGAGCAGGCTTCCAAGGATTTCGAGGCCGCGCTGAAGTTGAGTCCGAACAATGGCATCGCCCATCTCGGGCTGGCATTCAGCGATCTGCAACTACGCCAGCCCAAACAGGCGCTCGAACAGGTAGACGACGCCCAGAAATCAATGGGCGAATCGGGTGCGACGCACCTGGTGCGCGCCACTGCCTACCGGCAGCAGCGCTTGCTGGGCAATGCAGAAAAAGAATACCGCGCCGCCCTGAAATATGCCCCCAACGATTTGACGCTGCAACTGGCGCTAGCTGACACGCTGTACGACATGCGCCGTTATCAGCAGTCGATCGACGCGCTTAATCAGGCCCTGGGCCTCTCGCCCGACGATCCGTTGATTTATGCGCGGATGGCGCACGCCTACGCCGAACTGCATCAGCGCGACCAGACTCTGCGCTATGTCGAGGCGGCGGAACGGCAGGGTGGTGAGCAGTCCGCAATCCTGCTGGATACCGGCGACGCGTTGTTGACTTTGGGCGACAGGAAGGAAGCAATGGAGCGCTTCAGCCGCGCCCTTGACGCTCCTGATGCGAACCGCGTTGAAGCTCGTCTCGCCATCGCGCGGCTGTTCGTGCGCTATGGCCAGGAGGAAGATGCCCGCCAGCAAATCAGCCTTGGCTTTGCCGAGAGCCGGATTGGCGAAGCCCCTCCGGTGACTGCAGAAAACCTGATCCAGGCGGCGAACCTGTTGCTGGCGATGCACGATTTTGACCTTGCCACCCGGTACTTCGAGAAGGCGCAGGAAGCCGGGGCCGCTGATCAAGTCGTGGCGATCGGTCTCGCCAATACCTTCCTCGCGCAGGGTAAGACGAAGGAAGCCGATGCAGAGTTGGCAGTGCTGGGCGCAGACCCGGGAGCCAACCAGAACTTCGACTACTTGCTGGCCCAGGGTGAAGTCTATCGCCAGCGTCATCAAAGTTGGAACGCGCTTATGGCGCTCTCGCAGGCTGCCCAACTTGGTGGCAATGAGATCGCCGACTTGGAAGGGATGCAAGTAGCCAGTGAAGAAGGCTTGCGGGTGACCGACCATCTCAGCCTGCTGACTAACTTCACGACGGGCGGACTTTACGACGATTGGACGGTGTATGTACTCGACCAGCAAATCTTCGGGTTAATGAACCACAGTCCCAATCTGCCACCGCCTCGCTCTCAACAGGAATCGCTGTGGACTACCGCGTATCGCTATCACTTTGACAACAACTTTCCCCTGTTGAGCGGATTCTTCCAGGTCCGCAACGCCACGGGCGAGGAATCGCTGCCTCAGCAGGCGCTAATCATCAATCGCAACACCTACGACTACAACTTCAACAGCGCGTTGAATCCCGTGGTCCACCTCGGCGATGCGTGGCTGGCGTTCAATACCGGCATACAGTTCACCTTGCGGCGGGACTCGGAAGCGCCGCAGTACATGAACCAAAACTTGTTTCGCCAGTTCCTGTATGTCAGCAGCAGTTCGTTCGGCAACTGGCTGTCTTTCAATGCCAGCTTGTATCACGAATCTGGGCCGTTTACCGCGACGGTGCAGAAGCAGAGTTCCAACGATGTGGGCAGCACAGTGCAGTTCACGGTGGGGCGTCCGTGGGGTAAGACAGAGCTGATCACCGGTTACACCCGTCGCGACCTGACCTTCAGCCCGCTGGTGCGGCAGTACTTCACTACGTCGAGTTACGGCGGCCTTCAGCGCAAGTTCTTAGGACAGAAACTCACGGCCAGCATTTTGGGCGAGTACATACGCGCATTCCGCGTTCAGGACACCCTTTGGGCCGCGGCCCATGTGTTGCGTCCGTTCGGAACCGTCCACTACATCGTGAATCCCTCCTGGAGCGTGGATGGTCAGTTTGCCTATGAACGCGGCAAGGCGTTTCAACAGTACGACAACATGTACAGCAGTTTCTTCATCAGTTATCTGAGGCCATTACATCGGACCATAAGCGATGGCGCTGGGGAATTTCCGGTCGAGTATCCCCTGCGCTTCTCAGTCGGCATCCAGGCGGAGCAATTTCCATCGTTCACCGGAACCGCCCAGAGCGGGACGCTATTCCGTCCAGTATTTCGTTTGTCCATCTTCTAGGGGAGTAAATGAAGATTTGCCTGGTAAGTGCGTTCCCGCCTAGCCGTCGAGGGCTGAACGAGTACGGTTTCCATATCGCGCGTGAACTGCAGCGCGATCCGCTGCTGAGCCTCACCATCCTGGCGGATGAACTGGATGGCCCGGTCGAGGAGTTGTCCGACTACGACGTGGTTCGTTGCTGGCGCTTTGATTCCATCACCAATCCGGCGCGCTTGCTGCAGGCCATCTATGACCTCAAGCCGGACGTCGTTTGGTTCAACCTTCTGTTTTCGACGTTCGGCAACAATCCGATTGCGGCCTTCTCGGGATTGACCCAGCCGGTGTTGTCGCGACTGAACGGGCGCTACACGCACGTTACCCTGCATCATCTGATGGACAACATAAGCCTGGTTGATTCCGGCGTGCGTTTTCCGCGGCTTTATCGCATGGCCGGATCGGTCGCCACGCGCATACTGCTGATGGCGAATTCCATCTCGGTTCTGTTGCCTGCGTATCGTCGCACCCTCATCGACAAGTACCGTGGCGAAAACGTGCACTTTCGGGCACACGGAATTCTGGGCGGCAGACCGGAACCCCCAGATTTCACTCAGCGCGGCAATCCCGAGCGCCGCATACTCGCTTTCGGAAAGTGGGGCACCTACAAGCGCGTGGAGTTGTTGATCGAGGCATTTCAAAATCTGTCCGCCCGGGTCCCGAATCTTCACTTGATTGTGGCGGGATCAAACCACCCTATGACTCCCGGTTACATCGAAACAATGGCGGAAGAGATGAAGGACAAACCCAATATTGAATTCATCGGATACGTGGAGGAAGAGGATATTGCGGATTTGTTCCGCAAAGCGAGCGTGCTGGTCTTGCCGTATTCCTCCGCAGCCGGCGCCAGTGGCGTGGCCCACTTGGCGTGCGAATTTGGCGTCCCGATCGTATCGGCGGGGATCGACGACTTTCGCGATATGGCGCGCGACGAAGGCATCGCAATCGATTTCTACGAAACGGGCAGCGCAGAAAGCTTGGCCAACCAATTGAACCAGCTTCTGAATGATCCAGAACGCCTGCGGGAAATGTCGGAGCAGAATTTCTCTGCGGCTTTGCGCATGACCATGCCCCAGATTATTCGCCAGTACTTGCGCTCGTTTGATCTTCATCAGCGCGCCCGGGCCTTGGAACCTATCTCGCGCTTTCGCAGAATTCCGTCCTGGGTCCCTTCGCGCTCGGCGATCTTTCGCGCGGCAGCCCCGAGGTGGCAACCATGGACGTAAGGGCCCTTCTTATGGTCGGCGGAACCCAGCCGGGCCAGGAGGAAAACATTGGCGGCATCCCCATCGCTTACCTCGATGTACTGGGCCTGCCGCTGGTTGAACGGGTGCTGCGGCGGTTACAGCACTTCGGGGTCTGCGGAATCACGCTGATCAGCGAGGCGGCGCAGGCGGACCCGATCGCACGCCGCGCCCGCCTGCATCCCGAGGTGCCGTGGGTACTCGCCTCACCGGGAGAGTTCTGGCAAACCGCGGAGAACACGTTTCGCAAGTACGCCGAGGACGGCGCCGAACTGGTAATTGCAGTTCGCATCGGTCCGTACGCCGAAGTTGACTATGAGGAACTCATCCAGCACCACCTGGACCACCATTGTCCGGTGACCATGGCCGTGGATTCCGAAGATGCGTCGCTCGACATTTTTGTGCTGAATGCGTCCCGGCGAAATGACGCGGCGTCGTTGTTTAGCAGCGAGCTGCGAAAACTCCGCACTGAGTGCAAGGGCTTCCGCGTTACCGGCTACGTCAACCGGTTAAAGACGGCGGCCGACCTGCGTTGCCTGGCGCTCGACGGATTGCTCCGCAAGAATTCAATCTGTCCAGTGGGCAAGGAGATCAGGCCAGGAGTGTGGGTGGCGAGGTCGGCCCGGATACACCGCAAGGCGCGCGTGGTGGCTCCCGCCTTCGTCGGAGCGTATGCCAAGATCCGCGCCTCAGCATTGGTTACACGCAGCACCGTGGTTGAACATCATGCCGAAATTGACTGTGGCACCGTGGTCGAGGACTCTACCGTGCTGCCCTACACCTACGTGGGAGCGGGCCTCGACGTGATGCACTCCGTGGTCGGCTTCCGTCGCCTGTCCCATCTGGTTCGCAATGTCGAAGTCGAAATCAGCGACCGCAAGCTGGTAGGAATGCCGGCGGTCAACGTTGTTTCTCGTTTGGCAGGCAGCACCGCCGCCCTTTTCGCATTCTTACCTAAACAGATCTACCGCGGATTTTTTGCGCCCCAGCTTGAGTGCACCGCGGACATCCCGGAATCTTTGGAGCAGCAGGCAGCTGTCTTGAAGACCCCGGCAATAGAAACCCAAGGTCCCGTACCCGAGGCTTCGGAGTTCCCCTCCCAGCTGACTGTCGTGAGGAGATATGGAGAGCAGTAAAAGGCCCGTAGTTGTCAAAAGAATGCCCGAGAAGATGAATCTCAAACAGGCCCGCAGTTTTTTCAAGGAAGTGCAGCCCTTTTTGAATTCGGACCGGCCCCAGGTTGTATTCGATATGTCGCGCGTGCGACACATTGATGCCGCTGGCGTGGACGTCATTTTGAAGTGCATGCGGACGATTGTCCGTCGCGACGGCGACCTGAAACTGGCCGCGCTATCGCCACAGGCGGCGGTGGTGCTGGAGCTGACCCGGACCGGCCGGCTGTTTGAAATCTACGACACCTCCACTGCGGCAGTGAAGAGCTTCAGCAGCTTTCTGCCGAACGCGATTAAGCAGTTCTATCCTCACCCCGCTCATGACGCCCTATCGATGATTTCCCCGGAAGCATTTATTGGCGACGGCGGCGATCAAGAGAGAACTGACCAGGCGGCATGAGCGCGAATCCAGAGACGCTGGTGGTATGCGAGATGCGGGGCAGTCTTTGCGACGGGACGCTCGCGTCGCGTCGCGCGCCCGCTTCACCTGTAAAGTTCCTGGGCGGAAGCATCATTCTGCTTATCGGATCAATTTTCGTCAGCCTGGCGAATTTCGGCTACAACATCGGCGTGGCCCGGATGCTAGGCCCCGCGGATTTTAGTCATGCCGCGGCTGCTGTCACCATCCTCATGCTGGTTTCCGCCATCACCCTTGCTTTTCAGTTGGTGTGCACTAAGTTGGTTGCCAAGGAAGCCACCGTGCAGGGCAAAGCCGCCGTATATCAGCGGCTTCTGAAGCGGGCATGGGCCATCGGAATCGGCCTGGGCGTCTTCATGGTGCTGGCCAGCTCAGTTCTGACCGCGTATTTGCGGCTGTCGAGCCCTTGGATCATTATCCTGCTGGCTGTCGGACTGACGATTTACGTGCCTCTGGGCGTGAAGCGAGGCGGCCTGCAAGGGACCTGCCGCTTCAAGGGCCTCAGTTGGAACATGGCCGCCGAGGCCATCTTTAAGTTCGTGGGAGCGATGGTTCTCATTAAACTCGGCTTCGGCGTTCTGGGCGCAGTGGCCGCGATTTCAGCTTCGGTGGTGCTCGCCTATTGGCTTCCTGACGCCGCCCGTGAGCTTCGTGAGCCGGTGGTCGTCCCGGCGCAACCTGCACCTGTGGGCGAGGCCATGCAGGCCATCGTCTTCTTTGTGGGCCAGGTCATCATCAGCAACATTGACATTTTGATGGTCAAGCATTTCTTCCGCCCCGAAGTTGCCGGACTTTATGCCGCGATCGCCCTGGTTGGGCGTCTGCTGTACTTTGGCGCCTGGTCCATCGTAAGTGCGATGTTCCCAGTGTCCGCTGAGGCGAAAGACGAAGGCGAAGGACAGCCCCTACTCGCTCTGCCGTTGTTGATGGTTACGGCAATGTCGGCGGTCTTTGTCCTGCTTCTGGCGGCATTCCCGGAAGTTGTTTTCCGGTCTTTGTTCGGCACACATTTTCCGACGGCGGTTGCTGGCCTGAATCTGCTGCTCAGCTTGAACGCAGCCGCCACCGGCACCTACGCCATCGCGGTGGTGCTGATCACCTACGAAATGTCACGGCGCATTGCGAATACAGGTTGGCTGCAGTTGGTCGTCAGTGGCCTGATCGCCGCCGGAATTTCATGGTTTCACTCAACCTTACTGGAGGTGATAGTCGTCCAGCAGGTTCTTAGGCTCTTACTGTTACTCGCGGTTTCGTATCCCTTCGTCAAGACGTGGGCGACAGCTGGCAGGAGGCTGCATGAAGCGGCTACGGCACGTTACTGAAGCAGAGGTCATCGCGGAGTTCCTGAAGAACGAGTTCTATCAGGAAGAATTCCACCATGACCGCGACCAGTTCGAACAACTGGTCCTGGGAGCGGACATTACGGATGAACGGGCCAATGGATTGCGCCGGGCCCTGCTCTTTCGCCGCCGCGGACATTTGTGGAGAGAGTTGCCCGTCGATACCGCATGGTGGGAAGTGGAAATCGAGCCGGAGGACCTGGAACGAATTCGGGTGTTCCCGCGGGCGCAGTGGCGCAAGGTGGCGAACGGAAGTTTTCTGCTGCGCGACATCGTGAAGCAAATCAGGGACACCTCTTTTCGCGGACGGACCCGCGACTTCATCGCCAAAGTTCAGGCCTTCAGCTACCGCTTGCGCACCTCGGCAGACGATAGCGCGGTGCTGCTGATCGGGGTAGACGACGGGCAGCCGGTCACCGTGCTGGAAGGCAATCACCGGCTGACCGCGGCCCTGCTGGCGTCGCCAGAGGTCTTGCAAAAGCGCTTTCGGGTGTTCTGTGGGTTGTCGCAACACATGCCGGAATGTTGCTGGTATCAGACAAACATCGCGAATCTGTGGCGTTACGGCCGCAACCGGGCGCGGAACTTGTTTTATGACCGCGATGCCGATGTCGAACGGCTGATGGATTCTTCCGTCCGGCCAACGACTTCCTCGGAAACATTGACTCCGGTGGGCGCGGAAAAAGTCGTGACGCACTCGAAATAGCAGTTGGGCCCTGGGACCAAAATTCTCATCTGGGAAGGAGCTTGAAATGAAAGCTCATCGTCCGTTACTTACCAAGTTTATGACGCTGGTTGTGGGACTGGCGCTTTGCGGAATACCCGAATGCGCCCTAGCCTGGTCGCAAGACGGAGCATCCCCGCAGGATGGTCAGCAACAACAACCGAGCGGCACCACCATTGATCCGTCACAGGGCCCGCTGCAACCAGTGCCGAGCCAGGAACAGCCGAATCCTCCTTCACCTGAGCCGAACCAGAACATGGGAATAGCTCCGGAACCGCTTCCTGCAACTCCAGCTCCGCAACCCAAGCCTGAGCAGCAAATGCAGCAGCCGTTGGGCTCGGCAACGGCCGAGGGCGTTCCAGTGGTCGGCGGTGGAGCTTCGCGTCCAGCAGGTGCTGCCATTGCGCCGGCGAAGCAGGGTCAGCGCCGGTCGCTGCTAATTAAGTTAGGCGTCATCGCCGCTGTCGGCGTCGCTGGTGGCACGGTTTACGCGCTTTCGAAGGGCACGTCGAGCCATCCGTAAGTGCCGCTGCTGTTTAGGAAACGGGCGGATAGAGCGGGGCCTTCAGGCCTGCGTCAAAGCCGCCCTTGAAAATCCGGGTGCCGTAGGCACGACATGCCTGCACTTTTCTGGTGCCGTCCCTACGGGGCTCCGATCCCAGAAAAAGTGCCTGGACACCGGCCTGAAGGCCCGCTCTACCCGAACAATGCAAACTGAGACACTTCCGAACACTTCGTCAACTCGACAAGTTAAGCCCCTGCTGGTGTCGTTTTCTGGGCTCGACGGCTCGGGCAAGAGCACGCAGATTGAAAACCTGCAGGAGTTCCTGCACTCGCGCGGGCTCACGACGAAACTGCTGGCATTCTGGGACGATGTTGTCGTGCTCAGCCGCTATCGTGAAGGTTTTGTGCATCGGGTGTACGGGAGCGAGAAAGGTATTGGCGCACCGGATCGCCCAGTCAACCGGCGCGACAAGAATGTGCGCAAGTGGTACTTGAGCGTCATTCGTCACGCGCTGTACTTCCTCGACGCTATTCACCTGGCGATTGTGGTTCGGCGAGCGCGTTCCGGCGACGCCGGCGTCATCATTCTGGATCGCTACATTTACGACGAACTGGCCAACCTGCCGTTCTCGAATTCCCTGAGCCGAACTTTCATTCGCCTGGTTGCCGCGTTCGTTCCGAAGCCCGATGTGGCTTACCTGCTGGACGCTGATCCGGAAGTTGCGCGCGCACGCAAGCCTGAATATCCAGTTGACTTCCTGTACGAGTGCCGGCGGGCATATTTCATGCTGGCTGGCGTTTTGGGATGCATGACGGTCATCCCGCCTCTACCGCTCTCTGACGCAAAGCAGGAAGTGCAAAACGCAATGGCTGATGTGCTCGCCACGGGGCACAGGCAACTCCCGGCTAACCTGGATGCCGCTTCGGCATTGTAGGGTCGCGCCTCCTCTGCGGCTCTGCGTGGCTGTAACAATTACCTATATCTCCCCCTTCCTACTCAATCAGTGCCAAAACGGGAAATTGTCATCCAATCTATCGCATTGAAAACACATTACTTATCTCGTAGTCGACGAAGCTGAAGTTTGGCACCCAACCTGTAACAGAAACAGTGTTGGCGCGCGCGGCTCTATTGTGTTTGCATAACCGCCGTTAGACGGCAGAAATTGCCGCGGCCAGCATATCTGGCACTTTATGCCATAGGATTCGCGGAGGAACTTTCTAATGAAATCTCGCATTCTGTTCACGTTGCCGTTAGTGGCCAGCCTGATGTTGCCGGCGACGGCCCAGCTAACGCCCGCCGACAATCAACAGCCCGCTGCCACCTCGCAGAGCAGCTCGCAGCCCTCGTCACCGTCAACAACAACCTCGAGCCAGAGTGCCAGCTCCGATCAGAACATGAGCGCGCGGCAGCCACTCGAGCCCGATATGCGCCAGGGATTTTGGGGGAAGATCAATCCCTTTGCCCGTAAAAAGTATGTGCAGCGCCAGTTGAGCCCGATTCGCAACCGGGTCAATGAGCTCGACGACCTCACCGCAGCCAACGCCCGCGACATCAAGGACGTGGATGCGCGCGCGCAGGAGGGCATCCGTCAGGCGTCCTTCAAAGCCAACGAAGCTGACCAGCATGCCACTGATGCCGGCAACCGTGCGCAACAGGCCAACCAGACCGCACAACAGGCCAGCACTCGCCTGAATACCGTGGAGCAGGTCGTGGGCAACATTGATCAGTACCAGCCGACTTCGCAAACTGAGATCCGCTTCCGGTCAGGCCAGACGGCGCTGAGCAGTAAAGCGAAGGAAGCCCTTGACGGCATGACTACCAACCTCAAGGACCAGAAGGGTTACATCATTGAGGTCCAGGGTTTCTCCACAAGTCGCGGACAGACGGGCATCCAGAGCTCACAAGCTCTGGCGAACTCCGTCGTGCGCTACCTGGTGGAAAAGAATGAGGTACCTGTGTACCGTGTCTTCGTCATGGGAATGGGGAACGCGCGCATCGCCACCTCTGACGACCCCGATGCCAAACCCGCTCACGGCAATCGCGTGGAAGTCAGCCTGCTGAGGAACAGTGTCGATCAGCTCGCCTCTAACCATGCCACCAGCGATATGAGCTCCGATACTCCGGCGCCCCGCAGCAATTACCAGTCGGCGCCAGCGCAACCGCAGTCCAACAACATGAATTCGGCTCCCGCAACTACCAACCCTCCGCAGTCGCAACAGTAGAGTGGATCGTGCCTGGAAAAGCCCCTCGCGAAAGCGAGGGGCTTTGTTTTGTCGCCCGCTGCGCTCATTCAGTATGATCGGAAAACCAACTTCTGGTGGAGACAACCGGTGCACCGACTTACGCTGGGCGACTTTGAACTCACTATCCTCTCCGACGGCACTTACCGCATGGACGGCGGCGCCATGTTCGGCATCATCCCGAAGATCATGTGGGAGAAACGTATTCAGCCGGACGAGCGCAATACCATTCCGCTGGGGCTCAATTCGCTGCTGGTCCGCACCGGCGAGCAGAACATCCTGGTTGAGACCGGCATCGGCAGCAAGCTCAGCGAAAAGAGCAGGTCCATCTACCAGAACCAGACGCTGCTACTGAAGAGTTTCGAGGAGGCCGGAGTTTCGCCCGACGAGATTGACGTGGTCATTAATACCCACCTGCACTTCGACCACTGCGGCTGGAACACCTACTACAAAGACGGAAAGGCGGTACCCACGTTCCCGCGGGCCAAGTATTACGTGCAGGAGGGCGAGTGGCGGCACGCGCGCGAACAGCACGAGCGCGACCGCGTCAGCTACATGACCGACAACTACGATCCCCTCGTCGCCAGCGGGCAGATGCAGTTGCTCAAAGGCGACGCCGAGATTGCCCCCGGCATCGCGGTGAAAGTTTATCCTGGCCACACCCGCGACATGCAGGCGGTGATGGTGCGCAGCGGCGGCCGCGTGGCCTGCTATCCCAGCGACCTGGTGCCGGACGCGAAGCACCTCGACCCGGTTTGGACGCTGGGTTACGACCTTTATCCGCTGGACAGTATTGCCAACAAACACCGGTTCTATGAGGCGGCTATTCCCGAGCAGTGGCTGGTGGTTTTTACCCACGATCACCAGACGCCGTGGGCCCACCTGGAAATGGGCGACAAGGGACGTCCGGTGGCCAAGCCGGTGGGCGATAAGGCGACGACCCTATAGTCTTTACAACGTATCCACTTGTATCTTACATTGTCTGACATACCACAATGTGTCACTCAAGAGAGGCAAAATGAGCAAGAAGAGCAAGAAGAAAGAGAAGAAAAACAAGCACAAGAAGGCGGCGGCCTCGGAAAACACCGCGGCGGTCCTGGACCTGCGCTCGGTGGAGATACCGGCTCGTCCCAAGCCGCTAAAGGCGGCCGAGATCCGCGCCATGCGCGCAGCCATGAATGCCAGCCAGGCGCTGTTCGCGCGCCTGCTGAACGTCAGCTCGAATGCGGTTGAGAGTTGGGAGCAGGGTCTCCGCCAGCCACGGCAGGCCACGCTCAAGTTGCTGCACATCGTGCGCAAGAATCCCAGCGCGCTGCTCAACTAAGACCGTGACCGCGGGCGTGTGCGTTGTCGATTCCGCCCGGATCGCGCTCTTTAACAGATGGCATGACGGCTCGCAGTGCCTGCCAGTGTCAGTTCCCGTTCCTCATCCGCGCTGCGCCTGTTTCTGCCGCTGCTTCTCTGCAAACTTCGCTTTGCTGACGATGGCGCGGGCGATGGTTCCGTAGCCAATGACTTCCGTCCCATTGTGCGCGCTCACGCGAAACGTATAGAAGCGGCCATCAAACGACTCCAGCACCGCCTCTGACTTCACGGTCACGCCCGTGCCAGTCGCAGCGCGATGCACAATGTTGATCGCCGTCCCCACGCTGACTTCGTCGCCCTCGCAGAAGGGCAGCAGCGCGTGGAAGCCCGCCGCCTCCATCCACCCAATCATGTGCGGCGTGGCCAGCACCGCCGGCAGCTCTTCCCGCCATGCTGTCAGAGTGCGCTGGAATTCAACCAGTTTCTCGACTTCGCCGCGCGCACCGATGGGGACCGCTTTTGCCATGCCTTGAGAGTAATGCCGCCGTCCGCGCCGTGTCATCCAAACGGAAAACGGCGGCGACATCCGGTCGCCACCGCTACGAAACTACGCAACAGAGAAGCGCTAAACCGCCGCCATCCGTCTTGCTTCCATCCCATCGAGCGCGTGCCACAGCGCCTGCGCCGCATTTTCCGCCGCGCCTAATGCCGCTTCCACCTGTTCGGGATGCGCCGCGACTTCCGCGGTCAGCAGATCGTGCCACACCTGCGCATGTTCCACGTCGGCGAACTGATGCAGCTTGAAATAGCCGCAGGTCTTCTCGTCGGCGCCATAACGATCGGCCAGTCCGTCAGCCTTGGCCTTCGCCACGCGCGGAATCTGCGACTCATACGCATAAAATGCCGCCAGAGCTTCGGCCGGCGAGCCTTCACGGGCCACCCGGCGAAACTCGGCGATCAGGTCGCGCACCTCGTGCAAGGGCTCGCGGGAGCGCACCTGGTCGCGGCCGGCGCCCATGCCTTCGGCGAAATCAAGCCACAGCTCGCTGTGCGGACGGCCGTCAAGTTCTTCCTCGCACAAGTTGCGCAACACCGCGCGCCGCTGCTCGCCGTCGTCGAGCCGCGAGTGCAACGCGCTCAGGTAAGCGGGAAACGCAGCCACGTGATGGTAGTAGTCACTGGCGTACTCGCGCAGATCGTCGCGCGTGAGTTCGCCTGCGGTCCAGGCCTGGTAATAAGGATGGCGCAGCAGGTCATAACGGGCAATGCGCTCTTCCAGCGCAGCCGCGAAACTTTGCAATTTCATCGTTCACCCCACGAAAGAATTAAATCCAAAGAAGTGAGAACACTATATGGGAGGAACACGGCCGATCACAAGGTGAACACCGTGTCTCATCCGAGTGAGGATGCAACCGCCTGCTGGCGCGCCTGGATCTCGATGTACACGTTGATCAGCGAGACGGCGGCGGGGGTGACCCCGGGGATGCGGCTCGCCTGACCCAGGGTGCGCGGGCGGACGCGGCTCAGCTTCTCGTTCATCTCGCGCGACAGGCCGCTCACCCGGGCGTAGTCGAACCAGTCGGGAATGAGGCGCTGCTCTGACTGCTTCAAACGCACAATGGCTTTGCTCTGCTGGTCGAGGTAGCCGGAGTACTTGATCTCGGTCTCGACTGATTTCAGCTCGTTGCGGATTTCCGACGGGAGGTGGAAATCAGTTTCAAGTTTCAAGTTTCGAGTTTCGAGCCCTGCCTCGGAGCTACGTTGAAAGAAGGCCGGCATTAGCGTACGCAGCGGCGGCGCGAGCGCTTCGATCCGCACCTCGGGACGCTTGAGCAGTTGGGCAAGTGTCAGTCCCAGGAAAGAATCTGATTCTAGCTTTGCGGCGCCAGCCTGAGGTTTGGGGGACGCTTCGCTTAAAACTTGAAACTCGAAACTCGAAACTGCTTTCTTCAGCGCGCTCAGCATTTCACCATTCACTCGCGTGCGCTCCAGCACATCGCGCATGGCATGCATCCGCTCCTGCTTGGCGAGATGATCGGCCCAGGCAGCATCGTTAATCAGTCCGACACGGCGTCCATGTGGAGTAAGGCGGCGGTCGGCGTTGTCGATACGCAGGTGCAAGCGGAACTCCGCCCGCGACGTGAACATGCGATAAGGCTCGTTTGTCCCTTTGCTGATGAGGTCGTCGATGAGGATGGCGGTGTAGGCTTCGGTGCGATCTAGAATGAGCGGCGGTTCGGCCTTCACCTGTAGCGCCGCGTTGATGCCCGCCATGATGCCCTGGCACGCCGCTTCTTCGTAGCCACTGGTGCCGTTGATTTGGCCGGCCAGAAAGAGGCGCGCGATCTTCTTGGTCTCCAGCGTGCGCTGCAGTTCGGTCGGGTCAATGGAATCGTATTCGATGGCATAACCCGGGCGCAGCATCTCGGCGTTCTCCAGGCCGGGGATGGACTTGATGATCGCCAGCTGCACATCGATGGGCAGCGAGGTGCTCATGCCGTTGACGTAGATCTCGTGCGTGTTCAGGCCTTCGGGCTCGAGGAAAAGCTGGTGCGTTTCCTTGTCGGGAAACTTGACGATCTTGTCTTCAATCGACGGACAATATCGCGGGCCGATACTTTGAATCTGCCCGCTGTACATGGGAGAGCGGTGCACGTTCTCGCGGATGATGCGATGGGTCTCCGGCGTAGTGAAGGCGATGTAGCAGGGCACCTGCTTGTCGTGGTGCGCCACCCGCCGGGTGCGAAAGCTGAAGGGCGTGGGATCGTCGTCGCCGGGCTGCACCTTGAACCTCGACCAGTCGATGCTGCGCCCATCCAGGCGCGGCGGAGTGCCGGTCTTCAGGCGGCAGCCGCGCAGACCAATCGCCTTCAGCGATTCGCCCAGCAATACCGCGTTAGGCTCGCCGCTGCGTCCGGCCGGATATTGCTGCTCGCCGCAGTGGATGAGACCGTTGAGAAATGTTCCGGTGGTAATGATGACGGCTTGCGCCGAGACAGTACGGCCGTCACGCAGCTTGATGCCGCGAACAAAACGCTGTTCGCTTTTCGCTTTTCGCTCTTCGCCAGAGTCCGATGCGCCAAAATTGTCATCCTGAGCGAGGACTTCAGTCCGAGTCGAAGGATCTGCGGTTCGAACAGCAGGTCCCTCGACTGCGCTCGCTTTGCTCTCTCCGCTCGGGATGACAAGGGTATTGGCTAGTTGCTGATTGCTAGTTGCTAGTTGCTCCACAATCAGCTCCGCCACTTCCGCCTGCTTGATGTGGAGGTTGGGCTCCGACTCCAGCAGCTCGCGCATCTTCAGCCGGTACTGCTGCTTGTCGCACTGCGCCCGCGGAGACCACACTGCCGGCCCGCGCGACGTATTCAGCAGACGAAACTGGATGCCGACCGCGTCCGTCACTTCGCCCATGATGCCGCCGAGGGCGTCCACCTCGCGCACCAGATGTCCCTTAGCGATGCCGCCGATCGCGGGATTGCACGACATCTGCGCGATCAGATCGAGGTTGAGGGTGTAGAGCGCGGTCTTCAAGCCCATGCGAGCCGCAGCCATGGCGGCCTCACAACCGGCATGGCCGGCGCCCACCACGACCACGTCGTACGTTTCGGTGAATTGCACTGAGAGTTATTTCCCCAAACAGGAAACCAACGATGATTTGACTCAATTCTATCAATTGAGCGGATGAATACAGGAATCCAAGTGCTACCCTCGAATGTTGTCCCCTTGAGCTATGACTCCCGGCCGCCAGCACATCTCGTTTGCGCTCGCCTTGACGGTCATCGTTTTTTCCGTTGGCTTCATGTGTGCCGGAACAGCCCAGAATTCAACGCCTGTTGGCAAATTACCGATTGCCCAGTTGCAGAAGCTGGCTGAATCGGGCGATCCCGCAGCCGAGAACGAACTAGGCGTGCGCTACCAACTTGGCTTTGACGTTGACAAGAATCTTTTACTCTCGATGGAGTGGCTTCATAAAGCCGCACAGCAAGGCTTCGGTAGTGCGCTATTCAATATTGGAGCAGTCTCCTACGACGGCGAGATTGTCGGCACGACCAGAGGAACTAGGAGTACGTCGATGTATTGGTTTCTGCTGGCGGAGGATGCGGACGACGCCAGCGGAAAGGAAGCCGTTACACAGATGCGCTCCGAGATGTCCTCCAAGGACCTGAATGCAACCTATTTGCGCGTGGGAGATGCCTATGAGAAGGGGTTCGACATTAAACAAGACCATGCCCGCGCCATGAAGTGGTACCGCAAAGCTGCCGAGGCTGGCGATGCGGCAGCATGCTATCGAATCGCTGTGCTTTATGCCAAAGGTTTGGGAGTGCCGCAAGACAACGCGGAAATTATCCACTGGCTGCAACGCGGTGCGGATCTTGGAGACCCTGTCGCTTCCTACGACTTAGGCAGAGCATACGAACAAGGTGGCGCAGTCCCGCCGGACATGAAAAGAGCGGCGAAGCTCTACGAGGACGCTGCGCTGTACAACAACACGAACGCGATGTTCGCGCTAGGAAATCTTTACAACGAAGGCAAGGGCGGAACGCTGGACAAACAAAAAGCCCTGATGTGGTTTATTCTGGCGGCGAAGTACGGCAACCCGAAAGCCCCCGAAAAAGTGGCATCCCTCTCCTCGGAACTCAAGCCCAATCAAGTTAAAAAAGCGAGGGAAGACGCGCTCCGCTACGTTAGCCTAGAAAAGAAGCCATTTGTATTGATCCCCAAGTAAACTTCCAGTAGAGGTGCCGAATCCCTGAAAAGGTCCCCTGTCAGCATCGCCCCCGTATTAACATGTGAACATACCAAATACCCTGAGGGCTTACATCGCTGACCAGGATTCTTTGCACTTAGAGATCCGCCAGGCTGACCGCCAAATCAAGGAAGGTCACTACATTAAGCATGACGACATGAAGGCCTGGCTGCTGTCCTGGGGCACCGATCACGAGCTACCGCCGCCGAAGTGCGTGTGCGGCAAGCAGCACCGCTAGGGGGCTGAAAAATTTTACGCCCGCTCGAAGGCGTGCTTGGCGTGCAACTCTTCCAGGGCGCGATCTTTGGCTGCATGAAACGCCTGCGCTTGCGCCAGCAATCCATCGGTTGCGCGGGCGGAATCGCCGGCCAATTCGATCATTCCGCGCGCCGCCAGATCGTTCGCTGCAACCAGCAGCTTGTCCACCATGTTGGGATCGGCGGCGCCCAGATATTGCGCGTCGCATGGATCGGCAATCATCACCGGCGCGCGCTGGTTGCCGCTCAACCAGAAAACTTTGCACGCCACAAATTCCTCCACCTGTTGCGGCGTGGCATGCCAGAAGCGAAAGTGCTTTTCGCGAATGTTGTAGCAGCGGCTCGACACCGGCACCGGTTGCCGCTTGCTCGACTTCAGCAACTCCAGTTGCTTATCGTCGAGCGCCTTGCGCGCGGTGTTGATGGAGAGCCAGAACGCCAGATCGCTGTCGAGCGCCGGCAGCACCTCGCGAATAGTCTGCGCCAGATTGACCGCGATGTCAGCGTACAGCGGACCGTCGTCGGCCAAGCGTAGCGTGCCCTGCAGCACGTACCAGTCGCTACCGCCGCCAGAGGAATGAAACGGCCATTGCAGCTCGATGTGGACCGGCATGCCGTGCAGCGTAACGCCGTCGAAAATCTTCTGTGTGTCGGTTAGCATTTGGCCGTTAGCATTTAGCACTTAGTACCAACCTTCTGTCATCCTCAGGGGAGTGAGGTCGCATAGCGACCGAACGCAGTCGAAGGACCCTATACCCACGCCAATCTACTATCCGTCACGCTTGATCCAGTAGGCCCATCAGCCGCCGTTTCACATCTGGCCACTCCGCCGCCACCATCGAATAGCGCGCCGAGTCGCGAGCGGTGTAGTCGGCAGCCATGCGATGGGAGCGCAGAACGCCTTCGAACTTCCCGCCAATGCGTTCGATGGCCGCTCGCGAACGCTGATTGCGCACGTCGGTGTGCAGGCAGACCCGCAGCAGGCGCCACGTCTCAAACGCGTGCGTCAACATAAGCAGCTTGGCCTCGGTGTTGGCGGCGGTCCGGATGGCCGACCGGGCAAGCCATGTGTAGCCGATCTCGCAGGCGTCCAGGATGCAGCCATGTCGCGGATGGCCCTGCGGCCACGCCCAGCGCTCCAAGTCAAAGAAGCGGGTAGAGCCGATGACAACGCCGTCGCCCAGTCGAACGATCGCGAACGGCACCGCCGTGCCCGCGTCCCGCCACGCCAGTGCGGTATCGACATAGCTGGTCGCCTCCACCTTGCTCTGCGGAACGGGACTCCACTGGTAAAGTTCGCTATCTCCCGCCGAGGCGGCAACCAACCCATCGACGTGGCGGTGGTCGAGCGGTTCGAGACGAACATGCTTTCCCACCAGAGAAACGCTTTCCATTCCCACCACCGCAGTATGCAATGTCTCCTCGCGCTGGCGCAACGTAACCTGTGACCTCAGGAATGGTAGCGAGGCGGCACCGCTCGGTGCGGCGCTCCGCCCTAATTGCACCTACTGTGAAGCTGTTCTAGTCACAGCCAGCCGTGCGTGCGGTCACGGCATTACGCGACACTGAAGAGCAAACTAAAACAGCTTCAAACCGACCCCCGAACGCAGGGGGCCAACCTCATTTCGGAAGGAGAAATCGAATGGCTAACATGCCAAGATCAGGAACAGTCGTACACAAGGAAGGAAATTTCTTCCTCGAGGCCGAAGGCAAGCTCACGCCAATCCCGGTCAGCCCGAACTTTCAGCCAGGAACCTTGAAAGAGTTGGTTGGCAAGAAGGTAGAAGTGCTGTACACAGAACCGAGGAGCTTCGTGGCTGGATTGGTGGGAGGGCGCGTGCCCATCCTATGCTACTTCCCCGTCGATCCGTGGTTCAGCGTCGTGGACGAAGGAGCGCGCGTCACCGTCGCGCAGCAGTTCCTGAATGAGGGACTGATAAGCAAGGAAACCTTTGAAAAAATTGCCGGCGGCCGGTAATCCTAAACGCTGGATATGTCCTTAACAATCTGATGTGAGCGGCTCTCTGACAGTTGGTAGGAACATTGGTATTTTATGAAGCCAGCCCTGGACAGCTTCCAAACAAGACCCCTCCCCAAGAGCTTCGTTATCGAACTGACCAAACGCTGCAACAATCATTGTCTCTATTGCTACATGGCAGAGGGACCCTCTGCGCAGGACTGCGACCGTGATCGAAGCAGCGAGATGAGTACCCGGGAGGTAATTGACATCATAGCGAAGCTATGTGACGAGGCTCCCGTGCAATCGATTGCTTTGTCCGGGGGTGAGCCGCTATTGCGAGAGGATCTCGGCGAGATCCTCTCGTTCATTCGAAGCAAGAAAATCGCCGCCATCGTCATCACCAATGGCACGCTCTTAACACCGGAACGGCTCGCATCCTTGGGTATCGATGTCACCTATGAGGTCACTTTGCTTAGTTATCGCCGCGAGGTACATGACCGGCTAGCCGGGCGTCGAGGAGCATGGGATGCCGCAGTTGATGGCATGGCTAATGTCCGGCAGGCTAAGGGAAATTTTGTGGCTGTGTTCGTAGCCACCAAACTGAACAGTGCAGATGCCGGCAAGACCGCGGAACTGGCCATTGCGTTGGGCGCGAGCGGCTTGATGTATAACCGCATGAACTTGGGCGCGCGCAACATTCGCAATGCGGACCGCTTGTTGCCCACGGCTGCCACCATTCGAGAAAACCTGGACACGTTAGAGGAATTGAGCGCACGCTATCAATTGCCGGTCGCAGTCGCGGTGGCGATTGAGCCTTGCGTAATCGACACACGAAAATACAAACAAATTCACTTTGGCTGGTGCCCGCTGGCGGGGGAAGGATCGTACTTCACCGTCGATCCGCAAGGAAATGTGCGGATATGTAATCACTCCGGCGTCATTCTGGGGAACCTGAAAAAGGACCGCTTCACCGACATCTACTACACGCATCCTTACGTACGCGCTTTTCGCGAGACCTGGCCTACCGAGTGCGAGAGTTGCGAGCCGGAACTCAAGGCTATCTGCTGCGGAGGCTGCAAAGCAGCAGCCGAACAATGCTACGGCAGTCTCGCAAGAGTCGATCCTTTTGTGACCATAAGCCGGCACACAAACTGACCGCGTGGGTGCAGTTTGACGTTGCCAAAAAGATTCTGTTATCCGTGTCCTCCGTGCCTCCGTGGTGAAAATACTCGCTACAATCGTCTGCGATGTCTTTCCGCTTCCAGATTGAAGCCCGCGAGGGCGCCGCGCGCGCCGGACGCTTCTTCACACCGCACGGCGACGTCCAGACCCCGGTCTTTATGCCGGTGGGCACGCTGGCGACGGTCAAGGGCGTACCCCAAGACACGCTGGAGGAACTCGGCGTCCAGATCCTGCTGAACAATACCTACCACCTTTATCTACGGCCCGGCGTGGAGATGGTGCGCCAACTTGGCGGGGTGCAGAAGTTCATGGCGTGGGACCATCCCATCCTCACCGACTCCGGCGGCTTTCAGGTGTTCAGCCTGAGCGACCTGCGCAAGGTGACGGAAGAGGGCGTCGCCTTTCGCTCGCACCTTGATGGCTCCTCGCACTTCTTCAGCCCGGAAAGCGCCATCGCTGCCGAAATCGGCCTGGGCGCTGACATCATCATGGCGTTCGACGAGTGCACCGAGCATCCGGCAGAGTACGCGCGCACTCAGGCATCCATGGAGATGACGCTGCGCTGGGCGGCGCGCAGCAAGAAGTACTTCGAGGACCACAAACACGAGGTGCCATGGTTCGATGAAGGCCCCGCCCTAGCCAAAGGAAGGCTAGAACGGGGCACCCGCACCCTAGAACGGGGCACCCATCAGACGCTGTTCGGAATCGTGCAGGGTGGAATGTTTCCCGATCTGCGGCGCGAATCGGCACAGCGGACGGTAGAGCTTGATTTCCCCGGCTATGCGATTGGCGGCCTGAGCGTGGGCGAACCGCGCTCCATGACCTACGAGATGGTGCACACCGCCATGCGGTTCCTGCCGGAAGACAAGCCGCGCTACCTGATGGGCGTGGGAACTCCGGAAGAGATTGTGCATTACGTGGCCATGGGCGTGGACATGATGGACTGCGTGCTGCCTACGCGGGCGGCACGGCACGGCCTGCTGTTCACCTCAGAGGGCCGCCTGACCATCAAGAACGCGCGCTATGCCACCGACGATGGTCCACTCGACCCCAACTGCTCTTGCCGGGTGTGCGCGCGCTACTCACGGGCATATTTGCGGCACCTGTATGCCTCGAATGAATTGCTCGCCCAGGTACTTAACACCGTCCACAATCTGGCATGTTACCTTGACACCATGGGTAAGGTGCGGCAAGCTATAATACTTGGGGAATTCGCGAAGTTTCTTTCTGGCGTCCGGCCACCGCACTTAACACCTCAATCCGTGCCAAAGGGGCGCGGCTTGGGGACCCCGGAAAGCTGAGTGTTCCTTAGCAGCCTGGCTGTTCAGGTCCCCGGCAAAAGCGCGATAATGGAAACATCAGGGCTACGTCCCTGACGTCGCGTTGGTACGCTGGCAGGCAATATCCCGGTTCAAAACGAGTTCTCACACAGGCTGTTTAGCCTTGGGGTTTCTAGAAAGTCGAAAGCAAAATGGCCACACTGGCAGTTATGTTCGCGCAGGGCATCGGCGGCTCGGCCCCGATCCTGATGATGGTTGCCATCTTCGCCATCTTCTACGTTCTTTTGATCATGCCGCAGCAGCGCAAGCAGAAGAAATGGGCGGCGATGCTGCAGCAAATCAAGCCCGGCGACCGCGTCGTCACCAGCGGCGGCCTTACCGGCCTCATCCTATCGGCCAAGGACGACACGGTCGTCCTCCGGGTTCCGCCAGACAACATTAAACTCGAAGTTGCCCGTTCTTCCATCGTCACCTTGACGACCGCGGAGGACCAATCCAAGTCCTAAGGGTTGCAGTCTCTCATGAATAAGAATCTCCTCGTCAAAACAGTTTTGATTGTTGCGGTGTTGATCTTTTTTCTCTTCGGCATCATCGGCATCCCCGGCAGTTTCACGGCCCAAGGCCTGAAGGAGTCGGTGCAGAAGCGCATCCACCTGGGCCTTGACCTGAAGGGCGGGACCCACCTGATCCTGCAGGTGCAGGTGAACGACGCCGTCAACGCCGACAGCGACCGTGCGGTCGAACGCCTGAAGGACGCGCTCAAGAGCGCCAACGTCGCCTTCGGAGAAATCTCCAAACCCGATCCGCAGAACCACCCCGAGGTAATCCAGATCAAGGGCGTGCCGCCGGAGTCATCCTCGGAGCTGCGGAAGACCATCAACGATAAAGCTGGACTGAGCGAGTACGATTTCGCCTCCGGCGCCGAGAACACTTACACCCTGACCATGAAGAACTCGGTGGCCAATGAAACCAGGAAGAAAGCGGTCCAGCAGGCCATTGAAACCATCCGGAACCGAATCGACCAGCTCGGCGTCTCCGAGCCGGTAATTCAGGAGCACGGACTGGGCGACTATCAGATCCTGGTGCAGTTGCCAGGCGTGGATGATCCGGCGCGCGTGAAAGAGATCATGCAGTCCACCGCCATGCTGGAGATCCGGCAGGCGGTCAAGGGGCCGTATCCCAACGAGCAGGCGGCCATGCAAGACAATGGCGGCGTGCTTCCGCCCGACACCGTCCTGATGAAGGGCACCAGCCCGCACGCCCAGAACCCTGAAGAGGCCGGCGAGGTGTACTGGCTCATCAGCCGCTCGTCGGCGGTGAGCGGCGCCGATCTGCGTTCTGCCGATTCTGGCCGCGATGAGAATGGCCGGCCCGATGTCAACTTCACCCTGACCGGTGAGGGTGGACGGCGGTTCGCCGCCTTCACCGGAGCACACGTGGGCGACAAGCTGGCGGTGGTGCTCGATAACAAGGTGAAGTCGGTGGCCACCATCCAGGAGCAAATCCACGATCAGGGCCGTATCACCGGCTCGTTCAGTGCGGAAGAAACCCAGGACCTGGCCCTGACGCTGCGTTCCGGCGCGCTGCCGGCGGGAATCAAGTATCTGCAAGAGGTCACGGTGGGGCCATCGCTGGGCGCCGATTCCATCCGCGCGGGTGTGCGGGCGGCGGTCATCGGCATGATCGCGGTATTGATCTTCATGCTCTTCTACTACCACGCTGCGGGCATCAACGCCGACCTGGGCTTGATCCTGAACCTGGTAATCCTGTTGGGATTCCTCGGCTACAGCGGGGCGACCTTGACCTTGCCGGGAATTGCAGGTGTGATCCTCACCGTCGGTATGGGCGTGGACTCTAACGTCCTGATCTTCGAGCGTATTCGCGAGGAGTTGCGACACGGCAAGACGCCTTCCTCTGCGGTGGAACAAGGATTCGCTCACGCCTGGACAACCATTATTGATACGCACGTGACGACGATTGTGTCCGCGGTCATCTTGTTCCTGTTCGGAACCGGCCCAGTGAAGGGATTTGCTGTGACCCTCAGCTTCGGTCTGGCGGCCAACCTGTTCACCGCGGTGTTCGTATCGCGCGTGATCTTCGAGTTCATTCTCAGTCGCCATCAGCGCGGCGAGCCATTGAGCATTTAAGGGAAGAAGTTCACCACAGAGGCACAGAGACACCGAGAAGAAGAAGGATTTTAAGGATTTTTGTGGAGCTGGAGCCTCGTTGGAAAAATAGATTTTCTTGAAGGGTAATCTACCTCAGGCGATTTCTTGAGACCTCTGTGTCTCAGTGCCTCTGTGGTAAATGGGATCTTGGAAGGGGCTAGCGGTGGAGTTATTTCGCAATACCAATATCGACTTTCTCGGCAAGAAGTGGTATTTCCTTGCCTTCTCGCTGGTGTTCAGCGTCGCCGGAATCTGTTCCATATTGTTCTGGCACCACATCCCGCTGGGGGTGGAGTTCCGCGGCGGCACGCTGGTTTATGTCAAGTTCGCGCAGACGCCCAGTCTGGACCAGATTCGTAGCGACATGGACCGCGCCGGGCTGCACGATCCGCGCATCCAGCGCTTCGGCCCAACCCCCGACAACGAAGTGCTGGTGGACTTGGGCATCCAGGAAACCAGCGAGGCCGCGCTCGACCAGGGCAAGAACACCATCGTCCGCGCCTTGCAGGCGCGTAACCCGGTAGCCGAAGGCAAGCAAGACCTGAATAACACCGGCGCGGCCAGCTTGCAGCAGGACCTGATGCAAAAGGACCCGCTGCACCTGGGTTTGGACGCCGGGCCCAGATACGAATCCATCGCCAAACAGATTGAGGATTTCCGCAACAAGGAGCGCGGCGGAATTCTCACCTCCATCGATGAGCTGAGCGGAGTGGTTCCCCCCGAGGTGATCAACGCCCTGAAGGAGGGCTTCTACACCTCGAATTTCGTGGTGCGCAACGTTGAGATTGTCGGTCCGCAGGTGGGCTCGCAGCTTCGCAAACAGGCCGTCATGGCCACCCTCTACTCGCTGGCGGGCATGCTGGTTTACCTGTGGTTCCGCTTCGAGATGATCTACGGCGTGGGCGCGGTTGTCGCCTGCCTCCACGACAGCATTATCACAGTCGGCTTCTTCTCGCTGCTGAACAAGGAAATCAGCCTGACGGTGATTGCCGCCATCCTCACACTGATTGGCTATTCGATGAACGACACTATCGTCGTCTTCGACCGCATTCGCGAAAATATCAAACTGCTGCGTCGCGAGCCGCTGGCCGACATCGTCAACAAGAGCATCAACCAGACCCTGAGCCGGACCATTCTTACCTCAGGCCTGACGTTTCTGACCGTGCTTTCGTTGTACATTTTCGGTGGCGAAGTGCTGCGCGGATTTTCGCTGGCCCTGGTGATTGGAATCCTGATCGGGACCTACTCGTCGATCGCCGTGGCGGCGCCAATGCTGGTTGCCTATCAGGAATGGCGGGCCAAGCGGGCCGGCCAGTCGGCCGTGCAGCGTTTGGCGTCGGCACAGAACAAGCCGCGGGAAAAGGTAAAGGTCAAAGCCTAGGGTGGGCCTCAAGTATCGCAAGCGAGCGGTGTTTCGTTCCGGCCAGTTTTGAGCGCGAGCAACCACTGCTGTTGAATAGGCCATCCGACTCGCCAAACCAGGGGGAAACCCTGGTTCGGGGCGGAATCGTGACAGGAAACGCCGGACCGGCGGGGGGTGTATACTTCGGTTCGCCCTTCTAAAGCGGCCAGCCTAAAGTCCCAGCGGAGCTCCACCGGCTACGAATTAGGAACGGCCGGCGGTCCACATGGGAGCAAAAAGCTGATACCCGGTGTCTAAGTAATCGAAGCATTCGATGGGGAGCGGTCTATGTTTGAAGACAGCCTTATGGAATCGGGCGGCAGGCTTAAGGGCAAGCGCGGAGCTACTACCTTTATCTCGTTTGTGCTCCAAATCCTGCTGATTGGCGTTCTGGTATTGTTACCCTTAATTTTTACCGAGGCGTTGCCCCGGCAGCAACTGATGACCTTCCTGGTTGCGCCGCCGCCGCCACCTCCGCCGCCGCCGCCGCCGGCTGCCGCTCCGGTCATAGTAAAGAAGATCCAAAGCGAGCTCGACAACGGCCAGTTGCGGACCCCGACCGCAATTCCCAAGAAGATTCAGATGATAAAAGAGGACGAGCAGCCGCCGACGACGGGAGTCGCCGGGGTTGTGGGTGGCGTACCGGGCGGCGTGCCCGGGGGCACGATGGGTGGTGTTCTGGGCGGAATGCTCAGCAACACGCCCGTAGCCATTCCCAAGGCCGCTCCGCAGCGGGTGCGCGTTTCCCAGGGCGTTTCTCAGGGATTGTTGATCCACAAAGTACAACCCACCTATCCGGCGCTTGCCCGCCAAGCCCGCATTCAGGGGGTTGTAGTGCTCCAGGCCCTGATCGGCAAAGATGGCGGCATTCAGAACCTGCACGTAGTCAGCGGTCACCCCATGCTCACGGGTGCGGCGCTGGATGCAGTAAAGCAATGGAAGTACAAGCCTTACTACCTCAACGGCGAGCCGGTAGAGGTTGAGACCACGGTCAACGTTAATTTCACCCTGTCGGGTGGTGGTTAATGTGCGGATGAGCAATCCGCGCATCTAACTTTGATGCCGACGCACGGTTGGATTGCATTGCGGTCCAGGCACGGCCTTTAGTTTTTGCTGATGAGCTGGTGAAAGCTCGCTGATGTTTTGAAAGTAATCGGCTCCGAATTCGAATCACTTGCAAGCCAATAGCAAGCATGTTGGTCTGCTGTAACGAAAGCTCTGAGGAGGAAAATTCCACCCATGTTCCTAGCTAACCTTGCCACCTACACTCTCAGCCACGTACCGACGGCTGCTGCCTGGATTTTCCAGGAAGCCACTGTGGGCTGGGACCCCATTTCCCTCTGGAAGCAGATGGGAATTTTGGCCAAGATCGTGGTCTTCATTCTGTTCATCATGTCAGGTTGGTCGATTGGCGTCATGATCGACCGTGCCATGGCATACAGCGCTGCCCGCAAGCAGTCGCGCGCGTTTGCTCCCGCGGTTGCCGGAGCATTGCGTGAGGGCAAAATCGAGGAAGCCATCCGGGTCGCCGAGCGCAACAAGAAAAGCCATCTGGCCAAGGTCGTAGTCGCCGGCCTGCAGGAATTCAAGGCCCACGGCGATTCCAACGACATCCCCGGCGAGCAGATCGAAGCCTCGCAGCGCGCTCTGGAGCGTGCCGAAGCCATCGTTCACGCCGAGTTGAAGCGCGGCTTGGGAGGCCTTGCCACCATCGGATCCACCGCACCCTTCATTGGTTTGCTGGGCACGGTGGTCGGCATTCTGAACGCCTTCAAAGAGATTTCCACCCAGAAAGCGACCGGCTTGGGCGCCGTCGCGGGCGGCATCTCCGAAGCCCTGGTGACCACCGCCATCGGACTGTTCGTCGCGATTCCGGCCGTCATGATGTTCAACTACTTCACCAATAAGGTGGAAGCGTTCGACGTGGAAATGGACAACAGCTCCAGCGAGCTGATCGACTATTTCCTCAAGCGTCGTACGGTCCGCCGGTAATTGGAGGCCCAGCGTAACTGGTTTGCGCTGGGGCCAGTCTGAAGGAGGTTGAAGGTTATGGCACTCGCAGTGCGCGCCGAAGGCAAGAAGGTCAACTCCAACATCAACGTTACCCCCATGGTGGACGTGATGCTGGTGTTGCTCATCATTTTCATGGTCATCACGCCTATGTTGCAGAAGGGCGTGAGCGTGGACATGGCCAGGGTAAATAGCCCCACGCCCATGCCGGACGCGGACAAGGAAGATTCCCTGCTCGTGGCCATCATGCGCGACGGGCAGATTTTCTTTGGTACCGACAAGGTCACCGCCGACCAGCTCACCAGCAAAGTGAAGGACCGCCTGTCCAATAAAGTGGACAAGCGGGTCTTTATTAAAGCCGACGCTCGCGCCAAGTACGGCGCAGTGGTGGACGTGGTGGACAACGTGCGCTCCGCCGGAGTGGACGATGTCGGTCTGTTGACCGAACAGGTACAGGCTGGCCCAACCGGCAAAAAGCCGCCGAAAAGCGATACCGGCGGGGGCGCCGGCGCCCAGTAACGGGAGATCCTTATGAGCATGACACTAGGAGGGTCGGGTGGGCCCTCAGCCGATATTAACGTCACCCCACTGATTGATGTTTTGCTGGTGTTGCTCATCATCTTCATGGTGATCACGCCGCTGACTCCGAAAGGTCTGGATGCACTGGTTCCCCAGCCGCCCAAAGACCAGAAACAACAACCGCCAAGCAACGACCGTACCATCGTGGTGCAGGTATTGAGGGGCGGCGGCGACAAACCAGCGCTCAAGAT
Source organism: uncultured Acidobacteriaceae bacterium (assembly GCA_963728805.1). Classification (GTDB taxonomy): domain Bacteria; phylum Acidobacteriota; class Terriglobia; order Terriglobales; family Acidobacteriaceae; genus Bog-257. Next base: position 182,797 of record CAVSLE010000017.1, read on the forward strand.
CAATCAGGACAACGTCACGTGGGAGAACCTGGAAGGCCGTCTCAACGACATCTTCAAGACCCGCGCTGAAAAGGTCATGTTCGTCAAGGCTGATCCGGAGCTGACCTTCAATGATGTGGCACAAGTCATCGACATCGCCCACGCAGCAGGTGTCGATAAAGTTGGGTTGATCACGGCCAAAATAGAAGCCGGCGGTTAGCCACTTGCGAGGCGGCTCCCTCCCTGCGCGCCGATATTGCGCGTCACCGAGGGGGTAACCGGCGGCTCCTCTGCGCCCCCGCCACGGCGGCCGCCTGAGGGGTAGAGAACCAGGAACGTGATTCGGGATTCCATCTTCCTCTGGAGAAGCGGGGCGTCGCTGAGTGACAGCCCCGCACATCCTCGAAGCCCGAACTACAGCAACGGAGAGTGATACCAGACATGAACAAAAGCGGACGAGTACTGATGGTACTTATGGTTCTGCTTGCGTTGTTCTCGACCATTGGCTGCAGCAAGCTGAGAGCACGCGATCAGCTCAACAAAGGCGTTCAGGCCTACAAGAACGCGAAATACGAAGAGGCGATCGAACATTTCAAGAACGCGGTGGATCTGGATTCCAACCTGGTAACGGCCCGTCTTTATTTAGCCACCGCATATGCCCAGCAATACATCCCCGGTGCCGATTCCCCCGACAACAATCGCTTCGCCGAACAGGCCATCAACGTCTTTAAGCAGGTCCTGGCCCAGAATCCACCCAAAGAACAACAGATTCACAGCCTCAAAGGCATTGCTTCTCTCTACTTCGGCATGAAGAAGTTCGATCAGGCCAAGGATTACTACCAGAAGGTGGCTGACCTGGATCCCAACGATCCGGAAAGCTACTACTCGCTTGCGGTCATCGACTGGATGCAGGCCTACCAGCCCGACCAGACGATACGCGCCAGTCTCGGGATGAAGCCCACCGACGAACTCAAGGACAAGAAGGCCTGCTCTGACCTGCTGGCGAAGAATGAGAAGAAGGTCGAAGACGGCATTCAAAACCTGCAGAAGGCGCTGCAGCTTCGGCCCGATTATGACGATGCGATGGCTTATCTGAACCTGCTGTACCGCCAGCGCGCCGAGTACGAGTGCGACAATCCTGACGCCCGTAAGTCCGATCTGAAGACGGCCGACGACTGGGTTGACAAGACGATGGCAACCAAGAAGGCCAAGGCCGAAAAAGCCGGGCCCACAGGCATCGTCACTACCGAGACCCCACAGTAGGTTTAACCTGGCTCCAACACTAACGCCCCTCGGTCACGAGGGGCGTTTTTGCTTGCTTCAGGCGCCATCGGTCTTGACTCGACGACATGGAACTGGCATAGCCGCCCTCCGTCACACCTCCTGTGACGTCACCCCCTGTCGGCCGCCGCCTGCCCATGCAGTACAATCCATTCTTCTGTGGAATGTGTGGTGGCTACCCTCTTTACGCCTCAGTTCCCGGCAGACAGAATATTCAACCAAGTTCCGTCATGTTCAAACGAGTCCTGATTGCCAATCGCGGTGAAATTGCGGTGCGCATCATTCGCGCCTGCCGCGAGATGGGCATTGAGTCGGTTGTGGTCTTCTCTGACGTGGACCGTAAGGCGCTGCATGTCCGCAAAGCCGATTACGCCTACCCAATCGGGCCCGCCACGGCCAGCGAGTCTTATCTCAACGTGGACAAGATTCTCGACGTGGCGCGCCGCAGTCAGGCCGAGGCCATACATCCCGGCTACGGCTTTTTGTCGGAGAATGCCGGTTTCGCCCGGGCCTGCGCCGATCATGGTTTCAAGTTCATCGGCCCCAGCCCCGAGTCGATGGAGATGATGGGCTCCAAGACGCGCGCCCGGCAGAACATGAAACGCGCCGGCGTGCCCTTCGTTCCCGGCTCGGAGCACGGGTTGGACATCGACGCTGCCGAGAGGCTGGCGGAGCAGATCGGCTATCCCATCATGCTAAAGGCGGCGGCCGGAGGTGGCGGCAAAGGTATGCGCCTGGTGCAAGCGGCCGGGGAACTGCGCTCCGCGTATGAGAACGCCAGCAGTGAGGCGCAGCGCTCGTTCGGCGACAACGAGGTGTACCTGGAGAAGTACATCACCAACCCGCGCCACGTCGAGATGCAGATTTTCGGCGACCAGCACGGCAATGTCGTTTACCTGGGCGAGCGCGAGTGTTCGGTGCAGCGCCGCCATCAGAAGGTGATGGAAGAGTCGCCTTGCCCGATCGTGGACGCGGACATGCGGCGTCGCATGGGCGAAATCGCTGTGCGCGTGGCCAAGGCCGCCAACTATTACAACGCCGGCACCATCGAGTTCCTGGTTGATGAGCAGCGCAACTTCTATTTCCTCGAGATGAACACCCGCCTCCAGGTGGAACATCCGGTGACCGAACTGGTCACTGGCCTGGACCTGGTTCACCTGCAAATGCGCGTCGCGGCGGGAGAGAAGCTGCCGTTCAGGCAGGAAGACATCCGGCTGCGCGGACACGCGATCGAGTGCCGGGTTTACGCCGAAGATCCGGACAATAATTTCTTCCCGTCGCCGGGACAGATTACGCGGCTGATTTCGCCTTCAGGTCCCGGCATCCGCCGCGACAGCGGCATGTATGAAGGCTGGAACGTGCCCATAGAATATGATCCGCTGCTGGCCAAACTGGTCGGCTACGGCGAAGACCGGGAGCAGGCGATCAACCGCCTGCTGCGCGCGCTGTACGAATATTTCGTGGGCGGGATCAAGACCAACATCTCGCTGTTTCGCCGCATTCTGAAGGACCCGGATTTCCGCGCGGGCAATCTGGACACGGGCTTCCTTGATCGCCTGCTGGCCAAACCCGGCAACGAGACCGACCCGCGGCGGCCCATTATGGCGGCCATTGGCGCGGCGATTTTCGCCAGCATGGAAGCGAAGGCGACCTTGCCGGCAGCGAACGGGTGCGAGGCGGCGAATGGCGGCTCGGCTCCCGCGCCCGCTTCGAATTGGCTACGCACCGCCCGCGCCGAAGCGGTGAGAGAGAGATAGGAACTGTTTGGTAGCAGGGATTTTTGTATCAGAGAGGTTTGTATCACGGCACGGCTTTTAGCCGTGCCGCATGGGCAGCAACACCTAGCTGGGGGCTTCAGCCCCTGAGCGATTTTCTGCGCTGGGCTAAAAGCCCTGACATTTAATGAACTTGTTCGGCGCGACTGAAGTCGCGCCCTGATACAAACCGGACCAGTAGTTGCTGAATGCTGATTGCTAGTTGCTAAAACATGACCTACGACGTGGTGGTAGACGGCAAAACGCACCAGGTCGAGCTGATCCGCGGCGAGAAAACCTGGCTGTGCAAGGTGGACGGCCAGGAGATGGAAGTCGATGCCGCGCTTACGGCGCGCGATGTGCTGTCGGTGCTGTCTGGCGGCAAAGCTTACGAGATCAAACGCGAGCGTTCGCTGCAAGGCGAGCTGCACATGGTGATCGGCAGCGCGCGCTATGCCGTGGATGTGCAGGACCCGCGCTCTTTGCGGACTCGCCGCGCCATCGGCGGCGCCGAGGCCGGGCCGCAGAAGGTCAAGGCGCCCATGCCGGGTAAAATCGTCCGCATCATGGTGAACGAAAAAGACGAGGTTAAAGCGGGCCAGGGCATCATCGTAATGGAAGCCATGAAGATGCAGAACGAAATGAAGTCGCCCAAGGACGGCAGAGTGCAGAAGATCGTGACCGCAGAAGGCTCAATCGTTAACGCCGGAGACACGCTGGCGATCATCGAATAGCAGGAACGCAAACACCTGCACTACTTCATCGTTCCCGCCTTCTTCAGAATGTCGTCGGCAAAATAGTTCTCCACCGATGCCTTGTCGCGGATGGATTCGTAATAGGCCGCTTTCAATAGCTGTTCGCGGCGGTCGCGAAGCTGCTGTCGTATCGCCTGTTGCACGCGCGGGTCCTTGAGTTCGCGCTGGCCAGGGTCTCCTTGTTGAGCAGCTTGACGATGCGGAAGCCGTAAATCTGATGGGTGTTGGGGTCCGACACCGGCATCACAACCGTGTACTGACCGGGTTTCAGCTTGTTGATGGCGTCATAGGCCGTCTTGTCCACCTTGAGCGCCGATTCCGCAACGAAACCCAGGTCACCGCCGTTTTGCGAGGTCTCCGTCTGCTCCGAGTAGTTCATGGCTGCGGTGGCAAAGTCCTCGCCGCTGTCCAGGCGGTTCTCGATCATCTGGATCTTCTTGCGCGCGTCACCCTCGTTCTGCGCCTTCATGCTTTTCACTTGCGGGTTGGGCTGCGTCGTCACCAGTATCTGCGCCAGGTGGTATTGCGGCTCAATCAGGTTGAACTCGGCCTTGTGCTGGTTGTAATAGCTGGTAATGTCGTCGTCGGTGATGTTGATCTTGGAGGTGACTTCCTTGTTGAGCACCTTGTCGACGGTAATGGAGCGGCGCAGGTCGCGCTTGAAATCGTCGAGCGTGAGACTGCGCTCCTTCAGCCGCTTATCGAACTCCTCCTGGGTATAGGGCGCCTTGATTTCGGCCAGCTTGCCGTTGACTTCCTCATCGGTCGCCAGCAGGCCCAGCTTCTCCGCGCGCTGCATCAGGATCTCGTTATCGATCAGCTCGCGCAGGATGCTCAGCCGCAAACTGTCTCCCTGCTCCTGGCTTGGCTTTTCCGGCGCCTCCGCAGTCTGATTATTGAAATACTTCTCCACCTCGGTGCGCGTAATCTTGCGGCCGTTCACCCGCGCCATTACGTCGTCGCCTTCCTGCTTTCCGGTACACCCCACGCTCGACAGCAGCGCAATAACGGCCAGCGACAGAGTGGCTGTGATCGCCACACTCTTGCGTTTCAGTTTCAAACTTTGCTCCTTGCTGAAAACTGCGCGTGATCGCCTCCTACGCCTGGCTCGCGTCCTACTTGCTGGTCGCCGGCGGCGATGCTGGGGCTGGCGTCGGGGGCGGCGGCTTTACTCCGGCCGCCAGCAACTGCTGGTCCAGGGCCGCTCTCACCTGTTCCGTGTCCAATGCGCCTTCCAGCCGTTCTCCGTTCACAAACATCGTCGGGGTCGCGTTCACTCCCACGGAATCGCCCTCGGCCATCGAGGACTTCACCGCGCTGTCGGCCTGCGTCTTCACGCACGCCTGCAGCCGGGTGGCATCGGCGCCGTTCTTTTTGCCGATATCCAGCGTGATGCGGTCCAACTCACCGAAAGCCTGTTGCACGTCCTTCTGCGTACCGCTGATGGCGCGCTGATTGGCGTGCACGTAATCGGCGAACTCCCAGTAGCCCTTGCCGCTCTCTTTGGCCAGGCAGTTGGCGTCGTTGGCGGCGTGTATCGCCCAGGGATGCATGGAAAGCGGATAGTCCTTGTAGATGATCTTTATCTTCTCGCCGTATTGTGGCAGGATCTCGCTCATGAGCGTGCTGTGCATGCGGGAACAGAACGGACACTCGAAGTCGTCGTAGTTCACGACCGTAACCTTGGCGTCCGGATTTCCCCGCACCGGACGGCCGGCCACGTCGATTTTCTTCATGGTCTCGGCGTAGGGGTCCTTGGTCAGATCCATCTTGGTCAGGCGAATCAGGCTCTTGCCGTCTTTGGAGAGAATGAAGTCAACGGTTTGCGACTTCCCTTCGTGGCTCAGGGTGATGGTGACATTGTCATAGTTGGGGAACTCGCTGGGCGTCAGCGGTCCCAGCTTGATATCCACGTCGGGAGGAACATTGAAGTAGGTCCGGACCTGGCGCTGCACCTTTTGGGCCACGTCGGCAGGGGCGGAATTCGATTTCGACTGCGCCGAACACCCGGCGCAAAACAATAGCAGCAAAACAGCAAGTCGTTGCAAGGGCAAAGTAAAAACCACCTTCAAGATAGTGCGTAAGGTTTGATTATCTCATGGGGAGCGCATTCCAAGCACCTGCGACGGCGGTGTGGAGGTGGGGCCGCGAGACATGAGGTCATTCCTTGCCGGCAATTTTCAGCAGCTTCCCTGCCGGCAGCAAGGCATTCATGGAGCCCGACCGGAAGCCTTCGAGATCGAGCGCCACGTAGGTAAACCCCAGGGCCTTGAAGATTCGCGTGAACGCGGTGGCCATTTCCATGGTCATGGCCCGCGGCAATTCTTCCCGCGCTATCTCGATCCGCGCTATCTCGCCGTGATGACGAACGCGCACCTGGCGGAAACCGAGTTCCCGCAGCGCATCTTCTCCCTGCTCGACCGCCGACAGCGCCTCCCGTGTCACCGCGTGCCCGTACTCGATCCGCGACGACAGGCATGCCGATGCAGGTTTGTCCCAGATACGCAGTCCGGCCTGCGCCGCCAGTTGCCGGATGTCGGCCTTGGTCAATTCTGCGGCAAGCAAAGGGGCGGCCACTTGGTGCTGGCGGGCCGCCTGCTGACCGGGCCGGAAGTCGCCCTGGTCGTCGAGGTTGACGCCGTAGGCGATGGCATCGAACCCCAGCCGTTGCCGGTGCTCTTCCATCACGGTGAATAGTTCATCTTTGCAGTGGTAGCAACGCGCACCGTCGTTGCGCCGATATTCAGGGCGCTCCATCTCTTCGGTGGCAACCACGGTCAGCGGGATACTTTGTTCCTCGGCAAAGGCAACGGCATCGCGCATTTGCCAGCGTGCCAGGCTGGGAGAGTCGGCCAGCACCGCCAGCATGCCGCCGGCGCCCAGTTCGCGATGCGCCGCCCATGCCAGAAATCCGGAATCCACCCCGCCCGAGTAGGCCACCAGCACTCGCCCGAGCGAATGCAAGTTTTCCCCCAGAGCACGCGATTTGGCCGCGAGATCGCCGGCTTCGGCTGGAATCTTTGAAGGCAGCACAGACATCGCTCAATTGTAAGACAATGGCCGGGCAACGGAAGGTTGCGAGCTAATACAGTCTTTGCAGCCGCCGGATCGTGCCGAAGGTCCCAATGTTGGAGAGGCTGAACGAGAAGCGGTAACTGTTTTCCCGGCTGATGGTGGGGGCATAGGCCCAGCGCGAATACTCGAAGGCCACGCCACAGCAGTCCCAGTTGTAGTTGCTCTGCACGCTTGCCGCCTGCACGTAGCTGAGACGGTCATCCACCGCGATACCGACTGCGGCGCTTAGTCCCTTCATGGCGAGGTTGCCGTACTGCGCCAGCAAACGGTACTGGTTGTAGATGCTGAGGCCGAGTGTCGGTTGACCGGCAATTGGCGTGGTTTCCGCCGGCTCGCGCATATAGGTTTGTCCACCCGCGAGGTACCACTTGCCGCTCTTGCCCAACCTTCGCCCTACAAAGAGTGTGCTGTCATTCAACTGATGCGCCACCGGGTCATAATCGACGGCCCACGAGAACGTCAGTTCTAAGATCTTGCACCCGGAGACGGGAGATGACGGGCGAAAAGTGACGCGGCGCCGTAAGAAACGCGATGCCGCTGAAATCTACGGTGCTGTCAAACACATTGCGCTGACCGGTTACTAACGCTCCTCCAAAAGTCGGATCGAAGAAATATCTCTGGGCCAGTTCCCAAGTGACGATTTCACGTGCTGGACCTTGCTTGTCATCGCAGGTGCCGGGCTCCGTTTCCGTCGTCTTGGTGGCCACCAGTTGTTTCTGTTCAGACAGAAGCGCGTATTTGGGATGGCGAAAACATTCGCCCGTTGACTTGGTTTTCTTGGCGAAGATCCGGTTGACCACGCCATATTCCACCTCGTTGGTGTCGGCCAGAATGTCGCGCTGGTCGAAACGCAGGATCTGGCTGAAGTTTTCGATACCCGACTGGTAGCGATAGACCACCTGAGGCTCGATCGTATGCTTGATCACGTTGCCCAGCAGTTTGCGATCGTAGATTTTCGATAACCTCGGTGGCCTGAGTTCCATCGCCGCCGCCACAACATTCCGGTTGATCGGATCGTTGAGCGCCTTACCCACGGACACCTCGCCTCCGCTCTGCAGCCTCTGCGTGTAATAGGTCTCCCGCACTCCGAACTCCGGGCGAAAAGTCCAGCCGCGAAAGTAAGTAGGCAGCGAAAGGTAGGGATGGGCGTCAATGCGGCCGACCACCGGCGCGGTTTCAAACGCCTCCTCGGACCGGGAAAGGCCTTCCGCAGTCATGTCGTAGGCGTACATCAGATTGGAGCGGCTGAACGGGCGTTCCACCGAGGAAAACTCAAGCGAAGGAATGTGGGCGATGTTGATTACTTCTCCCGGGTTCGTGCTCTGATAGGACTGATAGAGGCCCGACTGAAAGCCGAAGGCATATCCGCTCCAATTCTTGCTGAGGAATCCGTAGGAGCGCACCTCAGAGCTGATGGATTGCAAGGCAAAGCCTTCGGCGAACGCCGCACGAAACAAATAAGAGCTGAGATAGTCAACCGAGAGCACTCCGCGAAATCCCTCCGGTAGCTGGATCGATCCGTTGGCTCGCAGTTCCTGGCCACCCTGGTTCTGTCCCGGGTTCGGTTGCCCCTGGGGAGCGCCTTGCTCGTCAAGCACTCCAAAATATTCGGCGCGGAACTGGTACTTATAGCCAACCGAGCGAAACACTCCGTGTTGCGCCCAGCCCCGTGCGGAGTAGAGCGAGGCCCCAATGGTGGCGTCATTGCTCCGGTTGATTGCCCAGTAGAAGGCGTCTCCCAGGATGGTGCCCCGAGTGCTCGACTGCCCAAACAGGGGCATGAGAAAGCCACTTTGGCGTCCCAGGTTATCGACGGGGTGTTTGACCCACGGAAAATAGAAGACCGGGATGCCCTTGATGCGCAAGGTGGCGTGATGCATGGTGGCATCGGCCCCTATCTCCACGAATGCCGTCTGGGAGTTGAACTGCCACTTGGGATCGGGCAACTGGCAGGAGGTGATGTAGCCTTGGTTGACCCGGTAGTGGTCGGGACCGAGCTTGTCCACGACTTTTCCTGTGAAGAAGAACGGATTCGACGAGGTGAGGAACATGTCTTTGGTCTTCACCTTGACGCCAGTCGATCCGGTTACGTCGTAGAACGTTCCGCTGTCGCGGCTGACGTCGTAGGTGGCGTGCGTCCCGACGAGGTGCTCGTTGTGCGCACCGCCGTCAAACACCACGTGTCCGGTGGCGGTGACCTGGCCGGTGGTGGAATCGTAGGTGACCTCGTCGGCGTGCAGCGTGTAGGTGCCGAACCGCACGACCACGTGGCCGCGGGCCTTGAAGATGTCCTGGTTCTTTTCCTGTTCGTCGCCCCGAATCAGCACTTCGTTCCGGCCCAAGGGAACGTTCATGGCTGGACGCGGAGGGCCCAACTCCTGCTCGTTGCTGCCCGACTGAATTTCCTGCTGGATGATTTTTTCGGTTTCTTTGTCTTCCTCGCCGGTGTCGGTCTTCACCGTTACTCCCGACTTGCCCGGCGGATTTTGCGGGGCAGGTCCGGCATCTGAGGTCGAATCGGTCGGCAGTTGCGGTTCGGCGGTAGTTTCGGGTGCCGGAGCCGCGTCGGACGCGCCTGGCTGCGGTGCGGTTTGGGCCGGATTATTGGGCGGCTGCGGTGGGTGCAACTGGCTGGTTAACACGCCAGGATGCAGAAATAGATGACATGCCACCAGCGCCGTGATAATCATTCGAGTGCGGGCAATCATCGAAAAGCTGGCGTCCCCTCACCGGGTTGAATGAATTGATTGGAACCTTGCAACTTAGCACGTTGCCTACGGTGAGGTAAAACGCTATCTGCTTGCGCTGGTTCCTCGCTGCTCTGGATTTCTCCTAAACCCGCTGGGTGTCCACTGGTTGCGCGATTCTGGCGATCGAGTGCATAGCTTGCCACGTCTTATGGACGCGGGCCCACGACCTCTTTTTCTCATTTTCATTTACGATTCATCCGCGCTCTTGAGTGCAAAGCACCTCGCGTGCTTTGCCAAAAGAAGCGGGTAGAAGGAATAGTCGCGCCACGACATGACCGACCAGCGAACCTTGCATACTGAAGCGTCTGGAAATTTATCGCCGACCACCGCCGACATCTGGAGAGATGAGATTCAGTCGCGCGTGGCCGGCTATCGCACCCGCCGCGGACGCCGTATCGAGGGAGCATTCAGCATGCGCTTTCCCTTCCCTGCGGATGAAGGTGAAGGCGATGTGCCCGGCTCGGCACCGGACGCGCCAGATGTGGAACCAGTCCTCGCAGCCAGTCTCGCGAGCTCTGAGCAAGCCGGCGCAGCCGAAGTTGCCAGTTTCGAGAGTTGCGATCTCACGCTAGACACGGTCGATACAGCGCCGGAAGCGCTACCCGCGGGATCTCTGCCGCGTCTGGAATTGCCGGCAGAGAGTCAGCCGCTCGCCCTTCCGGAGGCACTGGCCGACATTGATCCGGGACCACCACCGTCTCGTGCGCCGCGCCCTCGGCCCCAGCGCAAAGTCATCGCCTTCCCGCGCCAGGCGGCAAGCATGCGGGAAATGCTTCACCTGGCCGATCCGGTCCGGCTGGAACAGCCACGCATCCTGGATGTGCCTGAGGAACTGGAAGCGCTGCCCACCACTCCTTTCCTCGACGGCTTGCAATTTGGACCGGCAACCCAGCCACTCGCCGCGACCCATGCGGACAACGTGGAGCTTCCGTTTCGGGCAACCGGCAGAGGGCGCCGCGCATACGCGGGCTTGCTGGATTGCCTCCTCGTGGCCGCAGGCACGGTGGTCTTCGCTGCCGTGGGTTACAAGATGCTGCCCAAGCTGACCCTCAGCAAGCCGATACTGCTGACTGCGGCCACGCTGCCGTTACTGCTATGGGCCATCTATCAGTACCTGCTGCTGGTTTATAGCGGAGCCACTGCCGGAATGCGCATGGCCAAGATTCGCGTCAGCACTTTCAAGGGCAAACCGCCGAGCCGGCGCGAGCGTCGCCATCGCGTGATGGCCCTCTATTTCTCCACGGCTTCGTTCGCTATGGGCTTGCTGTGGGCCCTCGTTGATGTCGATTCCCTCTGCTGGCACGATCGCATCAGCCGAACCTACCTGACCGATCAAGAGTAGCTGGGCCGTTGTGGTGGCTTATCGGCGCTCTGCTTGTTTCGCCGGCTCGCTCAGGGTGAGCACACGTGCCAACTCGGCGGGGGTATCGACAAGCACGTCCGGAGGGACCTGCTGCAAGGTCTGCGGCGCAAATCCGTAGTTCACTCCCACGCTCCACAACCCGGCATTGCGGGCGGTGAGCACGTCCACGCCGGAGTCGCCTACCATCACGGTTTCGCCGGGGGCTGCACCGGCTTCGCGCATCAGGGTATTGGCGCCAAGGGGATCGGGCTTCTTGGTCTCGAAACTGTTGCCCCCGTAAACCTGGATGAAGAAATCGGCCAGCCCCAGCCCAGCCAGAATGTCACGAGACACGCGCACGGGCTTGTTGGTAAGCACCGCTAATTTGCGCGGCGCGCCGTCGCCGTGGCTGGCATGCTGTAGCATCTGCTTGATCCCGTCGTATGCGCGCGTGTTGTCGAGCTTGTGTTCGCGGTAATAGAGCAGAAAATAGTTAAGCGCCTGCTGTAGAAACTCACGGTCGGCGGGATCGCCAAGCGCGCGGCGAATCAGCATAGGGGCGCCGTCGCCAATGTAGGTGCCGATGACCTCGAGGGGCAGTTCGTTGCGGCCGTAGTGGCGCAACATGGCATTCACCGCGGCCACCAGGTCGAGTTCAGAATCGATCAGGGTGCCATCCAAGTCAAAGATGACGAGCTTGATGTGGTTGACCGGAAGCGGGCGCAGCGTGCGTATCATTGCCTTCCAGTATAGCCATGCGACTGGCGAAATCAGTTTGGATTTGTCATGACGAGCGCTTTGAGTTGCATGACGAGCGCAGCGAGGCATCTGCTTTTTCTCAACAGATTCGAGAAAGGCTTAAAAGCAGATCCCCCGCTTCGCTCGTGATGACCATTCGGCAGTCACTAAGACCTTGTTGGCAATTCAAGAAACTTCACAGAACGTTTACAATGATGGGACGTTCGTCGCGTGATCGGGCTTTGCATCTCTACACCTGAGGTAATGGATGGCCACCACAAGAACAGAGCCTAAAGCTGCGGTAGCGCAGGTTTCTCCCAGCAACAAGTATGAAGGGCTCAGCAACCAGCAGATGATCGACATCTACCGGCTGATGTACATGTCGCGCCGGATCGACGATCGCGAAATTCTGCTCAAGCGCCAGCAAAAAATCTTCTTCCAGATCTCCGGCGCGGGACACGAAGCGCTGTTGGTGGCCGCGGGAATGTTGCTGCGCCCGGGCTACGACTGGTTCTATCCCTACTATCGAGACCGCGCACTCTGCCTGACCCTGGGCATGACGCCTTACGAGCAACTGCTGGAAGCTGTAGGCGCGGCCGACGATCCCAACTCCGGCGGGCGGCAGATGCCCTCGCACTGGGGACACAAGAAGCTGAACATCGTGACCCAGTCTTCGCCGACCGGAACGCAATTTCTGCAGGCTGTGGGCTGCGCCGAGGCGGGACGCTATTTCAGCCGGCATCCCGAGGCCGCCGAAAAGGCCAGTGGCGATTATCGCCAGTTCAAGGACGTACAGTTCCACGGCGATGAAGTGGTTTATGTCTCCGGCGGCGACGGCACCACCAGCGAAGGCGAGTTCTGGGAGTCGCTGAACACCGCGTCGAACCTGAAGCTGCCGGTGCTGTACCTGATCGAAGACAACGAGTACGCCATATCGGTGCCGGTGGAAGTAGGCACGGCCGGCGGCAATATCAGCAAGCTGGTCAAGGGATTTCCCAACTTCCACTTTGCCGAATTCGACGGCACCGATCCGCTGGTCAGCTATGCTGCGCTCAAGACCGCGGTCGATTACATTCGCGCGGGCAACGGCCCGGCGTTTGTGCACGGCCACGTAATCCGTCCCTACTCGCATTCGTTGTCTGACGACGAAAAACTTTACCGACCGGAATCGGAGCGCAAGCAGGAAGTGGAGCGCGACCCCATCACGCGCTTCCAGCTTTTCCTGATCCGCGAGGGCATTCTCGATGAGCGCGGCATCGACAATCTCGAGAAGGACGCCGAGGCGGAGATCCAGGAAGCGGCAGACCAGGCCGTGGCCGCGGCGCTGCCCGCGCCCGGCTCCTACAAACAGTTCGTGTACTCGCCCGATCTCGATCCCACTTCGCCGGCGTTTCAGACCGAGGCGGTACATCCCCAGCCCGTTGAAAAGGGTGCGCCCTCGGCTCCCGAAAAGACCATGGCCGATCTCATCAACGCTTGCCTGCGCGACGAGATGAAGCGCGATCCGCGCATCGTGATGTTTGGCGAAGATGTGGCCGACTGTAGCCGCGAGGAATATCTCAAGGACAAGCAGGTGAAAGGCAAGGGCGGCGTCTTCAAGCTGACCGGAGGCCTGCAATGCGATTTCGGCGGCGACCGCGTCTTCAACTCGCCGCTGGCGGAGGCCAACATCGTGGGCCGCGCCGTCGGCATGGCGACCCGTGGCCTGAAGCCGGTAGTGGAAATCCAGTTCTTCGATTACATCTGGCCCGCCATGCAGCAGCTTCGCAATGAACTGCCGCTGATACGCTGGCGCTCCAACAACGCATTCTCATCGGCAGCGGTGGTGCGGGTCGCGATCGGCGGCTATCTTACCGGCGGCTCCATCTATCACTCGCAATGCGGCGAAAGCATTTTCACCCACACGCCGGGCATGCGCGTTGTTTTCCCGTCGAATGCGCTCGACGCCAATGGGCTGCTGCGTACCGCGATTCGTTGCGACGACCCCGTGCTGTTCCTGGAGCACAAACGGCTGTATCGCGAAACCTTTGGACGCGCGCCCTATCCCGGGCCCGACTACATGGTTCCGTTCGGCAAAGCCAAGATCGTTCGTCCCGGTCATGACCTGACTGTGGTGACTTACGGGGCGGTGGTGCCGCGCGCGCTGCAAGCGGCGCAACGCATCGAACGCGAGAACGGCGTCAGCGTGGAGCTGATTGACCTGCGCACGCTCAGCCCCTACGACTGGGAGACGATTGCGACCTCCGTGACCAAGACCAGCCGCGTGCTGGTCGCGCACGAAGACATGCTGAGCTGGGGCTACGGCGCAGAAATCGCTGCCCGCATCGCCGACGAGCTGTTCGACAAGCTCGATGCGCCGGTGAAGCGCGTGGCCGCGAAAGACACCTTCGTCGCCTACCAGCCGATTCTGGAGGATGAGATTCTGCCGCAGGCGGAAGACGTGTACCAGGCGATGCTGGAGCTGGCGGGATATTGAATTAGCTGCCCAATTGCAGGTCAGGGAAGGATACATGACACATGATATCGACCGTACAGGATTACGAAGTTGAAGTTAAGGAGGAGGCCCTACCAGGCGAGCGGACGGAAAGACCATTGCGCTGCTCATATTGTCGCCTGTCACATGAGCAAGTCGACCATCTGATCAAATCACCTTTCAACCCGGAGGTTACGATCTGCGGCGAATGTGTGATGCATGCCCTCTTCTCGCTAGGCAAGCACAAGTCCGAAGGACGAGGAAACAAGCGGGAAATGAACCCGGAGCTCAGAGGGTTGCGCTGCTCGTTTTGTAATAAGGCGCTGGAGGAGTTGGCGTGGCTAGTGACGCCACCGGCGACGACAGAAGTCACGATCTGCGACGAATGCCTGGCGTTTGCCGAGTCTCTCCTGGACAATTTGCGCGCTAGCATCTGCATGGCGTTTGCCGAGGCTTTCCTGGACAATTCGCACGTTAGCAAGGAAATAGGACGGAGAACCCATCCTAGGTGGAACCCGCACTCCAAGGTTTCCGGCGAAGACGGTAACTTATGCGCGCGGAGTTCTCGCTTCGCCCCTGATCTGCGTTAGTGCCGCCCGCCTTGGCTTCCCCACAGCCAATCAATGGCGATCGGTCCGCCGCCGGTCAAGATCAACGAAAACGCGATGGCCGCCAACGCCATGGGAAATTCGAAGCCTCCGTTCTTGGCGAAGAATCCATGCGCCAGGTGCACCTTGCCGATCGCCACCAGCATGTCGATGAAAATGGCGAAGGCCGCAAATCGCGTCAGAAATCCCACCACCACCAGAATTCCGCCGCCGAACTCCGCCGCGGCCGTGAGGTAGCCCATCCACGCCGGGATTCCCATGTGCGACAGCATCTGCATGAACTGAGGCATGCCTCCGAAAACCTTCTGGTAGCCGTGCGCGATCATGACCGCGCCCAGAGCCAGGCGCAGAGCCAGCAGTCCCACTGGGTGAAGGCGGTTTAGAAAGTTCAATCAGTTCTCCTTTGCCGCGTACCACGGACTAACTCTTTCATAAGGCAACAGAATAAATCACCAGGTGGGTTTGATTAAAGAGCTGATACTACGGAAGCGTCACGGAGTAAGATGGCGGCATGAAGCGCCTAACCCATATCGTAGTGGGTGGACTCACTTTCTTTGCGTGGATGCATTTTTCTAGACAAGCGGGCTGGAGTGCTTGGATTCAAATTGCAGGTGCCATCGTGATCATGGCTGCAATTTTGCTTTCGGCCAATAAGCTATTCGGTCGACCGCTTCGTTAAAGGCAAGCGAACCGTCGGCGCGAATTTAGAACACTATCATCCCCTTTTCGACGCCCACTTTTTCCATCGTATAATGAAGAATTACCTACTTGACGAAATTGGCTTCTGTGCGGCCACGGAAGCAATTCGCCGGGGGACAAGGCGCAGTCATGGAATTCAGGTTAGTCAGTTCGTACCAGCCGCAAGGCGACCAGGGAAAGGCGATCGAGTCGCTGACCCGCGGCATTCTGGACGGCGAAAAGCACCAGGTGCTGCTGGGCGTGACCGGCTCGGGCAAGACCTTCACCATGGCCAAGATCATCGCGGAGCTGAATCGCCCTGCGCTAATCATGGCGCACAACAAGACCCTGGCGGCGCAGCTCTATCACGAGTTCAAGTCGTTCTTTCCCCACAATGCGGTGGAATACTTTGTCTCGTATTACGACTATTACCAGCCGGAAGCCTACATTCCCGCGGGCGACGTTTACATCGAGAAGGAAGCCACCGTCAACGACGAGCTCGACAAGCTGCGGCTGGCCGCCACCAAGTCGCTGTTCGAGCGGCGCGACTGCATCATCGTCGCCTCGGTAAGCTGCATCTACGGTTTGGGATCGCCGGAAGCCTATTACGGCATGCTGCTGTTCCTGGAGAAGGGACAGAAGATCCAACGCGAAGACATCGTCCGCAAGCTGGTGGAAATTCTGTATGAGCGCACCGACGGCGACTTCCGTCGCGGGACCTTCCGGGTGCGCGGCGACATCATCGAAATTTTTCCTACGTACGAGGACAACGCCTATCGCATCGAGTTGTGGGGAGACCAGGTCGAATCGCTGGCGCAAATCGATCCCTTGTTCGGGACCGTGAAGCAGAAATACGGCCGCCTGCCTATTTATCCCAAGAGCCATTACGTGATGAAGCCCGAGCGCAAGCAATCAGCGGTAACGTCGATCCTGGAAGAGTTGGCGTGGTGGGAAGCCGAACTGGAGAAACAGGGGCGGATGGTCGAGGCGCAGCGCATCCATCAGCGCACCCGCTTCGATCTGGAGATGATCAAGGAAATGGGTTACTGCCACGGCATCGAGAACTACTCGCGCCACTTCACCGGGCGCTTGCCGGGCGAGCCGCCGCCGACCCTGCTGGATTATGTGCCGCGCGATTACATGCTGTTCATCGACGAATCGCACCAGACCGTACCGCAGGTGCACGGCATGTGGCACGGTGATCGCTCCCGCAAACAGAACCTGATCGAGTACGGCTTCCGGCTGCCCAGCGCGCTCGATAATCGTCCGTTGACGTTTGAGGAATTCGAGCACCGGGTGAATCAGGCGGTGTATGTTTCCGCGACCCCCGGGCCTTACGAGCTGACCAAGTCGGCAGGCGTGGTGGTGGAGCAGATCATCCGCCCGACGGGCCTCATCGATCCTGAAGTCGAAGTCCGTCCGGTGAAGGGGCAGATTGACGACCTGCTGCACGAGATTCGGCGTCGCGCGGAAAAGAATGAGCGGGTGCTGGTCACCACGCTGACCAAGCGCATGTCCGAAGACCTGGCCGAATACTACAGCGAGGTGGGCGTGCGCTGCCGTTACATGCACTCGGAGATTGAGACGCTGGAGCGCATCAAGATCCTGCGCGATCTGCGCAAGGGAGAGTTCGATGTGCTCATCGGAATCAACCTGCTGCGCGAGGGGCTCGATTTGCCTGAGGTCTCACTGGTGGCCATTCTCGATGCCGACAAAGAGGGCTTCCTGCGTTCGGCGGGATCGTTGATCCAGACCATCGGCCGTTGCGCCCGCCACCTGAGCGGCCGCGCCATTCTCTACGCCGACAAGATGACGGACTCCATGCAGAAAGCGCTGGACGAAACCAACCGGCGCCGCGCCATTCAACGCGCCTACAACGAGGAGCACGGCATCACGCCCGAGAGCATCGTGCGTCCGCTCGACATGACGCTGGTGGCCGTCGCCGAGGCAGACTATGTCGATCTGATCAGCCAGGCGGAAGGCCTGCCGGAGTTCCGTTCCCAGGAGGAGTTGGATTCTTACATCGCCAAGCTGGAGAGTGACATGCGGGAGGCGGCCAAGCGTTTCGAGTTCGAGCAAGCCGCCAGGCTGCGCGATACCATCCGCGACCTGCGCACCAAAGAGTTCATGTTTACGTAAAGGCCGATGTGTGCGCGGTTGTCTCTACTGGCTACTGACAACTTTTTCTCACTGGGTCACCACCATGACCGGCTGCTGCAACGCGCAGTTCGCCGTACAGGCGGGGTCTTGCGGTGGCGCCGATATGGCCGTCGACACGGCGTCGTTGGAAGTATTGATGATGCTGGTGGAGGAGCTGGGCCCGCTGGTCACGTAAACCTTGCTCGATCCAGGCTCGGCAGTGACGAATGTGGGGTTCACTCCTACACCGATGGTCTTCAGCACAGCAAAGCTGGTGGCGCTAACCACCGACACGGTGTTAGAGCCCGTATTAGACACGTAGAAGCGCGAGCCATCCTGCAACGCGGCAACTCCGCTGGGGAAGGTACCCACGGTCACCGGTGGCGTGAGGGATGGGATGGGCGGCATTGCGCCAACGTTGACATTCGAGGCATCGAACACACTGACTGTGTTGTCGCCGGTATTGGTAACGTAGAGCCGGTTGAGGTGCGGGTCGAGATAGGAAAAGGTCGGCCTCACTCCCAGCGCGACCGATGCTGCCACCGCCGGGGTCGCCGTGAGGATGTCGAGCGTACCGGGATTGACTCCGTCACCCTGGCACACGACGAAGATGTAAGTGCCATCAACGCTGGACGTCGCGTACACCGGATTGAGCCCCACTCCATCGCCCGGGTTTAACGTCTTCACCACGGCGAGGGTCCCGGCGGTCAAAACCGTGATCGAGCCTTGGCCCCCGTTGTCACCCTGATTCAGGACGAAGATTTGACCTCCACTCGCTGCCTGCACCATGTTGACCGGGTTCACCCCCACACACACGGTGGAGATTACCGATCCCGTGGACGTTCGGATGTTGCTGACCGATCCGGTTGACGGACAGAACGAATTGAAGCCCGAGTTGAGCACGTACATGTTGGTACTTTTGGTTGAGGTCAGAAAGATGGGATGAGATCCCTCCGGCAGCCCGACGGTCGTAACCTGGCCGCTGATGTAGGCGGGGAAATTGCTTACCGTGTCGCTGCCGCTGTTGGCGATAAGGAGGTCGAAGGTAGAAGGCAACAACACTTCATAGGTGGAACCCATCCCCAGGGGTTGCACCCAGCTGATACTGTCGCCGGAAACGTCGAGCGTAGTGGTTGATCCATTGCCGTTGGGATTGTAGTTCAAAATGTAGGCGAAGTGCGCGTGCTGCGGCTGGCCACCGGGAGCGATGATGGGGTTGGCCACCGGGCGGTAGGTATCGCCGCAGCCCAGTTCCGACACCAGTATGAAAGCAGCTAACAACAAAAAAATGGTATTGCGGAAAACCCTCATCCACACTCCTGACAATGAACTGCCACTCTTACCCGAATGCCAAACAGGAAAATACATTGTATAGGGGCGCGCCCGCCGAGGTACAGAGCCCGGCAACCTGCAATCTGAACCCCGGTGGGGAGCAAGGGTTGCGGTTATGCATTACATGGGGCAACAACCGGTAATGACGGTTGCCGCGGGACTGGAAACCATCGCGCAAAAGCAAAGCCCTGCCGGTGGCGACAGGGCCTGTGTAACGAAACTCGCACTTAGACGTTGAAAGAAGATCCGCAGCCGCAGGTGCTCTTCACGTTCGGATTGTCGAACTTGAAGCCTGCCCCTTCCAGGGTCTCGATGTAATCGACGTTCACGCCCTTCAGGTACATCAGCGAGGTCGCGTCAACGTAAACCTTCAGGCCCTCGAAGTCGAAGGTCTTGTCCATCATTCCGGCGCCGTTCTCGAACGACATCGAGTAGGAGAAACCGGAGCATCCGCCTCCGACCACGCCCACGCGCAGCCCGGCCGGAACTGGGTTCTGTTGCGCCATGATCTCTTTCACCTTGGCAATCGCCGTCACGGTGAGACTAAGCGGCTTGGTTTCCACAGCGGGTGCCGTGGTGGTGTTGGGTGCAGTTGTCGTTGTGGTGGACATCATCTTCTCCTCTGGGAAACTAGCCGGATTATAGCAAACTGCTGCAAATTTGTGACCAGCTTCCAGGAAGCCGGGTACTGACACAAAGATGCCTTCCTTTTTGATGCTGCGAGACCTCGGTCCGACGCAAATGAAAAAGGGCTGCTTCTGCCAAGTTGCAGCCCCAAAGTACCGTGCTTCGCTCAACACCCTAAAGAGAGTGGTTCAATGTTGTAACATTGTCACCAATTTTTAACAGCGTCAAGACCACGGACGGGGGTGCCTTTGGCGGCACTTTCCGCTCATTTTTCCCCGTTTTGGAGCCGGAAAAAGGTAAGGAACTTGACCCCATTTACCAGGTTGCAAATAGTTGCGCTACCCGACTAAACCGGAGATATAATGTCCTCCAGTGAGGGCCCCTCCGGCCGGGTGCAGCAACTGCCCGGGACGCGGGACCGGTTCATTGCGAGCCGAGGTGGCTGATGTCAATGATGATGATGTTGCTGATCGCATGGGGTGTTCTGACGGGGATATTGGTTCTGCTGCTGATTTACCGTAGCACCCTGACCCTGCACGAGGACGATCAACTCTTCTTAGACGATGCCAGCGCCAACCTCCGGATGGAACAGGAGGAGTTGCAGCTTCGGATGAAAAGAGTGACACCGTACGTGCGCATTCTGGGGGCGGCGTCGGGCCTGTTGATCTTGTTCATTGCCGGCATGGCTGTGTATCAACAGATGAACAAGGTTTACTGAGTTAAACGCCGGCTCACCCGGCAAAATTGGCCGGCAATTTGGTCCTCCGAGTGAAGCTCCGGGGACCAGAAAATTCTTGAGCCTGAAAAATATAACTTACACAACGCGCAGCGCTCCCGTTGCGCGTTTGTCGTTGCGGCCGTGGGGTTGAGTACGACGCTCTCATAAAATCGTTTTTGTGTCAGCGGCAGCAGACTTCTGAAAGAGAAGCGGATTCGCCGTTGCGCGCATCTTTAAAATAGAGACCTAATTCTCATAACATCGAAGTTGGATGCCGTCGCCCCGGCGGCGCAGCCATCAGCTCGCAGATCGCAGAGGTCAACGTGGCAACGCAGGAAGTCAACAATCGAGTACTGGAGTTTCCGTTGCAGCCGGAGACTGACACGGAAGAGGAAGTCGCCGAATGGTTGGAAGCTTTCGACCAGATCGTCGAAAGCGAAGGCCCGACCCGCGGATGCGAACTTCTGGACGCGCTGATCGGGCGGGCGCGCGAGTCGGGAGTCGAGGTCCCGGTACAGTTAAACACGCCCTACATCAATACCATTCCGGTTAGCGACGAAGTTCCCTACCCCGGCGACCGTGAACTGGAGCGCCGCCTGAAAGGCCTGACCCGCTGGAACGCCATGGCGATGGTGCATCGCCAGAACAAGAAAGACCCGGGCATCGGCGGCCACATCTCGACCTACTCTTCTCTGGCCACGTTGCTGGAGGTCGGTTTCAATCACTTCTTTCACGCCCGTTATGGAGATCAGCCGGGCGACTTCGTTTATTTCCAGGGCCATGCCTCACCGGGAGTGTACGCCCGCGCCTACCTGCTGGGACGAATCACCGAGGAGCAGGTACAGAATTTCCGCCACGAGCTGCGTGGGGCCCCTGCGCTGTCGTCGTACCCGCATCCCTGGCTGATGCCTGACTTCTGGAGGTTCCCCACAGTTTCCATGGGGCTGGGGCCGCTCAACTCCATTTACCAGGCGCGCTTCATGCGTTACCTGGAAAACCGCAACCTCATTCGCAAGACCCCGCGCAAGATATGGGCGTTCGTGGGCGACGGCGAGACCGATGAGCCGGAGTCGATGGGCTCGCTGACTCTGGCTTCGCGCGAAAAGCTCGACAACCTGATCTTCGTCATTAACTGCAATCTACAGCGACTGGACGGGCCGGTGCGCGGCAACGGCAAAATCATCCAGGAGTTGGAAGCCGCATTCCGCGGCGCAGGATGGAATGTCATCAAGGTAATCTGGGGCTCCGATTGGGACCGCCTGTTCGCCCGCGACAAGTCCGGCCTGCTGGCCAAGCGCCTGGGCGAGGTTGTAGATGGCGAGTATCAGGCCTACAAGGTGAAGGGCGGCGAATACATCCGGCGCGAATTCTTCGGCAAACATCCTGAACTGCGGGATATGGTCGCCGACATGAGCGACGAGGAGTTGCACCGGCTAACTCGCGGCGGCCACGATCCGCAAAAGGTTTACAACGCCTACAAGCGCGCGGTCGAGCATGAGGGTGGGCCCACCGTAATTCTGGCGCATACCGTGAAGGGCTATGGCCTGGGCTCGGCGGAGGCGCGCAACGCAACCCATCAGGAGAAGAAGCTTGCCGACCAGGCGCTGACCGCATTTCGCTCGCGCTTTGCCATTCCGATTCCTGAGGAGGCGGCAAGAGAAGGGCGCCTCTATCGTCCGCCCGACGACAGTCCCGAGATTGTTTACGCGCGCAAGCGGCGTGAGGCACTCGGTGGATTCATCTTAGTGCGAGAGGTCCCTCCGCCGAGCTTTAAGGCGCCACCGCTCACGGAATTCGCCGACTCGCTGGCCGGTTCCAAAGGACGCGCCGTCTCCACCACCATGGGCTTTGTCAGCATGTTGCGGCAGCTCATGAAAGACAAGGAAAT
This sequence comes from uncultured Acidobacteriaceae bacterium, assembly GCA_963728805.1. Classification (GTDB taxonomy): domain Bacteria; phylum Acidobacteriota; class Terriglobia; order Terriglobales; family Acidobacteriaceae; genus Bog-257. The sequence continues at coordinate 204,934 of CAVSLE010000017.1, forward strand.
CGGCAAGCTGATAGTCCCCATCATTCCCGACGAGGGCCGGACGTTCGGAATGGAGTCCATCATCCGGCAGGTGGGTATCTATGCCAGCCAGGGGCAGCTTTACAAGCCGCATGACCAGGACATGCTGCTCTATTACCGCGAAGACAAGGACGGGCAGATACTGGAGGAAGGAATTACCGAGGCCGGATCCATGGCTTCGTTCACCGCAGCCGGCACGGCATACGCAAACTATAAGGTGCCGACCATCCCGTTCTTCACTTATTACTCGATGTTCGGATTTCAACGCATCGGCGACATGGTTTGGGCATTCGCCGATTCCCGCGGCAAGGGATTCATGATGGGCGGCACAGCGGGAAGAACCACCCTGGCCGGCGAAGGCTTGCAGCATCAGGACGGCCATAGCCTGGTATTGTCCAGTACCGTTCCCACCTGCCACAGCTATGATCCAGCTTACGCGTACGAAATTGCCGTGATCATTCAGGACGGCATACGGCGCATGTATCAGGAGCTTGAGGACCGCTTTTACTACATCACCCTGTACAACGAAGACTATCCCATGCCGGAAATGCCGCAGGGCGTTGAAGAAGGGATTCTGCGGGGCATCTACAAATACAAAACAGCGGCGGGCGGTAAAGCCACACTGCAACTGTTTGGCAGCGGCTCCATTCTGAATGAGGCGCTGCGCGCGCAAAATATTCTGGCTGAAAAGTATGAAGTGCAGGCTGACGTGTGGAGCGTCACCAGTTACAACGAACTGCGGCGCGACGCCCTGGCCATCGAGCGCTGGAACCGGCTGCATCCCGCCCAGCCGGAGAAGCGGCCGCACATCCTGGCCGCCCTCGAGGGATCCGAGGGTCCCATCGTCGCCGCCACTGACTTCATGAAAGTCGTGCCTGACCAGCTTTCACCCTGGCTGGGCCGGCGGCTGGTAACTTTGGGCACAGATGGCTTCGGCCGCAGCGACAACCGCGAGCATCTGCGGCGGCACTTCGAAGTGAATGCCGAGTCGATTGTCGTGGCGGCGCTGTCACGACTGGCGCGCGACGGCAGCTTCGACGTGCAGCGTGCCCAAAACGCGTTTGCCGAGCTGGGCGTGGACAACGAGAAGATTGACCCGGCAATTGCCTAGTTGCTCGCTTTCGAGACTTTGCAACTTCAGATCTGGGCCCAATGTTTCACTATCTGCCAAGACCCGGTGATCTTCTGTGGTGGGAATGGCTGCTTTGCGCCTTGGGATGCGGGGGGCTGGCCACTGTGGCGAGGTTCATGCTGAACGATTTTTTAGGGGACATGGCCGGCCTCTTGTTTTTTATCAGCGTGGCGGCAGGTGTTTTTTGCGCTTTGATCGGAATCGCCCGTCTGGTCGAATTGGTCGGATGACCTGCGCTCGTGATTCCCTGACCTAAACTTTCCACTCGCAAACATCGCCCTTGTGGAGTTACCATTGGGCGCAACTCTTATCATTTGAAGCCTTCGCCCGCAGCGGCGGGGCTGCAACCGCGTAGCTCAGACAGTGGGGCAAGCCGGCAGGTCTCGCACACTGCGCTTCCCGTTTCCCCCGCTTAAGCGTGTAGAATGCCAGTCGGCTTCTGTGATTGGAGTTGGCGGGAGCACGTAATACCAGGTCCAAGGAGATCCGATGGCGTCAGGTAGGGCATTTGCAGCACTGGGTTTGGCACTTATTCTTTGCGTATTCCTGACGGCCTGCGGTGGTGGGGGCTCCAAACCCGTTGTAGCCGGCGCGCCAGTGATATTTGAAACCACGCTGCCTGATGGCGCGATCAATGTTCCATACAGTGCCACCGTGCATGTGACCCGCCCGACCGGAACACCACCTTTCACGTTCAGCATCACTGCCGGCAGCTTGCCCGCAGGTTTGACCCTTGACAGCACCCAGGGCACGATCACCGGGACCCCGACCGTGATTGGTATTTCCAGCTTCACCGTGCAGGTGACAGACTCGAAGTCACTCAGCGGGACCAGAGACTTTAGCATCAACATCCACGGTGCGGTCTCGATCACGCCACCCACGCTGCCGGGAGGCGTGGTGAATGTCTCCTATACCGCAACCTTGACGGCGACCGGCGGAGTGCTGCCTTATACCTGGAGCGTCAAAACCGGCGCGCTGCCGTTTGGACTTCTGCTTACTGGCAATGCCGATAACACGGCCACGATTTCCGGTACACCGACTACCCCCGGGACCTCAACCTTCACCATCCAGGTTGCCGATGCGGAGACGCCCCCCGCCACCGCGAGCTCGGGTTCATTGAGCATCTCCATCGAAGGGTCGATCACCATAACCAACACGTCGTTACCCGATGGCAACGTGGGCGTCTTCTACGATTCGCAACTGTTGGCCACGGGCGGAATAGCGCCCTACACATGGAGCCTGAGCGCCACCTCTGGCCCCTTGCCGCCGGGATTGACTCTGACTGACGGCACCGGCGTTATCTCGGGAACGCCCACCACCACCGGCAGCTACCCCATCTCGGTCGTAGTGGTGGACTCGGAACCTACTCCCGCTACCGCGACTGCGGACTTCACCATCACCATCGACCCGACGCCGCAGCTCCAGGTCACCACCGGTTCGGTGCCCGCGGGTACGCAGGGCATCCGCTATGCCAACACATTGGCCGCCACCGGCGGAGTTCCGCCGTACTCGTGGCGCCTTAGTTCCGGACCGTTGCCCGCCGGTTTGACCCTGAGTGGAAACGGCATAATTTCGGGAACGCCCACCGGCCACACCGGCACCTTCCCCATCACCGCGCAGGTGACCGACACCCTGGGCAATACCGCCTCGTCTTCCGGCTTGACGCTCGCTATCGATTCCGGCCCCCTGGTGATTACGACCGTGTCGCTGCCTGCGGGAACACAGTCGGTGCCGTACAGCGTCACCATGGGTGCTGCCGGCGGAACGCCGCCTTACACCTGGTCGATTCATTCGGGGAGCTTGCCCACCGGGTTAACTCTGAACCCCAGCACGGGTGTGATCGCGGGAACACCGACCGGGACCAGCGGTACTTCTGTCGAAGTGGCGGTCCAGGATTCCGCCTCACCACCGGTAACGTTCGTCTCGCCGCCCTATGCGCTCAACATCAACGCTGCCCTGAGCAATGCTGCCGTGAGCGGCAATTACGCCTTCTCGTTCACCGGTTACAACAACGGAACACCTGTCTTTGCGGCCGGCCGATTCACGGCTGACGGAACTGGGTTGATCAGCAATGGCGTGCTCGACGCGAACCTCGCCGGCGCTCCGCCGGTGATTGGCCTGCCCTTCACCGGGACCTACTCGATCACCGCGAATGGCCTGGGCACGATGACCTTCAACACCTCGGGGCCGTCCCTCGTCTTTGCCGTAGCGGTTGACAACCACGGCGCCGGCAGGCTGATTCAGAGCGATCCCGCCAATCCCCAGGAGTACGCTTCGGGTGCGATGAAGCGGCAAACGATTGTCACCCTCAGCCCCAGTAATTTTGCCTTCGGCGCCAGCGGAGTCGATGTTTCAGGCAATCGTTACGCCAGCGCGGGAACTTTCCAGGTCAATGGCACTGGAACGGTGACCAAGGGCTCAGTTGACACCAATGACGGGGGCGTGGTGGTTCCCGGCGCTATCCTGGGGGGCTCGTACTCCGCAGTTGATCCCAACACCGGCAGGGGCACAGCCAGCCTGAGCATCAACGGCAGCCAGGCACAGAACTTCAGCTACTACCAAGTCTCTTCGCAGGAGATGATTCAGCTCAGCATCGACCAGGTGTCGACTACCTCACCGCTGACCCTGACTTCGATACTCAAGGGGGCCTCGGCTGGCGCCGGCTTCACCAATGTCGCCTTGAGAAACCCCAGTGTTGTCCAAACCAACTCGGTCAATCCCAACGGTGGGAGCCCGCAAGCGATTGGTGTTGCCGGGTTCTTCACCGGCGATGGCACCACCGACGGAAATGGCTTCGGGAATGCCACCCTCTTGTTTGACCAAAACGCGGGAGGAACGCTGTCTCAGCTGCAAATCCTGGGCGGTCAATACAAAGTGAGCCCGCTGAATGGGCGCGTGACCTTGACCGGCTTCGGCGGTTTTACACCGGTCCTATACCTGGTGGCCCCGAACCAGGCGTTCGTGGTTGGCACCGACGCGAATGTCACATCGGGACTGCTAGCGCCCGAGACGGCGGGCACGACGGGGGTGCCCCTGAACGATGTGGCCGTCCTTGGCGGTTATGTGGGAGGCTCGGTAACGCCCTCCCTACCGGCGGCGACCAATCAGGTTGACTCGCTATTCTCCGACGGGAATGGAAACATTAACTTTTCGCAGGACACCAGCGGGCCGGGTGGTCCGCAGAGCCATCAGTTTGCGGTCACCTACCAGGTTGACGCGACCGGCCGTGCCCCCGTCGATTCGAATCCGGGCGGTTCCCTGCAGGGCATCCTGTATGTGGTTTCGCCGACCCAGATCCTCATTCTCTCCACCGATCCCAATCCGGTGTTGTCAATCTTCAATGTTGGGAAGGCGGCGAATTAGATCAGCCCCTGCTTCGGCAGGGGGAGTTCGGCTCTAGATCAACGACGAACTAGTCCTGGGAATGGGTTTCACGCCACCTCATTCGCAAGGAGCAGTGTTGTCACGGGCCCCAGGTCGAAATCGTTCTTGCGTCTCGCGAAGGCGGAGGCGATCAGGCTCCTCAGTGTCCGAGAGGGAAACGCATTGCGCTCTGCTGGTCAGAATCTAGTGACTGCCAAACGGCTAGCGGAATGGAATTGACTCCGCGACTGTTATCGGTGTACCAGCGGCGAACATAACGAACAGTCACGAGAGGTCGAGGTGCATCGGTTGTGTTTGGCGTCCCTCTATGCAGACACCCAGGATGGCGAATTAGAACGTCTCCGGCCTCCAACGGGACGGTCCGAACCTCGATTTCCCCTGACGCAATAAGCCGTAGAGCTTCGTTCCTTTGCATCCGATGAGTACCCGGGGCCATTTCTATGGGCCCGTTTGCAGTTGTTATTCGCACCAGGTCAAAGCTGACATTCAGCATATAGGCAGGCAACTGCATGTCGGGGGCTTCCGCAAATAATGGACGCTGATAGTCGGCATGAAATCGCTGGTAGTCGGAGCCCTTCAGCGGCACGTCACAGCCCCATTGGTCCGCGACCACTCTGTCGTCCATTGCGCCACGCACAATCCTAAGCACATCGGTGTCGAAGAAGAACTCCGGAGCGTAGCAGGGTGGCATGAATGGCATCGGCAGAAAGTGGCGACAAGGGCCGCGGTTCGAGGTTTCATGATTATCCTCCAGATAACTTTGAAGCGTCGGCCAAAACGCTTCGCGGCACTCATCAAGCAGAGCCTTCGGAAAGTGACCCGTTAGCACGCAGAAGCCTCGGTCCTGAAGTTCGGCGATTTTCTGTTCGATGTTCATGAAACTCCAAGTGCGAAGTCGTGCGCCCTTTCAGTGGAATCCCACCAGCTTCATGGCGCGGCGCGCTTCGGGATTCTTCATGAAATTCTCCCATATGAAACCCGTGCGGTAGTTTTCGGCCATCAGCATGGTGATGCCCTGGTTGATGCCTACTACGTCAAAATCATTCCATCCGGTGAGAGGATTGAAGGCGTCAATAAATCCGTAGCGCTTCCAGTTCGTCAAGCCGTGCTGATTGTAGAGATTGGTCAGGCAGGCAATGGTGTCCTGGGGCAGGAACGGAATTGAGCCGCCGGCGGCACAGGGTACGACGGTGCCGTCAGGATATCCAATCTCAGGCGGGCCGCCCCAAATCTGGTAGCCCAGCCGGGAGTCGGAAGCGGTAATGCCCCAGGTGTTCTGGTCATAGTCGGGAAAGCGCCAGCGCAGCGACTGGCAGAAAAGCTTGTGGACCGAGGTCGCCGTGGCTGAGTTTTGGAAGTAGTTGGCGTAGGCGTCGCGCTGGTTGCGAAAGTCGAACCAGGCGTGCGCGTACTGATGCACGAACAGCGGATCGGTTCCACTGATGTAGCTGTAGCCTTCGTATTCCTGTACCGGCCGCGCGAAGGCGTCCCACGACGAAGGACTGATGTTATAGATGGGCGCTGCAATGGCCAGCAGATACATCATCATGAGCTCGCAGTAGGTGTCCCAGCGCGAGCCGGTGAACTTGTATTCCGGCGTCCAGCTCAGAGCGAGGGTCTTTCCCCCGTTCAGCATCCAGTGCCAGTTCACTCGGGCGTATATGTTGGTGGCCAGGCGTGAGATGACGGGATCGCGGAAATAAGCGCGCGCCGTCAGCACCCCGCACAGCAGAATCGCCGTGTCGATGGGGGAGACCTCCGACATGCGCACCCGTTGGCCGGTTTCCCAGTCGATGAAGTGATAGAAAATGCCGTTGACCTGCTCGACATGGTTGAGCAGAAAGCTCAGCGTAGCGACCACGCGGTTTCCGATTTGATGCGGCGGAAGATATTGCCGCTTGTGGCCGATGCACAAGGCGCTCAGGCCAAATCCGGTGGCAGCGATGCTGGCAATCCGCCGCTTGTCCGGACCGCCGTCCGCCAGGGCCCTGTCGCGCACCAACCCCGTATGTTTGCTTGCCTCATTCCAGAAGAACAGGAAGCCGCGGCTGACAATCTCCTCCAGCAGTTCTTCGCTGGTAAGGTGCCAATCCGGCGGTACGGCCTGGGAGGGCCGGAGCGCCAGAGCACGCAGTGCAGGCGCGGACACAGGGTAGGTCAGCGCGGGGTAGGTCAGCGCGCCTTTCGCCAGGAGCGAAAGCATTTCACGGCGGGTCAGGCCGTGTCGATCAAAAGTCAACTTGCCTCCGCATCCTTGCCCGCATTTGAAGTCGGCAGATTCCTCCCGACAAGCTTATCGAACTGCGCGAGCAGCGACAAATCGAGGGAGCCGCCCGCATCTGGGGCAATGCAGCGCCTCCCGAAATGGGAAATGTCTCGGCCATCTGATGCAACGTATTGCACCTGCTGCTGTTCGACCTCTCAGTTCTTCAATAATTTGCAACGGAAGCATAATTGCTACGATTCTCAACGGTTGAGTTTGTCCATTCGGCTAACCCCTTGAACAGACCAGCCTTTGCAGCCAGATGGCAGCGTCGCTTCCTGCCTTAAGCGCGCCCGCCAGATTCGAACGACCGTAGCTGTTTTGAGTCGAGGGTCTTAACCTCGCGAGTCAGACTCTGAACGGAGGAAAAACTTGAACAAGAAACTTGGATGGTCGGTCTGTTTGCTAGCTCTCACCCTCTGCGTCGCGGCACTACCGGCTTCGGCAGGTACCATGTTCAGCGATCTGGGCGATCCCTTTAACTACCAATGCTGTACCGGATGGACTGTGTCCGGGCAGGGCGGTACCGGCACAAGCTTTACCCAGGCCAACGAATTTACCACCTTGCTCGGGGGTAACGTTTCGCAAATCGATATTGGGATTGGCTGGGTGCTGGGCCCATTCCCGTTTTACGCCGCCATTTACAACGATGTCGGCGGCATGCCAACAACTCAGGTCGCGGGCGCTCGCTGGGATGGCTTGATAGCCGGTGCTGAGTTCGGACAGTCCACCAACTCTGTGGTCACGATTAACGTTACGGGAGTGAGCCTGCTGGCGGACACGCCGTACTTCCTCATTCTCGGCCCGGAGAGCGTAACCGACGGCAGCTGGAGTGCTTGGAACTGGAATGCTCAGGGCGTAAACGGCCTTGACCTGTATTCCACCGATGGTGGAACGACCTGGAACAGCAACGGCACAGGCAATCCGCTGGGCGCATTTGACGTTATCGGCGGTGGTGGTGGCACTACGCCGGAGCCCAGCTCCTTGTTGCTGCTCGGCACGGGCATTGTTGGAGCCTTCGGAGCAATTCGTCGCAAACTGCGGTAGTCCTCCTTGCAGTTCACTTGAAAAGCCGGAGCCAACCAGCTCCGGCTTTCGTGTTTTTGGGCAGTGGCGACAACCGCATGCCAGTCGGGGTAGGGGTGCTCTTCCCCGGGCAGGGGGCCCCCCCTCGGAAGTTAGCGGTGCGGTTCGGCCTCCCCTTGGCTGGGCGGTGTTGGTGGTGCCGTCTCTTGCGGCTGCGCGCCGGGCGGAGTCGACGGTGTGCTCGTTGCTGGCGGCGGTGCATAGGGTGGCGTCGGCGCGGTCAAATCCTGCACGTTGGCGGGGACAACACCTTTCACCGCGGGGGTATGTTTCACCTGCCCTGCTTCCGCATCAGAAATATCAATGCCCAGCTTGGATAGGGTTTCCGCCGTGTACAGATCCAGTTGCACTTTCGACTTCTCATAATTCGCAGCCGCATTCAGAACGTTGGATTCGGACTGAGTGAGGTTGCTGGAGGCCTGCAACACGAGGGTGGGGGTGGAAGCGCCGTAGCCGAACTTCTTCTGCTCAGCCGCCAGACTCTCTTTGGAATAGTCGCGGCCTGCGATCGCCGCCTGCAGCGCGGCATAGTTTTGCTGCATGGTGAATTGCGCGTTGCGCACCTGCAGCGTTATCTGGTTCTCGGTTTGCTGCAGGGCAACCTGCGACTGGCGGTATTCCAGGTCCGAGCGTACTTGTTCGGATTGCGCAGCACGATTGCGCAAAGGAATGTTGAGGTTCACCCCGAGTCCCTTGTCGGGCGCTGAACTGTTAAACAGATCGTGAAATGCGTTTGGGTAGCCGCTCCTGGGAATGGTGCCGGGAGGCAAGCAATTTTCTCCCGGAATTCCACCCGGGCCGCAGTCTGGGAAGCCTGGATTCTGGTCACCCGCCAAGGACGAGGCCCCGTAAAACGCGTACACGTCCAGCGTCGGCCGCAGCGCGTTCTTGAGCGACTTGCGCGAGATCTCGAGGTTGGTCAGGTTGAAGCGTGCCACCGCGATTTCAGGACGCGCCTGCAGGGCCTCTTGAATCAGGTCTTCAACCGGACGGACTTCGTACTGCTCGTTGAATTGCAGGGTGTCGGTTGGAATGACCGGCGCAACCGCCAGCATGGGATCTCCCATGTTCTTGGTGATGGCGTTCTTCATCAGCAGTTGCTCGAGCTGAAGATTGGATTGCGAACCGATCAGGTTTTGCCTGGCGGTGGCAACTCCGCTCTGGGCCTGAAGCAGCGTAATGGGAGCCAACGTGCCGATCCTGATCTGCTCCTGATCGTCGGAGAGCGTTTTCTCCGCCAGTTGCAGTGCGCGCTCGTTCACCTTCACGGCTTCATAGGAGGTCACCAGGTCCCAGTAGATATTTTCGACCTGCGAAACCGTTTGGATGATCTGCTGGCGAAATACCACGTCCTCGATCGCGCGATTGTTACGGGAAATGCGAATCCAGCGCAAGTTGGGATCGAACCCGAAGCCCTGCAGCAGGTGTTGCCGCAGTTGGAAACGGAAGCTGGGGTTCAAGGCCGGCGAAACCAGGCTGAACAGCGAGTTGGTGGTGACGCGGTTGTTGTTGAAGCCTACCGTCATCAAGGTCCCCGTCGGAAACCCCTGGGTGTAGCCGAAGTCGTACAAGTTCGTGTTTTGGACCAGGGTAGGCGTGCCGGTGAAGATGATATTGGACTGCGGCGTGGTGGCGTGCTCGCCTTGAATATTTCCCGTCAGGGTAGGATCGTAGCTGTCGATCGCAGGGCCTGCACCGAGAGTTGAAGCTACGATGCCGAGAGCGCCCGCGCCCGCCCCGCCAGCTCCGAGTTGCGTGCCCCCTGCGCCAGTCCCCGTTGCACCAGTCGTAGAGCTGCCAGTGCCACCCGCTGCGGTCGAGCCAATCGTACCTCCCGGCGTGCCCTGCACAATGTTGGAATTGACACCCAGTGCGACTGCGCCCGATTTTGTGCGCTGCAAATCGGTGTCGGCAATCGAGAGGTTGTAACGCTGCAAGACGATGTCGAGATTATTTTCCAGCGCCATGGCTACCGCATCATTGATGGACAGGTAGATCTTGCCATCGCGGAAGAGTTGGTCGGTCCGCGCCGAGTTGGTCAGGTTTGGCGGCGGCACTCTGCGCGATGTGTAGGGCGCAATCACATTAGGGAATGGAGATTTGGGCTTGGAATAATTCTGGTCAGAATACGCATGGGCGTTATGCTGCGGCGCCGGGGTCTGCGGCAGCGGCGTCAGGGGTGGCATGTTGGTCGGGGCGCTCGGTGAAGTTGCATTCTGGGCATAACCCGCTGTTACAAGCAGACACACCATCGCCAATGCGGCCGTGTTTCGCAGCGCGCCTTGAAGCAATCTGGCAACAAACATTTCCTTGTCTCCTGAAACTGACATTGGCGTCAGTTTGTGTTTCCCACTGTTATGAATTGCTGTGGCCTCAGTGTAATACGCACCAAAGTGCCCAAAGGTTCATGTTGAGACGAACCCGGGCTGCGGTTTCGACAGGAAGCCGCGTCCGGCCGATTCAGCGGCCAGCATCAAATCGGGGGTTTCCCGTCCGATGCAATGAAAAAGGCCGCCAGCTAATTGCGCCGGCGGCCCTGGAGTTAGTGAACCTGGCTGTTATTTACCTGGAGGCGTCGTGCCGGGATGAATGGGAAGTTCGTTGTCACGATCTTCAGGCCGCCTCGCCGGATGGTCAGACTTCGCGCCCGGTATGGGCTTGTCGTCTATTGAGCTCATCCGCTGCTCCGTCATCTCATCCGACGTTAAGCCGTAACCTTCGGTGTAAACCGCTTGCTGGAAGAGGCCACCCGCCGGTTGGCGAGCGATAACGTAAATCGGGAAAACCCTTCCTCCCGCTGGGTACACCGTCGCCACGTAATCGGCCACCATTCTGCCGGAGAAGGTGTCGGGCAGCCAGCTTAACTGCATGGAACCGGAAAGCTGCCGGCCCGCAGTCCACGTCTGTCCTCCATCACTCGACAACGTGAAGCCTGCAAACAACTGACAGCTGCTGCCACAATTCGAAACCGGATAGAAGTAATAGGTGATTGCCATATGGGCCGAATTGCCCGACGTCCTGATGTCAATTCCCATACCGTGAATAAAGTGGTCCACTCCGCTGTTGATGGGATCAATGGGGACGCGTACCACCGAGCTCCAATGGATTCCGTCGGTCGAAGAGCTGTACACAATGTCGTTGGCAGCGCAGCCGCTTTCAAAGCGGCAGTCGGGCCACGACACATACACTTTGCCGGCGCCATCAATGGCCGTGGAAGGAAGGCCGGCACTGCGCAGGTCCCCGGCTTCACCGTGGCTGGGAGCGCTGGAGATGCTTATCGCTGCGCTCCAGCTCTGGCCACCGTTGGTCGAGGTAAAGGCCGACATGCCGCCGTTGTAGTCGGCAAATCCCACTACCACTGTACCGTTGGGCTGCACCACAGGATTGACCCCGATACCGTAGTCAAAGGCCGCCGTAGCTTTCGCTGCTCCCCAAGTAAGTCCGCCGTCGCTGGAGGTGCTCATCTGTATTTCGGGGGTGTCCCATCCCACATAGCAATTTCCGTAAAACGGGCTGGTGGCAGTGTTATCGCACATGATCCAATTCTTGTCGTCACCGCCGTCGGTTGAAACGTAGATCGGGTTGCCCCAATGCATGCCGTCGGCCGAGCGGCTCACTGCGACATTGTCTCCAGCTCCGATCGGCAGAGTAGAGATCATCCATATACCGTGTTTTGCGTCATAAGCGACTGAGGCATCGCTGGCGGCACTATTGGTTCCGCCACCACCACCGTGCACGGTGAGCCCAGGCAGGACTCCGTTGTTCCAGGTGATACCAGCGTTCAGCGAGGTTGCCCAACCGACATCGTCGCCACCACCGCTGGAGATTCGTGCCACCTGAAATGCCGTAACAATTACCGGACCGTAGGAGAACGCGCCGGGCTCAACTTCAGTCATGTGCTGAGCGCCGGGATCGGTGAAGCTGTCTTGGCTGAGTTGTCGTTGAACGCCCTGGGCCAAAGCTGGCATAGCGCCGGCGAAGCTAACGGCCAGTCCCAGAGCAGAGGTAAGCACTGCCCGGCGGATGCCAGGCGAGAAAAGCGAATACAAAGGTTTCATTAAAACTCTCTTCCTTCTGTGTGGCTAATTCAGACTAGTGTGTAAGTAAGCACGAGGAGTTGTTGTTTTGCTCGGACAGGAGGGCGGGCAGGACCACCGGTCGTGGCTACCAAACTTTATCGTGGCAGCCTCTGCATGTCAATGAAAGTTGGTGATAATGCCTTCGGAGTGACGGCGGTCACTGACGGCAATCTGAATTTTGCCGATACTAGTGTTGCAGATTCTTTAATGTGTTTGTGGTAGGCATAACCCGCAGGGGTTCTCGGGGTGCTGACCAGGCGCAACCGGTCAACATTCGGTTAACTCCTGCGGGCTTATTTTTGCCCAACTGAAACTCCACCATTTATCCCGGACCGTTGACGCCGCTCAGGAAGCCGCCAAGGTGGGCAGTCACCGCGATCACCGCAGCAGCCACTATCTCGATGGGCAGGCGGTAGGCCGGTAATTTCCTCGTGGGATTCCGGCGCGCCCGAAAATGGATGCTCCAGACCAGCAAGATCAACGTGCCCGAAATCAATCCCATCACCAAGTGCAGGAGCAGTACTCCTTTGAGTCGCTGACCTTCCAGTTGCCAACGCCACGCCAGGATGCCCGTCGCCATCACCGGAAGCGCCGAAACTGCCGCTAGCAGCAGATCGTAATAGGCCGCGTCGGCCAGCACACGGGTCTTCTTCCACAGCCCAAAGAAGTCGAAGCCCACTCCCACCAGAAATAACGCGATGGGAAAGTGGACCAGCACAACGTGTTGCGCGTGCCGGGCGAGCAGTGCGGACTTGAGGTCAAAGGGGTGCACGTTGTCCTCCCGTTACTGCACCACAACCTTGGCGACCATCTTGGGATGAATGGAGCAGAAGTAGCTGTAGGTGCCCGGTTTGGTGAAGGTGTAAGTGAAGTCCTCGTCGGTATCAAGCGCCTTCGACTTGAAAGCCTTGTCGTCGGCGACCACCGTGTGGGGGATATCGTCGCGGTTCGTCCAGCGCACGGTGGTGCCGGCGGGAACCGTGATGGTGGCCGGCGAAAAACTGAAGTTGTCGATCTTGACCGCGACCTCCGACTTCGCCGGCAGAGTAGCAGCCAAGATACTCTGCCTGGAGCTGGCAGCGAATGCCGCCAGCAATATCGCCATACCGAACATCCAAGTTTTGGTTTTCATCATGATCACTCCTTGTCGTTGTGCTCTGGGGTTTGATATCCAGAGCGTCTTTCAAAATCGGCGAATGTCGCCAAGGTACGCACGGCGCTTTGTAACCGGGCATGCCTTCAGCCAGTCACAGGTCAGAGACTTGTATCAGGGCACGACTTCAGTCGTGCCGTCACGCGGTGTATGAGAACGGCTTTAGCCGCTGACGGCAATTTTCGAAGCGCTTTCTTCAGATGGTTTCCGCGCTTCAAGCCAAGCTCGAATCAACCACCGCCAGCGAATGTTTCCCGCGAACATAGTTGACGTCGGTTACACCCAGCAGAGTGCGCAATTGGTCCGCTGGAACTTTCATGGGCCCGGGCGAAGGCGCCTGCCCCGGTTTCGGTTGAGGGAAGGCGGTGGACGTCGCGGTGTGGAAGGTGATGTTGCCTTCAACTTTTTGCATGGTCTGATGGATGTGTCCGTTCAACACCGTGATCGAGCCGAAGCGCTTCAGGTTGGCCAGCGCCTGGGCGCTGTCCTCGGTGCCCCAACCCCACTCCGGATACACGCTCCACAGCGGCATGTGCGCGAAAACCACGATGGGCGTGCTTTTCGAGAGATGCTTGACGTCTTTCGCCAGCCACTCCAACTGTTCTGCACCCAGGCTGCCCAAACCGCCGGCCTTCAGGTTCAGCACGTTTACCAGTCCAACGAAGTGCACGCCGTTTTTGTCGAAGCTGTACCAACCTGCTCCCTGCGATCCCTTGCCATACCGATCCAGATACTGCTTGCCATCATCGTTCAGCACGTCGTGCTCGCCGGGAACAAAGAAGATGTCTTTGGTGCTGGCGCTCTTCAGCAACTGGTCCACGGTGTCGAATTCTTGCGGCTTCGAGAGATGGCTGATGTCGCCGGTATGCAGGATGAACGCGGGCGCCACCGGCAGCGCGTTGATCTTGTCCACCGCGGCCTTCAGCGTGCCAACCACGTCGGGGTTCGCAGCTTTGTCGAAACCCATGTGGCTGTCGCTGATTTGAACGAAACTGAGTTCTCCTTGGAGTTCATGACTGCCCATTCCGGGGAGCCGGCCAAAGGCATACGAGTTCAGCACTCCGCCTTTGATCACGCACAAGGCGCCCGTTCCTGCCCACGCCATGCATTTCAAGAATCCCCTGCGGTCGATGCCGTCGCTCTCAGGTCCATCGGAACGCGGTTGCTTCGCTTCAACTTTCATCGGCTTTTCCTCCTCGTTCATTTGCGCTGCACTTGCCCGTCGTTATCGCTAACCGCCGGGCGCCGCGTTCATTCCCGCAAAACCCCGGCAGAAACAAAAATAAAAGTTTTAGAATCGTGGGAATAAAAGCGCACGTCCGAGAGTTAGCGAGAGCAGGGGAATTGACAGCAGAGACGCCCAGTTACGGAGAGTTCGAGCGGCTGGCCATGCCGCTGTTCGATTCGCTCTACAACTTTGCGCGCTGGCTCGCGCAGGACCCCACCGAAGCCGAAGACCTGGTGCAGGAGACATGCAGGAAGGCGCTGAACGGGTTTTCATCATTTGTGCCGGGCAGCGATTTCCGTGCCTGGATATTTCGAATTTTGCGCAACACGTTCCTGACCTCGCGCACCGGACTACGTGCCAGGCTGACGGTTGAGCTAGATCCTGCGGATGAAGAAACCATTGCAGTGACGTGGGAGACGCCCGAGTCGCTGGCGCTGGCTTCAGCTACCCGCGAGGCGCTGCAGGCCGCGCTCGATAGCCTCCCCGTCATCTACCGCGAAGCCGTCCTGCTTTGTGATGTCGAGGAGATGAAATATCAGGAGATCGCAGAGGTACTTTCGGTCCCGGTCGGCACGGTGATGTCACGGATTGCGCGCGGGCGGAAACTGCTGCGGCAGATGCTCGCCGGAGAGCGTAGCGAGAGTGCTGGCGGGGCCAGGAAATCATCATGACGAACTGTTCAACATGGCAGGGCCGGGTCGCAAGCTACGTGGATGCCGAGCTGCCGCCGCCTGAAATGGAGGCCTTTCGCCAGCACCTGGCAACCTGTGCCGATTGCGCCGCGACCACTCTGGCCATGATGGAAAGCAAGATGGCGGTGCGCCGCGCTGGAAATCGCTACGCCGCACCGCCGGAATTGCGAGTTAGGGTCTTCAGTTCGCTCCAAGGCGAAGCCGTAGCTTCGCGCGATGCGATCCCCATAGACGGAAAGCGGCGTATGAGCTTTACCTCGCGATACTGGACTGGCTGGGCGCTCGCCACCGCTGCGCTTCTGTTACTGGCGGCCGGACTGTTCATTGCATCCGTTCGCCGGCAGAGTGCGAAGGCGGTCGCCGAGTTTGCCGACCTTCACGTGACCGCGTTGGCCAGCGCCAATCCGGTCGAGGTGGTTTCCACCGACCGGCACACGGTCAAGCCCTGGTTCCAGGGCCGAATTCCATTCACTTTCGACCTGCCGGAACTGCAGGGCACACCGTTCACGCTGGTGGGCGGCCGGGTGGTTTACTTTCACCAGGAACCGGGCGCGCACCTGATATTTGGCTATCAGCGCCACTTCATTTCGGTCTTCATTTTCCGCGACACGCCTCAACTGGCGATGCCGGTGTCGTTCTTTGCGGACAAGAGCTCGTCGTTCACGGTGCGAACGTGGACGCAACAAGGGCTGCGATACGTCATCCTCGGCGATGCCAATCCAGCGGTGATCGAGAACTTGAGGGAGTTACTGCGGCGCGGTCAGTGACGGCCTGCGGCAGTGTGATTCTTGGTGGGAGCCCCCGCATTCATGCGGGGGAAGGAGCGCTTCAGCGCTCCAGAACAAATTTCCGACTTCACCATGCGCTTTAGCGCTGGCCGGCAAATCCCGCGGCTAAAGCCGATATCACTTTGATTCCTTCTCCGCTGGACTGAAGTCCAGCTCCCCCTGCTAAAGCAGGGGGCTCCCACCGAGGATCTTCACCAGACTTTTTCGGCGGCTTGCTGAAAGCCGTGCCCTGTTAAGACCGATTTCGCTCTAATTCTAATACTGATAAAACCCGCGGCCCGACTTGCGGCCCAGCCATCCGGCATCGACCATTTTGATCAGCAGCGGACAGGGGCGGTACTTGGGGTCACCGAGGCCTGACTGCATCACGCGCATGATGTCGAGGCAAACGTCGAGTCCGATGAAATCCGCCAGGGTCAGCGGGCCCATGGGGTGCGCCATGCCGAGTTTGAAGACGGCGTCCACGGCTTCGGGCGTGGCCACGCCTTCCATCACCGCGTACATGGCTTCGTTCAGCAGCGGCATCAGGACGCGGTTCGAAACAAATCCGGGCGCATCGTTCACCTCCACCGGCGTCTTCCTCAACTTCTCCGCAAGTGCCTTGACCGCCATGAAGGTCTCGTTTGAGGTGGCCAATCCGCGGATCAGCTCGACCAGTTCCATTACCGGCACGGGATTAAAGAAGTGCATCCCGATGACTTTGTCGGGCCGCTTGGTCACCGCGGCCAGCTTGGTTATCGAAATGGACGAGGTGTTTGAGGAGAGCACGACCTCAGGCCAGCACATGGCATCGAGATCGCGAAACAGCTCGGCCTTGATCTCAAAGCGCTCGCTGGCCGCCTCCACAATGAAATCGCAGTCGGCCAGCCGCTTGCGATCGGGCACGCCCGTGATGCGCCCCAGGGCCTGATCGCGCTGCTCGGCAGTCAGCTTATTCTTGGTGACTTCGCGTTCCAAGTTCTTGCTGATGGTTTGCAGGCCACGGTCGATGAAGCGCTGCTCCACGTCAACCAGCAGCACGTTGTATCCATTCTTCGCGAAAACGTGAGCGATGCCATTGCCCATCGTGCCTGCGCCGATAACTCCGACTGTCTTGATGTCCATGATTGCCTCAATAAGGAAGGTTGGATAGCGCGTCCAAACGCGCTGGCAAAACATTCGAGTGTAGCAGGAGGGAGTGCCGGCAGGCTGTGATAACAATTGGAGTTTGGAAGAATTGGTGGGATTATTGGAGCAGAAAGAAGCCTACTTAGCGCCATGAAGCTATTCGCATTGGTTATTCTCGCCTGTGTCGTCGCCGATGCACAGATGGTACGGCCACCAAAAGAACTCACTATTCAACAAGCGCACCTAATTCTGGAGGCGTCAATTCCCGATGTAACGAAGCGGCTTCCAGGATATGGACTGGACGATTTCGAGATCAACGATCCGCCATGGTTTTATTTCATCGAGGTCACCTGCGACAATCCACGTGGCAGCGTCGTTTGGGGGAACTACGCAGTTGATAGAGCAACTGGCGACCTGTGGAGTGCGGTGATCTGTGAGCGTGTTACTTCTAAACGAGTGCGAGCCCTGCAGAGACAAGTGCGCAAGGAAATCGGGCTGACTGATGCGGATTATCGGAAAATCAAGCGACCTGGACCGATGTGCGAATAATTCAAAACAGCCCACTCTCCAATCGGCCACCCACGGCCGCCGCCGCGCATGACTAACTTCCTTAAACCCGTTCTCATTAAGGCCGCCTGCTTGATTCGTGGCCCAAAACCGGTCTCGTCGCTTAGGACGCGCAGCTCGAATCCGAAGATTTCCCGCGTTTACTCGTTGAATTGTGTTCAAAAGCGCAAATTACTTGCGGTATAATTCCACCCACCTAAAGTCGACCTCGGCGCCACGATGCATGCCTGTATCTTCCCCATTGGTGGAATGGAGACCCTTCCTCCCGAAGCAGTGGCAGCAGTGTGCGGCAATGTCGGTCTTTGAGGTCACGATCATTTGTCCCACTGGGTAAGAGGAGGCAGTTTCATGGCACAGGAGTGTTTCGCCAAAGGCGAAGTGAAGAGAGAACGTTTGGGCAGGACTCTGCCGGGCGCTCGACTACTCTTGCTCACAATGGCGGTCGTGGTTGCGCCAGGAGTTCGCGCCGACGCCCCGAAAGTGCTCAGCGGCGCTGAAATCGCCGAGCGGAACAGGCCAGGCGTGGTCGTGATCAAGAGTGTATGGGACGTCACGCTCCAAGTCCGGACGCCGGCTATCAAGAATCCCGGCCAGATTTGGAAGCGTGTTGAGAGTCAAGTCAAAGCTGGAGTCGTCGCTAACACGCAAGGGGACAGAAAAAAAGCATTTCTGGCAGAAATTGCGAAGCATCCCAACGTCCTGAAGCCGTCGTCGAGTGTCACTACCGCAGGAAAAGAGTGGGAGATGCAGGGCTCTGGCTTCATCATCACGCCAGATGGATACATCGTTACCAATGAGCATGTCATCTCGATAGACCGGGTGGAACTGATCAAAATGACCGCCAGCAGTGTTATCGGGAAAACAACGAATGAGATAATTAGCAATTTGGCTGCCCAGGCCGACCTACCCAGCGACGATCCACTGCGCCCGCAGTTGGAACATGCCTTGTGGCACTATTTCACCCAAGAAGATGGTGCCATAGAAATCATTGGTTACAATCGTCAGGCCAAAATGATTACGGCTAGCATCCCGGTATTTAACGGAGTTTCAACTGTAGTGCAGGATTTAGAGTGCGATGTGAGAAAGGAAGGCGAACCATTCGTTGGAAAGAACAAGGCGGGCGAAGCCAGCTCGCAGAAGGATGTAGCTATTCTCAAAGTCGAGGCGGACAATCTTCCCACGGTTCCCTTGGGAGATGATACGGCGCTATCTCAGGGTAACCGTATCTATGTATTCGGGTATCCCGCCGCTGCGAAAGTGCCAAACTCCAATGAAGAGCCTGGGACCGCACCCACCCTGACAGCCGGAGTATTCAGCCGCTTGGCGCCCATGCATGGCGGATGGAAAGCCATCCAAACCGATGCTTCCATTAATCACGGCAACAGCGGCGGACCCGGCTTCAATGAGCGTGGCGAAGTCATAGGAATCTCGACTGCTGGCGCCTCTGGCGAAGATGTTTCGGGACTTTATTATCTGGTTCCGATCTCCATTGTCGACCAGTACATACAAGAGTTGAACATTAAACCCAGGGACAGCGGGCTTTCCGCACAGTACCGCGATGCGCTGGCCTTGTACGACGCGGGAGACAAACGCCAGGCCCGCGCTGAGTTTGTGAAGATCAAGGAGGAGCGGGCCAGTTTTCCATTTGTGGAGGAGTACATTGACCGGATCGACCGTGATGCAGCAAGTGCAGGCTTTTTTTCGCAATACTCTCAGACCCTAATGTGGGTTGCAGTGGCGCTGGTCCTGCTGGCCGTGGGCGGGTTTGCGCTGACCCGGCGAAAGCCGCAACTGGCGCCCGCTGCAGCGGCCTCGGCTGCGGTAGCTGGGGCGACGATGGGCAGACCGCAGTTGTCGCAACCTCCTCAGGGCGCAGCTCAGAGCCCGGGCGTTCAAAACTATGGGAGCTTGCAGTGTGTTTCCGGACCGCTCGCCGGCCAACGATTCACCATACCCAAGCAGGGATTGCTGATCGGCCGCGATTCGTCCAAATGCCAGGTCGTGCTGTCGGAGGACGATGTTTCCAAAGAGCATGCCTGGGTCCTGCCTTTGGATGGCAGCGTGATGTTGATCGATCATGGCTCTACCAACGGAGTTTTCGTCAACTCCATGGACTCGCCGAGGGTCAGCAAAGTGCCGTTAAAGAACGGAGACCGCATCCTGATCGGCAGGTCGGCCGCAACCTTCACCTACTATAGTGTTTAGCCTGTAAGCAGCGCGGAAGATTGGGGGATTATCGTGGCTAAGTTCTGTGCCAATGGACATCAGATGGAAGACTCCTGGGACTTGTGCCCCTATTGCCAAAAGACGGGCTTCATGCCGGGTGCAGGAGACTTGAAGAAAACCCGCATCGACTCTTCGGCTTCGACACCGACTGCGGCGCAGGTTCCTGCGGCCCCGACTGCGGCGGCAGTGGTACGCAAGACGGTGGTGATGGCCGACTTGCACAAGGCGCCGTTGATGGGCTGGGTGGTGCTGATCGACGGCCTGGACAAGGGAAAGGACTTTCGGATTCGCGAGGGGCAAAATTCGTTGGGCTCCGATCCTTCTTGCAACATCGTGATTCCTCATCCTACGATTTCCGGCAAGCACGCCAGTCTGCGGGCCCAGGAGGGCAAGTTTTTCTTGACCGACCTCGACTCCACCAACGGCACCTACCTGAATCTCGACCAAGAAAGAATCGCGCGGGAAGAAATCAAGGACAACGATCTGATCCGCCTGGGCGAAGTTACTCTGAAATTCAAGTGCTTATAGGCCCACGAAACATCCATGAACATTCGATCTGGAATTGAGCTGGCCAACCTTACCGATGTCGGGTTGCAACGCGAGAACAATGAGGACTATTACGGCTATTGGGAGCCGGATAGCGATGAAGAATTCCAGCGCAAGGGGCGGCTCGCAATTGTGGCCGACGGCATGGGCGGTCACGAAGGTGGAGAAGAAGCCAGTCATTTGGCGGTAGAAGCTGTGCGCCAAGCCTATCGAGATACTCCCGGTGATCCTCAGCACGCGCTGTTAGTTGGTTTCCAGTCCGCACACGAACAAATCCAGCAACACGCCCGTGACCATTCACAGCTTTCCGGAATGGGGACCACTTGTACGGCCGTGGCGCTGATCGATTCGCAACTCTGCTATGCCCACATTGGCGATAGCCGGCTCTACCTGGTTCGCCATGGGATCCTGAATCGCATGACCAACGATCATTCACGCGTCAACGATATGGTTGAGGCCGGCATTATTCAGCCGGAGGATGCGGAGAACCATCCCGACAGAAATGTTCTCTCCAAGGCCATGGGCGTTGGGCACGAATTCCAGCCGGAAATTCCCGAAGAGCCAATCCCGCTGCTGGCGGGAGACATTTTACTGCTGTGCACCGATGGGCTGTGGAGCTTGCTGAGCGAAGAAGAACTGCTTGAAGTTTTGCAGAGTCTTTCCGCGTCCGATGCCTGCAAGGAACTGGTGCGACGCGCTAAAGACCGCGGTGCACCCGACAACATCACGCTGCAAGTCTTGAAGATGAATATGGGCGCAACGAACTAGCCTGGGTAGTTGAGGTGAACTTTTCATGATTGGCACGCAGATCGCAAACTATCGCATCGAGGAGAAGCTGGGCGAAGGCGGCATGGGGGTAGTGTATAAGGCCGTCGATGTTAACCTTGACCGAACCGTTGCGATAAAGTTCCTTTCCAGCGAATTGAATCGCGATCCCGGATTAATCGAGCGCTTTCAGTCCGAAGCCAAGGCCCAGGCCAACCTGAACCACACCAATATTGCGACCCTCTACAACTTCATTAATGTGGATGGCAATTGGCTGATCGCCATGGAGTATGTGGATGGTATCAACCTGGAGGAAACCATCCAGCGCAATGGCGTAATGCAGTATCACGACGCCGTTCCGCTTTTTAAGCAGGCCCTGCTCGGTATCGGTTTTGCTCACCGTTTCGGAATTATCCATCGCGACATAAAGCCGGCCAACATCATGATTAACCGGCACGGCATTGTAAAAGTGATGGATTTCGGCATCGCCAAGGCCCTGAGCGCCAGGAGATTGACGCGCACCGGAGTGGCCGTCGGCACGGTTGCCTATATGTCTCCGGAGCAGATTCGAAATCAAAACATTGACAATCGGTCTGACATTTACTCCCTGGGTGTGACTCTGTACCAGATGCTTACGGCGCACGTTCCTTTCGAGAGTGAGAGCGACTTCCAAGTTCAGTACGATCATGTCAATACCCCGCCACCTCCACTTAGTATTTATTACCCCTACGTCCCTGGAGGAATCGAGGCTGCTGTCCTGAAGGCCATGGAGAAGGACCCGGCCAACCGCTTCCGCACGGTGGAAGAGTTTGGCGCCGCTCTCGAGGCTCCCGACGCCTTGGGTCAAATGCCGGGTGCGGGATACGCGGCAGGCGGACCGTCAAGAGGAACCGGACAGGGCGCCCCGTACAACATCTCAACCACGCCGCCGCCGCCGACTACGCATACTCAGGGACGGAGTGGGCCAGTTGAGCAACCTGACGTTCCACGTCGCCAAACATCGGGCACCGAATTTTTGCACTCTAATAACTTTAAGATCGGCGCTGCCTGCCTGGTCCTGGCTGTAGCTTTGATTATCGGGGCTGTGGTTTGGTTGAAGTCTGGTTCACATGAACCGACTGGTAGTAGGCCTTCAGGTAGTCTCTCGGGTGGAGGCACGAGTGCACCGATAGTTCAGCCGCCAAGCCAGCCGACCTCGGGCAACCAGCCATCGGCGAGTCTCACCTTGCCAACCGTGCCAAACCAACCGAGTGTCACAACCCACAAGCCCGCCAAGGTAAAAGTCCCGCAGCAGCAACCACCACCACAGCAACAACTGGTCCAGCCACCGCCACCGCCGCTCCGGCAACAACAACAGCCACCCACTTCTGCTCGAAGTTTCAGGGTGCGGCACCGCCATGTCAACAAACTTGGGTTCTTTTCCAAGTCCAAGGCTGGAAGTCCCCTGGAGTGGTACTCCAATGGCGTTTTGACTCTATCGCGCTCCGGCGCCGTGAGCTACCACTGCGTGTTCGCGCCCAGCCCCAATGTTTGCGAGCCGGACATAGTGCTCACGCCTGACGAAATCAGGGACATAAGAATCAGTTCTGATGGCCTGCTCCATCTGGCGACTACTCAGGGGAACTATGACTTTGGGGGTGACGGAAGCTCCATCGCCGAAATCAGGAATGAGTTGACGGCAGCCAAACACAACCAGTAGACCCGCACCCAAGTTCATTCTTCTGCGGTCTCCCGCCTAGAAAAGCACTTGTCCCTCCCATGCCATGTGAAGCTCGGCACAGGAGGGACAATGAAAATCACACGTTGAGTTGAGGCGCTAATTTACCGTGATATGGACCGGGAGCGAGGGGATACCGTTCGCCACCACGACGAGCGTACTTGGTCCAGTTTCCATTCCGGCAGGTACATCGAAATGCGTGAATGTTGGGACAGCGCCGGTGGCCACACCCATCGTATTGTGGTCGTGGGTCTTGGCGTAGAAAACATGTCCGGTGGCAACATTCTTGATCCGCACCAAGGGGTAATTTGTGGCGGTCTCATACTCGTCCCCGAACGCATTTGCTTGTGACAGGCCGTTGAATTGCCGGCCGAAAATGGTGTAACTCTGACCGCGGACAACGGTGGATGGAAAAATGGAGATGGCCGGCGTCCACGGTTGAATATAGGTTCCGGTAGAGGTATAGACCTCTGAGCCCCCGACAATCACCTCGCCTGTAGGCAGCACCAGTAAACTGCCACCATTGCTGAACAATGTAGGGCTGAAGTTTGTCCCATCGAATTCGTAAAATCTACCCGAGTTGCCCTCCACCAACACCTTGCCATTGGGCAGCAGCGCGGCAAAGTTGTCGCCCGCGTCATCACCATTGGGGAAGTCTGGGCCGGGGACCCAGGTGCCCGGATCGGTAGGGCTGGCCCCGTGATGATAGACCGAGGTATGTCCGGTCGAGGCGCCCAGATGCAAGGCTCCAGTTGCGAACACGGTGCCGTCGGGCCGTAAAATGGCAGGGCCGATTTCACCCGGAGGACAGTACTGGCCTCCTCCATAGTGGAGACAGCCCTCCTCGGGCGGCCCCTGAAGATTCGCAATCGTGCTGCCGTCGGAGATCCATTGCTGCATGGAGGGGATGTATCTTTCCGAGTTGGGATTGTCCAACACATCAGCGGTCAGAACGGTGCCGCCAGGCATAAGAGTCCAGCCCTCTTCCGCATTGAAATCGCTCTTGCCGCTTGATCCCAGTAACGTCCACGTCATGGTGGCCGGATCCAGTTCCGCCACTTGCATGTCCAACTTACGGCCGATAAGAAAATGCCCGTTGGGCAACACCACCGACGGAGAATCTCCGATGTAGTCCCAGCCGGGCGGAGGAGTCAGCGGCGTCCAGGTATTGGCCCTGGGATCGTAAATCGCGCCCAGATTGGTGAGTACGAAATTGTTAAAGTTGTACTCGCCACCCTCAATCAAAAGCCGGCCGTCCGCTAATACTGCCGAAGCGAAAGCATCCGGATGGTAGTTGCTGGGGAGGCTGGCGAGTTGGCTCCACGTCCCATTCACGTAGCTTCCGTTAATATCGGGCGTCAGCTTCCACCAATCGCTAAGCCCGTTAGCCTTGAAACACCGCGGTTCCATCGGTCAGCAAAAAGCCGATCCCGGCTCCGTCGGGCGGCTGGTGAGTCAGTGTGGTTAGCGTCTGCGCCGGTGCGAGCAGGGCGGCAACAAACAAGAATGTGATCACGGCGAGGACACAACTTCTTCGTCAAGACAAACCTCTTTCTCAAGGTCGCAATTTGCGACGGTGCTGAGCGGCGCCCGCACCAACAGGCGCAAATATCGAGGTGAAACCTCTTTTGGGAATCCCACAAAGCGGTCAAACTCGGGAAACTGAGTGCCAGAATTCTGCTTCACCGGGCGGGCCCGTGTCAATGCGGCATGCAGCGTGCGCGAGGCTCCCACTATTCGGCCCTTTGCACTATTCGCCCGTCAGCGCCTTGTACTGCGCGTCGGTCAACGGTACGACGGAAAGCCTTCCCTGACGCACCAGAGGCGAATCGGCAAACAGCTTGTTGGCTTTGATCTGTTGCAAAGTCACCGGCTGCGGAAGCGCCTTTCCAGCCTTGATTTTCACCATGGGCTTCCTGGGATCGGTAGCCTCGACGGAAACGACGGACGCGGCGCCAACTGCGCTCTTGCGATCTCCGGTCTCGTAAATGACCAGCCTGTCCCCCGGCTTCATTTCGCGCAGATGTTTCACCGCGGCCGGATTAGTTACGCCGTCCCACACTGTTGCTTTGTCGCGCTGCAGATCAGCAAACGAGTACGCCGAAGCTTCGGTCTTGAGCAGATAGTTAGACATGAGATTGCCTTTCCTTGGAATTGATTTGCAAAGGCGTCGATTTGCAAACTCCAATGGTAAAGCAACCCGCGGCGGTCGCCTACCGGTCGCAATTGTGACCTGCCTCACTGCAAACGCAGGGGCTGGCAGGAAAGAATAGGTCATGACCTTAAGCTCCGCTGCACTTGCCCGGCAGGAAATAACTACCTTCGCCGAACTGCGCCTCCGCGCCCAGCCGCTGGGACCGAAACGCGTCGCCATTGTGGCGGCTGACGACGAGGTCGCCCTCACCGCGGCCGATGGCGCCCTGCATCTCGGGATTGCCATTCCGGTGTTGATCGGCAACCAGCAGAAAATTCGCGCCAAAGCTGAGGCCCTCGGTCTGTTCGGCTTGGTCGCGGGCGCAGAGTTTATCAGCGCGGATGACGCAGCCACAGTCGCAATTCGCATGGCGCACGATGGCCACGTGGACCTGTTGCTGAAAGGCCATCTCCGCACCGACGAACTCTTGCGGGCCGCGCTCGACAAACAGGCTGGCCTGCGGACGGGCCGCCTGCTGAGCGACGTGCTGCTCTATGAAGACAAGCTCGCGGGCGAGACCAGGCTGGTCGGCATCAGCGATGGCGGGCTGAATGTTCTGCCTAATCTGGAGCAGAAAAAGCAGATCGTGCAGAACGCAATCGAGGTCATGCGGTCTGTGGGACTCGCAGCGCCCGAAGATCGCACTGATGAGTGCCACCGAAGCGGTCAGCGATTCGGTGCCCTCGAGTGTCGATGCCCGGCTGCTTACCGAAATGGCCGAAGCCGGCGAGTTCGGTGATGTAGAGGTCTTCGGCCCGCTCGCCCTCGACTGCGCGCTGCTGGAGTCTGCGGCGCAAGCCAAGGGCATCCGGCATGCAGTCGCGGGCCACGCTGACTGCATGGTGGTTCCGAACATCGAGGCGGGCAATCTGCTCGGGAAATCTGTGAAGTACCTCGGCGGCTCGCAGTGCGCGCATGTGGTTGCCGGAGCACGCGTGCCGATCCTGATTCCATCGCGCGTGGAGAGTGTGGATGACAAGGTGAACTCTATCGCGCTGGGGGTGCTGTTTGCCGCAAGATGAATTCCGGGTGCTCGCGATCAACCCGGGCTCTACCTCAACCAAGACGGCGCTGTACGTGAACGAGCGCGCTGACTTCGTCGGGAACATCCGGCATTCCGATGCCGACATGGCGCAGTTTCAGGGACGCCCAATTCTGGCTCAGCAGCAATTTCGCTCGGCGCAGATTGAAGCTGCCCTCACCCACGCGGGACACGATGTCGGCCGGCTTGATGCGGTGGTGGGGCGCGGCGGCCTGCTGCCCGCCCTGGCCAGTGGCACCTACGTTGTGAACCAGGAGATGCTGGACGAATTGCGAGAGGCCCGGCGCGGCGAACATGCCGCGAACCTGGGCGCCTTTCTCGCGTATGACATCGCGCAAAAGGCGGGCGCGCCAGCGTATGTCGTCGATCCGGTCAGCGTGGACGAATGGCCGGAGTGTGCGCGCCTGTCAGGGTCGGCGCTGTTGCAGCGGCAGTGTCTGTCGCATGCCTTGAATTCCAAGGCGGTGGCCAAGCGTTGCGCTCGCGAGCGTGGCGAACCGTACGAATCGCTGCGGCTGATTGTGGCCCACCTGGGCAGCGGGATCTCGGTTTCCGCGCACGAAAATGGCCTCATGGTTGACGTGACCAATTCACGTGAAGAAGGCGCATTTTCCACGGAGCGCGCCGGCAGCGTGCCGGCAATGCAATTGGTCGATCTCTGTTTCAGCGGCAAGTACACACGGAAAGAAGTGGAAGGGCTGCTGTTCCGCGAGGGCGGACTGTACTCGTATCTGGGCACGAAAGACCTGATGGAAGTGGAGCGCCGCATTGCCGGCGGAGAGGCCAAGGCCAAAATCGTGTTCGAGGCGATGGCTTATCAGATCGCGAAAGAGATTGGTGCGATGGCGGCCGTACTGCAGGGACGCGTGAACGCAGTGCTTTTCACCGGCGGCATGACGCATTCGCAGCGGTTGGTCTCGCGGCTAACCGAGTACGTACGGTGGATCGCGCCCATCGTCGTTTATCCAGGCGAGGACGAACTGCAGGCGCTGGTAGAAGGCGCATTGCGCGTGCTGCGCGGTGAGGAGCAATCAAGAACTCTGGTGCTCGGCGACCGTCTCGCGGTTGAGGTTTAAGGCAACCACCTCAAACGTGCGAATCTTGGGCTTCCCGTCAATCACCTTGGAGAGAATCTTCAGCACTTGCGCGTAGATGTTGGCATCGTACGCCTCGGCATTGCTCTTGCTGTCCCACAGGCTGATGGAAATCCGCTCCAGATTGCCGGGATTTGAGAGCGTGATTTCGCCCTTGAAGCCCTTCTGCTTGCGCAGCAAAGGAAGCACCTCGCTCTCCAGTGTCTGGGCGAAGTCAGCAGCCAGGTTGAGCGACTTCACGCGGAAGTGTGCGTTGCGTGCGAACATCTTCGACCTCCTCTAGCCACAGCGACGGCGCTGCCGGGCAATCAGCGGCTGGGCCTTGGTGCAATGTCCAACCGACAGTATCGCTTTCGTCTCGCATTATAGCGGTATGGCAAAACCGCTCAAGCGGCTGCTATGCTTGACCCATGTCGCATCCCGGTCGCGAGGGTTCGCCGTTCAAAGATGGCTTTGCCGCCATCTGGCACGATCCGGCACTGCTGGCGGCTGAACTCACGTGGCGCTGGTGCTTCGGTTTTGCCGCTTGTGCGCTGGTGATTATCTCGGGCGGGCTGTTTCTTGACAGCCTGAAAGTCTCCCCCACCGACGAATTTCTGCTCAGCACACTGCAACCGCAGTTGCTCTCCGATGCCATTCAGCATATCTTTCGCGGCAGCCTGGCGCGCTTCGTGTTGGAGCAATCTGTGCTGCTGCTGGGCGTGACGCTGTTGTGGTGCCTGGCCGCCACCGCTGGCCGGGCCGCCACGCTCCGCCGCCTGGTCGCAATGTTCAGCGCCGACGAAGACCCAGGCCAGCTGACATGGCAATTTGTGCCCATCCTGGTGCTGAATCTGCTGCGCGCGGCGTGGTCGTTGATCGCGCTCTCGGCAGCGATCGCCTGCCTGGTAATCGGCACGGTCATGGCCGGAGAGGACCGCAACGGTGTGGCCGCGCTGTTGTTGGTCACCGGAATCGGCCTGGCATTGTGGTTCGGCTCGGCATTGAATTGGTTCTTCGGAATCGCACCGTTGTTTTGCATTCGCAACGGCGCGCCGGCGATGGACGCTCTGGCACAATCGGTGGACTTCGTCTCGCGACGAGGTGGACGGCTGTTTCTGCTGGGTTTGGGCTTTCTTCCGCTTCGCCTGGTGTGGCTGGGAACCATGGGCCTGGCAATGTTCGCGCCATTAAGTTTGGCGCGATACCTCGCGCCAGGCTGGGTCCTGCTGATGATGGCAGTGATTGCGTTAATCTATTTCGCCGGCGCCGATCTGCTGAGTCTTGCGCGTCTGGCGGCCAACGTCTCGTTGGCAGAAGACGATGCGCGTCCCGTGCCTGAGCCTGAGGCCAGCCCTGCTCCTGAGCCGCTGCTCGCCTTGGAAACCGAAAATCCTGTCGATTCCGTGCCCCCGCCCGAACCCGATCTGCCAGATGAAATTGTGCCGGCAGTTGATCCGGCGTAAAGACGTCCCCAGGTTGGAATACGCTCAGAACGACAGTCTTGAAATTCTCCCGCATTCACCCATCACCCGTGCTGGTGACTGCGGTCACTGCTCCCATGCCAATACTGCGCGAACTTCATAGTAGAGAGGTGTGTATGTTGGCCGCAGCTTCACCGAGCGATCGCCTGGAAAGAGCGCACCGAAGTGTGCGCCGTACTCCGCGCCTCTTGCTGCACGCGCTGGCTTGCGCCGCACCGCTAATTTTTTCGACCAAATCCTACGCCTTCAGCGCCAGCCCTCCCGCTTCCAATGGCGGGTTCTGGGGCGGCATCGCGGTGGGCTTTGTTCTGTTGCTGGTTTTAGCAGTTCTAGCCAGAACGCGTATCAAGTCCGCGGAGCGCGAAGCCGAACGGTCGAAGGAGCTTGCCGATCATCGCGAATACGAGCGCAACGTGGCGCAACAGGAATTGTTGCGTCGCCTGGAGGAAGAGCGCGAACTGGCCAAGGAGAAAATGCAGTTCGAGTCGCAACTGACGGAATATGAAAAGTACGCATCGCTGGCGCAGCTCGCCCTGGGCGCGGCCCACGAGATCAACAACCCGCTGCTGGGAATCTTGTCGCACCTGGAGCTGGAGTGGAAGGATGCCAGCGGGGAACGCCGGGAAGAGATTGAGCAATGCATCGAAGGCGCGCGGCGAATTTCTTCGGCGGTGCGCGGATTGCTGGATTATGCGCGTCCCTCGCCGCTGATGCTCAGCAAAGTCAATCTCAGCCGGCTTGCCGCCGAGACCCTGAAGTTTCTCGAGCACCAGCCCATGTTCCGGCAGATTGAATTGCAGAACTGCATTCCGCTCGACCTGCCCAGCATCAGCGCCGACGCCAATCAGCTCTCGCAAATTCTGATGAACCTGCTGCTCAACGCGGCACAGGCGACGCCGCCGGGAGGCGCCATCACCATCCTGGCCGACAAAGTTAAATTCGCGGAGGTGATCGAGCTGCGGGTGCGCGACACCGGTAGCGGCATCCCTGCTGATATTCTGCCCCACGTCTTTGAGCCGTTCTTCACCACCAAGCGCGGCAAAGGCACTGGCCTGGGATTGAGCATCACCCAAAGCTACGTGCGCAGCCACGGCGGAGACATCCAGGTTGAGAGCATCGAAAAGCTGGGCACGACCGTCCGCGTGACCCTGCCGATTCGCCAGGTTGGCAAGGCCATGCAGCCTGCCGAGGAGGTTATCGCGTAGCCATGTCGTATTCCATCCTCATTGTCGATGACGAAGCACTCACCGTACGCACCATTGGCCGCGCCCTGGAAAGCGAGGGCTTCGAAGTTTTTCTGGCCATGAGCGGCGAGGAGGCGCTGACCACGCTGGGCGAAGAGAAGCCGGACCTGGCCTTGCTCGACGTGGTGCTGCCGGGCATCAACGGCATCGAGGTGCTGCGCCAGGCCAAGAAGCTTTCTCCCGCCACCATCATCGTGATGATGAGCGCCTATCACGTGGTGGACCGCGCGGTGGAAGCCATGAAGCTGGGCGCCTACGACTACCTCATCAAGCCCTTTCACATCGCCGACATGGTCAGCACCATTCGCCGCGCGACCGAGATGCTGGCCTTGCGGGTGCGGGTCCACGACACCGTGCAGACGGCCAAGGGCCGCTATGATTTCGGGCGCGTGGTGACCGAAAGCCCGGCCATGCGCGAGATTCTGGAGATGGCGCGCCGCGCCGCGGAGAGCGACCACACCACCATTCTCATTCAAGGCGAGAGCGGGACCGGCAAGGAAGTGCTGGCCAAGGCCATTCATTACAACAGCACGCGCGCCCACGCGCCGCTCATCAGCCTGAACTGCGCCGCCTTGCCTGACACCTTGCTGGAGAGCGAACTGTTTGGCTACGAGCAGGGCGCCTTCACCGACGCGCGGCGGCGCAAGGAGGGGCTGATCGAGAAGGCCTCCGGAGGCACGCTGTTCCTCGACGAGATCGGCAACACCTCGTTCAGCTTGCAGGCAAAGTTGTTACGCGTGCTGGAAGAGGGAACGTTCATGCGCCTGGGCGGTACCAGGCCGGTGCAAGTGAACGTGCGCATCATTACCGCTACCAATCGAGTTTTGAAGGAAGCCGTCAGCAAAGGCGAGTTTCGCGAAGACTTGTATTACCGCTTGAATGTGCTGCCGTTGTTCATCCCGCCGTTGCGCGAGCGCAGTGAAGATATCCTGCCCCTCGCCCTCGACATCATGCAGCACTTCAACGACGATCTGAAGAAGAGCTTCGTGGGCTTCACTCCCGCCGCTGCGGAGTTGCTGCAAAGGTATCCCTGGCCGGGCAACATTCGCGAGTTGCGCAACGTGATCGAACGCACCATGATCCTGTGCAGCAGCACGGAGATCGACGAAGAAAATCTGCCGGAAGAAGTTCGTGATTATCACGAAGAAGCCGCTCACGAGGAGATTTCGTCGTTCGAAGTCTCGCCCACCGGCGATCAGTTTGTCAGCTTGCGCGAGCTCGAAGACCGTTACATCCACGAAGTACTGAATGCCACCGGGCAGAACAAAACCCACGCCGCCCGGATCCTCGGAATCCACCCGACCTCACTGTTGCGCCGCCTGAAGAAAACGCCCGAACTGGTGTAGGAGAACTCGCACCGACTCGACGTTTGGTGATGCCGGCCTTCAGGCCGGCGTCCAGCGCATGAAGCTCAGAAAGTAAGTGGAGCCTCTAACGCGGACCTGAAGGTCCGCTCTACCCAGGGCTACAGCCTCCGGAGCAGACATAATTTGCGCCACTGCAAAATGCGACGCTACCCATGCATAACGCAGTAGCTGAACCCGCCGCAATCGGGCACCAAGCCTCTAACTCCTTTGCCATCGCAGCCTTTTTCGGGAAAAGATTTGCCCTCCACGTGCACTAGCAAAGGCGGAGCACGATGCCGTGACGACCTTCCACATGCTGTCGAAACTGACCAAGGGGGAACGAACGGCTCGTGCTCCGCTCTGCCAACCGATGCAGCCGTATGGCATCGGGCGGAGCAAGTAAGGAGGCTTTATGTCGATCTTATTCGTCCTACTTACATTCTTACTCATTCTTACCGTCATGTATTTCCGTCGTCCGCAGGAGGCGGCAATGTTGCAAGTGGCGCCCGCAAAGAAACTGAATGCGCCCGTAATGTTGAAGCAGGCAGGCTTTGATGTCCCCGAAGATTACGCGTTCCATCCTGGCCACACCTGGGTGATGGACGAAGGCCGGCAGAATGCGCGCGTCGGCATTGATGCATTCGCCGGAAATCTGTTCGGCAAGATTGATGCCATCGAAATCGCCGACCTGAATCGCTGGGTGCGCCAGGGCCAGAAGCTGTGCACGGTAACTCGCGAAGGCCAGAACATCGACATGCTTTCGCCGGTCGAGGGCGTGCTCGTCTCGGTCAATCACGAAGTCTTGAAGAACCCCAACCTCATCGTGGACGACCCTTACAAGAATGGCTGGCTGTGCATGGTGAAGGCCCCTGAGCTTTCCGTCAATATGAAGAACCTTCTGCGCGGGCCGATCGTTCCGGCATGGATGCAGAACAGCATGGCGCGTGTCGGTGCAATGTTGCAGCAACTCAATCCCGCCCTGGCGCAAGATGGCGGCCTGCCCGTCAAGGGCCTGCTGTTTCAGGTGGACGCCACTACGCAGCAACAACTGGCGAAGGAATTTTTCCTGACGTAGCGCCGATCGAAGCACAACCGAGGAGGACCCCATGCCAAAACAAAAAGCAATGCTCATCGATATCAAGCGCTGCATCGGATGCCTGAGCTGCGAGACCGCCTGCAAACAGCTCCACGGATTCAGTCCCGACCCTGAACCCACACTCTCCGACACCGCCTTCACCGTGGTGGAGACGCGCGGCGACAAGTTCGTTCGCAAAATCTGTATGCACTGCGACGACCCGGCCTGCGCCTCGGCCTGCCCGGTCGGCGCCATCAGCAAGAGCGCGCTGGGCCCGGTGGTGTACAACGCCGACAAATGCATCGGCTGCCGCTATTGCATGCTGGCGTGCCCTTACCAGGTGCCGCGCTACCAGTGGACCAAGCTTGCGCCCTTCGTCAAGAAATGCGATATGTGCTCCGAGCGCATTAAGGCTGGCAAACCGACGGCCTGCGCGGAAGCCTGCCCGGTGCAAGCCACCATCTTCGGCGATCGCGATGCCTTGATTGCCGAAGCCTGGAACCGCATTCGCGGCGACTCATCGTACGTTCCGCGGATTTACGGGCTCGAGGAACTCGGTGGTGGAAGCGTTCTGTTCGTCTCCGATGTTCCGTTCGAGAAGCTCGGATTCAAGCCGGGCCCCACGGGCAATCAGCCCATGCCAACCCTCACCGCCAGCGCGCTGGGCGACTCGCCCAAAGTTGTCATCATGGGCGGCACCATTCTGTCGGCGTTGTACTGGGTCACGCAGCGGCGCCGCGAAGTTGCGCTTGCTGAAGCCCAAGAAGAAGAGAAAGCCACCATCAACCGCATCAAAGGGAAAAGGAGCTAGCCATGATCGCGCGAATCAAATCGGAAATCACTTTATGGCGCGTCATTGTAGCCATCATATTTGTGACCGGTCTGTATGCCACATACATTCGCTTTTTCGAGGGATTCCGCGCCAGCACCAACCTCAGCGATCAGATGCCCTGGGGCCTGTGGGTTGGCCTGGGCACGCTCTGCGGCATCGGACTGTCGGCCGCCGGCTTCGGCATCAGCGCCGCGGTTTATCTGCTGGGCATGGAGCGCTACCGGCCCATCCTGCGCGCCTCGATCCTGATTTCATTTCTCGGCTACCTGACGGTCATGGTCGGCTACCTGTACGAGATCGGCCTGCCGTGGCGCTTCTGGCATCCCGTCGTGATGTGGAACCACCGCTCGGTTCTGTTCGACGTGTGCGTCTGCATCATGACCTACATGACGGTGCTGACCTTCGAGTTCGCGCCGGCGGTGATCGAGAAGCTGCCGTGGAAGGCATTTCGTGAAACCGTGCTGCGCTATCACCACAAGATCCTGATCGCGGTCGTACTGGCGGGCGTGCTGCTGTCGTCGATGCACCAGTCTTATCTGGGCGGGCTGTTCCTGATCGCCCGCGGCAAGGTCCATCCGCTGTGGTATTCGCCGTACATGCATGCGTTGTTCTATCTGTCGGCGATTCCCGCCGGACTTGCGCTGACCGTGATGGCCATCTACCTGTGCATGCGCTCGCTGAAGGTGCGCGTCGATTTCAGCATCCTCAGCGATTGTGGGCGCATGATCCAGATGTTGCTGATCGTCTATGCGTTCTTCAAGTTGCTCGACTTGGTTTCGAACCAGGCGCTGGGCTATGCCTTCCAGCGCACCAGCGAAGCTGGATACTTCTGGCTCGAGATGCTGCTGTTCCTGGCGATACCGATTTTCCTGTTGAGCCATAACAGCGTGCGCTCCAATCCCGAGCGGCTGTACTGGACCTCGGCCATCGTGGTGGCGGGATTCATGGTTGACCGGCTCAACGTCTCGATCAACTCGTTGCAGACGGCCATGGGAACGCACTACGTGCCCAAGTGGACGGAGTTGGCGTCGAGCGTTCTGGTCATCGCGGCGGGGGTGATCGCGTTCCGGTACGCCGTGATCTACCTCGACATTCTGCCCAAGGCGAAGCCGGCGCCGCGCTGGATGTCGAATGCAGGATTGGCGGGGGAAGCGTGAGGGAGCAGGGGCTAGGGGTTAGGGGTTAGTGAATGCAGAAGGGCGCCCCATCCAAGCTGGATTGGCTTGGATGGGGATTTTTCGTTTTACCTCACCCGGCCACCTCGTGGTCACTTCACCAGAAAGAGGGATTGATATTATCCCGCTGCCGTGAATTACTGGTGCTGGAGAAAGTGCGATGAAAGCAAAAGCGGCAGCAGCCGTCCTCATCCTATTCCTACTGGTGTCCGGCGCGATGGCGCACGCTCTCAAAACAGCCACCTTCGAAGGCAACATCGATGAAGTATTCGACGCAGCAGTGAAGGTCGCGCAAGCTGACTGGAGCGTGAGTTATGCGGACCGGAAGACCGGAACTCTCAGTTTCACCACTGGAACATCCTTCACTTCAAATGGCATGGAATGCAGCGCCATCTTGGAAGAAGTGCCTGGAACGCAGGTGCGCGTCACAGTAAAGACGCAGAAGAAGAACGGGCAGATTTACGCTTGGGGCGTCGGCGATCGCATTGCATCGAAACTCTTCGATGGCATCGGTGACGAACTACGCAAGCAGCGGCCGGTACGAAAGCCGCTGGTCCCGTCATCAGAGACATCCGGAGCGGACCTTCCTTCGACGCCAAGATCTCCAGCAGTTGTACCGATACAATCCGCTTCCAGTCCTCCTGTTCAACAGGCTGCCGTTGAGTTCTGGTCCAACCCAGTCGGGGCCGATATCGAAGTGGATGGAAAGTACATGGGCAGTACACCATCAACGATCACAGTTCAGGCGGGCGAGCACACAATAACGATGCGAAAGCAGGACTTTCGAACCTGGCAAAAAACGATCAACGTGACGTCCGGAAACGTCAGAGTAGCCGCCTATATGGACCAAGTGGGCGTCACGATTCACTAAGCTCGCTAAACGGGGGCTCTGCTGTGGGGATATGTAGATATTGTGGTCAGACGGCAGGTTGGTTTAGCGATGTTCACAAGGCCTGTGCAATCTTGTGCCAACAGGGTTGCGAGCAAGTTGCTTCGGTAGTAGCTTCGACCATCAAAGATAAGGTGGATCTTCCAACCGGGCACCCGGATACCGAGGATTGGTACTCCGAATTCGCCTCACAAGTGTGGTCGGACCTCCAACAGACGGTGCAGAAACTCACGACCGAGCACAGCATTCCCTCCGACGATCTCCGCAAGGCCCTCAAAGAGGGGTGGAGCACTGGATCGGCGACGATCGCTCTAGCGGAGCCGTTGCACCCTGAGAGGTGGCAGGTTCTGGCTAATCTCTTCAAACTCATGGGATTCACCCAAGAAGACCTGCTGAGGACCGATGGATTGACAGCGGGGTATCTTAGCATGGTGCTCTGGTCTGTAATGGTCGGGGATCAGCCAGTCCTTTTCGCCTCTCAGGTTCAACCGCACCCATTTAACCTTCGCGACGGCGAAATTCAGCTTTGTTTCTTCGGCAGCGTTGTGTACGCGAAAGAAACAACTAGCAGGTCATACCAGGGCGGTTATGGTGGTATGAGCGTTCGTCTCGCGCGTGGTATGTATTATCACTTCGGCGGATTCAGCGGACAGAGAATAGACGCCTCGTCCCTAACAGAGGTTGACTACGGGGGAATGCTGCTGACGACCCAAAACATATATTTCGGCGGAGATCACACAAACTTTCGAATCCCTTATGAACACGTAATTAGCTTCCGACCTCACTCCGACGGGATTGGAATTTTCAGGGACAGCGCGAATGCAAAGGCCGAGGTTTTTAGAGTGCTCGAGCGTAACCCAGATGGCGGTGAACCGGTGAGTGCCCGACCAATGTTCGGCTGGTTCCTATTCAATATGGCTCATTTCCTTGCGCAGCCTGAGGCGAGGACGCTTTACGCAAATGTGAAAAGGTAAGCCGGATTCCCATCCACTGGTTTTGCTCGCATGGGGATTTTTTCGTTAACCTTACAACGTCTATTGGTATCCCACCCAAGCAAAGGAAGCTCGGGCGTCGCACCCAGCAACTACCGATGCCATGAAGATGACTTGCTTTTGCATGGGCACGCCCGGGGGTGATAGAAGGGGGCTATGTACAACCTTCAGGAACATCTTGCAGAGGCTTTCCCCCGTAGTGAGAAGTACATTGATTGCACTGGCACTGAAAGAATCTTTCACTTCTCCATACGGGCTCTACCCATGGGCTTTGTCGTCGAAGCCAACGAGGTCACCCAGGCAGAATATGGCTATGAGTTCTCGGAGTATGCGGAATCGGACCCATTTCACGCGTTAGGGAATCTCCGTAGAGAGATCAGGAAGGGCATCTCGCAGCGATTCCTGGTGCAAGCGCAGGGTGAGTTGCAAATGGCTCACGACGAGCTAGTCGGTGTGATCAGTCACCTTGGATTGGTTGTGGATGGCAGCTTAGTTCCTTGGGAGGATCTTCAGCGTATGTTAACGACTTGTGAAGGTTTCCCGATCAAGATCGAGATCGTGACGAGATAGCAACGGCATTCCGTAAAGCCCAACGTGCTCGAGGTAGGTAGCCTTCTTGATTCCAGGGATGTGCCAACTCGATCTAGCTCTGAATCATTCGGCGCGATGTAGTACGACTCTGCGAATTCCTACCTTCCCCTCGCCACGATCAGCGTCATGTCGTCCGCCTGCTCGCCGTGGCTGAACTCCTGCACCTGGCCAAGAATGGCTTCCAGGATTTCGTCGGCTGAACGGCCGCGGGGGTTGCGCATGGCTTCGATGAGACGCTCTTCTCCAAACTCGTCCTCTTCATTCGGCGATGCTTCGGAGATGCCGTCGGTATAAATCACCAGAACATCTCCGGCTCCCAGTTCAAGTTCGGCGACGGTGCAGTCCCACTCTTCAAACAGCCCCAGGACGGTCGCGGTGGCTTCGAGCCGTTCCACACTTCCGTCGGCCCTCGCGAGAAACGGAGCATTATGTCCGCAATTGACGTAACGCAAACGTCGGGTTTCGTCGTCATAGACGGCAAAGAAGGTTGTAGCGTAGTTATTGTTCTCGGTGTTCTTGTAGAACAGGCGATTCACCGAACGCAGCAGCCGGGGAATGTCTTCCAGGGCCAGCGCGTACTGGCTGCGCAGGTTGGCCTGAAGGTTAGCCATCAGCAGCGCGGCCGACATGCCCTTGCCCGAAATGTCGGCCAGCACCAGGCCAATGCGTCCCGAGCCGAGATCGAGAAAGTCATAGTAGTCGCCGCCCACGGCGCGCGTCTGGATGCACTTGCCGGCGCACTCCAGCGTGGGAAGTGATGGCGCCTGCTGCGGGAGAAGGCGGCTCTGCACCTGGCGCGCGATTTGCATTTCCTGCTGGGTGCGGCGCTCGCCTTCCATGGTTGCGGCCATCTTCTCCGCAAGGGTGATGCTGCGCATGGCAATACCGGCCTGGCTGGCGACCGATGCCAGCAAACGCTTGTCGCCGGTCGAGTACGGTTCCTCCGACAATCGCGGCCCCAGCACGGCCACTCCCTGCAACTGGCCGTCGCTCGATCCGCGAATCGGCACCAGGCACTCCGCTTGCAGCGGCTCCAATTGCGTTCCATGCATGGCCTCCGGGAGCAGCTCCAGCGGGTCGCGACGGTCTGCCAGTTCGGCAATTCCAGCGGCGCCGGTGGGAAGTGTCCTCGCTTCCTCCGGAGGATTGCCGGCGTACGCCTGCAAATGCCCGTTGCCGGACTCAAGGTACACGTACATCGAGCTGGGATGCAGCGCATCGTTAATCTGATCATGCAGCAGGCGGGCCAGCCCTTCACGACTACTGACAGAAAGCGTCTGGGCGGCCAGGCTTTCCAGAATCTGCTGCGCGTCGTAGGAGCTGCGGAAGAAGGCACGATCCAGGCGAGTGCGCACGCGGCGATGAACCTGAGTTGCGCCCGAGATCAGCAGCACTCCGAAGGTTGCGCCCACCGGAATGGCGGCTTTTGATCCGGCGGCAAAGTGCCGGGAGAATACCTGCGCCAGCCAGAGGGTCGCGCCCACCGAAATCGCCAGGATGAGGAAAACAAATCCGCGCTCTACGACAAAGTAGCGGGCACTGCGCTTCAGCAGAACCGGAACATCCATCACCCGGTGCTTCACCACGGCGTATGCGAAGGAGAGGGGGAACAGCAACAGGAGAATTACCTTGACGAAATTCACCCAGAAGGAAATTTCGGCATGGAAAACTTCCTGCG
Source organism: uncultured Acidobacteriaceae bacterium (assembly GCA_963728805.1). Classification (GTDB taxonomy): domain Bacteria; phylum Acidobacteriota; class Terriglobia; order Terriglobales; family Acidobacteriaceae; genus Bog-257. Next base: position 243,300 of record CAVSLE010000017.1, read on the forward strand.
CGAACGCGATGACCACCGCGGGCGTGGTCGCAACGACGGTCCCCCAGAAAATCACTTTGAGCTTGCGCCGGTCGTCCCTGCTGGAGACGCTGAACATGTTCAGCAGCAGGGAAATGAGCCCGAGAAAAATTGACCCGTAAACGACCACGATCCGAGCAATGTCGGCAACGCGGTCGGGCAACACTGCGAGGACAAAAGGTAAGGCCTTGGAGCCGCCGTGCCGGTCTCCAAGGCTCAAACAGATGCCCATTACCAGCAGCACCCACTTCAGCCAGGGAACTTTGCGGTCAATGGGAGAGCGCGTGGGGAAGACCGCGAAGAAGAAGTAGAAGACACCAGCGAGGATGCTGCCCATGAGGGTCCGGTAGCCGAACAGGAAGTCCTGAAGATGAGGTGGCGCGAGGGCAAATTGGCTGGGCAGATCCGCCGCCGTGATGAAGGTCGCGAATACCAGCGCCATCAGCCATGCATTGCGGTCTTCGATCCGAAGAAAGAGAACCGCGAGACCGACGACTGCGAAGAAAATGGGATACGACGACAAGATCTGCAACGCCACGGTACGGGCTGCGGACTTGGTGTCGCCAGCTCCTTGCATGGCGCGAAACACAGGCGTGATGGCCAAGGGTTGCGATTGTCCCGGCCGCTGCACGGTCAGCCTGACGGCGTCTCCAGGCTTGGCGTTCAGCCAGGCGCGATACATCACTCCATTCCACGCCCCTGCTGAATCTGCGCTGCTTCCATTGATGGCGACGACGCGGTCCTTGTCCTTCAGCCCAGCCCTTTCCGCCGGGCTGTCCTTGCGCACGTTGTTAATCTCGACTCCTGCGGAAGTTTCCGATTCGTCAATCCCGATTTCGACCTGCGGCGAGGCCTGGCGAATGTAGTACATCCAGGCCGCGCTGTAGAAAATGGTCAACCCCGCAAGCAGAACAGCCAGAACAAGCAGCACTGGCCGGTATTTGTGCGGTCTGGTGCCGGGGGGCGCCACAACGGATTGGGTCACGGCTGCAGACATGTTGGTGCGGTGCGCGCAAGATTAGTGTAGTCCATCCCGCAGGCCCGACTCTGCATCTCCGTTCATGAAGGAGGAGCAAAATCAATGCCAGAAAAAGAAACACTAGAGCGGGCGCAGGAGGATGCACGCGAAGGAAAATCCCCGAGCACGCAGGCCGGCGAATTCGTGAAAGAGGAGATGGACCACATCCGCGAAGGCAAGCACGGTGCGGCCTCGACCAAACAGGCGATTGCCATCGGCTTGTCGAAGGCGCGACGCGCTGGAGTGGACCTGCCTCCGCCGAAAAAAGGCAACCTCAGAGGCGACGCGAGAAAAGGCTGAGCGCGACGTGCAGAAAGGCCAGTCGCCGGCGAAGAAGAAAACCTCAGCCAAACGGTCGCGGGCGATCAGCGGTGTCCTGAAACGTGAAGGTCATCGGGCGGCCTCGCATGCCGCATTGTCGAAACAGGCTCGCCAGTCGGCCCGGACACGCGGAAGCGCCGCTCGCAAGGCGGCAGCCAAGAAGGCGGCGAAGACCCGGGCGGCAGAGGGAGGAAAGATGAATGGCCGTAAGGTGGGGGGGCGCAAGGCAGCATGACCGAGGCTGGCTGGAATTCTCGTTTTGGGAAATCCTTGTAAAGTCCAACAAAGGTGGTGAAAGTAGATCGTAAAGCACAGATAACACGAGAGAAGAAAACAGGAATATTCACTTGACACAGATCCCTGATAGAATCTGGCGCGACATCCCGGGAACGCAGATCCCCGTCGGTGACCGGCATCACGGAAGAGTGTTCGAGTCAGTTATTTGCGGGTGTTAGCCTCGATTTGTTCCAACAGGTGGGTGATCTTGTTTGTCTTGCGGATATAAACCGTAGGGACATAAATCGCCAGCAGCGTGATTACAACCGAACACACACCAACCACTAAACTGTATCCATACATAATGCCTCCAATCACGGTGTCGAAAATAGGAGTCGGGGGCCTGCGTTAGTATCACGCGGGCGACAGATCGCTGTCTGTGACGGCGGTCACGGAGCTTACGCGCTTTCCAAAGCCGGCTGCTCTGGTGAGGGACACCCAAGAGTTAGCAGTGTTAGACTCAGCGCGTGAAAAAACCTGAGCGCAAAATCATCTGCGAGAATCCCAATGAAAAACCTGATCGCTGTCTCGCTGGTTTACGGCGGGCTGTTGGTAATTTTGGCGGGAGCCGTTGCCGTGGTGTACCCCTTGCGACTGCTGAGGCTTCGAAGCCGTGCCGGTGGCGGCCTTGTTCTCTTCTGCGGAATTCTGATTTTCGTCATCGGTGCCACGTTGCCGGCGGCAGAGACGCAGGTCCCAATCGCGCGAACCAAGCTCGATGAATTTGCGCCCGTCTATCAGTTCAGCGAGTCCCACTCGATCCAGATCCACGCGTCCAGAGAGCGGGTTTACACGGCAATCCGTCAGGTGCCAGCGGGAGAAATCAAGCTGCTGCGGACGCTGACCTGGATTCGCCGTCTGGGTCGCGCATCCCCGCCTGGCATTTTAAACGCGCCGCAGAACGAGCCAATTCTGGATCTCGCGTTGCGGTCAGGCTTCCTCCTGCTCGCCGACGAGCCCGACCGTGAGATTGTCGTCGGTGCCCCGGTGCGCGCTCCCCAAGGCTGGCGGCCAAACCATAAGCCCTCTCCCGAGGACTTCAAGGCGCTCAAAGCGCCCGGCTTTGCGTTGGCGTCTATGAACTTCATGATCGAAGAAACGGGACCGGAGCAATGCCTGGTTACAACGGACACTCGTGTGTTCGCTACCGACACATCCTCGCGTCGCAAGTTCGGCGAGTACTGGCGGGTGATTTATCCGGGAAGCGCCTTGATTCGGCGGATGTGGTTGCAGGCGATCAAGAAACGCGCCGAAACAGGCCCGGAATGACCTCCCTCGTCCGTCTGCACTCAGGCTAAGTTGTATTGCCAGCGCAAAACGATTCGCCCTCTGGCCATGTGATTGCGAGTAAAATGGGAGCATTCGCTTCAGGATGGCACTTTCGCCGGATGTCCGGCGCCGAATTCATACGGGTAAATAACTTTCATGCCGCTAATCGGAAGTTGGGCACTAATGCTGGCGCTGGCGCTGGCGGCCTATTCGTTCGTCGCGGGTTCGCTCGCGCTGTATCGCAAAGACGACCGCCTGGGCGAGACCGCTCGCCGCGCCGGCATCGCTTGCTGGGCTGCGGTCACCGTGGCCGCCGTGGCGCTGGTAATAGCCGCGCTCGGCAACGACTTTTCCGTCTCGTACATCATGCACCACAGCAACCGTGACCTGCCCATCGCCTACAAGTTCGCGGCCTTGTGGTCAGGACAGGAAGGCTCGCTGCTGTTCTGGGCGTGGCTGCTGTCAACCTACGCGCTGGTGCTGCGGCTGCGCTACAAAGTCGATCCGCAACTGACGGCGCATGCCTCGGCGATCATCGCGGCGGTCCAGGTGTTCTTCCTGCTTCTGGTGAACTTTGCGGCCCATCCCTTCGGTCTGGTCAGCGGGCAAATTCCCGCCGACGGCAACGGGCTGAACCCGCTCCTCCAGTATCCCGAGATGGTCATCCATCCGCCGATGCTTTATCTCGGCTATGTCGGCGTGACTGTGCCGTTCGCCTTTGCGCTGGGCGCGCTCATCATGAAGTATCCCGGCGAGAAGTGGATCCACATCACGCGCCGCTGGACGATGGTAGCTTGGCTGTTTCTGACTTGCGGAATTTTTCTGGGCGCGCACTGGGCCTACGCGGTGCTGGGCTGGGGCGGCTACTGGGGATGGGACCCGGTGGAGAACGCGTCGCTGCTGCCGTTCCTCACCATGACCGCTTTCCTGCATTCGGTGATGATGCAGGAGAAGCGCGGCATGATGAAGATGTGGAACATGTGGCTCATCTTCACCACATTTCTGCTGGCCATCTTTGGAACGTTTCTCACCCGCAGCGGCGTGGTGAGTTCGGTGCACGCCTTCGCGCAATCGGGTATCGGCATCTGGTTCGTGTGGTTCCTGGCGCTGGCGTTTGCCACCTGCGTGTTCTTCTTCGTGCGCAATCGCGACACGCTGAAGAGCGAGCACCGGCTGGAGTCACTCGTGTCGCGCGAGTCCAGTTTCCTGTTCAACAACCTGGTGTTGCTGGTGGCGTGCTTTGCGGTGTTGTGGGGCACGCTGTTTCCGGTCCTGTCGGAGTGGGTGACTGGTTCGAAAGTCACGGTTGGGCCGCCGTTCTTCAATCGGGTCAATGTTCCGATTGGGCTGTTTCTGATCTTCCTGACCGCAGTGGGACCGCTGCTCGCCTGGCGCAAGACCTCCCTCGACAGCCTGAAACGCAACTTTCTGTGGCCGACAATTCTGGCGGTGCTGACGGCGATCGGGCTCATCATCGCCGGCATGCATCCCTGGGAGGACTCGGCGTACTTCTATTCGCTGATCGCGATCTCGTTGTCGGTGCTGGTGGCGGCGACGGTGGTGGGCGAGTTCTGGCGCGGTGGCCGCGTCATCGCGCGCCAGACGGGCAAGAACATTCTCGACGGCATGGTGATCATCACGCGCCGCAACACGCGCCGTTACGGCGGCTACCTGGTGCACTTTGGTTTTGTCGTCATCATGATTGGCTTCGCCGGTTTGCCCTTCAACCTGGACAAGGAACAGGAGATGGGCTTCGGCGACAAGATGCAGATAGGCTCGTTCACGCTGGTGTGCGACTCCTACACGCAAGACGACAAGCCGAATTATTCCAGCGAGTGGGCCGTGATTGACGTGTATCGGCACGGCAAGAAGATCGACACCATGTTCCCTGAGCGCCGCTTCTACAAGGCCAGCGAGCAGACGTCGACTATTGTGGCTAACCGCTCGCGTCCCAGCGGGGATTTGTATCTGGTTTACACCGGGCGCAATCAGGACACGGGCAAGCCGATTATCAAGGCGCACGTCAATCCACTGGTGATGTGGATCTGGTCGGGCGTGATCATCGTGATTATCGGGACGCTGATCGCCCTGCTGCCCAACATGAAGCCGGTGAAGGTCACGGTGAAAGAGAAGGAGCGTGCGGAGATTGAGGCGCGGGGCGTGGGAGTGAGTGGAGACTGATATGGATCGAGAATAATGAAGGTCCGCGATCTTATCAGGCAGATCGAGATGACGGGTGGCGTCAGGTTGCGCAGCGAGGAAGCCACAGGCAGTACAAGCACTATGTAAAGACGGGAAAGGTGACAATAGCGGGGGCTCCGTCGGATGAGGTGCATCCGAAGACCTTGTCCAGCGTGCTCAAACAAGCTGGACTAAAAAATAAATGAGAAGGATTGAGATTGGGCATGAAGAAAAAATTCCTAGTGGTCTATGAGGTGGGCGCCAACAACCTGAGTGGCTTCCTGCCGGACGTACCAGGGGTCGTTGCGACGGCAGGCACGCTTGAGCAAATGCGGCAGACAATGCGGGAGGCGGTGGAATTCCATTTGGAAGCTCTAGTAGCCGACGGTGATCCAGTTCCCGAACCTGCGACAACGAGCGTGGACTTTGCACAGGAAGATCCGGAACATGGCGTGTTGTCTTGCATCGTGGAGTGGTTAGAGGTGAGCGTCCCGCAATATCACGCGGTTGCGTGAACAAAGCAGTTGCCAGTAGCCAGTTGTCAGTTGTCAAGACGTTGAAACTCGAAACTTGAAATTCAGCATTTCGGTATTCATATTTTGAAACTCGAAACTCGAAACTCGAAGCTTCGCTTTGCGCAGCTCCTGCTGATCGCACTGCTGGCCATCACCTTCCTGGGCGCCGACACCGACGCCCGCTTCAATAAGCTGGGACATGGCCTGATGTGCATGTGCGGCTGCGGACAGGTGCTGCTGGAATGCAATCACGTGGGCTGCACCTACTCCGACCGCATGCGCAACGAGCTCACCGCCGGCATCGAGCGCGGCGACAGTGACTCCCTGGTGCTGCAGAGCTTCGTGCAGAAGTACGGCAACACCGTGCTGTCTGCGCCCACCACGACCGGCTTCAACCGCGTGGCGTGGATCATGCCGTTCGCGGTGTTTCGCCGCGGCGCTGGCGCTGGCCATCTGGTTTGTGCGCGCGTGGAAGTCACGTGCGGTCGCGCATCCCGTGGCGCCCCCCAATCTTGGAACTGCTGAACTCGACGACCTTCGCAAAAAGGCGCGTCAGGAGACCGATTACTGATGTATGCACTGATGGTGTTTGCCGCGGAAGGACAGGAAGCCGCGTTTGTGATGTTTGGCTGCGCACTGTTTGCCGCGCTGCTGTTCTTCTATGTTTTCTATCAGCCGGGCGATGTGGACGCGGTGGAAGAGAAGACCCGCCTGATGTATCTGCAGGAACGCAAAGACGCGACCTACGAGAACCTGCGCGACCTCAGCTTCGAGCACAAGGCCGGCAAGTTGAGCGAGTCCGATTACGCGGTTCAGCGCAGCTTGCTGGAAGACGAAGCCGCCGCCATTCTCGCCGAGATGGAAGGCATCGAAAAAGCTCGCGCCATAGTCCGGCGTGGCACCCGGCGTCCCGGCGCTCCGACAGACGGAGGCCCCGCGTGAAATTGGTGGGTTTCGTCACGTCACAGGCAGGGCTACAAGGTAGCGCCGTAGGCGCGAAAAATCTTAGCCCAGCGCTTCAGCGCTGGGTCAGGGTTCCTTATCGATGTGAGTCCCGTAGGGACGGCACACCAACTCCTCTCTCATTGAGAAGCCTGTATTGGGTCGGCCTCTGCCGTGCCTACGGCACTCGATCTCTGCTTAATCCCCACCCAGCGCTGAAGCGCTGGGCTAAGCTGTTTCGCCCCGTTCCGGGGCTGGCGCGCCCGAAATCCGAGGGTTCTTGCGTTCCTTCTGAATTCTCGTCCGTGCTTACAGAGGCTTACGGAATCTTTGCTGCTGCTTGTCTCGTCTTCCTACTCCTCACCTCTTTCGCCGCCGCGCAGAACATCACCGGCACCGTCACCAACGCCACCACAGGCAAGCCTTCCGCAGGGGACGAGGTCACCCTGCTCTCTCTGTCGCAGGGCATGCAGGAGGTGGGACACACCAAGAGTGACGCGCAAGGGCGCTTCTCACTGGCGGCGCCCGCGGGTGAGGGTGGGCCGCGCATGGTACGTGTCACGCACGACGGCGTGAACTACTTCCCGCCAGGCGGCCCGCTGATGCCGGGCACCACCACGGCCGAACTCAAGGTGTACGACTCCGCCAAGAAAGTCGATGGCCTCAGTCAGACGGTGGAAGTTGACCGCTACCAAAGCGACGGCAAACAACTGGAGGCAATCGCGCTGTATGCGATTCGCAACCAGTCGCAACCGCCGCGCACGGTGGCCGACGACAAGCACACGTTTGAGTTTGTGTTGCCCGATGGCGCGGAGCTGGAATCGGCGCAGGCCAAGGGTCCCGGAGGCCAGCCCATCGCAGTGGAGGCCTCGCCGGGCTCCCAGAAAAACCACTACGCTTTCAACTACCCTCTGCGCCCCGGCGAGACGCAGTTTCAGGTGTCGTACCACATACCGTATAGCGGCGAAGCCGCGATCTCGCCCAAGCCGCTCGGCGAAGTGCAGCACTTCGTGGTGATGACGCCCAAGGGCATGACGTTCACGCCCAAAAATCCGCAGCAGTTTCAGTCGATGCCCGACGACAGCGGCGCCGGCATCATGGTGGCCACTAACGTAAAGCCCGGACAGGACCTCAGCTTTCGCATCGCCGGCACGGGCGCGTTTCAGGCGGAGGGTCAGCAGGGCGCGCAGTCAACCGGCCGAGGTGACGCGAGCGGCGGCGGAGCCATGGGCGGCGGCGCGCCGGCCACCGCCAACGACAATCGTCCGGGCGGTGGACTAGGCGCTCCCATTGACGCGCCCGATCCGCTGCACGACTATCGCGCGTACATCCTCGGCGCATTCGCGCTGGTGCTGGTGATGGGCGGCGCGTACGTGGTGTCGAAATCCAATACTCGGCAGCAAACCGTTCCTCTGCCTGCATGCGGAGGTGTGCTCGATGCGCCGGAACCTGCCGAGACACCCAGCCACTCGCGTGACCGTGGCTCGCTTTTGCTGGATGCGATGAAGGAAGAGTTGTTCCAGTTGGAGATCGATCGCCAGCAGGGCAAGATCAGCGCTGAGGAATATGCCAAAGCGAAGTCGGCGCTCGACGAGACCATCAGGCGCGCGCTGGCGCGCAGCCAGTCAAGTTAATTTCTCACCACAGAGACACAGAGGCACGGAGAAGAGCGGAACCAACCACGGATGTCTTAAGGATTTGTCACGAGCGTAGCGAGGGATCTGCTTTTTACCCGTCAATCAAAAAGCAGATTCCTCGCGCCCAAACCCCGGCGCTCGTAATGACAACCCGGTCGGTTCTGTGTTCTGGTAATGCCGCCCCTGTAGTTTGCAAGGCTCAATAGAACACTGATGTGCTATCCTTTTCGCGCCGTCCTGCTCGCAGAATGTTGAACACGTTTGGTCTTCGGTTTTCGCGGCGCAGTTCCGACACGACTCTTCTCTATCGCAATCGGCAGGATCCCCCCTAGCGGGCAAATCTCGCACCTGGGCTTCTGTTTCAAGCAATAGTGTTTTCCCACCTGCACCAGCAAGCCGTGCATTTCGTTGTAAACCTGCGACAGCGGGCTGCGTTGCGCGGTGCTCATCGCCGACGTCTCGTGCACTCGCGGCCGTTCCGGTTTGCCCGGCTGGAGCGATTCCACCGGCTGTTCGCGCTGCAGGGCACGCTCGATGAGGTTGCGAATCTCGTCGTACTTCGCGCCCGCGCTCACCGTCAGGTGCCGCTGCAGGATGCGGCGAGTGTAGGCGTCAACCACAAAGCTCTCGTGATTGCCTGCATAGAGCAGGATCGAATCCGCGGTCTCTGGTCCGATTCCGTTCTGAGTGAGCAGTTCAGCGCGCAACTGTTCCGTGGGGGTGGCGAACAACTCCTCGAGCGATCCACCGTAGCGTGCATCGAGAAACGCGACGAAATTCTTCAGCCGCTGTGCTTTTTGCCGGAAGTAGCCGGAGGGACGGACCAGCGCTTCCAGCTTTGCCAGCGGCAGTTCGCGAATGCCTTCCACGCTGAGCACTGCCGCCGCGCGCAAGTTGGCCATAGCGCGCTCCACGTTGGCCCACGAAGTGTTCTGCGTGAGGATGGCGCCGACAATCACTTCGAACGGAGTTTCCGCCGGCCACCAATGCTGGCGTCCCCAGGCGCGCGAAAGCTTGCGATAGATGGCGCGCACCGTGGCTTCCGGCGTCCTGGCTGATTGGGATTTCACTCCGCGGACTGCTTGCCTTGTTTCAGTTGTTGCTTCCATCCCAGAATGCGCGCCTTGTTGGCCTCCGCCTCGGCCTCCGGCACCATGCCTTTGCGCTGATACAAAATGGACAGGCTGGTATGTGCCAGCACATCGTCGGGATCGAGTTCGGCGATGCGCTTGGCGACCTCGATGGCTTTGTCGAACTGCTCGGTGTCCTGGTAAACGCGCGCCAGCCCGTGCATGGCGTCGAGGAAGGAAGGGTCGGCGGCGATGGCCGCTTCGTACTGCCGGATGGCTTGCTGGTGATGCCCCTCGGCATAAGAATCGAGCGCCGCGTAGTAATGGCCTTCCGCGGCTTGTCGGGATTGGTCATTGGTCATCGGTCATCCGGCGTTTCGCGGCTCCGGCCTGAGTTTAGCAGGATGCACCGAGCTTAGCGAAGCCGGCGGAAAGCGAAAAATTTGATGGTGGGGTGTTTCTACCCCGGCGATGGAAGCTTTCCCAACCGATCACGTTTGGAGTTTGGCGGAATTGGTGGGACTATGAGACACGGGGATGATCGAGGCCGCGTAAGTAATGGTTTATGTATTCGTACTGTTGTCGCTACTCGCCTATATCGGCCTTCCCGTCGTACTGATCTCGGGATGGGCAAGGTGGGCACGGCGTTCACACCCGCGAGGTCTGCTTCCAGCCCTCGTTCTGATTGGCTTCGCGTTCGGTACTGCATCTGCCTTGCTTGCAATCTGTACTGTATCGTATGCCGTCATACGAGGATTTCCACATTACGACCCCTTGCTGCTGAGAATATACGCTTGGGGGGCTGTTCTTTCGCTCTTCGCAGTCGTCTTCTCCTGCATCGGCGCATGGCGACCAAGCACACTGCGATGGCACTCTCTCCTTTTATCTTGGGGTATGCTGGTGCTCTGGTTTACATGGGCGTCTGGCGAATAAATTCAAAACAGCCCACTACGATATTTGGCGTCAAACAGCGGGCACCACCGTCGCCGATATACTGATTACAGCCATGCATTACATCCTGCGGTTCTTGTGGAATGCGACTCGCGGCCATCGTCTCGCCCCCTGGCGCAGCCCTTATTTGCGCTGGCGAATTGAGACCTACACCGGCATCAAGATGCAGAGCATCGGTTTTCTGGAATTTTTTGGATTCACCTGGCGCGAACGTGCGGAGTTGTTTCGCTTTTTGAAGTGGACAGGTGAAATGGAACGCTATGCCCGCGTCAAGCCGAAGAACCCGTAATACCTGAACTCGCGATGTTGAATTGTCATCGCGAAGGGCCTTTAAGGCCCTGAGGGATCTGCTGTTTCCTGACCGGGCATTCCAGCGTTAGCAAGAGCAGATTCCTCGCTTCGCTCGTAATGACAACTTCCTAGATGAATGCGAATTAACCTCCCCCGAACACAATCCCCACCGGAGTTCCCACTCCTGCCGCAAGCTTCTCCGCCGCGGACGCCTGCCTGGCTGCGATCTCCAAATATCCCGAGCTGCCGACGATGGCGAAGAATTCATCCTCTCCACCTTCCGCGTAGGAATGGCATACACGCGTAATCGTCTGGCCCGCAATCAGTATGCTCACCGGCGGAGGTGCAGCGGTGAACAACGGCGGCGCTTCCTGCTCGCTGATGTTAGTGATGAGGTTGCCGAACTTGTCCACCTTAAGCACCACGCCCCGCAAGCTGTTCCCGCCGATGCGCTCGACGGCGGGCAGTGTGAGGCGCGCGTAGTCGGAGATTTCCGTGCCGAACTCGGCGGGCGCGACCCCCTTGCTCAGCCATCCGGCCACTGGCGAGAAGACGTCGCGTCCGTGAAAAGTCTGGCTCACCGGCTGTAGGAAGTAGCGTTCGGCGGTGATGTGACGCACGGTGAATTTCGGCTCACGCATCTCGACCAGCGAGAGCACACCGTTGTCGGGCGCTACGAAGACGTAGTCGTCGGTTTCAACGATGATGGGCCGGCGCGTCCCGCCAACGCCGGGATCAACCACCACTACGTGCACGGTACGTGGGGGAAAGAATCGATAGGCCTGGGCAATCGTCCAAGCGCCGTCGAACACGTCGTAGGAAGCAACCGCGTGACTGATGTCAACGATGGAAGTTTCAGGATGGATGTTGAGCACCACGCCATGCATGATGCCTACGAAGGGATCGTTAAGGCCGAAGTCGGTGGTGAAGGTGACGATGCGCGTGTCGGACATGCACTGGCAAAGTATTCGCAGCGGCCACCGGAGTCAAGCCTGCTGGCGTTTACGCGCCGCTACCACGTCCCCATGTGCAGGACCAACCCGGTCGTTAGCTGCAAACCGTTCTGATAGTTCACGCCATTCAGATCCTGCGTCCAGGAATGTGAATACTCCAGGCTGGCCACCCGGAAAGCCAGGGCATTATTGATTTTGTAATCCAGTCCGGTTCCCGCGGCGATCGCGAACCCAGCCGTGTCCCAGTCCTTGGTGTAAAGATGATGAAGAGGATATCCCTGGTCGGCTGGCGGGGCGGCAGCGATCACCAAGGCCTTTTCTTCGGGATACAGGATTTCCTGGGTGAGCTTAGTGCCCCCTACCAGAAACTGCGCGTGCGGGTTCCAGCGACCGGAAGTCGAGGGCGTCCAGCGAGGTCCGACCATGTAGCTGAGTGAATCGCCGCTGAGATTGGTGGGAAGGTCCAGCAGCTTGCAGCCATTGAGGTCCACAACAATCTGCCATTCGGGAGCAAGGCGAATCGCGGCCGTACCGCCGCCGCCCACGCAAGACCCCTTCGCGCCACTCCCCAGATAAGCGCGGTAGTTGGGAGTCGCCGTGAATTCGAAAGGAGCAACCCCAGGCGGAGGATGCACCTCCCCGTTCTTGGTCGCCTGTTCCATGAAGCTGTTCACCGCCGCCGCCTCCGGATAGGGCTTAAACACCCCGGGGCGGTCTTCGCGATGCCAGGGAAGCTCGCGGTTCAACACGTTGGCAAAGGAGCGCGATGGGTTCAAACTCCCACGGGCGAGCATGCGAACGTAGGGATTGCTCACGCGAGATTCCACATATCTTATGACGTAGCGGTCGATGGAGTCTTCGGCGAGGGTCCATCCCAGGCCAATTGTGGGCGTGATGACCTGGTCCACAAATCCTTGCTGAGGAAACAGGGCCTGAATGTGCCCCAGCGATGCTTCACTGAGCGGGCCAATCTCGAACTGCAGACTGTAAAAGTACGAGAAAGCGGCCCCTCGGAGCTTGCCTTTCCAGTATCGGCTGTTCTTGCCGAATTCCACGGTGCGGTAGGCACGATCGTCGTGCTGCCAAATAAACCCTGCCACCGCGCCCTGCATCGGGTGCCCGACGTAGTTAACCAGGAACGGGTCGCCGTCGGCCCATCCGTGAAGGCTCTGAACCGAATCGAAATACCCAGGAAAAAAGGGCGTATGGAACGCGTCTCGCGTTCCTGATTCGGTGGTGTAACGAAACACATGTTCGACCGTCAGGAACATCAGAGAGCTTTCAAACAGGTGACCCCAGGCTATCCCGCGTTCCGATTGGGGAGGCGGGGCCACTGCAACGATGCCCGCACCCAACGTCGCAGCCGCGCTGCCGGATCCAACCGTGACATCCAAAGAACTGGATGGGTGTGCGGTTGACGGCTCGGACACCTCCGACGGGTCGCGCGGGATCTCCGCGATGGTCTGCGCGTGACCATATACCGCTACCGCACTCGCGTAGAACAAGGCCAGACAAATGGCGAGAACGGCTCGCCCTCTGGTGAACATCGTCATCAATCCACGACCTGAAGTTAAGTTTCCGGGGTTATGTTGGGAAGTTCTAGAATGCCTCATTTACCGGCAAATGGGAACTAGAAAAATTGCAGGTGGGGCTGGGGATTTTTACCTTAGATTTCCATCGGAAGAAATCTGCAGCGAAGAAACCCTCAGCAAAGATAGCGCTGCCCAGAAAACTGGTCCCGCGATTAACTATTTAGTTTTATAGGCTTACCGTATATCCACATCCCCCGAGCCGGTGGAAACTTCCACCTCGGGCCCGCCGCCGCGCACTGTCCCTTTCAATTCGTGCCGGCCCAACGAGCCTTGGACCGTTATGGGAAGGTCGGAGTGAATCGAACCGGAGCTGGTATGCACATCCAGATTGAAGCCACTGCCGGAGCCGATGGCCAGGCGAATGGATCCTGAGCCTGTATGCAGATTCCAAGACCCGCCCACACTGCCGTCAGCGGAGAGATCGCCGCTGCCGCTGCGGGAACGCAAGCTGCCCTTAACTCCACGCAGATGGATTCCGCCAGAACCGGTTTGAACATCCACGTCGCCCGACCCGGTGAGATCGGCTTCAATGTCGCCGCTGCCGGTGTGCGCATAAAACGGGGCGGCGGCATTCTCCGCCCGGACGCCTCCACTTCCGGTCTGCAAGTGCGAGCGGCCTCCGACGTCCTTCACCCGAATCTCGCCCGAGCCAGTCTGGGCCTGCACCTCAGCGCGTACCCCTTCGACTCCAATGCCGCCCGAGCCACTATGCGCTTGCACCGTGGAATCGGCGGGCAGGGTGATTTCGTAGCTGATGGCGACATGATGGCGAACGTCCTCTGGCAAGTTGTAACCGATACGAATGCTGTTCCCGCTCTGTTGAATCGGCGGATTTGATTCCACCGTGTGTACCGCGCTTTCGTTATTGGAGAACCATTCATTGCTGGAGTGCACCGTCCCGTGCACCACGACCTTGTCCGCGCCGCCAGACTTGATGGTGATATCGCCGGAGCCGGTGGTGACATCGAGGCTGACAGTCCCGGAGACTTGCAGTGTGCGCTCGAAGTGACCTTCGGCGCGGGCGTGCAGCAGCGCCGGAGCCAACAAGAGAGTAACGAGAAGAAGATGAAGGGCAGTGCAGTGCTTTTTCATAGTGCCTCGCTGGGACATTGAGTGACTGCATTTCAAGAAATCGGGCTGCCATTGACGGCAGCCCAAAGCGAGTTACTGACTCATGCTACTGCTGTAAGACAACCTGATCGCCTTGCTTAAGGCCCGACAGCACTTCGGTCTTGGCGCCGTTGGAGATTCCAATGTTGATTGCGACCTTGCGCATTCCCTCTTTGCCCTTTGGGTCGGGCACGTTCGTGGACGCCTTCTTGTCTTTGTCGTATAGGATGGCGCCTTCGGGAATCATCAGCACATTCTTGTGCTCATCGAGGATGATCTCGGCGTTGGCAGTCATCTCAGCTTTCAGTTCGCCGCCGGGATTATTGATGGACACCCGCACTTCGAACGTGGTCACGTTGTCTTTCTCCACGCCCATCGGCGAAATCTTGGTTACGTGCCCGGTGAAGGTCTTGTCCTTGAAGGTTTCCACGCGGATGCGGGCCGGTTGCCCGAGGTACACCTTGCCGATGTCACTCTCGTCCACCTTGCCCTTTACGTACACTTCGCTGGTATCGCCCAGGGTCATTACCAGGGTTGCACCCGAGCCCAGCACCAGGATGGAGCTGACTGCGTCGCCCACTTCCACGTCGCGCGACAAAACCACCCCGTCAATCGGGGCCGTAATGGTGGTGTAGCTGAGCTGCTCTTCGAGCTGGTTCAGGCTGGCCTGGTCTTTCTTCACTTGCGCCTGCGCCTGCGCCACCTTGGCCTTGTTTACCGTGTACTGCGCGCGAGCGAGGTCGCGCTTGTTCACCGCCATGATGTAGCTGCGCTGGGCATCATCAAGGGTCGTTTGCGATACCACACCGTCCTTCGACATTTCCTGGGCGCGTTCATATGCCCGCTGCAAGGTAGGAATATCCACACCTTGAGCATCTACCTCGGCGCGCTTCAGGTCGGCTTCGGCGCCCTTCAGGTTGGCGTCGGAGGAGAGCAGTTGGGCGCGTCCTGAGCTGACCTGGGCTTCAATCTCGATTTTGTCGAGCTCGGCCAGCAACTGGCCTTGCTTCACCTTGTCGCCCGAGTCCACGTAGAGTTTCTTGACGATGCCGCTGGCCTTCGACTTGATCTCCACCTTGGTGATAGGCGTGACTTTGCCGGTGGCCACTACGCTTTTGGCGAGGTCGCCTTTTTCCACCTTGGCCAGCTTGGTGGGGTCGATCTTGGTGCCTCCGCGGGTCGCTGCCACCGCGACAATCACCAACACCAGCACCAGGGCCGCTACACTCGAAATGATGATCCAGCGCTTCTTCTTATTTTTGCCGTTAGCCACTGCAGCCTCCCAAGGCGGGTAGGATTCCATTCTGTTGATTGTTACGTGTAGGGACCGAATTTAGTTCCGTGGGACGACCGGAAAGCAGAAGAGGCTCACCCTGCCCCTATTTTAGACACCGTGGGTAAGGCGTTGGGTAGCAGAATTGGCGCGAAAAATGGCGGGCGCCGCCCGCCCAGCGGGCTTTTCGAAGCTGCCGTCAGCAAATTCCCGCGGGTTTTTCTTATGGCACGTAAGTCCCTGCCGGTAACGACACCTTCTAGCTCTGTTTCTGGCGCGAACCGTTGCGATACACTCTGCGACTCCTAATTTTTCTCGGATAAATAGCACTCGTCCAATAGCACGGATTACTGGGCGTCATCTGCGAATCTCTGGGCGCAAGTGTGTCCCGGTGCAAAGTGCTTTCGAGTCTTACGTTCAACTTCTTGGAGAAATCCTATGCAGATGCTACGTCGTAATTTGCTTTCCTGGGCCTGGGTCTTCATGTTGACGGCGGTGCCCGCCATTGGGCAACAAGTGATTGCCACCGTAACCGTAGGCGCCGGCCCCGTAGGCGAGGGGGTTGACCGGGCAACGAACCAAATCTACGTCGTCAACAACATCGACGGCACGCTGTCAGATATCGATGGCGCGACCAATCAGGTCATTCACACGGTAGCGGTTGGATCGGGCCCGGTGGGTGGAGACGTGAACAGCGCGACTGGAAGAGGCTATGTCGCCAACAGCGGCGACAACACGGTCAGTGTCATCGACCTGGCGACTACCACTATCGTCGCCACTGTACCGGTTCAGACGACCCCCGAGACTACGAGGGTCAATCCGGTCACCAACAAGATCTACGTCGCCAATTCAGGCACTAATACCGTTTCCGTCATCGACGGGACGACGAATCAGGTCGTCAACACGATTACCGTCGGCGTGCAGCCCAGAGGCACGGCGATAAATCAACTGACAAATAGGATCTACGTGTCCAACAGGAACGACAACACTGTGTCGGTGATCGATGGCTCAACCGACAGCGTCATCGCCACACTCACCGGAATGAACCACCCGGGCGGCATAGCGGTGAACCTGGTGACCAACAAAATTTACGTCAATAGCCAGGCCAGCAATTACGTCACGGTCATCGATGGAGCGAACAACAACACCAGCACTATAACGGTCGGCAATCGGCCCTTCAGCTCGGAGGCCGACTCTGTGACCAACAGGATCTACGTCGTCAACCAGAATGACAATACGGTATCGGTGATCGATGGCGCCACCAACTCGGTTATTCAGACTGTGCCGGTTGGGGTAACTCCGAACGGCCTTGGGGTCGATATACCCACCAACAAGATTTATGTCTCTAACGCGACCGACAACACGGTGACAATGATAGACGGGGCGACTTTTGCCACTACGACGTTGAGCGTGGGAACTTTCCCTGAGGGCGTGGCAGTGAACCCGGTGACCAACCGGATCTATGTGGCCAATACCAACAGCAATACGGTGTCGGTAATTGCCGGCGCCAACTCCAGTCCCGCGCAATTTGTGGCCGTCACGCCATGCCGCCTCGCCGACACGCGGCCGCAGTACGGTGGTAACGGTCCAATTCCGGGAGGGACCTCCCGGTTCTTTAACCTCCCTCAGTTGTCGCAATCGAAAGGCTGCGCCGATCTGTCCACCGCGGTCGCTTATTCGCTGAATGTCGCCGTCGTGCCGCACGGATCGTTGGGGTACTTGACGATGTGGCCTACGGGCGAGGAGCAGCCTCTGGTGGCTACGCTCAATTCTCTGGACGGACGTATCAAGGCCAATGCCGCCATCTTGCCGGCCGGATATCAAGGCGACATCAGCGTCTATGTCACCGATACTACTGATGTCGTCCTGGACATCGATGGGTACTTCGCTCCCGTCAACGGTTCGACTCTGGCTTTCTATCCGCTGTCTCCGCCTTGCCGCGTGGCCGACACGCGCAGCAGCACCTTCCCGCCCGGGTTGGGTGCGCCGCACCTTACCGGCGGCGCACAGCGGGATTTCCCGGTGTTGTCCAGTTCGTGCGGCATCCCAGACACGGCGCAGGGATATTCTCTCAACTTAGCGGCCGTACCTTATCCGGCAGGTTCAGGGAGCCCGTTGGGGTTTCTGGAGGTGTGGCCGAAGGACCAGATGCCGCAGAACCCCGTCTCTACGCTGAATAATCTGACCGGAACGATTGTGGCCAATGCGGCACTGGTGCCGGCGGGAACTAACGGAAAGATTACCGTGTTCCCCAGCAACGACACCGACCTGGTGATCGACATCAACGGCTATTTCGCGGCCGCCGGACCCGGCGGAATGTCCTTGTATCCAGCGGCACCCTGCCGGGTGATTGATACCCGCACGATCGGCAGCGGACAGCCGTTCACCGGCACCCTTAGTCCTCCGGTCGATGTGGTGAATAGCCAGTGCGCACCCCCCAGCGCGGCAACGGCATATGTGTTCAATGCGACCGTGGTTCCTTCGGGTGGATTAGGGTATCTGACCTTGTGGCCTGACCCGTTGGCCAAACCCACGGTGGCGACCCTGAACGCGCTTGACGGATGGATCACCAACAACATGGCGATCGTGCCGAATACCAACGGCAAAACAGATGCTTATGCGTCCGGCATCACGCAGTTGATTCTCGACATCTCCAGTTACTTCGCGCCGTAGGTGCTGGGTGTGGTCGGACCCGTTGTTTCGTTTTCAAGGCGAAGCCGCAAGCTTCGCCTTGTATTTTGTCGGTTGGACAACTTCCGAGGCGAGCGGCTTCCTGCTGGTTTTCTGCCCTGAATCACTGCTGATTATGACCCGCGTCACTGCGTCTCTGATCCAATTCAGGCACCATGTTTTATTGTATGTTCGCCGGTACGATCCAGTGTCTTTAAGTCTTTTTCGTTCGTGGATTTCTGATGAACACCACTCGAACAGGAGCCCCTTCGATGCCCCGTTTTTTGCTGCTTCTCATCTGCTGTGTCTCTATCGCTACTTCACCACTGCTGTTCGCTCAACAGAAAGCCTCGCAGCTCGATCCCGCGGTGCAGCAGCAGTACCAGGCTGGCCAACAGGCATTGAGTGCTGGCAAGGACAAGGATGCGATTGAGGCCTTCAAACGGGCCAATAAGCTGGCCAGCAATTCTTGCTTCGAGTGCTACGTGGGGCTGGCGACGGCCTACACGCATCAGGCGGATCTCAAGAGTGCGCTCGACAGTTGCGATCGTGCCGTAGCTGCCGCGACCGACAATTCCGACAAAGCGAACGCGCACGCCTACAAGGGAAAAGCGCTGCTGACCATCGGCAAACCGGACGCTAAGCGCTTTGGCCAAGCTGAACAGGAGTTCCGTACAGCCATCGCGTTGGCGGGCAACGATCCGGTCCTTTACCTGGATCTGGCCATCACGCTGCTTCGCCAGTCGAAGGACGATCAGGCCAGGGAAGAGCTGCAGAAGTGTGTTGCGCTGAATCCAACTCCGGCAATCGCCGAACAGGCGAAGTTGCTGATGGCCAATCCCAGGCGAGGCCGGGAAGAATTTGCTCCTGATTTTCAGCTGACCACCTTGCAGGGACAAGAGTATGACCTCAAGCAGATGACCGGCAAGATTGTCGTGCTCGACTTCTGGGCGACCTGGTGTCCGTCATGTCGTGATTCAGTTGGCGAACTGAAGGAATTGTCCCGTAAATACCGGAGCGACAAAGTCGTTGTCATCAGTATCAGCGCCGATGAAGACGACGCGGCATGGCGCCAGTTTATCGCCAAGAAGAAGATGGAGTGGCCGCAATATCGCGACGCCGACAGCAAAGTCAGAAAGTCATTCGCAGTTGACGAGTTTCCCACTTACCTGGTGATTGATGGCGAGGGCGTCGTCAAGGCGCGGATTATCGGGTTGGATCCGCAGGAGAACGTAGTACATCGGCTGAAGGCTACACTCGCAGGAATGCCTCAACTGGAAGGCGCGCAGAGCGGCAAATAAGCCTGGACCTATGGGCTAGCGTGCCTCTTCCCTATTTCTGTTCTCGCGGCGTGTGCTGGAATATTGCGAACACCGCCCCTTGCGGATCGGCCAGCACAGCGAACCGGCCGACGTTCTCCATCGTCATCGGAGGCAGGTAAACCTTCGCTCCCAAAGTTTTGGCTTTATCAGCAACGGCATCGCAGTTCGACGCGTTGAAGTAAGGCAGCCAATGCGGCGGCGTGTTGGGCTGACGATGCGTCGCCGGAGGAATCCCTCCAATGAAATGCTCGCCGTTCTTGATGTGCAGATAGTTGTGTTCCGGATCTTCATCGTCGCCCATGATCTGCCAGCCGAACAGGTCGCTGTAAAACTTGCCGGCGCGCTGCGGGTCGGGCGTGCTCAAGTCCGCCCAGCACAAAGTGCCATCCACGTGCGCAATGCCGGTTCCCTTATTTCTTTTCGCCTCCCACGCACAAAACACCGCTCCCGTGGGATCTTGCAGCACGGCCATCCGGCCAGCGTCAAAGACATCGAAGGCGGCCTTTAGAACCGTACCTCCAAGTTCCGTAGCCCGCTTGGCGGCATCATCGGCGCTGACGACCATGATGTAGAGCGTCCAGTTGGGAGGCACGCCCTGGGCGCGCTGCTCTGGGAGCAGAGTGTAAGCGGCCGCTGCGTCGCGGCCTTCGAGCCGGAAGATGGTATAGACACCGTCGGGTCCCATGGGCATGTCCACAGCTGCCCATCCGAACAAAGATTGGTAAAACGACTTGGCAGCGGACTGGTCGGTGGTACCCAACTCGACCCAGCAGAAAGAGCCTGGCGGATGCGAATCAACGTGTGCCATGGCCGGAGATTATACCCCGCCGGCCAAAGCGACCGTCAACCGGAGTGGAGGGGAAACTTAAATCCGACGGTGAGAGCCCAGAAAAGTTCAGGAGGTAGTTCTTCGGTGGTAGCCCCCCGCTTTAGCAGGGGGAAGCTGGACTTTAGTCCAGCGTAGAAGGCGTCGATTATGAACGGGCCTTTAGGCCTGGGATTTTACGATCCAGCGCTAAAGCGCGTGATCAAAAGCCAAATTTTTCTCGGAGCGCTGAAGCGCTCCTTCCCCCGCATAAATGCGGGGGCTTCCACCGGGGAATTGAGACCAGAGCTGAGCCCTGGTCTCTGAGACCCAACCTTACGAGAACACCTCTCCGGCCATTCTCGAAAGCGTGCGCGAGGGAAGAGTATTCCGCACTGGACGCTCCGGAATCCTGTCCGCGCCATTCATCGATTTGCGGGTGATGCGCAGCTTCAATGCCCGTTCGATGGCGCGAAGTTCTGCCACCTCGGCGCCCGCTACCAGCGTCGAAGCGCGGCCACGCAATCCTGCTCGACCAGTCCGGCCGACACGATGGATGAAATCCTCGGGAATGGCCGGCAGATCATAGTTGATGACGTGTGCGATGTTCTGCACATCGATGCCGCGCGAGGCAACGTCGGTCGCCACCAGCACCTTGAAGTGGCCCGCGTCAAAGCCCGCGAGCGCGCCCGTCCGTTGCGACTGAGTGCGGTCGCCGTGAATCATCGCGGCGGCGAAACCGTCGCGTACCAGGCTTTTCGCCAGGCGCTCGGTGCCGCGTTTCGTTCGGGCGAACACCAGGGTCCGCCCCTTCTCAGCGTACAAAAGCTGGCGTAGAACTTCTGATTTCTCCGACAGAGATACTTCAAACGCGTGCAGTTCGACGGTGTCGGCAGGCTTCGAAATTGAACCCTGCGCAATGCGTACTGGCTTGTGCATGTAGTCGTTCACCAGAGCAGCGACGGAGGCTTCCAAAGTTGCTGAGAAGCACAGGGTCTGGCGATCGCGCGGCAGCACCGCAACGATGCGACGAATGGCCGGCAGAAAGCCCATGTCGAGCATGCGGTCGGCTTCATCCAGAACCAAGGTCTTTACCGCTTCCAGGCGCACCAGTCGGCGGCCCAGGAAATCTTCCAGCCGTCCGGGCGTGGCTACGATGACCCGCGCTCCTGCGCGCAAGGCTTGAATCTGCGCCTTCTCGGCCAAACCACCGATGACCAGGGCTGCAGGCGCCAGTTTCTTGTCGCGCAGTTTTTCGTATTGCTCGTGGACCTGCATGGCAAGTTCGCGGGTGGGTACAAGGATCAGCGCTTCCGGGTTGCGAGACGTAGTCTGCAACAGGCGCTCAATCATGGGCACCAGGAACGCAAGGGTCTTGCCAGTGCCGGTTTGGGCGGTGGCCAGGACATCTCTGCCCGCAAGTGCGTGCGGGATCGCTTCCGCTTGGATGGCGGTAGGAATAGTGAAATTAGCAAGCGCCAACTTCCGCTGGAGATCAGCGGAAAGAGGCATTTCTGTAAATTGTGTCAATCGATTCGTACTTTCTGGAGGGGCGTCTCGCGATTGCATTTAGTTAGTGCATGCGATTCGCGAAGATACTTCGGATGCCGCTCAATAGTTTATTGGGCGCTGAAAACAAACGGGAAGCAGGAAAGGCGGGAAATCAGATCACAACTTCAGATCGGACTGTCGCACCACAAGCGAACCGTGGCTAATAGCGTCTAACGGAAGTGTACCACAGATGCCCTGGAAAGCAGCGGCGGGGATGGCCGCTGCTACGGAATTACTTGGCAAAGTCATGAAAATCAAAGCCTTGCGGCTGACCTTCTTCGTCGTGCGTGACCACCAGATCGGCAACTGACTGGGTGGCAGGAGCTTCTGGCTCAGTGTCGGACTGCTGCTTGCGCTGCTGCTTTTTCTGGAGCTTCTCAGCCTGTTTTTCCTGTCGTGAACGCTCTTTTTGACGTTTGGTAAAGGATGGACGCGAGTTGGCCATAGGCGGCTCCTCTCAGTTCGTATGATATCTCCATCATACATGCATGTTCGCACTCTGAGTAACCGTCCGAGCCTAGTTGGTCATTGATCCAAGGCGTGGTGCTGTGGCGATGCGATTGTGGTTGCCTATGTCCCATATTTTCTTTGGGTTTCCCACAATGCGAACCCGACCATAGCAGGCTTTCCTTCGGTGCGTAAAAGTTTCCCGCCGCGGTCTTGTATCTGTTCCATAACCCCCGTGTTTTCTTGCCATGGTCTTTGGCACAAGCGTTGCAATGTAGGTTGGCGGCGCCCGGTGCCTGTTGCGTCACATATGCACACAGCCTCTAGTTCGCTGACGACAGAGAGGTTTCCATGGTAGCCGCGATATCTCCGGGAGTGTACATGCGATTACGCCGTAAAGCGATTTTGTGTTTGTGTCACGATGCCACCATGCTGCAGGTCCGGCGCATGTTGCTGGAGCACTTTGGGTATAAGGTTTGGCCCACAAGCTCGGTGGCAGATGCGACCATCCTCGCCGAAAATGTTTGCCCCGACATGCTGTTGATGGACAACAACTACCCTGGGGTCGACCTGGAGCAGGTAGCGGTGCAGATCAAGCAAGTTTGCCCGCAAGTGATTGCCGTCGTGCTGTCGCCTTACTTTGGAGTTCACGATGCTTCGCAGAGTGCGGTCGATCGCTTCGTTCCGCGCGACGAGGAACCCGATGCGTTGATCGCTCGAATTGAGGAACTGTTCGCGGAAATGGCCCAGCCAGGCGACTTCCGTACGCAGGTTCATTAGTGCGCGGGTGGCTCGCTCCCGCACTGGCAGGCGCCGAAAATTAGTTTCAGCGCTTCATACTGATAGGGCGTGCCGATGCGCCTATGGCCGCCCAGAGTTCAGACTATAGGCTTGCCTCGACCGTGTTCGCTGAGTATTCGCTCAACATCACGAAAGCAGATTCCCCGCTTCGCTCGTAATGACAACTCCAGAGACAAAACCCTGAGTCTTCCCTCGGCCACTCAAATTGACTTTTCGCCCACGCCTAAGGCTCACGCGCCGACAAACTCTTGGAGCTGATAGCTGACTGCTGCTCGCGGTGCTCCTCCTCACATCGCGGTGTGACCGCTGTCACTTCGCCTTGGGCAGTACATGGTTAAGAATCGAACCATCGTTCGGTAGGTGGGTGAGCCTCCAACCGCAGCGTAATTCCAGGTGCCGCCAAGCCATATGAGGGAACATGCCGGCCTCAAGGCCGTTATTCCTCCGGCGCGGTGCCAAGAAGAAAGGGCAGCAATGGCCAAAGGTTCGGTGCAGATTGTGGTTGAGCGCTGTAAAGCCTGCGGGTTCTGCGTAGAGTTCTGTCCCACGCACGTACTGGCGCTTTCCTCCGCTTTTAACGCCAAGGGATATCACACTCCTTACATGGTCCACCCGGAGAAATGCAGTGGTTGCGATTTGTGCGGCATGTACTGCCCCGACTTCGCAATCTTCGGGCATAAGCAGCCTGCGCCGGCCAAGGAAGTCGCAGGCGCAGCCGCGCTGCCACCCGCTGCTGAAGTCAAGGAGGACCAAGATGCACGCTGATCCTGCTGGTGTGATGACCGGCACTCATTTTCTTGATGGCGATCACGCCTGCTGCGAGGGCGCACTGGCGGCGGGAGCGCGGTTCTCTTCCGGCTATCCCATCACTCCCTCCACCGAAGTCGTCGAACGCTTCGCCGCGCGCGTGCCCACCGTAGGCGGCACCTTCATCCAGATGGAAGATGAACTGGCGGCCTCGATTGCGCTGCAAGGCGCGGTTTGGGGCGGAGCCAAAGCGTTTACCGTGACCTCCGGCCCCGGATTTTCCTTGATGATGGAGCACATCGGCCTGGCCGTGATGACCGAAACGCCGTGCGTCTTTGTTGACGTGCAGCGCGGCGGCCCGTCGACCGGCCTGCCCACCCTGCCCGCCCAAGCCGACATGATGCAGGTGCGCTGGGGCTCGCACGGCGATTACGAGATCATTGCCCTGTGCCCGAATTCTCCGCAAGAGTGTTTCGACCTGACCATCACGGCATTCAACTATGCCGAGCAGTATCGCTGCCCGGTGTTCGTCATGATGGACGAGGTGGTCGGCCACATGACCGAGAAGGTGGTCATTCCTCCACCGGAGCAAATTGAAGTCACGCCGCGCCGTTACACCACTCTTCCACCCGACGAATTTCTGGCGTTCAAGCCCTGCGATGATCTGGTGCCCGACATGCCGCGGACCGGCGAGGGCTACAACGTCCACGTCACCGGCCTGACCCACGACGAGCGTGGTTATCCCGACATGACGCCCGCCACGCAAGACAAGCTGGTAAGACGCCTGCAAGACAAGATCAAGAAAAATGTCGACAAGATCACTCTTTACGAGGAGGAGCAGATCGAAGGCGCCGACGTGGTCGTGGTGTCGTATGGCATCACCTCGCGAGTGGCGCAACGCGGCATTGAATTGGCGCGCAAGCAGGGCGTGAAGGTCGGCAAGTTCCGCCTCATTACCGCATGGCCCTTCCCCGAAAAGCAGATTGCAGAAATCGCCGCCAAGGTGAAAGCGATTGTCGTCGTAGAGCTGAATCTGGGACAGATGGTACGCGAGGTGGAACGCGCGGTTGCCGGCAAAGCCATCGTCCGCTTCGTGGGACACGCTGGTGGCAGCGTTCACCGTCCCGAAGACATTTTGCAGGCCATCATGGAGGTGGCGCGATGACCGAACTTACCGAACTGACCGTTCAAAACCCGGTGGAACAATTCCTGCGCATGGACCGCATTCCACATATCTGGTGTCCGGGCTGCGGCATCGGCACCAGCGTCAACTCCTTCGCCCACGCGCTCATCGACGCCAAGATCGATACCCGAAACGTTGCCATTGTCTCCGGCATCGGCTGCACCGGGCGCGTTGCTGGCTACGTGAAACAGGACTCATTTCACACCACGCATGGCCGCGCTATTCCCTTCGCGACCGGATTGAAGCTGGCAAATCCCAAGCTGAACGTGGTGGTCTACTCGGGTGACGGTGATCTGTTTGCGATCGGCGGCAACCATCTGATTCACGCGGCCCGCCGTAACGTGGACATCAAAGTTGTCTGCATCAATAACCTGATCTATGCCATGACCGGCGGACAAACGGCGCCGACGACGCCGGGCGATGTCATCACCTCGACCAATCCTTACGGCACCTACGATCCGGCATTCAACCTGCCGTATCTGGTGGAAGCGGCGGGAGCGGTTTACGTCGCTCGCTGGACGGCGTTCCATGTTAAGCAATTGGCGCGCTCCATGCAGGAGATGTTCGCCAAGAAGGGTTTCAGCTTCATCGAGGTCCTGTCGCCTTGCCCGACGCTTTATCAGCGCCGCAACAAAATGGGCGATGGCCTCGACACCATGAAGTTCTACAAGGAAGTCAGCAAAGTCCGCAACGGAGCTTCGACCAAAGACGTTGCGTTAACCAAGAGCGGCGAGATCACCGTCGGCAAGTTTGTGGACCGCGAGCGCAGTGATTATCGCGATCTCATGCACGATCAGCTGCTCGGTTCTCTGGGAGACGATTACGTGGAAACGGAGGCCTGTTCATGCCAGTAAGCGAGATCCGTATCGCAGGATTTGGAGGCCAGGGCGTTATCCTGTCGGCCATCATCATCGGCAAAGCCGGGTGCATTTATCAGCCCGGCTACTCCACCATGACGCAAAACTTCGGGCCTGAGGCGCGCGGCGGAGCCTGCAGCGCGCAGCTCATTCTGTCGGACACGCCAGTGCTGTATCCCTACGTGCCCAACCCCGACATCCTGGTGGTGATGTCGCAGGAGGCGTATGGCCTGTTTGCTCCGCAGCTCAAAAGCGAAGGCACCCTCATCATCGAAGAGGACCTGGTGCGGATTGGCGAGCTGCCGGCAGGCGTACGCGTCTATAGCGTTCCCGCAACCCGCATCGCTGAGGAACTGGGCAAGAAGATGGTGCTCAACATCGTGATGGTCGGATTTTTCGGGGCCATCACGCAAGTGCTGGACCGTGAAGCCCTGCGAAACGCCGTAGGCGCGTCTGTGCCTCCGGCTTACCGTGAACTGAACTTAAAAGCCTTCGACCGCGGATTCGAATACGGGGTGCGCGAACTCAAGGAAGTTATTGTGAAACAAGAATCAGAGGTAGCAGTCGCAGCACTGGAAAACTAGCTTCATCCATAACTCATACAAAGCCGGCAAATAATCGCCGGCTTCTTTGTCTGCAAAACACTGGTTGCGATAACAGGATAAAATCTGCAAGACAACGCTCTTGACTGGACTTTCATCTGTAAGACGGGAAAATCATGTCGAACAATGCTCGGAAAACTCCTGACGAAGACAGTGGCAAGGGCGCCGTAGAGCAAGACCAGCCCGGCCAGGAGACCAACGTTTCTCGCACCGGCGAAATCGGGCATCGCAATCAGGACGCGCTGCTGAAGTCTTCCGACAGCGACTTCCCCGAGTCCGGCCAGAATGAAGAGCACACCGGCGAGGCACAGGGGCGCAATCAGCTCAACCGCGACACCGAAATCTCTTGCCAGGATGAAAAACGTCCGCCGGCGAAACAACCCCAACGAAAATAGCTGTAGCTGCTAAGGGCCAGGCTGGTTGTGGAGCGAGGCGGCAGCGAACTTGAACCCCTGCGGCTCAACTCGCACTGCGCCTTGATAGGGCTGATCAATGTCTGCAATGGCGACCAGTACCAGCGCGATCAGGAAGCTCAGCATCAGCACCTGCAACAAGTGAAAACGGAAATTCTGCACTCCGAAGAAGCAGGCTGATACTACCGTAATGATGCCTCCGGCAATCAGTACAGCCCAGAGGATGCCAGGCAGTGCTTCGCGCACCTCGGTGGCGCGAATGCGGCGGTATTGGGTCAGGCCTCGCAATTCTTCCATGAGCTGGTAGGCCGCGATGGCGTTGGGCTGCGCGTGTGTCTCAATCTCTCCCGCCAGCGTCCAGAGTTGGTTGATAATCGCCTCGCCCTCCGGCGGCAGCACTTGCTTCTCCATGGCGGGCCACTCGCGTTCCAGGGCGTTGTCTGCATAGCGCACGCACAGTTGCTGAATGGCCTGTGCGTTGGGGTCTTTCACCTGTCCGGCAATGCGATAGACGTTCACCAGCGCGTTGGCTTCCTGCTCTTCATTGAGCTGGGCGTGTTGCAACATCTCCCAAACACCCGCCAGTGTAAAGGCCAGAATGACGGCGTAAGTGGTGCCGATGACGGCCACAACCGCCCCGGTAAAGTCGTTGGATTCCTTGCGCGACGACCCGCTTGAGGTGCGGCTCACCAGGAATAGAAATGCCGTCGCCGCCACGACACAGCCGCTGATGATGAGAATGTTGAATAGCACGTTGTTGTCTCGCGACGGATTTCGTCGGCGGTTAACGAGCTTACACTGCTTTGCGAAAAAGCGGGAGAGGATTGTATGGGCCAGAAAACTAGCTTAGAGTCAGGACCTTGTGCTCGGGACAACGCGCTTGAGCCAGTTCGAGCAGGCGATCGATCAATTCCGGACCATGGTTCGCGTAGAAATACAGCCCGGCGATTTCTCGCTCCTGAAGAGCCTTGTTGGGATACAGAGCGTTCTCGATTTGCGCGGCATGTCGCGACAGAATGTCCCCCTTGCGCAATTCGGCCTGCGCGGCCCGCTTCTGCAGACGATTTACCTGATATTGCATCTTGCTGGCGGCCCGCCTGGCGGCTTCCACCAAGGTTGGATCCAGCTTCTTCAAAGCCTCGCTGGCCCTCGCCATCGCAGCTTCTACCGCTTGCCGTGCCAGCTCGAAATCCTGCTTGAGTTCGGCGGGCAGCGCACGGGCGGCAAGGCAATCGCGAAGCTGACATTCGCCGTGAAACAATTCCGGCAGCTCCACTTCGTATTTATGAAGCAGCCGCTCGATGCGCGGCTCAATCAACGTGGCGCTCATGCGCGGAAGTATCGGCGTGATTCGGCCCAGAAGCCTCTGGTACACAACCGCAGCCTGCGCGAAGTAGGCGATCTCGGCCGGACCGCCGATGTAGGCCAGGGTGGGAAGCCAGTAGTCCTGAAGCACGGGACGCAGCAGCACGTTAGCGCTGAAGTTTTCCGGCGCGGTCTCGATGCGCTTCTGCAACTCCTCGGAGGAAACAGTCTTTCGCGCAATCGTGAAGGCCCCATTGGCGCGATGCACGGGCACGCGCACTCCATCCAGCAGAGCAAACAAGGGAGTGGATTCCCCCGTCACCTTGACCTGTTCGTGATAACCGACTTCACGCAACTCCTTGTTGCGCTCCAGCACTGTCTGGTCGAGCTCGGCCGAGCGGCGTATTGCGTCCACAAACAACGGCGCCGCAATGCGATGCAGCTCAGGGTCGGACGGATCGAGGAAGATAAGCCCATGCTCGCGCCCGCTAAAGATGCTCGTGTAAAGCCGGGCGAACGCGTTGCAGAAGGTCTCGCCTTCGGCATAGCTCTCGCGCAGGTAATCGGCGCCCAGCGATTCGCCCAGCAGCTTAACAGCTTCAGCGACGATCTGGTTGGTACCCTCAGCGAAGCGAATGTGCGCAACCGGAGCGCCCGGCACACCTGCGGTCTTCGCGGTGAAAGGCGCCAGTTGAAAATCGTGTGTCAGCAGAAGCGTCTGGTTCACTTCGTCGAGGTCGTGGTCCTCCGAGGCCATCCAGAAGACCGGCACGCATTCCACGCCTGCCTGTTCAACCTGCCTCGCCAGGGCCAGCACCGACGCGGCTTTGAATAGCGACATCAGCGGCCCGCCGAAAAGTCCCACCTGCTGGCCCGTGACTACGACGTAGGCGCCGTCACGCAGCCGTTGAATGTTGCGAAGCGTCGCCTCGGAGGCTCCCCATTCGCGGTTCTGTTTCTCCAAGGCGTCGGCGACACGGGCCTGCCGTTCGCGGTCGCGCGGCACCGACTCGGCGAATGCGACAACATGCTCCACGTCCGGCGGAGTGGGAAAAAACTTGCGGACCTCAGGGGAGTAGGAAAGGAAATCACTAAAAATGCGGGTCGTGTGCGGGATGGAGTTGAACGAGATGCAGTCGGGAATCACGGGATCGTCTCCCGACAACAAGGCCCGTCCACGCAGGCGCGGCGCACGAACGCACAACTTAGAAGCGACCGGCAGTTGGCTGCAATACGTCGATGAACCAGTTTGGCCATTCGCGCCACTCGTATGAGACTAACAGGGAATTAAAAGGTTTGGATGACTTGGCGGACGGGCGGATGCAGGATTCGCGCCGCCGAGTCGCTCGCCCCATCGCCGGCATCTATATGTTGGCGATCGACTTCGCTGCTGTTAGAGTTAAGTTGATCGCGGTTCACTTCGGGGGCGTCACGGCTTCGACGGAAGTGATTGCGGTAAAGAGGCATACCGGAGTGCATGCATCCGTAATCGTGTGCAAAAACACAATTGCCAATCAAAACCTGGCATACGCAGCTTAATTAGTTAAGTTGCCGTCCTCCTCGGCTTTGCTCATGGGCTGAGAAAGGGCGTCGCACAGTGAGCTGGCTGCGAACTCTCCACCTGTGAGTCCGCGGCGAGATTATCAGGTTGGCTGGCTGCGTTTCTTGTCCGCTCTGAGCGCGGCCCGCGAGAGTGCCGGGTAACTCCGGCGCATGAACGTGACTAAGTATGTAGGCTCTTTGCTGACAACATTTTCGGACGCGGGTTCAACTCCCGCCGCCTCCACCATATATAAGTTGTTTATTTTTAGCAATTTACAATTAGAAATTTACAATTGTACACGTTTTGTACACGAGTTGTGGCAAACTAGTTCAGGATCTTAGGCTTTGCGGGACCCTGAATTATGATCATTTCCGTCTACGCTCGACACTCCTCCGACTGCTCGAATCGGGCTAATCCCCATTACAAACGTTGTCGTTGTCCGAAGTGGCTGTACTGGCGTGTCGACGGCACACCCAACCGCGCCAGTGCGGGCACTCGCAGTTGGGAAAAAGCGGAAGGCAAAGCGCGTGGCCTCGAACATGAATTCGAGGCTCGAAAATTAGCGAGCAAGCAGGAGCATACGATTGAGATCTCTGAGCCGTCGCTGATGACGATCGAGGTTGCTACTGATCGATTCATCGAAGACAAACGCCTGCAGAATTGCACTGACGGCACAATTGAGAAACTCAAGCAGGTTTTCAAGAGGCAGTTCTGCGGGTGGACAAGAGCCAAGGGGCTTCTGTACTTGGTCGAGATTACGCTCGACCACCTCGAGGAATTCCGCAGAAGCTGGAAAGATGGCCCCCTTTCGCGCAAGAAGAAACAAGAGCGTTTAATCGGCTTCTTTTACTTTTGTGCGCGGCACGGATGGATACAGGGGAATCCAGCCGCGGGCCTGAGCCGTGTTCGGGTCGAACAACAACCTGTCACCCTGTATTTCGCACGGAACGAGTTCGACAGAATAATTGACACAACTTATGTGTACAACCCGAGCGGCTACACTGAGCCGCGCAACCAGTGTACGCGCCTTCGGGTCATGTCATTACTCATGCGCTGGAGTGGGCTGTCGATTCGCGACGCCGTAACACTTGCTCGCGTTCGCCTGAACAACCGAGGAGAACTATTCCTCCACCGTGCCAAGACGGGGGTTCCCGTCTTAGTGAAGTTACCGCCGGATGTCGCCAAGGCGCTTCGCCATGTGCCACCAGGTCCCAAACCGAACCCGGCATACTTCTTTTGGTCCGGCAACGGCAACCCAAAGAGCGCGGTGGCGGACTGGCAGCGGAGCTACCGGCGGCTCTTCAAACTAGTTGGATTTAAGAACCCGGATGGCACTTCGAAGCGCTGTTTCCCGCACATGTTCCGCGACACATTCGCTATTGAACTTCTGCTCGCGGGGGTGCCGCTCGATCAGGTGTCGCTGTTACTTGGTCACAAGAGCATTAAGACAACCGAGAGACACTACGCACCCTTCGTCAAAGCCCGCCAGGAACAACTCATAGCTGCGGTACAAAGAGCATGGTTCAAGCCGAAGGGGAAGAAAAAATCAAGGAAGTAAAGAGTTCTGGAAGAAATGATCCGTGGTCAAGGAACGGATGTGGGCTTCGCTGGATGGAAATTTCTGGTTTGGCGGAGTGACGGCAGCTCAACGGCATTCGCAATCTTGGCACACGCCAGACCGGCTCCCGGATTGGAGGTACCTTCTCTCTGCCTTTTACCAAACACCAGTCGCTCAAGTTCAGCTACAGCGACGGGACCTACATCCGCTTCGGCGGCAGCTATCAGAATGTGTCGGTCGCGTGGCAGTACTCGTGGATCGGCAAGAACATCAGATAGCAGCAATAGGCTCGCGCGGGCGCGACCACAAAGACTATAAGCTGCGCTTCGGTTTGGAAGCGCTTCGCGCGCTTTGTTCTCGGGCTGGACCTGCGATTGAAGATAATCTTCGCTCACGTGGGAAGCGGGCTTGGTTCTGCCGCGACAACCGATTGGCCTATGGCATCGGTTCGAATACTCCTCCGTCACAGACGGTGTTGATCGCTGCCGGCAGATCGTCGAGCAGGCGGGACACGAATACATAACCCGACGCGCCGATGCTAAGGGCAGCTCTGACCAGGTCTATGGACTCATGAAGCGAAACGATAATGATTTTCGCCGGGCACTGGGACTGGCGTAGACGCCGAGCGATCTCGAACCCTGACGTTTTGTCGAATGCCACACCCAGCAAAATCACATTTGGACTGACTGCCTCAACCATTCCAAATACGGATTCTCCGTCTTCAACTGTGGCTACGATCTCCGAGTTCTCCTGCAACAAATCAATAAGAGCCATCCGGATGGCGGGGTTTCGCTCTGCGATCAAGACTCGGTTCTGGGCCATCGCGATTAGCCTTTCTGCGCGACATAACACTACCGTTTCAGGGTATTCGGCCGAGGCGATCGCTCCAACTCGCAAAACTTCCAGTCCCGATGCTTTTAAGTCATAGGCTGGCAGCTAGTTCACCACGCCTCAGGATGTTGACGTTAACCGTTTATTCATTGTGACCATTGTCACAAGGGTTTGTGACATGTCTGCTCGACGGCCTCAATATGGGTGCTAACATTTATGGTAAGCCGCTCCCAACTGCCGAGCCGCCACGCGTCCTTGGTGCGAGGACTAGCTAGAAAGGACCGGGCGGGCGCGCACGCACGATGACTTGCAAGACCATATCGCACTACTCCCTCCTGGAAAAACTGGGCGAGGGTGGCATGGGGGTCGTGTACAAGGCCCATGATCCCCGTCTGGAGCGCTTCGTCGCGCTGAAGTTCCTGCCTGATGAGTACGCCACCGACGCACTTGCGCGCGAGCGCTTCCTGCGTGAGGCCCGTGCAGCCTCAGCTCTGAATCACCCCAGCATTTGCACGATTTACGAGGTCGGCGAAGAGGACGGCAGGATCTTCATTGCCATGGAGTTCCTGAACGGTGTAACGCTCAAGGATCTGGTGCGCCGTGGACCGTTGACTTATGAGCAGTTGCTTGCGATCGCTCTTGACGTCATTGACGGACTTCAGG
This sequence comes from uncultured Acidobacteriaceae bacterium, assembly GCA_963728805.1. GTDB lineage: Bacteria > Acidobacteriota > Terriglobia > Terriglobales > Acidobacteriaceae > Bog-257. The sequence continues at coordinate 276,015 of CAVSLE010000017.1, forward strand.
CAGCGCACAGCGCAGGCATCATTCACCGCGATATCAAGCTGGCGAACATTCTTGTCAATACCAGCGGTCGGTCGAAGATATTGGATTTCGGCCTGGCCAAGAAGACTACTATCAGGCGGCCATCCTCAGCGTCGGCGGCGGTAACACCCGAACTGGCGGAAGAACCACAGATGAGCAGCGGTCTGGCCGCTCTTGGTACCGCGGCCTACATGTCTCCCGAACAGGCGCTGGGTAAGCCGCTGGACGAGCGTACGGATCTGTTTTCCCTTGGTATTGTCCTCTACGAGATGGCGACCGGGCGGGCACCCTTTCGCGGCGACACGACGGGAATGCTTTTTCTGGCTATATTGCAGGACACTCCCGAGGAGCCGCGTGCGCTCAATCCGGACTTGCCGGAAGAGCTGCAGCGCGTCATCGCGAGCACTAGTGTTCGA
>CAVSLE010000018.1:0-64265 GCA_963728805.1 uncultured Acidobacteriaceae bacterium
CTAACTGCCAAATGCCAAGTGCTACATACAGGTTTGCTGTCAGCGTGAGGGCGTCAGCTCGGTGAACGTCAACCACCCACTGGCAGCGATTCATAAGGAGAAAGAAATGAAGAAACTGATGACCATACTCTTTTCGCTGGGGGCCATAATGCTAGTGGCCATGCCAGCGTTCGCGCAGGGCGGAAGCGCCGCTGCTCCGGCGACCAACTGGGTCCCCATAGCCTCCGGCTTCGGCATGGCCATTGCCGCCGGACTGGCCGCTCTTGGCCAGGGACGAGTCGGCGGGGCCGCATGCGAAGCCATGGCTCGCAATCCTGCTGCCCGGCCTGCCGTCCAGCTTGCCCTGATTCTGGGCCTCGCCTTCATCGAGTCGCTGGTGCTGTTTACGCTGGTGATTATTTTCGTCAAGGTTGTCTAGTTTCGCTGTCAACCGCTTTGCGACGCCCCGTCCTCGGATGGGGCGTTTTGTTTGTGGGATTAACAGTTCCCTTTCCGGGGGTTGTCATTACGAGCGAAGCGCAGAATCTTCATTTAGGGCTGGAACGATGTTGGGGAACAGCAGATCGGCACGACCGGCACGCAGGCCGTTCGTAATGACAACTTAGCTGGTGAACGCCAACGCGGGCCTGGAGGCCTGCAGTATCCCGCCTACTTCAACAAGTCCTGCGCGCCTTGAATTGCGTATTCGAGAACTCGTCCGGGCAGCACGCCGAGATAGATGGTCATGATCAGGCTGATCGCCAATCCAATCCCGAGCCCAATCGGGATTCGAGCCACGGGAGCGTCGTTGCGTTCGTCCCGCATATACATGTAAACGATGATACGCAGGTAATAGTAAGCGGCAATCGCGCTGTTGATAACGCCAATAATGGTGAGCCAGACCAGGCCGGAATGCAGCGCCCCGTAGAAGACGTAGAACTTGGCGAAGAAGCCGCCGGTGACGGGAATACCAATCAGCGACAGCAGAAAGATGGTGAGGATGCCAGCCAGCAAGGGCGAGCGGCGTCCCAATCCGGCGTAATCGTCGAGGGTGACGTACTTTTCGCCAGCAGAAGCGAAATGGCTGACCACGGCGAACGCGCCGACGTTCATCGCCGCATAAGAAGCGGTATAGAACATCGCGGCAGAGATGCCGACTTGTTGACCGGCTGCGAAGGCGACCAGCAGATATCCGGCGTGTGCGATTGACGAGTAGGCCAGCAGTCGCTTGACGTTCTGTTGCACCAGCGCGCCGATGTTGCCCAGCGTCATGGAGAGCGCCGCCGACACCCAGACCATCCAGAACCAGCCAGGCGCACCGGTGGCGAAGAGCACACGCAACAACACGGCAAAGGCCGCCGCCTTCGGCCCGGTGGACATCAGTGCGACAACCGGTGCTGGCGAACCTTCATAAACGTCGGGCGTCCATACATGGAACGGAGCCGAGGCAACCTTGAAGCCCAGCCCCACAAACATCAGTCCCACCGCCAGGTAGGCCAATGTGGATTGCTGGGTATGCAGGATGTTCGCGATGTTGTAGATGTTAGTGGTGCCGGTGGCGCCGTAGATCATGGCCACGCCATACAGGAAGAACGCCGTGGCAAATGAGCCAAGCAGGAAATACTTCAACGACGCCTCGGCACTTTCCGCGGCCCGCCTGCGCATGCCGGCAAGGATGTAGGTCGAGATCGATGAAATTTCCAGCGCGACGAAGATCAGCACCAGCTCGATGGCCGACGACATCAGCATCATGCCGACCGTGCCGAAAAGAATCAGAGCATAGTACTCGCCGCCAGCGCGGATGCTCTGCACATCGAGGTAATCGTACGAGGCAAGGATGACGACCAGCGCGATCATCAACACGACCACATGGAAGAACACACTGAAGGTGTCAACCCTGACCATGTGGTAGAAGGCTTCGCCGTAGAAGCCCGTCTGGTAGGCGGTTGCGGCTAGACCTGCGAGCGTGCCTATTATCGCTATGATGCCCAGCCGCTTTTTCGATTCTTGCTCGGGAATCAGCGGATCCAGCATCATGACAATGATGCCGAAGATGCTGAGCACCAGCTCGGGAAGGATCCGGATGTAGTCGGCGGCCGAAATCATCGTCCGATCACCTGCAGTAGAGCTTGCACTCCATGGCGCGCAACGTCTGCACGCAACCAAAATCCGGGAACATGGGCTGCGTGCGCTTGGACTCCGCTGGAGAACTGCCTGAGCGTGGCGGCGACAGCAGGATCAATCGAGTGCAGCCAGAGCATGGGTGCAACTCCCATGACCAGTGCTGCAATTGCCGGCGGCCACAAGGAGACGCGCTCGCGAGCGTCGAGATCGCGCAAGGATTTGTTTGCCGGATTAGTGATGGATCCGTAGAAGACGCGCTGATACATCCACAGCAGATAACACGCGCTCCAGATGACGCCAGTCGCCGCCAGAATGCCGTAGAGCTGTTTCGCCTGGAAGGCGCCACTCAGCACCATGAACTCGCCGATAAAGCCATTCAGCAGAGGTAATCCGACCGACGACAGCATGATGAAAGCGAAGAACGTCGCGTACACCGGCATGGGCGTGGCTAGCCCGCCATATTCGCTGATGTCGTAGGTGTGGCGGCGATCGTAGATCATGCCCAGCAACATGAACAGCGCACCCGTGGAGATGCCGTGGCTCAGCATCTGGTACACCGCACCGTCCATTCCGATCTGGGTGAAGCTGAAGATGCCCAGCACCACAAAGCCGAGATGGCTGACCGATGTGTAGGCGACCAGTCGCTTGATGTTGGGCTGAATCATCGCCACCAGCGCGCCGTAGATGATGCCGATGATGGCGAGCGCAATGATCCACGGAGCGTTGCGCCGTGCCTGATCAGGAAAGAGTCCCAGGTTGAAGCGCAACAAACCGTACGTGCCCATCTTCAGCAGCACGCCTGCCAGCAGCACCGAGCCTGCGGTGGGAGCCTCCACGTGCGCGTCGGGCAGCCAGGTGTGCAACGGGAACAGTGGCACCTTCACCGCGAAGGCCACGAAGAAGCCAAGGAACAGCCAGAACGCTGCGTGCTCGAATCCTGCCACCTGGCCTGACTGGATCTTGCCCTGGATCTCGACAAAATCAAACGTTCCGGTTTTAGCGTACAGCCAGATCACCGCCGCCAGCATGAACACCGACGCAATCATGGTGTACAGGAAGAACTTCACCGAGGCGTAGATTTTCCGCCCGTGCCCGTACATGCCAATGATCAGCGCCATCGGAATCAGCGTGGCTTCCCAGAAGAAGTAGAAGAGGAACAGATCGAGCGCTACGAAGACGCCGATCATCGCGGTTTCGAGCACCAGCATGAGGATGAAAAATTCCTTCACCCGGTCGCCGATGGAGTTCCACGAGATCAGCACGCACAGCGGCATCAGAAAGGTGGTCAGGACCACCAGCCACATGGAGATGCCGTCGATGCCGAGGTGGTAGTGAATGTTTGGATGGGCAATCCATGGGATGTTCTGCTCGAATTGGAAACCGCTCTGCCCGCGAACCAGGTACCACGGCAGGTGCAGCGAGGCGAGCAATGTAACCAGTGAAACCGCCAACGCGAAATAGCGGATGTCGCGATGGCGGCGTGGGAAGAACAGCAGCAGAATGGCCCCCGCCAGCGGCAGAAAAATAACGATGGTGAGGATGTTGTTGTTGATGACGTTCATCGCACACCCCGCCACACCATGAAGGCGATCACCGCCGCCGCGCCGATGGCGACCCAGCCCGCGTAGGAACGGATATTGCCCGATTGCATGTGGCGCATTTCATCGGAAACTTCGCGCGCACCGGCGGCGCTGGCGTCCACCGCGCCGTCTATAAGCCCGCGATCGATGCCTTTCCAGAACACGGTCGAAGACAACGCAATCAGCGGCTGGATGAATATCGCGCCGTAGAGCTCGTCCACTTTGTATTTGTCGAGCACGAGCGTGTAGAGTCCACCGGCGGCCTTGGCCATTCTTGCCGGCAACTCTGGCCGCTTGAAATACAGGAACCAGGCACCCAAAAAGCCGAGTACGGCGACAGCGACGGAAATCACGGTGAACAACACTTCGGCAATTTCCTCTCTATGAGCGGCAGCTCCTGCGGCTGCCACTTGCGCGCTCGTCGGCACCGCGAGCCTGCTCCCCCCGAGGAAGTCCGCCGCTAATGCCGGTGCGAGGAAGTGTTCGATCTCATTGTGGCCGCCGAGCACATGGGGAACGCCAATCCATCCGCCAACCAAGGAGAGCAGCGCAAGGATCATCAGTGGCACGACCATCACCCACGGGCTCTCGTGCGGAGCACCATGTCCGTGGCTGTCGCCGGCGTGGCCGGCCGCTTCAGCACTCGGCCCGCGATATTCGCCAAAGAAGGTGAGGAACCATAGCCGGAACATGTAGAAAGATGTCATGCCGGCGGTGATGATGCCGATCAGCCAGAGCACGTGGTAGCCGCCGCTCCAGGCTGACCAAAGAATCTGGTCTTTGGAGAAGAAGCCAGCAAAGGGTGGTATTCCGGCGATGGCGAAGGTGGCGAACGTCATGCACCAGAAGGTGTAGGGCAGATATTTTCGCAGGCCGCCCATGTTGCGCATGTCCTGCTCGCCGCCCAGGCCATGAATCACAGAGCCCGCCGCCAGGAACAATAGTCCCTTAAAGAAGGCGTGGGTCACAAGGTGAAAAATTCCGCCGATGTAGTCGGCCACGCCGCACGCCATGAACATGTACCCGAGCTGCGAAATGGTGGAGTAAGCCAGCACCTTCTTGATGTCGGTCTGCACTATGCCGATCGACGCCGCAAAGATCGCGGTCAACGTGCCGATGATGGCCACCGCCAACGCAGCATCGGGGGCGCGATTAAACACCAGGTGCGAGCGGGCGACCATGTAGACGCCTGCGGTCACCATGGTTGCCGCGTGAATCAGTGCCGAAACCGGAGTTGGGCCTTCCATCGCGTCGGGCAGCCACACGTACAGTGGAATCTGTGCCGACTTTCCGGTCGCCCCGAACAGCATCAGCAGGCCAATCGCCGTCAGCAAACCAGCGCCCGCAGTCTCGGCTGGGTACTTGCTGATGAGCGGCCACAGACTGTCGTACTGCAGCGTGCCGAAGTGCTTGATCAACAAGAAGAGCGCGATCAGAAATCCGAAGTCGCCGACGCGGTTGGTGATGAATGCTTTCTTGCCCGCATCCGCCGCCGACTTTTTCAGAAACCAGAATCCGATCAGCAGGTACGACGCCAGGCCCACGCCCTCCCAGCCCACGAACATCAGCAGATAGTTGTTCGCCAGCACCAGCGTAAGCATGAAGAACATGAACAAATTGAGATAGGCAAAGTAGCGGTAGTAGCCGCCTTCATGCTCCATGTAGCCCACGGAATAAACGTGGATAAGAAATCCGACGCCGGTAACTACCAGCAACATCACCAGTGAGAGCTGGTCGAGATAAATGCCGAACTCCGCCGAGAACGGGCCCGCGCTCAACCAGGTGGCGTAGCGTTCGATGTGCGGGATCTGGTCCGCCGGCAAGCCCATGAACTGGACGGCCACCCACAAGGCCATGGCAAACGCAGCCGCTGCGGATCCCAGAGCGATGGCGCTTACCAGTGCTCTGGAGAAGCGTTTGCCCAGGAGCCCATTGATGGCGGCCCCGGCCAGCGGCAGCAACGGAATGATCCACAAGTGCATGAGTCGTTATTCGCTTTTCGCTCTTCGCCTTTCGCAAATACAGTTCGCGTGCCACTTCTGGCAAAAAGCGAATAGCGAAGGGCGAAAAGTGCCTTTCTACAGCTTCAGCAGGTTCACGCGATCCACATTCAGGGTTTCGCGGGTACGGAATACAGAAATGATGATGGCCAATCCGACGGCCGCCTCCGCGGCAGCCACTACCATCACGAAGAAGACAAAAATGTGGCCGTCAAGCGATTTCAGTTGCGCGGCGAAGGCAACGAAAGAAAGATTGACGCCGTTCAGCATCAGCTCAATCGAGAGAAAAATGGTGATGATGTTGCGCTTGATGAGAAAACCGGCAACACCGCAGCCAAACAGGATCGCGCTCAACACCAGATAGTAGGAAAGAGGGACCATTTATTGCTCCCTCCGCGCCAGCACCACCGCGCCCATGATGGCGATCAGGATCAGCACCAACGTCACCTCGAAGGGCAGTAGGAAATTGCGAAACAACAGATGCCCGATGGCTTGCGGATTTCCGAACACGTCGCTGCCGTTCATTACCGTCGGCCCGCCAATGGCGATGCGGTCCAAACCGGCGAGATGGCTGACCACCCACACCCCAATACTCAATCCAATAATGAGCCCCGGAACGCCCAGAACCATGGCGACGCGGCTGGCATGTTCAGTGCGCTCTTCCACTCCGGCGTTCAGCAACATGATGACGAAGACGAACAGGACCATCACTGCGCCGGCATAAACAATGACCTGCACAGCAGCCACGAACTCCGCCCCCAGCAGCAAGTAAATCAGGGCCAGCGAGCCCATCACCACAATCAGCGACAGAGCGCTGTTGATGGGGTGCTTCTGCACCAGCAGGTTGACGGCCCCACCCACACACAGCGCCGCGAAAATGAAGAAGAGAACAAGAGCTAACATGACGATCCGTTGAGCACAGGGGTAAATCGCGTAGCCGCCGAAACCGAAATCCCTCAGGGGCTCAAGCCCGAAGGCAAGCGGCACGTTTTGGCACGGCTAAAGCCGTGCCCTTTAAAACCCGCTCATCAACCCTTTCCAAAACATTTGTGAAAAAGGGCAGCTCGTAAAATGCTTTTGCTAACTGCCAAATGCTAAGCGCTAACTGCTGCTCACTTCAGCGCCACGACCAGGCTGGTAACGACGATATTGGCAATAGCGAGCGGCAGAAGGAACTTCCAGCCGAAAGCCATGAGCTGGTCGTAGCGGAAACGCGGCAACGTGCCGCGGACCCAGATGTAGATAAACATGAAAATGAACACACGCACGGCAAACCAGAACATGGGCAGCAGCGATTGCACAATCGGCGGCCCGAAGACCGGTCCCGACCATCCGCCCAGGAACAAAATGGAAGCCAGACAGGCAACCGTCACCATGTTGGCGTACTCGGCCATGAAGAACATGGCGAACTTCATCGAGCTGTACTCGGTGTGATATCCGGCGACCAGCTCGGTCTCCGCTTCCGGCAAATCGAACGGGATGCGGTTGGTCTCCGCGTAGGCCGCCATAATGTAAATAAAGAAGGCGACAAACTGTCCCCGAAACAAATTCCATTTCGGAATGAAGCCCAGCCACGTGCCCGCTTGCGCGTCGACGATGTCCCGCAGGCTGAAGCTGCCGGTGTAGATGAGCACGCCGATCAGCGACAACCCCAAGGCGATTTCGTAGCTAATCATCTGGGCCGAGGCCCGCAGGCCCCCGAGCATCGAGTACTTGCTGTTCGATGCCCATCCCGCCAGCGCCACCCCATACACGCCAACCGAGGTGACGCCCAAAATGATCAACAGCCCAATGTTGACGTCGGCAATCTGCAGCGGCGTGCTAATGCTGCCCACTTTGATCCACGGACCCACCGGAATGACCGCGATCGAGGTCAGCGCCGTGGTCAAGGCGATGATCGGAGCCAGCATGTACAAAGGCTTGTTGGCAAAAGGAGGTGTAATGTCTTCCTTAAAGATAAACTTTAAGCCATCAGCGAGCGGCTGCCAGATGCCGAACGGTCCCACCCGCGAAGGTCCCCAGCGGTTCTGGATGTGGCCAACCACCTTGCGTTCGAGCAGTGTGGTGTAGGCCACGGCGGTCATCAGGATAAAGAGCGCGAGCGCGATCTTGACCAGCGAAACCAGGATGTACGTTCCAATGCCCATTTAGCGTTCAGTTCTCTTAGCCCTAGCCACTAACCACCAGCCTCTTCTTCTAATCACCCGCCACTTCTTCCGGCGTCGGACGATAGCGCTCCATCACACTGTTCAACGTGCTCGAGTACCGGCCCAGCGTGCCCGATGTGAACAGCGTGTCGTTCGACGGCAGTACGAGTTCCGGATGTCCCAAAGCGGTTGCTCCGGTGATCTGCACCAGTTGGGTATGCACGTCGTGACCGCTAAGCAGGCCGATGCGCGAGATGTCATACGCCGGAACCAGTCGCTGAATTTCGTCGAGCATCGCGGTCGGATCGTACGGGCTCATCTTGGGCTCGAGGTTGTGTTCCGCAAGCCACACCGCATGACGGTCGGCTTCACCCGACTGCGCGCCGCGGCTCTGGCCCATGTCGGCGCGCGTGCCCTCGCCGCCAAACGGCACCAGCTTATGCACGTCGTATCCCATGCGATCAGCGATGCGGACGATGCACTCAAAGTCGTTGCGCACGCCGGCAAATTCGCCGGCCTTCTTCAGCAATTGCACGTCGCCGCAAGTGTTGGTGAAAGTTCCGCCCTTTTCGTAGGCATTCGCAACCGGCAGAACCACATCTGCGATGGCGGCGGTCTCGGTGAGGAACATGTCCTGGACTACAACGAAGGCCTTCGACAGTGCAAAAGGATCGACGTTGTAGCGTGCGATGGGATTGGAGCCAACCACGTACATAGCCTTCAGTTTGCCGTCCTTCGCGGCGTCCATCATTTGCAGCAGGTTCAAGCCGGGCGACTTGGGAATTTCGTCAACCCAATCTTGGTGGAAGCTCGTCGCGCTGGAGACTGGAGCGTAGCCCGGCAGCATATCGGGATAAAGCCCCATGTCGGCTGCGCCACGTGAGTTGGCATAGTCGCCCAGGCAGATGAACTTTGCACCTTGCACTCAGCCCGAAGTTCACCAGGGCCGTGACGTCGGCACCGCGCAATTCCGAGCCAAAAATAATGACGAGTCCCTTTTCGTTCTTTAACGCCTCCCGCAATTGCGAAAGCGATTCGCGTGAGGACTGCAGCGTGACCGCGGCGTCGGCAGCGGCGTCGTTACCGGCGAGGAACTGAACCAGGCTGCCTTCTGAGCCGGACGCAATCTGCGCGAACGTGGTTGCCTGGCGGTGCAGTTTAATGGGATATGAGTTCACTACATAGAGCTTGGCGCGACGCAGCCGGACGTTAGTGCGGATCTGCCACGCCAGCAGCGGATGCTGGTCGGTCGGATTGTTGCCGATCAGCAGCAGCGCGGGAGCGTCGGAAACATCGCGCATTGAGGCTGTAGCCTTGGCTTTGCCAGCCAACGCCGAATTGCAAACGCCGGGAAGTCGGCGGTGCGATGGTGGTCGATGTTATTGGTGCCGAGCACGACGCGCGCGAACTTTTGCAGCAGGTAATTCTCTTCATTGCTGGTGCGGGTGGAGCCGATGACGCCGACGGCGCTGCGGGCCGTCACCGGCCAGCACTTGCTTGAACTTCGAGGCGATCAGCTCCAGGGCCCGCTCCCAGGTCGCAGGAACGAATTTGCCTTCGTGCTTGATGAGCGGTTGCTGAATGCGGTCGGTGTCGTTGGCGAAGTCGAACGCGTACCGCCCCTTGATGCAGAGGAAGTCGCCGTTGATGCCGCTCTTGTCGCGGTTGTCGCCACGCACAATCTCCATGCCAATATCGGCGCGGCGAACGCCCAGCGTGGTTTTGCAGCCGTCGCCGCAATGGGTGCAGACGGTGCCCACGTGCTTCATCTCCCACGGGCGCGTCTTGTAGCGATAAGCGCCCGAGGTGAGCGCACCGACCGGGCAGATGTCGATGCACATCCCGCACTCTTCGCACTCCAGATGGTCTTCCTTGTTGGGCGCGATGATGGAGCTGGTGCCGCGGTTCTGGACCCCGAGCGCCCAGACATCCATGCCTTCGCCGCACACCCGGATGCAGCGATAGCACAGAATGCATCGCGGACGGTCGAAATACACCACTGGCGACCATTGCTGCTCGTCGCGATGGTTCTTCAGGTCCATGAACTTCGATTCAGCGGCGCCGTACTTGAAGGTCATGTCCTGCAGCTCGCATTCGCCGCCGGCGTCGCACACCGGGCAGTCGAGGGGATGGTTGGCGAGCAGTAGCTCGAGCATAGACTTGCGCGCTTGCTTGATCTTTTCGCTCTCGGTGACGACCACCATGCCCTCAGCAACCGGTGTGGTGCACGCGGTCTGTAGCTTGGGCATCTTCTCGACTTCGACCAGGCACATACGGCAGGCGCCTTGCAGCGAGAGTCCGGGGTAATAGCAGAAAGAAGGCACCTCGATGCCCGTGCTCTTGCAGGCCTCAATGAGGAGCGTCCCCGCGGGAACCGCGAGTTTCTTGCCGTCGACAGTAAGGGTTACATCAGCCATGAAGAAACCAGCATTTGGCAATTAGCAGTTAGCAATTAGTAAAAACCTACGACAGCAGATACCACAAACGCTATGGGCTCTTAGCTTTTCGCTATTCGCCAGAGCGAACTCCTGGATGTCAACTGGCGAAGCAGCGAACAGCGAGCAAAGCGTAACTACTTCCACTAATGCTGCCTCCGCCGCCTTCTCGTACGGGCACGGCTTGCCGTCGAGGTGGTCCTCGAATTCCTTACGAAACTTCTGAATGTACGAAATGATCGGCATCGCTGCCGCATCACCCAGCGGACAAAAGGTGCGTCCCAGCATGTTTTCCGCCAGATACTTCAAGTTGTCGATGTCCTTGGCCACGCCGCCGCCCGCATGAAACCGCGTCAGCGTCTTCTTCATCCAGTCGGTACCTTCGCGGCAGGGGATGCACCAGCCGCAGCTCTCGTGCTGATAAAACTGCGTTACCCGCAGAGCGAACTTCACAATACACATGTGGTCGTCCAGCACGATCACTCCGCCAGAGCCGAGCATCGAGCCAGCCTTCATCATCGAATCGAAATCCATGGCGACATCGATTTCATCGGCCGTGAGAATCTGCACCGACGATCCACCCGGAACCACGCCCTTCAAACTTCTGCCCTTGGTCATGCCGCCCGGAGACGTCGTAGATCATCTTCTTCAGGTTATAGCCCATGGGCAACTCGTACACGCCGGGCTTTTCGAGCTCGCCGCTCATGCAGAACAGGCGTGTCCCGCCGTTTCTGGGCGTCCCCAGGTTGGCGAACCATTCGCCGCCGCCGAGAATGATGTGCGGTACGCTCGCCAACGTCTCAGCGTTATTGATCACGGTTGGGCCGCCCCACAATCCCACCACCGCCGGGAAAGGAGGACGAATGCGCGGTATACCGCGCTTGCCTTCCAACGACTCCATCAGCGCCGACTCCTCGCCAACTTCGTAAGCGCCCGCGCCGGAATGAGTGAAGATGTCGAGATCAACGCCCGAGCCAAAAATGTTCTTGCCGATGAAGCCACGGGCGTAAGCGTCGGCCACGGCCTTCTCCATGATCTCCAGCAGGTAGCGATACTCACCGCGCGAGATAGATGTAGCCCGACTTGGCGCCGACAGCGAGCGCTGCAATCATCACGCCCTCGATGACCGCGTGGGGATCATGCTCGAAGATCAGACGATCTTTGCAGGTGCCGGGCTCGCTCTCATCGCCATTGCACAACACGTACTTCGGCTTGGCCGACTGCTTGGGCACGAAGGACCATTTCAATCCGGTGGGAAAACCAGCGCCTCCGCGGCCACGCAGGCTTGACGCCTTCACCTCGTTGATGATGGCGTCCGCGCCCATCGCGATGGCCTTCTGCACGGCTTTGTAGCCGTCGAGTTCGAGATAGCGGTCAAGATTGGTCGCGCCCAAGCCGAAGCGCTTGGAGACGACCTTGACCTCATCGGGATGGGAAACTAAGTACGCCATTCAGTTGTGTGCGCAGTGGTCGTTTTTTGCTAGTGGCCCTTAGCTATTAGCTCCTAGCTTTTAGCAGGCAACTTCAAAACCGGTCTTGCTAAGAGCTAAAGGCTAATGGCTAAAGGCCAGGGCCCTACTGCTCTTCCTTTTTCTTCAGCCCGTCAATCAACTCATCAATTTTCGCGGGCGTCAGGTTTTCGTGAAACTCGTAATTCATCATCAGTGCAGGCGCCCAAGAACATGCGCCGATGCACTCGACCTCCTCCAGATGAAACAGTCCATCGGGAGTGGATTGCTTGTTGGCGACGCCCAGCTTCTTTTTGCAATGTTCGAAAATGTCGTCAGCCCCGCGCAGCAGGCAGCTCACATTAGTGCAAACCTGCAAGTTGTACTTGCCGACGGGGCGCGTGCGCAGCATCGAGTAGTAGCTGATGACGTTGCGCACTTCCAGGTCCGACAGTTCGGTGCGCTGCGCGATCTCGTGGATGGCCTCGTCCGTCAGTGCGCCAACCTCGTCCTGAATGTAAAGCAGCATCGGCACCAGAACTGAGCGTTTGGCCGGATAGTGCGTGACCATGGTGGAGAAGCGCTGTTCGAGTTGGTCGGAGAATTTCATGAATCAGCAATTGGCAATTAGCATTTAGCCATTAGCATTTAGCAAAAGCATGCGGCGCCGGGAGCCTTGGCTAAGTGCCAAATGCTAATTGCTAAGTGCGCTCTACCTGTCGCAATCTCCCAGCACAATATCGATGCTGCCAATGGCGGCTACCACGTCGGCGATCAGGCGGCCCTCGCACATCTTGCGCAGCGTCTGCAAATTGGCGAACGATGGTGAACGCATGTGCACGCGGTACGGCTTCGCGGTGCCGTCGCTCACCACGTAGTAGCCCATCTCGCCGCGCGGCGACTCGATAGGCATGTACACTTCACCCTCAGGCACGGTGAATCCCTCGGTCACGATCTTGAAGTGATAGATGAGCGCTTCCATCTGTGTCTTCATCTTCTCGCGGTCGGGCAACACCACGTGCGGAGCGTCAGCTTTCACGGGGCCTTCCGGAATTCCTTCCAGAGCCTGCTTCACGATCTTCTGCGACTCGCGAAGTTCCTGCACCCGCACTACGTACCGAGCAAAAACATCGCCATCGTTCGATACGGGAACGTTGAACTGGAATTTTTCATAGCCGCTATACGGCTTGTCGCGGCGCAGATCGACGTCAACGCCGCTGGCCCGCAAGGTCGGCCCGGTTGCGCACAGAGCGATAGCATCTTCCGCCGAGAGCTGCGCAATGCCCTTGGTGCGTCCCGTCCAAATGGGATTGCTGGTCAACAGGCTCTCGTACTCGTCGATGTTGGCGGGGAAGCGATCGTTGAAATCCTTGACCCGTTCGAAGAAACCGAGCGGCGGCTCCAGCGCCAGCCCGCCGATGCGGAAGTACGACGTCATCATGCGCTGCCCGGAGACTGCCTCAAACAAGCGCAGCACGTCTTCGCGTTCGCGGAAGCAATACAGGAAGACGGTCATCGCGCCAATGTCCATGGCGTGCGTGCCCAGCCACACCAGGTGCGAGTTGATGCGCGTCAGCTCGTTCAGCATGACGCGAATCCACTGCGCTTTGGGCGGAATCTCCAGCCCCAACAGCTTCTCCACCGCCAGGCAATAAGCTAGATTGTTGGTCATGGGGCAGAGATAGTCGATGCGGTCGGTCATGGGGACGACCTGCTGGTAGAACTTGGCCTCGCAGGTCTTCTCGATGCCGGTGTGCAGATACCCAATGTCGGGCATCATGCGCACGATGGTTTCGCCGTCAATCTCCAGCAGCAAGCGCAGCACGCCATGGGTCGAGGGGTGCTGCGGACCCATATTGAGGACCATCGTCTTGTCTTCAGACGGATCCAGCACCGGGGTTGGAGTCATGTGGGCCATGATTAGCGGTAACCCTCGACGGGATAATCCTTGCGCAGCGGATGGCCTTCCCAGTCCTCGGGCATCATGATGCGCGTCAGGTTGGGGTGCTGGTCGAAGCGCACACCGAACAGGTCGAAGACTTCGCGCTCGAAGAAGTTCGCACCCGGCCAGACAGGCACCAGCGAGTCCAGGCTGGCATCTTCGCCGGAAATTTTTACCTTCAGGCGCAGGTAAGTCTTGTTGGGAATGGAAAACAGCTGATACACCACCTCGAAGCGCGGGTCTCTGGGATACCAATCCACGCAGGTGATGTCGGCCAAAGCGTTGTACTGCAACTGCGGATCGTTCTTCAGGGTGAAACAGGCTTCGCGTAGCAAGATGCGGTCCACCCAGATGGTGAGCTCGTTGCGGTCAAACTTCGCGCCCGTGACCGCGCCCGCATTCCACGCCAACAGGCGCGCCAGTTCAGGACGCTGTTTCAGTTGCTCGATGTCGGTGATTGCCGGCTCCAGTGCCATCCCTTAAATCCTTTCGGCCTTGGCGTGTTTGTTCCAGTTGAACACGCCCTTCTTCCAGCAATACCAGTAACCGGCGAGCACAATACCGATGTACACCAGCATCTCCCAGAACCAGAACATGCCCTGGCCGGTGGCTTTCAAGTCGCGCTGCACGACTGCCCAGGGGTACAGGAACACTGCCTCGACGTCGAAGAGGATGAACAGCATGGCCACCAGATAAAACTTGACGGTGAAGCGCTGGCGGGCATTCCCGACCGGCTCCATGCCGCACTCGTAGGGGGACATCTTGGCGGGATTGTATTTATGCTGGCCGATGAAATAGGAGAGCAGGACAATCGCCGAGGCCACACCTCCGGCGACCACGATGTGAATCAGCAAAGGCAAATAGCGTGCAAAATAAAAGTCCGGCATGATTGCGCAGTACTCAGAAACATTCGAGCAAGTGCAGGCAAACATTTGAGTTTAGTGACCGTTAGCGCTGATTGTCAACCGCGCGAAAGGAGTGTTCACGGGCAATTCACAAAGACAGTTTCAGTTTCGAGTTTCCAGTTTCCAGTGGGCGGAAAATCGCGGCCACCGCCTGAAGCCCACGTCATTGTTGACTCGTTGTCGCTCGCCTGAGACGTGCCCTGATATAAACCGCCTAACTAGAAGGTGAAAGGTTCTGCAAACGTGAAACTTGAAACTGGAAACTCGAAACCGTTCCTAGCCCCCACCGACAAAATGCACGATCTCCAGACGGTCGCCATCGTTGAGCTTAGTCTCCGCCCACTGCGCGCGCGAGACAATCTCGCGATTGAGTTCAACGGCAACGCGGTCACCCTTCATGCCAAGCTGCTCGATAAGTTCCGCCAACGTTAGGGAGTCGGCAAAGCTTTTTTCGTCACCATTAACGAGTAGGCGCATGCAGACAGTTTCAAGTTTGGAGTTGCAAGTTGCAAGTCCGAGGTGGGACAACGCTAGTCGGCGGCGGCGACGGCTTCCGCGGGCCAATCGGCGACCGCGGCTTCATCGAGAGTAACTTCTTCCGCGTAGGTGGGGTCGCGCAGAATGCGGGAGACGATGGCGGTGTGCATGGCGTGTCCGGCGCGATCTGCCTTCACGTAGCCGAGAATCTGCTTGCCGAACAGGGCGAGATCGCCAATCAGGTCCAGCACCTTGTGGCGCACGAACTCGTCGTCGTAGCGCAGTGGCGGATTGTCAATCCCCTCCGGGGTAAGCACGATGCAATTCTCACGCGAGGCGCCGCGGATGAGGCCCATGTTCAGCATGGCGCGCTGCTGCTCGATAAAGCCGAATGTCCGCGCCGACGCAATCTGCTTCACATAGCTGCCATTGGAAAGCTCGACCTGAAATCTCTCACTGCCAATTAAGGGATGCGGGAAGTTAATTGCGTAGCTGACCGAGTATCGCTCCGCCGGATACACGCCGATGAACTTGTCGCCTTCCTGCATTTCGTAGGGACGCAGGATCTTGAGATAGACGCGTCTGCGCCGTTGCTGGCGCAGGCCCGCTTGGGTGAGCATCTCCACGAACGGCAGCGCACTGCCATCCAGGATAGGCACTTCGAGGTTGTCGAGCTCTACGATTGCATTGTCCACACCCATTCCGATGAACGCCGACAGCAGGTGCTCGGTGGTGGAGATGAGCACGCCTTTCTTCATCAAGCTGGTGGCGTAACTGACCTTCGCCACATTGCGACTGATAGCTTCCACTTCGAAGTTATCGAGGTCGGTGCGACGAAAAACAATGCCGGTGCCGGTGGGGGCGGGCACAATGCGCAGATGGACCGGCGCTCCACTGTGGAGACCGACACCGCTGCATTGGGCGGGTGCGCGAGTTGTTCTTTCGTAGAGCAAAGATAAAGAACTAACCAAAGACTAACCAAGAATGACGGCAGCGCAGAGGATAAGATTACAGGCTCCAGCAAGAGTCTGGTTGTTGTATTTCTGCCACAGAAGGTGTCCTGATGGGCACTTTAGTGCAAGGCCACAGGTGGCCAACGATGAGAATAACTCTCGTGCCTTAAATGGCTTAGAGGATGTTTTCATTACCATGAACGCCCGGGAGATGCAAAGACGCGGCGGGGTTACTGAAAGAATTCTGCTGGCGACGAAAACCAGAGTGACTGCAGTGTGCGTGCCGCGGATCCCGGGCGGACCGCCTGGACTTGGAGCAATCGGGATCCGCCGGGTCAAACTAAAACGAAGTCACACACAAGTCCTTCGGGCCAAGTCCGAACCTAGCCGACATCGATTCGCTCAGGTCGAGGCGTGACTGTCGCACGACTCAGATAGAATGCTTCATTCCAGCCGGTTTCAAGAACCTGACATCGGCTGGCTGTGACGCCAGAATGGCGGACGAAGAAGAGGAGACTCCATGATCGTTGGTGTTCCCCGTGAGACGTTTCCGGGGGAGCGGCGCGTAGCACTTATACCTGCAGTGGTCCCGAGTTATACCAAGGTTGGCGCGGAAGTTTGGGTTGAGACCGGCGCTGGCCTGCAAGCCGGCTACCTCGACGCCCAGTACATTGACAAGGGCGCAAAGATAGTTGGCACGCGCGCGGAGGCATTCCGTGCCGACGTGGTCGTGCAGGTCCTCTGCTACGGATCGAACGACAAGACCGGCGCGGCCGATTTGCCGCTTCTTCACCGCGGTCAGGCCTTGATTGGATTTCTCCGGCCACTCGGCGATCTCCAAACCGTCCAGGCAATTGCCCAGACTGGCGTCTCGGCATTTTCGATTGAGTCGATGCCGCGCATTACGCGTGCGCAAAGCATGGACGCGCTCTCCTCCATGTCAACCATCGCGGGCTACAAGGCGGTGGTGATTGCCGCCGACACCCTGCCCCGGATCTTTCCCATGCTTACCACCGCGGCCGGAACCATTACGCCATCGCGCGTGCTGGTGATTGGCGCCGGCGTCGCCGGTTTGCAGGCCATAGCAACCGCTCGTAGATTGGGCGCGGTGGTGTCGGCTTACGACCTGCGGCCCGCCGTCAAAGAGCAGGTCCAAAGTTTGGGTGGACGCTTTGTAGAACTTCCCATCGAGGCGGCCGATGCCCAGGATGCCGGTGGCTATGCCAAGGCGCAGGACGAGTCTTTTTATCAGCGCCAGCGCGAATTGCTGGGAAAGGTTGTCGCCGAGAGCGACGTTGTGATCACCACCGCGGTGGTCCCGGGAAAGAAGTCGCCGGTGCTGGTGACGAAAGAGATGGTGGCCGGCATGGCGCCGGGCTCCGTCATCGTCGACCTGGCGGCAGAGCGCGGAGGCAACTGCGAGTTGACTAAGACGGGCGAAGTGGTGGTCGAGCACGGGGTCACCATCATGGGAGCCATCAACCTGGCCAGCTCGGTCCCCTATCATGCCAGCCAGATGTACAGCAAAAACATTACGAACTTCCTGTTGCACATGGTGAAGGACGGAAAATTCGTGCTGGATTTGGAAGATGAAATCACTCGCAGCACCCTGGTCACTCAGGGAGGTGAAGTGGTGAACCCACGAGTGCGGGAGTTCTACTCGCTGCCGCCCCTGGTCTCTCAATCGAAGGAGGCAAGCTAATGGTCAAGGCTGACCTGATCAACAGCCTGTACGTTTTCATACTCGCGGCGTTTATCGGATTTGAAGTGATTCGCCGGGTGTCGCCACTGCTGCACACGCCGCTGATGTCGCTGACCAATGCCCTGGACGCGATTGCGGTAGTCGGCGCCATCATTCTCGCCGGCGAACACAAGACGACGCTGGCAACGATTCTGGGCACGATTGCCATCGTCGCCGCTACCAGCAACGCCGTGGGCGGTTTCATCATCACCGACCGCATGCTCAAGATGTTCAAATCCAGCCGGACGCAGAAGCCATGATCCCAGGCAGCGAATACATCATTGAGATCACCTACATCGTCGCTGCCGTCCTCTTCATTTTGGCCTTGAAGTGGCTGAGTTCGCCGACCACTGCGCGGCATGGCGTTTGGGCGGGCGAAATCGGCATGGTATTGGCGGTAGCCGGCACGCTTCTGTACCACGGCATCGTGGACTACAAGTGGATCGCGATTGGACTGGTTCTGGGCGCGATCATTGGCGTCCCGCTCGGCAATGTAGGAATGACCGCCGTCCCGCAGCGGACCGCGCTGAGTCATGCCTTCGGAGCGCTTTGCGTGACCCTGGTGGGAACCGCGGAGTTCTACCTGCGGGCCCCCAATGTTCAGCCGTTCATGATGTCGGTGCTCTCGCTGGAAGTCATCCTGGGCGGTCTCACCGTTACCGGCAGCTTGATGGCTGCGGGAAAGCTGCAGGAGATCTTGCCACAGCGGCCAATCACGTATAAGGGACAGAATTTCGTCAACCTGGGGATGCTGGCGATAGCGGTCGCAATTGCTGTCCGTCTCGTACTGCATCCCGAGCAGATGGTCCTGTATCCGTTCATGGTAGGAATCGCGCTAGTCTTCGGCGTGATGATGATCGTCCCCATCGGCGGAGCCGACATGCCGACCGTGATCTCGCTATTGAATTCTTACGCCGGACTTTCCGCTGCGGCCATGGGCTTCGTTCTCAATAGCAAGCTGCTGATCGTGGCTGGCGCGCTCGATGGGGCGTCGGGCTTCATTCTGTCCGTCAACATGTCGAAGGCAATGAATCGCTCGTTCACCAACGTGCTGTTCGGAGCGTTCGGACAGGTGCAGACCTCAAGCGCTGCTGCGGTGGAGACCCGCACCGTACGCAGTGCTACTCCGGAAGAGGCTGCCGCAATTCTCTCTGCGGCGAACAAAGTCGTGATCGTCCCCGGCTATGGCATGGCGGTGGCGCAGGCGCAGCATAAAGTTCGCGAACTGTATGACGCGTTGACCAAGAAGGGCGTGGACGTGAAGTTCGGCATCCATCCGGTCGCGGGCCGCATGCCCGGGCCACATGAACGTTTTGCTGGCAGAGGCCGACATCCCGTACGACAAGTTGCTGGACATGGAGGAAGTGAATGGCGACTTCCCGCAGACGGATGTCGCGCTGGTGATCGGGGCCAACGACGTCACCAATCCTGCGGCGCGCAGCGACCAGGGAAGCCCAATCTACGGCATGCCGATTCTGGATGTGGACAAGGCCCGTACGGTCATGGTGATTAAGCGCAGCATGAGTCCGGGATTTGCCGGCATCGACAATCCGCTCTACTACCTCGACAACACGCTCATGCTGTTCGGCGACGCGAAGGCGTTTGTGGGCTCCATTGTGCGCGAGCTTACCGGCGGAGGAGGCCACGGTTAGGGCGGTTCCGGAATTGTTGGAGTATGTGGCTTGACGGATAGAGCAGGCCTTTAGGCCTGCGTCCAAAGGCGCGAAAAAGATGATTGCGACGACGCCCTGACGCGGGCCTGAAGGCCCGCTCTACCCGGCCTACAGCAAATCTCGACCTTCTCTAGCATCACGGAACTTGGCTGACGGGTGTAACGTATTTATAGAGAGGAGGAGTTATGGTGACCTTCCTTCTGTGGTGCATCCTGTTGTTCTTTTGCTGGCCGCTGGCCCTGTTGGTGCTGTTCCTGTACCCATTGGTGTGGTTGATTCTGTTGCCGTTCCGGCTGCTGGGATTTGCCGTCGAGGGAGTGCTGGAATTGTTGAAGTCCATCATCCTGCTTCCAGCGCGTCTATTGCGCGGACCGCGCCGCGCCTGGTAAGAACCGCAATTTTTCCTGAGAGATACCTTGAACGAAGAAACCCGGACTCCCCCCGTCCGGGTTTCCTCGTCTGCGCTGCAACAACTACTTCATTGCGACAATCACGGTTTCGGCTCGGTTGGCGCCGTTGCCGGCCATCTTCACTTCTTTCTCCAGCTTCGACTCGGCAAACTCGATGCCGTAGTCGTCATCGCCACGCCAGATTTGGCTCAAGAAGTAACGATCGCCGTACTTATGGAACACCATCCTGGGGCTCGCTGGTTCGGAAGCTTTTACGTACATCTGCTTCAGTACGAAATGGCCACGCCGGGCATCCATGTTCCACACTTCCAGCACTTGACCGTCCAGCGCGATGATTTCGTAATTGCCCGCTGGCATCGCCTGGTCTTGCAAGCTGAAAGCGAAAGGCACATTCGCCTGAACGCGGGACTGCGCCTGCACGAAAGGCACGCTAATCATAAGAGCCACTGCGACCATGGCGAGGGCCCCGTAGGTTTTGCTCTTCATAACTCCTCCTTCGCGGTTCCCTTCTGCGGGACCCACACTAAAGTTCGTTTACAGCCGCTCCGTGGCCCCGTTCTTGCTGCCGGCAGCTTGCTGCGACGCATTGAGATATTGCAAGCTTCATGCCAAGCCAGGGCGCGCTCTGCGAGAGCTTTCCTTCTCTCTTATTTCCAGCGGTTTGCATTTTGAGGAAAATGAGCACGCATCGGCAGGCGTTGCATCTGGTCCCGGTTGAGGGTATCCGAATGGATAGTCGCGACTATCCATTGGGTTAGCGGGACGCCGCAGATTTTCGTTCTGTGCAGTTCGCCAAAACTGGACTAAACTAAACAGCGCGGAGGCGGTCCCTTGGACTCCAGGGTCGTGGTAGTGTCTGGTGCGGCGAAAGGTACGGTGGTGCGGCTGACCGCCAGCCAGTTCTCCGTCGGTCGCGATCCCGGCAACCATTTGTGCTTGCACGACCTGGCGGTCTCGCGGAAGCATTGCTCAATCAGCGAGACCGACGCGGCCTTCCACCTGGTTGACCTGGACAGCCACAACGGGACCTTCGTGAACGGCATACCGGTGCGGCGAAAGCTGTTGGGTCATGGCGACACGATTCGGGTTGGCCATTGTGAGCTGGTGTTTTTGATCGGAGAAGACGACAGCCTGATTTCGCGGATGGTGCAGTTTCGAGATGAATCGCCGGGCGATGTTCTAACCACCACGAGCATAAATCTTTTTCCCCCCGATGCTGACCCGGAGGTCGGCGTCGACGTAGGCCGCATGGCGCGCGATCTGAATGCCCTGTTCAAGGTCGCCAGCATCATTAATTCCATCCGTGACCTGGAGACCTTGCAGCACCGGCTTCTGGAACTTATTTGCGAAGTGGTCCCGGCCGATTCTGCGGCGATTGTACTCACCCGCCAGACCGACGACGATCCCAACTCGAGCTGTACCTGGAGCCGCAAAGGTGGCGATTCCCTTCCCCTGGAGATACGGCGGGAAATTGTGCAGCGTGCGCTGTGGGAGCGCACAGCCGTCATCAGCCGGCCGTCTTCGCAATCGCGCAATGCGGAGAGCGTTCTGTGTGTGCCGCTGGCCGGGGTGGAAAGCACTATAGGAGTTCTGTGCCTGATTGCACACGGCGCGGGGAAAAAGTTCGAAGAGGACCACGTCAACTTTGTTACCTCGGTCGCCGGAATCGCTGCCGTCACGTTGGAAAACGTTCTTGCGCTGGAGAGCTTGCGCAGCGAAAATCGCCGGCTGCAAACCGAGTTGGACCTGGACGGTGCCATCGTGGGCGAAAGTGATTCCATGCGCAAGGTGCAGGAGTTCATCGCCAAGGTGGCCGACGGCGATTCCGCCATTCTGATTCGCGGGGAGAGTGGTACCGGCAAGGAACTGGTGGCGCGCGCCATCCATCACAACAGTTCACGCCGCGGCAAGCCCTTCGTCGCCATCAACTGCGCCGCCATTCCCGAGGCGCTGCTGGAAAGCGAGTTGTTCGGACACGAAAAGGGCGCCTTCACCGGCGCGATTGCCACCAAGAAAGGCAAGATGGAAGTGGCCGAAGGCGGCACGGTGTTCCTTGACGAAATCGGCGAGCTCTCCTCTCCGTTGCAAGCCAAGCTGTTGCGGGTGCTACAGGAGCGCGAATTCGAGCGCCTGGGAAGCACCCGTACCCTGAAGTTCGATGCGCGGGTGCTGACCGCCACTAACAAGGACCTGGAACAGGCCATCAAAAGCCGCGAATTCCGGCAGGACCTCTATTACCGCCTGAATGTGGTGTCGATGGTGATACCACCGCTGCGCGAACGTCCAGATGACATTCCTCTGCTGGCCATTTACTTTGCCGCCAAATATGCGGAGAAATGCAAACGGCCGCTTAAAGGCATTTCTTCGGAGGCACGGGCCTTGCTGATGGCATACAGCTGGCCGGGAAATGTGCGCGAGTTGGAGAATGCCATGGAACACGCCATGGTGCTGGGTCTGACGGATGAGATTGTTCCCGACGATCTACCCGAGGCCTTGCTGGAAGCGCAGCCCATGGAGGACATCGGCGTCACTTATCACGATCGAATTAATCGCCTCAAGAAGCAGTTGATTCTCGATGCGGTCGCGCAAACCAAGGGAAATTACACTGAGGCCGCCAAGCTGCTGGGGCTTCATCCCAATTATCTGCACCGGCTCATCAAGAACCTGGACCTCAAGGGAGAGCTAAACGGTTAGTCAACGCCGGCGGCATTTCTGCTGGGAAACAGTTTTGCTTGACAGCAAATCCCAGCGTGGTAGTGTTGCAAACGCAGAAGAAAGGAACCCTGCCATGACTTCGCGCCAGTGTCGCTTTGCCATTCCTGTAGTGCTGGCTTTGCTGATTGTTGCGCCCGGTTGCCAGGAACGCCACCCCACGGGGCAAACCGGACCCTTAACCGTGAGCTTGGCCTATAACAATGGCCAATGCACTCAGAATGGTTCGTCGGGAATGATCGACGTGGTACAAGACCAGAGTGTTACCTATGTACCTACCGCCGTGAATACTCCTTTTTACGCTCAATTTTCCACTTGTCCCTTTGCGGCCGGAAAGTGCCCTATCAACAGTCCTCAGGGAACTGCGCAAAATGTAGGAGCGCCAACCGCGGCAAGTGCAAACACAGACTATTACTACAGCAGCGTCACGATTAACAACCAAAGCTGCAACAATCCCGGGCAGCTGGGTTTACACGTAAAACCCATAACTGGGGGACGCTGACGACGTTGTTTCTTGCTCCCGGCTTCTATTGACTTTGCGCACGGACCCGGCCGCGTCGTGGTGGCGCGACTGATTACGGTTTGTTAGCCACCAGGGCAGTGAATGCGGGATCATGTAGCAGACCCTGGAAGTCGGGAGTGTCGCGCACGATGGGTCGTGAATACCCCGCGTCGATTGCCCTCTTCAGTTCGGCAATGGCTTGGTCTGCCTCATTGAAATGGTTGTGAACGATAGCCGCCCGAAACAGTACTTCTCCTTTGGAAGGCGCTAGCTGCTGAGCTTTCGCCAGGTAGGCAAGAGCAGCCTTGCGATCTTCAATCATGGCCGAGTAATTAGCCAGGTAGGCAAGCACGTCCACGTCCTGCGGGTTCACCTGTAGTTTGGCAGCGGCCATGGAGATCGCCTTCTCATACTTGGCGCCGGCTTCGCGTCGCCGGTCAGGGCTCCAGTAGAGCGCGTCAGCCAGATTGCCCCAGTTCAGCCAGTCTCGATCATCGAGTTTGAGAGCCTGTTCCAGCATGGCGATGGCGTCCCCGTACTGATGCATCAGCGTGTAGGTGTAACCCAGGTTGCCATAAGCATCGGGACTGGGCCGCAGCTCTATCGAGCGCTTCAGCGCAGCGATCGCCTCTGGATAACGTCCTTGCGTGACGTAAACGGCCCCCAGGTTGAAATAACCGTGGTAGTTGTCGGGCGCAAGCTGGGTCGTTTTGAGAAACATTTCCGCCGCGTCTGCATAGCGCCCTTGGCTGTAATAGAAGGTCGCCAGCCAGCTATACACCGCCCAATAGTTAGGCCGCAGGGCGATTGCCTTCTTATATGTGGCCTCGGCGGAAGCGAAGCTACCCAGGTTCGTTTGCGCATCAGCAAGGCCGCGCAACGCTTCTTCGCTGCCGGAATTCGCTGCTACCGCGCGCTGGAACTCCTGCACCGCCTGCTCATACTTTCCCGTCCCGTTAAGCACATTGCCCAGGCAGACATGGCCCTCCAGCAACTCCGGATTCAGTGACAACGACTTTTCACAGTTGCGTGACGCGTTGTCGATCCAGTCCTTGCTCTTATTGAACTGCTCGTAGCCAGCCCAATAGGCATTGCCCAGGGAAGCGTAGGCCAGCGCATAGTTTGGATCTATCTTCAGCGCCTGCCGGAAGGCCGCGATGGCGCTATCGACGTTCTCCGGCTTCTCATACTCCTGCAGATATCCGCGGCCCTGTATGTACGCCTCGTAAGCTGCAGGCTGGGTGTCCTGGCGGGCGTTCAACCTGCGGCGCTGCTCCGGTTTGATCTGCGCCGGCAACATGTCGAGCGTTTCGCTGACGACACGGTCCTGCAGTCCGAAGGTATCCCCGGCATCCACGGTCATGCTGCGGGCCGCGATCTGCCGGTGGGTCTTGGAGTCAACCAAGTAGCAGTTGACCCGGATGGTCTGACCGTCTCGTTGCAGGCTGCTCTCGAGAACCAAATCGGTACCGAACTCGCGGCGCGCGTCATCGGCGGTCTTGACTCCCTGGTCGCGCAAATCGCGCGGCGAGACGACCTGGATGGCATCGGTGTCGCTGGCCTGCACCAGCTTGGCGGTAAGGGTTTCGGTCAGGCCCAGACCGAGGGCGCTGGTCGCTGGGTCCTGACCCACGGTGTCGAAGGGCAAGACGGCCATAATTCGCTGCTGGGTTGAGCCAGATGTTGGCCACCACCGCTTGACCCAGTATCCAGCCGCGATTCCGACCAACAGTACACCCGCCAGCACCACCGCGGCCTTACGATTACGCGCCTTGCGCTGGACCTCGACAACCTGGGTACGACGCACCGTTTCCGTGGACAGCTCATTGCCCGAGAGGATCCGGGTAAGGTCGGCCCGCAACTCCCGCGCCGTTTGATAGCGCAGGCCGGGGTCCCTGTCCAATGCTTTGAGGATCACCGTTTCCAGCGGTCCGCTCACCTCCGCATTGATCAGCGATGGCCGCACCGGATCATAATGCAGAATGGCATCGATCAGCAGCGACGGCTGACGGTCGGGAAAGGCGCGCTTGCCCGTCGCCATCTCATAAAGCACGGCGCCGGCCGCCCAGGTGTCGGAGCGGACATCAGCAGTTTCAGCCCGCAACAACTCGGGCGCCATGTAGGGCAGCGTTCCGGTGACCGAAAGACTGCTGGCTAGGTTGGCCGTCTCAGCCAGTTCCATAGGTTCAACCAGCTTGGCCAGACCAAAGTCGAGAATTTTCAACTGGCCATCGGGATTGACCCGGATATTCCCCGGCTTCAGGTCGCGATGGATGACCTTCTCGCGGTGCGCGGCTTCAAGTCCCTTCGCCAGTTCGATGCCCAGTTCCATGGCTGTCTTTTGCGGAAGGGCTTGCTGGGCAAGCATTTCGTCGAGATTGAGGCCGGGAATGTATTCCGTGACCAGATAATCTATGCCACCTTCTTCTCCGAAGTCGAAGGCCATAGCGATGTTGGGATGATTCAATTTGCCGACTGCCAGCGCCTCCTGGCGGAACTGTCTACGGCTGGCATCGTCGGCGAACAATCCGGTGGGCAGGATCTTGACGGCGACGTCGCGCTGCAGCTTCTCATCATGGGCGCGAAAGACCACACCCATGCCCCCGGCGCCAATCTGCTCGACCAGCCGGTAGTGCCCTAATAGTTGCCCGGTGCTGGGGGCCTGAATTGCCATTGCTCCGGATATTAGGGCAGTGCGCAAAGGCCGTCAATATTACGCATCACGCACGAAGCGTTCTGATTAGTTTCTAACGGCTAGCGCCGGAATCGCGGAACGATAGCAGCCGCTAAACCTTGAGGAAGATTCTTCGCCGATACATCCACCAGACCGGCAGAAAACACAGCCCAGTGATCGTCAGCGAATACAGCAGCGATGCCATGGCCGGAGAAAAGCCGTGCGCGAAGCAATGCTGAAACATGAAGTCCTGCCATTGCAGTGGCACTTGCGTCAACTCGGACAACACGTATGCGGCAATGGCGTTTGTGCCGAAGATGACGAACGGAATGGTCCACCAGCCTCGATGCTGGCGTATGTCCGTGATCCAGTAAAAGACTGCTAGGCAAAGCAGCGCGCACCCCGCCGTAAACAGCACGTACGAACTGGTCCAGAGATTTTTGTTGATCGGAAACCACTGGCTCCAAACTTCCCCGGCGACCAGTGCAGTCGCACCCGCGGCGAGCATTCTCGCCACTTTTTGGGTTGGACTGCACTTCGAGCCCAGCCACTCTCCAGTCAGAACCCCGCACAGCGTCGTTGCAATCGCTGGCAGGGTGCTGAGCAGGCCCTCGGGATCGCGGGCCCCCTGATATAGGTGGCCCATCATGAGCTTGCGGTCGAGGTATGCCGCGAAGTTGGCGTTGGGGTCAAGGAAGGGCACATCGCGGCCAGGCACTCCGTATCCGGGCACCGGCATGTAGCGCATCAGGAGCCAGTAGCCCAGCAGGAGGCCTGCAATCCACAGCGCACGAGCGTAGGTCTTGCCGTAACGCGTGATTATCGCGGCTGCGAAGTAAGCCAGCGCAATGCGTTGCAAAACGCCGGGGATTCTCCATGTCGCGAAATGGAAGGATGGGAGTCCATTCAGCAGCAGTCCGAGCGCAAAGATCGTGAGGCTGCGCTTAAAAGCGTGCCAGACCAGCGAGCGCTTGGAGTCGCCACGCCTCATTCGAGACTGAAAGGAGAGCACGAGGGAGACGCCGACAATAAAGAGGAAGAAGGGAAAGATGAGGTCGGTGGGGGTCCAGCCATTCCATTGCGCGTGCCGAAGCGGCCAATAAGGAGCCGCGTTCCCGGGATTGTTGACCAGGATCATGGCCACGATGGTGGCGCCGCGAAAAACGTCGAGCGAGAGCAGTCGTGGAAACGTTTTTGGCGCCTTCTCCACCTCAGTTGCGATCGCGAAATTCGTTGCTGTCATATGCCGGACTTGGCGGGACCTAAGGGCGACTGCAAAAGCAAGTGTATCGTGCGGCCAACGGCAGAGCTGCGCTTTGGCGCCTTGGGGAACGGAGTTTCTGTTCTACTGTCCGAAATTGGACATTACAATCCGTGTAGGGACACAGCCTCACTCCCCACAAACTATGCGAATCGTCTAACCTGCTGACAACGCACCAACTAACCCAGGCTGGAATTGGTTCTCCAGTTGCACTTACGAAGGCGTAATGGATATCGCCCGTCCTGAATTAAAGCGTCAAAAGCGCCGCCGGCAGATTCTGTGGGCCAGCATTGCGCTTGTTGTTTTGATCGGCGTCACCGTCGGCATCTCGCGACTGAAGCCGGCCGCGCCCACCGTCGATCGCAGCACCATCTGGACCGACACCGTGAAGCGGGGTTCCATGCTCCGCCAGGTGCGAGGTCTGGGGACCCTGATCCCGAGTCATGAAGATGTCCGGCAAATTCCTGCTGAGACCGAGGCGACCGTCATCCGCATCGTCAAACTTCCCGGCTCTCTGGTCGAGCCCACCACCGTACTGGTGGAGATGAGTAATCCTCAACTCGAGCAGGAGGCGCTGGACGCACAACTGCAAGTGAAGGCCGCCCAAGCCGAGTACCAGAGCCTGAAGGTAAAACTCGACAGCGACCTGATGACACAGAAAGCCGGAGCCGCCACCGTTAACGCCGAATATGCCGAAGCGCAGCGCCAGTCGCAAACCGACAAATCGCTCTACGATCTTGGCGTGATTTCCGGCTTGGCCGCCAAGGCCTCCGCCGGCAAAGCCGAGGAATTGGTCACACGCAACGATATCGAAGATCAGCGCTTGCAGATTAATCAGAAGGCCATTGCCTCCCAGTTGGCCGTACAACAGGCCAAGGTCGAAGAAATGCGCGCGCTGGCCGATCTCAAGCAGAAGCAGTTGCAGCGTCTGAAAGTGCAAGCCGGAGTGGCCGGCGTCCTGGTGGACTTGCCCTTGCAGGTGGGCCAGCACGTGCTCCCCGGCGCTGAGCTGGCAAGGATTGTGCAACCGAACCACCTGATGGCGGAACTGAAGATCCCAGAGACCCAGGCGCGTGACGTCCAGATCGGCGAGCCCGCGTCGGTGGACACCCACAATGGCGTGATTCCCGGTGAGGTGAGCCGCGTCGATCCGGGCGTGCAGAACGGCACCGTGACCGTCGACGTGAAGTTGACTGGCGAACTACCCAAAGGCGCGCGTCCCGATCTAAGCGTGGATGGCACCATCGACTTGGAACGGCTGGAAAACGTGCTGTACGTAGGGCGCCCGGCATTCGGTCAGGAGACCAGTACGGTTTCCATGTTCAAGCTTGATCCGGACGGCAAGGGAGCGACACGAGTGCAGGTGAAGACCGGACGCGCTTCGGTCAACCTCATTCAAATCGACTCCGGGCTGCGCCAGGGTGATACGGTCATTCTTTCTGATATGTCGCGCTGGGACAATACCGACCGGGTTCGGCTGGAGTAGGGAAACAGCAATTAGCAATTAGCCTCTTAGCAGTTAGCAGTTAGCTTTTAGCTGTACGAGTCCCCAGGGGAAGAACAATGTAAAGGGTATGGAACCGGAGTTGTAAGCGAGTCGCCGATAAGCAAGCTAAGAGCTAAAGGCTAAAAGCCAAGAGCCCGATAACGATTCGTCATCACGATTGAAGGATCACAACATGAACGATGCAGCAACCCCGCTAATTGAGATTGAAAATCTCACCAAGGTTTTTTACACCGACGAAGTCGAAACCCACGCCCTGGCTGGGGTCCATCTGATGGTGCGCAAAGGCGAATATGTCGCCATGTCCGGCCCCTCGGGCTGCGGCAAGTCAACCTTGCTTTCCATCATCGGGCTGCTCGACACCCCGACTGGCGGCGACTACAAGCTCAACGGGCAGCCGGTCGCGAACCTCGATTTCGCCGATCGGTCGCGCATTCGCAACCGCGAAATCGGATTCATCTTCCAGAGCTTTAACCTTATCGGCGATCTCACGGTGTATGAGAACGTCGAGCTGCCGCTCACCTATCGCGACGGCATGCCTTCGGCCGAACGCAAACGCCGGGTGCTGGAGTCGCTGGAACGCGTCGGCATGGCCCACCGGCTTAGGCACTATCCCTCGCAATTATCTGGCGGTCAGCAGCAGCGTGTGGCCGTAGCCCGCGCGCTGGCTGGTTCGCCTTCCATCTTGCTGGCCGACGAGCCGACCGGGAACCTCGACTCGCGCAATGGCGAAGCGGTGATGGAACTTCTGCAAAAGCTTCATCGTGAAGGCGCCACCATTTGCATGGTGACCCACGATCCTCGTTTCGCCGCACATGCGGAGCGTGAAATCCATTTGTTTGACGGCAAGGTTGTCGCCGAGGAAGAACTGCGCAGGCTGATGCAGGAGACGCAGTAACTGGCAGCTAGCAACTAGTTTTTTGGAAATGCCGAATCGAGAACCTACCGTCGGAATGGCAATATCCTAAGAGCCAGCTTACTCACTGCTGAGAGCTAGTTGCTAATTGCTAGTGGCTGATTTTGCTACCCATCATGATCCAACTTAACAATGTCGAACGCAGTTACAAAACCGGCGCCGGGCAGACCTGGGTATTGCGCCGGGTTGACCTCACCATTCGTGAAGGCGAATTTGTCACCGTCATGGGACCGTCGGGCGCGGGCAAGTCGTCGCTGTTGAACGTGCTGGCTCTGCTCGACGACCAATGGGCGGGCGAGTACTGGTTTCGCGACGAAGCCGTGCACGCCATGAAGCGCAAAGACCGCGCCGAACTAGCCAAACGCAATATCGGAATGGTCTTTCAGAGCTACCACCTGCTCGACGACCTGACGGTGCAGGAAAATATCGACCTTCCTCTGTCTTACAAGGACATCCCACGCGGTCAGAGACAAGGCATGGTGGCCGAAACGCTCGACCATTTCCAGATCGTCGCCAAGAAAGACCTGTATCCCAACCAGCTTTCCGGCGGACAGCAACAGTTGGTGGGCATCGCCCGGGCCGTTATTCACAAACCCGCACTGCTGCTGGCCGACGAGCCTACTGGCAACCTGCATTCCAGCCAGGCCAAGGAAATCATGGAACTGTTCGCCCAACTGAATCGCGAGGGGACGACAATCGTGCAGGTCACGCACTCCGATGTGAACGCGTCGTATGGAAGCCGGACCATCCAAATGCGCGATGGGTGGCTGGTAAGCGACACCTCAAATCCAGCGCTCGAACAGAGCGGCGAGGCGGTCCGCTCATGATCGAGCGTTTGTTCAAGTCGCCGCTTCTGGCGCTTTTTCTTTGTGGGGCGCTGATTGGCGCTCAAGCGCAAACACAGGAGCCGGCTGCTTCAACCCCGGCACAAACGCCGAATGCTCCGGCACAAACGCCGGCTGGTTCGCCACCTCAGCAAATACCCGACGCGCCGACTCCGCAGCCATCCCATGTGACGACGCCTGCGCAACTTTCCATACGGACTCCTGCTGCGCTGGCGATTCCCCATTCGAATAACCCCTTCGACGCGTATGCGCCGAGCCATGTACCCGCACCGAATTTGCGAAACTCGTCACGCATTGACCACCTGATCCGCGACGGCAAGCTGTATATCTCATTGCGCGACGCCATCGCCCTGGCGCTGGAAAATAATCTCGATCTGGCCATCGCCCGCTATAACCTACCTATCGCCGACACCGACATTCAGAGAACCAAGGCCGGCGCCTCTTTCCGCGGCGTCAACACCGGTGTCGTGGGAGGCACTCCGGGCGGTGGTGTAGGTGGCTTCGGAACAGGCGCACCCGGGGCCGGAGCCGGCGGCACGACGGGAGGCGCTGGCGGAGCAGGCGCCGGCGCGGCCGGCCTGGTGCAATCCACCCTGGGCGCAGGAACTCCGGTGCAGTCGTACGACCCAACGGTCAGCGTCATTAGCGGTCTGGAACATCAAACCACTCCGCTTGCCAACCTGCAGATCTATGGCGTCCCCGAACTGCATCTCAACACCACCCAGGTGAACGCCAATTACACGCAATCGTTTCCCACCGGTACGACCTTCTCGTTCGAGGTGGACAACAACCGGCAAACGACCAACAGCATTTTTAGCAGCCTCACCCCTCAGTTGGGGTCTTATTACCGCGCACAGTTCACACAACAACTGCTGGCGGGTTTCGGGACCGGCCCCAACCTGCGCTTCCTGCGCATCGCACGGAACAACAAGAAGATTTCCGACATTGCGTTCAAGAACCAGGTGGTGGCGACGGTCACGCAGATTGCCAATATCTATTGGGACCTGGTGAGCGCCTACGAAGAAGAGCGGGTCAACCAGCAGTCGTACGCGTTTGCTCAGCAGAGTTTGGGAAATGCCCAGAAGCAGCTGCAACTGGAGGCGGTACCGGCCATGGATGTCATGCGCGCCGAGGCCGAGGTATCTAAGCGCGATCAGGACCTTACCGTAGCCAAGACTAACTTGCAGTTGCAGGAATCGCTGATCAAGAATGCGCTTACCAAAAACCTGGACGATCCGGTGCTGGAATCAATGCCGGTAATTCCTACGGATCGGCTGGAGCCAAGCGACACGGTCCCCGACAAATCGACCATGGACTTGATCAACATGGCATTGCAAGACCGCCCGGAGCTCTCAGAATCGCAGATTGATCTGCAGAATCGCCAGATCAGCCGCCAGGCCGCCAAGAACGCTCTGCTGCCAACCCTGGCTCTGGTGGGATTCTACGGTGGCACCGGCCTGGCGGGAGAGCCCAATCCGTTCTATTATCTGCAGCCCAACAACACGACCGCCCCTTGCTGTTTTGGGGGATCTCTGAGCAACTCATTCAACAACTCCGCTCCAGATTATTTTGTGGGCCTTAACCTCACCCTGCCCATCCGAAACCGGGTCGCTAAGGCCGACCAATATCGTTCGGAGCTGGAATACCGTCAGGCCGAGTTGCGCCTACAGCAGTTGAAGAAACAAATTCGTATCGAGGTACGCAACGCGGAATATGCCCTGGAGCAGGGCCGCGCCCGGGTGCAGGCGGCGAAAAAGGCACGCGATCTGGCCGACAAGACGTTTGGCATCATGCAGAAAGAGCAAAACCTGGGCGCGGGATCGAGCTTCCAGACCTTGACCGCGCAGCGCGACTTGGCCGTCGCCGAGCTCGACCTGGTGAATGCCACGACGGCCTACCAGAAGTCCAAGCTCGAGTTGGAACGTGCCACCGGAACTACTCTGGAAGATAATGGCATTCAGATTGAGGATGCGGTGAACGGCACCGCACCCTGACGGAGAGCACGTTGCCCAAGACGCAAAGCCAGGGAACTGCGGGAATCGTAGATTCTGCCAGCACGGCACGTGACCGGCAGAAAGCAGGCCGCATTCTTGCTGCCGATGACCAACCCCACATTCTCGAAGCCATCGAACTGCTGTTGCGCCCGGAGGGCTTCGAAGTTGACACTGCAAAGTCGCCGGCAGCCGTGCGGGAGGCCCTTGCCAGCGACTTTTACGATGCCGTGCTGGTTGACCTGAACTACACCCGCGATACCACCTCGGGACAGGAAGGGTTGGAACTGCTCTCCGAGATCGTGTCCCTGGATAGCAGCCTGCCGGTGATCGTG
The DNA here is from genome assembly GCA_963728805.1 of uncultured Acidobacteriaceae bacterium. Taxonomy (GTDB): domain Bacteria; phylum Acidobacteriota; class Terriglobia; order Terriglobales; family Acidobacteriaceae; genus Bog-257. The sequence continues at coordinate 32,555 of CAVSLE010000018.1, forward strand.
ATGACCGCCTGGGGCAATGTCGGACTCGCCGTCGAGGCGATGCGCCGCGGAGCGCGCGATTTCATTCAGAAGCCGTGGGAGAACGAACGCCTGCTGGCCATTTTGCGCACGCAGGTCGAACTGCACCGCGCTCTACAACGCACCCAACGCCTCGAAGCCGAGACCAAACTGTTGCGCGCCGAAGGACGTCCCGAGTTCATCGCGGCCGCGCCTTCCATGCAGCCGGTCTTGCAGACGATGGCGCGAATCGGCCCCTCCGACGCTAACGTGATGGTCACCGGCGAACATGGGACGGGCAAGGAGGTCGTAGCTCAGACCCTGCACGCTTTGTCGGCGCGGGCATCCATGCCCCTGGTCGCCGTCAACACTGGCGCCCTGCCCGAGGGCACGTTCGAAAGCGAACTGTTTGGGCACGTGAAAGGTGCGTTTACCGACGCGCGTACCGACCGCATCGGACGCTTCGAACTGGCCGACAACGGCACCATCTTTCTCGATGAAATTGGAAACGTCCCCATACGTCAGCAGGCCAAGTTGCTGCGCGTGCTGGAGACCGGCGAGATCGAGCGGGTCGGCTCATCCCGGACCAAACGGATCAATGTGCGTGTCATCTCCGCCACCAACATCGATCTGCAAACCGCTATCGCCGCGGGCCAGTTTAGAGAAGACCTGCTTTTCCGGCTGAATACTGTTGAGATCCATATCCCCGCCCTGCGCGATCGCCGCGAAGACATTGCAGCGCTGGCGGCGCATTTCCTGTCGCGTTATTCGACACGCTATCGCGCCCAGATCAGCGGTTTTGCTCCGGCCGCCATGCAGACGATGATGCAGTATGCGTGGCCGGGCAACGTCCGCGAACTGGAGCACACTCTGGAACGTGCGGTGTTGATGTGTCACACCGGCGAGATTCAAGTCTCGGACCTGGGACTGAATGTGCAACGCCCTCAGGGACAGAACCTGGAAGAGCTCAGCATCGAAGAAGTCGAGGGCATTCTGGTTCGCAAAGCGCTGCAGCGCTTCCACGGCAACGTCAGTCAAGCGGCTGAGGCCCTGGGCCTGAGCCGTGGCGCTCTCTACCGCCGGATGGAGCGGTATGGGCTCTAGTTCAGGCGACGAGTCCCAGTCCCCAGCCCGAACTCCCCGCCCGCGCTCTCGAAGGTCGAGACTGCTCTTCGAAAAACGTATCGCTCTGTTCGCGGTTCTGGCGGCGCTTCCAGGTATTTGTTTCGGCACCATCCTCATCTGGACCCAGCCGTGGGCGCGTGACGTGAGAATCGCGCTCACGGCGCTTGAGTTTTTTCTTTGGCTGATATTGACGCTAGCGCTGCTCGACCAGATCGTGCGGCCGCTGCAAACTTTGACCAATGTCGTGGGAGCCTTGCGCGAAGAGGACTATTCTTTTCGTGCGCGGGGGGCGGTGTCCAACGATGCGCTCGGTGAGCTGGCGCTCGAAATCAATGCGCTTGCCGACATCCTGACCGAGCAGCGCATCCAGACCGTTGAAGCCACCGCATTGCTGCGGCGGGTGGTCGACGAGATCGACGCGCCGCTGTTCACCTTCGATCCCGATCACGTTCTGCGGCTGGTGAATGCGGCTGGCGAGCGGCTGTTGCAACAACCGTCGGCCCGGCTGCTGGGCAAGACTGCCGCGGAGCTTGAACTCAACGCTTGCTTTGAGGCGAAAAACGAGACCCTGGTCGCGCTTCCCTACTCGACCCCTAATGCGCGCTGGATGGTGCGCCAGAGTTCCTTTCGCCAGAACGGCGTGCCACACAAACTGATCGTGCTCTCCGACGTGAGCCGTGCCCTGCGTGAACAAGAACGCAGCGCATGGCAGCGCTTAATTCGCGTCCTGGGTCACGAGCTTAACAACTCACTGGCACCCATCATTTCGATTGCGGGCAGTCTGGCTTCGCGCCTGCCTCTGCCGCAATTGCCGGAAGAGCAGAACGCCGATTTTCAGCGTGGGCTCAATATCATCGAATCGCGCACCGCTGCTCTGCACCGCTTCCTGCAGTCGTACCGGCGGCTGGCACAGATGCCTTCGCCCACCCTGCAACCGGTGGAGTTGCGGCCACTGCTGGAACGCGTTGCTGTCCTGGAAACTCGACTCAACATTGAGATCGTGCCGGGCTCCGAGCGTGTCTTGATGATCGATCCCGACCTCATCGAACAGATGCTCATCAATCTGGTGCGCAATGCGGTGGATGCTGCACTGGAGCAGTCCCAGTCGGCACATGCGGATCCCCAAGCCGCAACTCCGAAAGTTTCCATGCGCTGGGAGCAGTACGATCGCAAGCTGGCGCTGATCGTGGAAGACAACGGCATCGGCTTGCTCAACCCCAGCAACGCTTTTGTTCCGTTCTACACCACCAAGCCGGGCGGGTCGGGGATCGGCCTGGTCCTGTCGCAGCAGATCGCCGAGGCCCACGGTGGCTCTATCGAGCTTGCCAATCGCCGCGACACCCGCGGCTGCATCGTGAAAGTGCTGCTGCCGTACCGGCCATCGCCGCGGTAGCTCGCACGGTTGAACGGGCCGCCGCCTGAGCGTCTGGCGTTATTCGCCGGCTATTGCACGATCGATGGAAAAGGCGCCCGAACCTCTGATCACCACAACCAGCGCCAAGGCTATCGCCAGCAAATGGAATTCAAATCCCTCGCCTTTTTGCTGGCCGGTCCAGTTCATGAAGAAACCATTTACCCGGTGGACGGTTGCGATGGCGACCAGCATGTTGACGATGATGCCCAGCGCAGCGATGCGGCTAAGCAGGCCAACCAGCAGTCCGAGTCCACCGAAGAATTCGGCGCAAATTGCCAGCAGTGCCAGCGGCGCCGGAATTCCCATCTGTTGGGTGAAGAACCCCATGGTGCCATGGAAGCCGTAACCACCAAACCATCCCAGCATTTTTTGCGCGCCATGGGTAAAGAAGACCACGCCCAGCACCAGGCGCACAACGGTGAGGGTAAAGTCATTGGGAGTAGAAACCAGCTTGCGAAACATCAGCATCCTCCTTCACGAGCAGAGCAGCTCTGCTATTCGGCTAGAGTAGATGCTTGTTGCAACACACAAGATGCGGAATTGTTATGAAGTTTATTTAAGGTTCGGCTTTGGAATTGTCATTACGTAGCGCACCGAGGAAACCCCGGCGTTACCCCATGTTCGCCCGCTTGTGATGACAAAGACAAATGGTTTCGCGCGCAACTGAAGGTGCGCTCATTCCCACAACATCATCACTCACTTCCCGTGCACGGCAGCGTGCAGGGCATCGCTCAACTCCGGATAACAGAAACGATATCCGGCAGCCTTCAGCTTCGCAGGTTCGGCGCGGATTGACGTCAGCAGCAACTCGTCTCCCATCTCGCCAAGAAGTGTCCGAACCACCCAGGTGGGCAGAGGGAAAACGGTGGGACGGTGAAGTTCCTCCCCCAGCGCGCGCACGAACTCCTCATTGCGAACCGGATGTGGCCCGACCGTGTTTACCGGTCCCCGCAAGCTGTCGTTTTGCAAAGCGAACAGCGCCGCGCCCATGACATCGTCGAAAGCGATCCAGCTCCAGAACTGCTTTCCGCTGCCGATGCGCCCGCCGAGCCCCAGTCGAAACGGCAACAGCAGGGGTTTAAGCGCGCCGCCATCACGGGCCAGCACCACTCCAATACGCAGGTTCACAACTCGCAGCCCGGCTTCGCTCGCCGGCTCGGTCGCGCCTTCCCATTGCCGGCTGACCTCGGCGAGAAATCCCTGGCCCGGAGAACTCTGCTCAGTCAGCAGTTCGTCACCACGATTTCCGTAATAATTGATCCCCGCGGCGGAAATAAAAATATGCGGCTGTCCACTTCGGCGGTACGACTCGGCGGCCGCGTTCGCCAGGGTTCGAGTTCCCTGCGCGCGGCTCTCCAGAATTTCGCGTTTGAACTTCTCCGTCCAGACACCGGCAACGTTCTTGCCCGCCAGATGAATGATCGCATCCGCGCCCGCAAGTTTCTCGGGATCGAGCGGCTCACAGGGATTCCATTGCACTTCGTTCTGGCGTGGCGCACGTCGAACCAGCGCGGCCGTCGTGTGGCCAGCCGCAATCAAAGCCGGTATCAATGTCCGTCCTATGAGACCCGAAGCTCCGCTGATCAAAACGCGCACGTCAACTCCTGCAACCTATGTCCGCACTTAGCTGTAACACATCTGCGGGGCAATCGAAAAGCCGCGCCGCATCGGGCTGTACGAAGAAGTCGTATAATCGGACATGGCGACTTTGCGCCAGCACATCGCGACCAATGTTTTGACAGTTACACGTTTTCGCGATCTCCTGCGCAAGGTCCGCTCCTACCGGCCTGACGACGATCAGGCCCTCATCAAGAAGGCGTACGAATTCTCCCTGGAACATCACAAAGGACAGAACCGCGAGTCGGGACAGCCTTATCTGGTGCATCCTTTGGAGGTTGCCACCCTGCTGGCAGAGATGCGACTGGACCCCACCGCAATCGTCGCCGGCTTGCTTCACGACGCGGTGGAAGACACCACCGTAACCATCGAAGAGATCAAGACGGAGTTCGGCGAGCAGGTGGCCCACATCGTCGAAGGCGTCACCAAGATCAGCCGGATCGACTTCGCCTCGTCCGAAGAGGCGCAGGCAGAAAACGTGCGCAAGATGGTACTGGCCATGATGGATGACATCCGCGTGGTGCTCATCAAACTGGCCGACCGTCTGCACAACATGCGCACTCTGAAGTTTCTCTCGCCGGAGCGGCAGCACAAGATCGCGAAAGAGACGCTGGAAATTTACGCTCCCATCGCCCACCGTCTGGGGATGGGCAAAATCCGCGGCGAGTTGGAAGACCTGGCATTTCAGTATGTCGATCCTATCTCCTACAACCAGGTCAAGGAAGCCATCGACTCACGCCGCAAAGAGGGTGAGGCGTTCCTGGCCGAGGTGCAGAACATCATCGGGCAGAAGCTGAAGGAGGCCAAGATCGAGGCCAAGGTGGAAGCTCGCATCAAGCGCCTTTACAGCATCTGGCAGAAGTTGCAGCGGCAGCGCATCTCGGTGGACCAGATCTACGACATGCTGGCGCTGCGCATCATTACGCAATCGGAATCCGATTGCTACGCGGTGCTGGGCATCATCCACAACCAATGGCGGCCGGTGCCCGGGCGCATTAAAGACTTCATCGCCATCCCGCGCAACAATTTCTACAAGTCGCTGCATACCACTGTCATCTCCGAGAAGGGCCATGCGTTTGAGGTGCAGATCCGCACTGAAGAAATGCACAAGATGGCCGAAGAAGGCATTGCCGCGCACTGGAAATACAAAGATGGCCCGGTGTCGGCGCGCGATGAACAACGGCTGGCATGGCTGCGTCAAGTGGTGGAGTGGCAGCGCGACATGAAGAGCTCGGATGAGTTCCTCTCCACGCTGAAGATCAATCTCTACCCGGAAGAGGTTTATACCTTCACCCCCAAGGGCAAGATCGTCATCCTGCCGCAGGATGCCACGCCGATTGACTTCGCCTACACCGTGCACACCGAAGTCGGCCACACCTGCGTAGGCGCGAAGGTAAACGGACGCATGGCTCCGTTGCGCTACAAGTTGCGATCTGGCGACATCGTGGAAATTCAGACTTCGCCCGGCCACCATCCCAGCCGGGATTGGCTGCAACTGGCGAAATCGCCGCGCGCCCGCCAGAAGATCAAGCACTGGCTAAACGTGCATCAGCGTGAACGCGCCATCGAAATCGGCCGCAAGTTGATCGAAAAAGAGGCGCGCAAATATCGCATCGCCCTGAAGAATCTGAGCGAGGCGGAGCTGACGCGGGTGGCCAGCGAAAATGGGCTGGCCAAGCCTGACGACCTGCTTGCCGCCATCGGTTACGGCAAGTACTCGGCGCGCAGCATCCTGGCGCGCGTGCTCCCGGCCGACGCATCGTCGGGAGTGTCAGGCGCAGGCGAGCCGGAAAAAGACGAGACCGGTGGATTCACCAGCGTCATTCGCCGCGTGTTCGGCGCCGAAACTTCGGCCATCATGGTGAAGGGACACGACGACCTGCTGGTGTATCGCGCGCGATGCTGTAATCCCATTCGCGGCGAAGACATTGTGGGCTACGTCACCCGGGGCAAGGGAGTGGCCGTACACTCCAAGACCTGCCCCAACGTCACCAACCTGATGTACGAACCGGACCGGCGCATCGCCGTCGAGTGGGGCAAGGATGAGGCGGCGAACCGGCAAACTGGCTATCCGGTCAAGCTGGCTGTCCACTGCGATAACCGTCCCGGCATGCTGAAACAAATCGCAACCGTCATCAGCGACGCCAACACCAACATCCGCAACATCGAAGCCAAGACCGCCGAAGATCACGCCACGGTTGACCTGGTGGCCGACATCGCCGACCTCAAGCACCTGGAGCGCATCGTCACCGGCGTGCGCAAAATCCCCGGCGTGCGCGACGTGCAGCGCATGCAGAAGCTGTAGGGCCAGTTTTCGCTGTTCGCTGTTCGCTGTTCGCTACACGCTTCTCCACACTGGCTTTTCCTAAGACCCTCTCCTACCCATTCGCAGAAGGTGCGGGCGGGGGCCACAGGTGTCCTCTCTGCCCGCTGTTATTCATTCTCCGCTGCATGGTGGTCCTTTCTCGCGCGGAAAAATGGGAGGGGCGGACACATAGGTCCGCCCCTCCTTCTTGGTTAGCGAGTTACCGTTAGGCTTACGGTGGTTGAGTGGTGCAGAGTGCCGCTGGTCCCGGTAATGGTCAAGGTGTACGTCCCAGTACCAGTCTTGCGATTCGTGGAGACGGTGAGTGTCGAGTTTTTCGGAGAGGGCGGCAGCGTTAGCGACGCTGGGTTGAATGTGCAGGTGCTCCGCGGCGGGCAGCCCGTGACACTCAGATTAACTGTTCCGGCGAATCCGTTCAAAGCTGTCACAGTCGTCGTGTACTGGGCACTGTTGCCGCGCCTGACACTCTGACTGCTGGGCGTGGCGGTGATGGAGAAGTCACCTGACGATGAAGAAGTTACGGTCAGCGTGACGGTGGTGCTGTGCTGGGTGGTGCTACCGGTGCCGGTGACCGTGATGGTATACGTGCCCGGAGCCGTGCTGGCTCCCACGTTGATGGTCATGGTGGAGGTGCCACCGCCGGGCGCGGGAATTGGGTTCGGACTGAAGGTCACCGTTGTTCCCGCAGGAGCTCCCGAGCTGGACAGGTTGATCGGGTTGCTGAAGCCGCCGCTGACGGTGGTGGTAATGGTAGAGGCGCCCTGCTGGCCTTGAACGATGGTGACCGAGGACGGCGAGGCTGAGATCGTAAAGTCAGGTGGTGGCGGGCTACCGCAATTGGGGAACTTTAAGGACGCCAGGCGAGTGCTCCAGTCGAAAGAGGCGGTCACCATGTAGTACTCGGTCGTGTACCAGAAGGTGCAATCGTCGGCGGCGTCGATTGCCATGCTGCTGTAGTCACCCCAGCGATTGGAGGTAGAGATTTGTGAGCCCGCGCCGGCGACGATGGAAGCCTCAGTTTCCATGGTGCCCAAGGCATCAGTCGACACGCGACCGGTGTAGCTGATCGAGGGGAATACGCTGGAGCTGGAGACGCTGTAGCCCAGCGCGATATCTTGCGCGCTGTCCATGGCGAGTGAGCCCATCCAACGATACTTAGTGTCGGGAGCAAAGGTACCCTGTTGATACACCGAAAGGCTGGTAGAAGTTTCCGGTGCACGGAATTCATACCATCGCTCTCCCACCGAGGTGCTTGCGGTCACGGAGTGGCTCACCAGCCAGGCCTGGTGATCTCCGCTGAAGTTGCGATAAGCCAGCCGATACATCAGGCGATCGCCGAGCGAATCCAGCGCTTCGCCCCCGTTGGGCTGCGGGATGCAGGCACTGAAACCACCGCAGGCCAAACTGAACGAGGCCACACCGGGGATCGGCATCGTCCCACCGCCGCCGGTGAAGGTAGAGTTCGCCGGCGTTGTGAAGTCCACGTGGAACAGGTACTGGTAAATGCTAGAACCACCATTGTCGATGCTGCCCACGTAAACCTCTTGCTGTCCCGAAGGCGGCGGAGTGCCGGCGGAGTCGAGATCGCCCGGCAGCAGGCTGTCGTCAAAAGAACTGGCCTGGAAGCAGATTTGTTTTGCCGAGGAGTCGCCTACCAACAGCTTGGCCCGTTCATAGGCGCAGGCGTATGCACCAACGAAGCTGCTTCCGCTCGCTCCGAAGTTGTTCTGGCTTTGGTAATAGGCATCCGGCCAGAGACCCCACTTCGGGTAATCCGGAAAGCCGGGTTGCGTGTAGGCGAAGCGATAGTAGGACCCGGTCGCATCGGAAGTCGTGGAGACGGCGATGCAGGTCATATAGGGCGACGAAAACACGTTCTGGGTCATCACCCAGCGGTGAGCAATCTTGTCCCATTGGGCGATAATGTCGCCGCTGTTGCTGGTTTGGCAGGCTCCGCCAAAGCCCGACCAGAAGGCGTTGCCCAGGATCGGCCCCGCCACCACTGCACCGGTGCTCTTGTTAAACACGGCATACGATACGTTCACCCACTGCACCACCTGGGTGTCGCCCACCGCCAGGTTCGTGTCGGGAGGGGCGTCTGGAACGGTGTAGCCGGGAAAGCCGTTTCCCACACCGAGCAGGTTCAGGCCGAGGGTGGCGCTAACCAAGGGACCGCCGGACGAGCTCTGGAGGGCACCGTCGCTAACGGGTTGCTGGCCCCCCTGCGCCGCCTCCATAAGTTGCTGGAGCTTAGGGTACCGGACTGGCGCCGCGGCATGAGCGCCCTCTTGCAGCGAGACCTGGGTCGCCATGTCGCGTAGCGGCGGTGAAATGTCAAAGTGAACGGGATAGTTCACATCGGGATTGGTGAGTACCTGAGGATGGGCGGATGCTTCCTGCGCCGATGCTGGGACCGCTGGCATCAACGCCATTAACGTGATGGTAAGGACACTTACCGTGATGGTTGCAAGCTTGCTTTTCATGTAACCTCCTGGTCGGTCAGTTGATCGACGGTATCGTTTGAGGCCGTCCCTTATCTGGGGAATAAAGAACAACCTGAGGATTGCCCAACGGAGCAAAAGTGATGGATTCGGAATGTTCGTTCGCGTGCAATGGAGTGACGTTCTTGGAACCGTTCAGCGTGTTTCTCGATGCGATAGACCCAAAGGCGCCATAAGCGCAGCCCGTGCATGAACACACCTAAGTGCTGGATGCCGCTCTTACTGCGCGTTTCAAAACGACGTGGCGCCGCACTGTGGATAGGTGCATCGAAGCAGGGATTGCTTACCTACTGGCTATTTGGAGTTCAACGTCCAAGCCAATTTGTACGCGGGCTCATGCCCGATGCGGAATCTGGGGCCCAATGGACGAAGGAGCGGGTGAACATCTACTACTGGCACCGTTGATGCCAAAGCCCCCTGGAAGGGATGTTTCGTCTCGGAACTTCTTTTGGAGCCAGGCCCGGGCCACAGCGAGAATCCCGGAGATGGGTGTCCCGTTCCGGCCCGTTTCTGGCTAGGGTCGGGACCTTCGGCGAAAAAAGTGTAAGTTTATGGCGTATCCGGAAGATTAATCTCTATCCACTATGCGCCCTTCTTCACCTGTGCCAGCACCTCTTCAGCGTGACCCTCAGGCTTCACGTTCTCGAAGATGTGCGCGATCTTGCCGTCTGGCCCGATCAGGAACGTGGTTCGCGCGATCCCCATCACCTTCCTGCCGTACATGTTCTTCTCTTTGAGAACGCCGAATTTCTTGGCGACCTCTTTTTTGTCATCGGCCAGCAAGGTATACGGCAGGCCGTATTTTTCTTTAAACTTCAACTGTGCCTTCGGCGTGTCGCCGGAGGTGCCCAGAACCACCAGTCCGGCCTTCTGCAATTTGCTGTATGCGTCACGGAACCCGGACGCCTCTATGGTTCAACCGGGGGTGTTGGCTTTGGGGTAAAAGAACAGGACTACGTTCTTGCCGCGGAACTGATCGAGCGAAACCGGGTTTCCGTTTTCGTCGGGCAGGGTAAAGTCGGGAGCTTTCGATTTGATTTCCATATCGCACTATCTATACCGTAAATTCGGCAAATCGGCCACTGCCGGACTGCTGGCCATTCTGTTGCTGTCAACTTTCGTCGTCTGCCCAGATTCGCGACCGCACTGAGCACCAGGCCAGCCGGCCAGCAGCAGACGCAGAAACAAGACAAGAAGGCAAGCGCGGTCCACGCGCCATTGCCGTAGTTGAGTTTCTGCCCGGCGGCGGCGCGCGCCTGGTGCCGATTGCGCTGTGGATCGATGGCCACTTCTACGACGCCAGCACCTACGGCGCAAATCCCGAGCCCATGGCGCTGCAGCCTGAAACTGTGTACCAGGCCCTGACCTACGGGCAGCCTGCGGGATGGTTCACGGTGACGACGCCTCGAGACCTGAATGGTAACTGGGTTGCCGATGGGCAATGGAAGCCTGAAACGCCCGTCGAAGCCAAGATCGCCCAGCAGGCAGCAAAGCAGCCCAAGCCGAAGCCCAAGGGGCACGACGTGCTGAGCGACGATCAAGGGCCGCCGGTGCTGCGCCGCCCTGGTGCAAGTGATACGAGTTCTCCCGGCGGTGGGCAAAGCAGCACGCCGGCTCCCACCGGCAACTCAACTCCGCCTAGCGGCGGCAGCTCCACAGCGGACAAGAATGCTCCCCCGAAAGCAGCTGAGGATCCCGACCGGCCTACGCTGAAAGCCCCGGCGCCTTCTTCTTCGCCATCGCCGTCGGGTTCCAAGCCGACTCTCGGCGACAATACTCAGCCACCTAAAACGCAGGCGCCAGCTTCAAGTGCGCCGCCAGCGGAGGCCTCCAACGACAATGACCCCAACCGCCCGGTACTGCGGCGTGGCAAACCAGCCGAGCAGTCAGCTCCGACCGATACTGCCGCTACTGCTACCTCCAAAACAGGGGTGAGTAGCGCATCCAAACCAGTCCCAGGAAACAATGCAACCGCCGCCCACTCAACCTCGGCCAAAGCAGCGCAGGCGCCACACGGCTATGCGGCGATATCCGACGCCGGCACCTACGAAACCCGTTCCCTGCTGTATGGGATGGCTACCGGCGAAAGGCAGAGCGTGGGCGAACCGATGGCGAGAATGGCGATGGACGAGGTGCGCAAGTATGCCAGCAAGCACAACGGTCCAGTGGTGTCCAAGACCGCGGCTATCGCCGACTACGATTTGCGCGGCTTTGATCTCGACTACAGCAACTCGCCGACGCTGGTGCTGACGGCCAAGCTGCCGGCCGCGACTGCAAAACCGGCGCCCGGCGGCGAGTTCGACTACTTCGTTACCGTGGTCGCCAAGATCGACGTCAGCGGCGCGCCGCAAAAGATCTTCAGCGCGGTCAGCGACAGCAATCATCTCGACGCCTACCCGCGCATGGAAGTCATCGACGCGGTTGACGCCGACGCTAACGGTCGCGGTGTTCTGCTCTTCCGTCAGTACTCCGACACCGGCATCACCTACGCTCTCTATCGCGTGTTCCCGTACCAAATGGAGAAGATCTTCGAAGGTGGCGCGGGAATGTAGGGTTCGGCTTGGACTACCTGTAGCCCTTCATAACGGCCGAATCCCCCCAATTCCGCTGGCCAAGAAATCTTTTTTTCTGCGCGCGAGCGTGAATCGGGAACTTTCTGCCTCGTTTCGGCATTACAGGATATGAACCGCACGACGACGCGGTTCGCAGGGTGCGGAGAGATGCACCGCAAGCAATGATTAACGACGAAGCTTTGATGCTGGAGTTCCAGCGCGGATCGCGCGAAGCCTTCGACGAGCTCTATGCCCGTTACCGCCAACCTCTCTACGGCTTCTTCCGGCGCCGACTAGACGGCGACATGCGCGCCGAGGATCTCGCCCAAGACGTATTCATGGCGGTGATCCGCGGGTCGGAACGTTATGAACCCCGCGCGCTGTTCCGCACCTATCTTTACGGGATTGCTCTGAACCTGCTGGCCGCCGAGCGCCGCAAGCATCGACAAACCGCACCGTTGGTGTCCGAGCCGGAGGCGACCAGCGCGGGCACTCCCGATCGCGATCTGTGGCTACGGCAGGCGCTGAAGAAACTCGATCGCAACGACCGCGAAATCCTGATGCTGCGCGAATACGAACAGCTGAGTTACGCCGAGATCGCCGAATTGCTGCGGGTCCCACTGAACACCGTGCGCTCGCGGCTGTTTCGGGCCCGCGTGACCTTGAAGAACCATCTGCAGCCGGACGAATTGGCGCGTCGCAATACAGCCGCCAGAACCGCAGCCGGGGCCGGAGAAAGCGGTTCGCAAGAGGACATGAGATGAGCACACACCAACACTTGCTCGAACAGGAAGAAGTTATGGCTTACCTGGACGGCGAATTGCCTGCTAACGAGGCGACCAAGGCTGTCGCGCATCTGCAGGAATGCCGGCAATGCCAGCAATTCGCGGTTGACCTTCGGTCTGTTTCGCAGGCCATGAGTTACTGGGAAATTGAGCCGTTCGATCGCGAGTTGGAAGGCCAGATGCTCGCGGCCCTTGAGGAACGCGAACAACAGCAAAACACTGCGGATGTTCAGTCTGCCGGCTGGCGCACTGTTTTCCATATCAGTCGCTGGCCGCGATGGGGTTGGATAGCGGCTGCTACCAGCATCGCCGTGCTGGCCATTGTGGCGACGGTGCCAAAGCAAGCCCGGATGCCCGCCTCCGGAGAGAATCCCTTCGCAACTTCCGGTATAGCGCCGACGGCGGCACCGCGCTCCACCTCGCAAATTCCGACGGAAGAAGAACGGCGCAGACGGCAAGAATCACAACTCGCCTCCAGCTTGGAGGTTGACAGTACGAAAGCTGGCGGGGCAGACCGCGATGCACTGTCCTACGCTCGTACGGCTCCTGAAACCGGCACGGCGGGAGAGAGCATTGCCGTGGCCCCAAATGCTCCCATGATCGCGCGTACCGCAGAGCTGGCCATTACGACCAGGGACTTCGAAGCTGCACGAGCCCGGATTGACGAAATCCTCAAGCGGCAAAGCGGCTACGTCGGGCAGATGAACGTGTCTTCGCCCAGCGACTCGGAACGCAAGCTTACGGCGGTACTGCGCGTGCCTGCCGATCGGTTGGAAGCGGCCATCGCAGAGTTGAAGAAGGTCGGCCGCGTGGAATCGGAGTCGCAGGCAGGAGAAGAGGTCACCTCACAATACGTGGATTTACAGGCGCGGCTCACCAACGCCAGGAATACCGAACAGCGGCTGACAGAACTTCTCCGCACTCGCACCGGCAAACTGGAGGAAGTTGTCGCCGTCGAAGAGAAGCTAAGCGGTGTGCGGGAAGAAATCGAACGCATGGAGGCGGAGAAGAAAGCTCTGACCAAACGGGTTGACTTCGGCACGCTGAATCTGTCGCTCACGGAAGAACACCAGACTCAAATGCGGATGGTTCCACCGTCTGTCGGCACACGATTCCACAATGCCGCAGTCGAGGGCTACCGCAGTGTTGTGGACGGCGTAATCAATGTGCTGCTGTTCTTCATGTCGTGGGGACCGAGCCTGCTGGTGTGGGCAGCAATCCTGTTCTTCCCGGCCCGCTACGTCTGGCGACGGAGGCGTGCAAAGGTCGCTCAATAGGCGGCGATGTGAATCAGTTGACGGTGCTTCCCGGCGAGCTCGACGGAAGTTCGTCGAGCAGTTGTTTGATCCTCAACGTGACCGCGTGGTCCGCACCGAGCGATTGCGCAGCCAGCGCGAGAGAACGTTCGTAGAGCAACCTGGCGCCTTCGTAATCTGTGCGACGGGCCTGCAATCCGGCCAACCGTCCAACCGTGAGCGCCACATTCCAGTCCTGAGGACCAAAGGCCTCACTGAAGGCGGCTAGCGCCCGGCGGTACAAGGTTTCCGCCTCCGTCAGCTCGCCCTTGGCTTCCTGCACTTTGCCAAGATTAACCAGACAGGCCGCAAATTCGTCCGGCGGCCCCTTCCTGGCATTCTCAAGTATTTCTAAGGCTCGGCGCAGATGCGTTTCCGCCTCATTTATTTCGTTCCTCCGCTGCAACACCTCGGCAAGACCGGCCAAGGTGAACGCCATCCCCGGAGGATCGGCCGGGTCGGCTTTCTCGTGAATCACCAACGCCTCCCGCAGCAGGGCTTCCGCGCCGGCAGCATCGCCCTGCTTGGAGTGCAGCCACGCGATTCTGGAAAGCGTGCTGGCTACTCGGGAACTCGACGGGCCGAGCGATTTTTGCAGAAGGGCCATCGCTCGCCAGTAAAACGATTCGGCAGCAGCATAGTCGCGCTTGTCGCGAAACAGGTTGCCCAAATCGAGCAGCGAATTGGCCAACAGCGGGTCGCCTTGGGGTAGCTTCGCCTCACGAATTTGAAACACTTGTCGCAGCAGCGGTTCGGCATTCGCGTAGTCGGCATTGTGTCCGAGTAACCGTCCAAGATTGCTCAACGAAACGGCCGCCTTCAGACTGTCATTCCCGAAAGCCGTCTCCCGAATCTGCAGTGCCCGCCGATGCAGGGCCTTCGCTTCCTCAGGGTTGGTCACGACTACGGCCAGATCGTTTAGAGTATCGGCCACGGCAGGATGTTCGGGACCCAGGCTCTTTTCCTCGATGAGGAGACCTTCACGGTAGAACGACTCGGCCTCTGCGCGGTCACCTTTGGCGCCGAGTACGCCTGCAAGATACAGCAGCGTCAAGCCAAGGCGCTCATCATCAGGCGCCAGCAGCTTCCTGTGAATTGCCAGGACTCGCCGGTAGTACGGCTCGGCATCTGCAAACCGGCCCTGGTCCACCAGGCTCGCCCCCAGAAAATGTAGCAGGGCTGCAAGTTCATCATCTTTGGGGTGTCCTTCCTTGTCATAAATGCCAAGCGCACGCTGAATGGTTCTTTCGGAACCGGCATGGTCCAGCCGGTAGGCAAGCGCATGGCTCAGGTCAGTGAGGGCCCGCACAATACGCGGATCTTCCCTTCCATACTGGCGCTCCTGGATTTCCAGAACCCGTTGCATCAGCAGGACCACCGGCTCATAGTGATGCTGGGCATGCAAAGAAACGCTCAAGTCGCGGAGGGTCGCAACCAGGTCGGGCGAGTGCATTCCAAGCACGCTTTGTTCGATCAACAACGCACGGCGAAAAATGTTTTCCGCGGCGGCAGGGTCACCCTTCTGCAATAAAACCTCCCCCAGACGATTCAGGACCATCGCGACCTCGATGTCCTGGGTACCCAGCTTTCGCTCTTTGGAGCGCAGCTCTTGCCGGAGAATTTTCTCGGCACTCGCGTAGTCTTGCGCAGCGATGTGCTTACCCGCGCGATGGGCAGAAGCGTTGCGGACAGCGTAGAGGATGGCCCAAAATACTACGACCAGGGCAGCCGAACTGCCACCCCAGCCCGAACTGGCATCGTCGCTCATCCAGATCGCTTCCCTTGCGCTGTGGCGGCGGCCCGTCGCGAATCAACTCTTTGTCGACTGGCCGCCAAAACGTGACGTCTTCTTACAATATGTATCGCGACAAATCCTGGTCCTTCACAATGTCAGTCAGCGTCTTGCGAACGTAGTCGGCATCGATGGTCACGTTCTTCTCCTTCATGTCAGGGGCCTCGAAGCTGATCTCATCCAGCACGCGTTCCATGATGGTGTGCAGACGGCGTGCACCGATGTTCTCTGTCCCTTCATTCACCCGGAAGGCGAAGTTAGCGACTTCGGCCAATGCCTCGGAAGTGAACTCCAGCTTCAGGCCTTCGGTGTCAAGCAGCGCAATGTACTGTTTGGTGAGCGACGACTTCGGCTCGGTTAGGATCTTGATGAAATCCTCGACCGTTAACGATTGCAGTTCGACTCGAATAGGAAAGCGCCCCTGCAATTCTGGGATCAGGTCGCTCGGTTTGGACACGTGGAATGCGCCCGCAGCGATAAACAGGATGTGGTCAGTGCGCACCATGCCATAGCGCGTGTTTACAGTAGTGCCTTCAACGATGGGCAAAATGTCGCGTTGCACGCCTTCGCGCGAAACGTCAGGCCCGTGGCCGCCTTCACGCCCGGCGATCTTGTCGATTTCGTCGAGGAAGATGATGCCCGAATTCTCCACCCGCTCGACCGCGATGCGCGTGACCTGGTCCATGTCAACCAGGCGCTGCTCTTCTTCCTGGATGAGGTACTCGAAGGCCTCGCTGACCTTCATCTTCCGCTTCTTGGTGCGCTGGCCGAAGATGTTGGGCAACATGTCTTTCATGTTGACGTCCATCTCCTCGACGCCCTGATTGGTGATGATTTCGAACGCAGGCATCGATTTTTCGCGGACGTCAAGTTCGACGATGCGCTCGTCGAGCTTGCCTTCGCGCAACTGCTGACGGAACTTCTCGCGCGTGCGCGATCCGGGTTCGCCAACCAGCAGCGGTTCGCCAGGGATGTTGAATCCGATTTGCTGCGGGTCGGTTGCGGCGGCGGGACGATTCTGCACTGGAGCAGGCATTGCCGGCAGCAGCAGGTCAAGCAGGCGCTCTTCTGCGTTAAGTTCGGCCTTGTCGGCAACGTCTTCCAGCTTCTCTTCGCGCACCATGTCGATGGCGATCTCCACCAGGTCGCGGATCATGGACTCAACATCGCGTCCCACGTAGCCGACCTCGGTAAACTTCGAGGCCTCCACCTTCATGAAGGGAGAGTTGGCCAGCTTGGCCAGCCGGCGGGCGATCTCGGTCTTGCCCACGCCCGTGGGTCCAATCATGATGATGTTCTTGGGGATGACCTCTTCGGCCAGTTCGGCCGAGAGTTTCTGGCGGCGCATGCGATTGCGCAGAGCGATGGCCACGGCGCGCTTGGCCTGGTTCTGGCCGACAACATATTTGTCAAGTTCGCGCACGATCTCGCGCGGGGTCAGTTCGTCGAGTGCAATGTGTTCGTCATCTGCGGTTGCAGGAAGATAAATAGCCAATGAATGTACCTCGTTAAGAACTTGCGTTTCAAAGCGATTGCATCTGGGTTGCAATCTCTGTCGTCACCAGCGCTTCCGCTTGGCGAAGAGCGAAAAGCGAATCGCGGCCCCTCCTACATGCCCGGCATCTTCATTCCGGCAAGCCTGCGAGCGAAGCTGGGTTTGCCCATGCTCTTGAACATCTTACGCATCTGGGCATACTGGCGCAGCAGATGGTTTATCTCCTGCACGCTCGTCCCTGAGCCGCGGGCGATGCGCTTGCGCCGGCTGCCGTTGATCGCCTCGTGATGCTCGCGTTCATATGGCGTCATGGAGTTGATGATCGCCTCCACGCGGCCGAGTTGCTTTTCGTCCACTTTGTCGGCCCCGGACTTCTGCATGTTGGCGAACGGTCCGATCTTGGGCATCATGCCGATGATGCTCTGCAGTGAACCGAGTTTCTTCACCTGCCGCAACTGATCGCGAAAATCCTCCAGAGAGAAACCATCGGCGCTGAGCGCCTTCTGGGCAAACTCTTCCGACTTCTTCTTGTCGAGATTGGCTTCTGCCTTCTCGATCAACGAGAGAATATCGCCCATCCCGAGAATTCGCCCCACAATTCGGTCGGGATGAAACAACTCCAGCGCATCGTACTTTTCACCCATGCCGATGAACTTGATGGGCTGTCCGGTCACATTGCGGATGGAAAGCGCCGCGCCGCCGCGGGCATCGCCGTCCATCTTGGTAAGTATGACGCCGGTGAGAGTGAGCTTCTTGTGGAACTCATCGGCCGACTTCACCGCGTCCTGGCCGGTCATCGCGTCGGCCACGAACAGGATCTCCTGCGGGTTCAAGATCTTCTTCAGCGACTGCATCTCGTCCATCAACTGCTCGTCGATGTGCAGCCGGCCGGCGGTGTCAACAATGAGTACGTCGCAGGCGTTATTGATGGCTTCGCGCCGGGCTTCCTTCACCAACCGCTCTACTGTGGCGGTGTTCGATTCCTCAACCTTGCCTTCGTAAATATGGGCCTTGATGGCCTGGGCAACCACTTTGAGCTGCTCGCGCGCCGCCGGGCGGTAAACGTCAACCGAGACCAGCATGGGCCGGTGTCCGCCCTGCTTGAGCCAGTTCGCCAGCTTCCCCGAAGTGGTCGTCTTGCCGGAACCCTTGCAGGCCCGCCATCAGCACAACCGTCGGGCGGCTGGGAGGCAAACTTCAGCTTGGCGGCGTCTTTGCCAAGAATATTGATTAACTCATCGCGAACAATCTTGACCACCTGCTCGGCCGGAGAAAGCGCGGTCAGAACTTCCTGCCCCAGCGCCTTTTCGCGGATGTGCTCGATCAATTCCTTGACGACATTGAAGTTAACGTCGGCTTCCAGCAGCGCCATGCGGATTTCTTTCAGCGCTTCGCCGATGTTCTCTTCGGTCAGGGTGCCTTGTCCGCGCAAATTCTTAAAGGCACGCTGCAGCTTATCTGTAAGGTTCTCAAACATTGTCAGGAGTCCACAGCTCTGGCTGGTTGGGCGGAAACCTGCGGTTTCCACGCTGAAATCAGGATATCACGCACTTATGCGCAGTCGAGTCATTGCAGTGGCGGCGTCATTCAGGCTTTGTTTGACGGCTGAATCCACCATGCCCTATGCCACTCTTCGTCGGAGGTGGCCGCGATGGTCCTCCACTGACGAAAGCATTGTACCGCCATGTAGCAGCCGACCGCGCCAACCGCCAAAGAGCTGACCCAATGCGCGCGACTGTGGACCCCTGATACCAGGTCAGCACCCAATCGCAACGCACCGGCGCACAAACCGACAACGTACACAAAGAAAAGGAATCGGTAAAGTCGAAGGGCGGTCCGTCTTTTCATTTCGGCAATTGGGAGGTTTCGCTCGACGCAGTGCGATACACCTCAGCAGCCGCCGCCACGGTATTGCAGTGAATGGTCACGGTGTCGTCGATGTTGTTCGCGTAACCGCCCGCGTAGGTCACCATCACGGGTATATCGCGCGCGCGGGCGACGCGAAACAGCAGTTCATCGCGTTGTTTCAGTCCTGCTATGGACAGGTTTAAGCCGCCAAGTTGGTCGTCCCGGTACGGATCGGCGCCCGCCACGTAACAGATTAGTTCCGGCTCGAAGTGCTCCAACCCGTTACTGAGCGCAGTGTCCAGCCAGGCCAGATATTCGGCGTCGCTGCAGCCATCGCGCAGACTGACATCGATCGACGACGGCGGTTTGTAGTAGGGATAGTTGTTCTCCTGATGCAGCGAGATGGTGAAAACATCATTACGGCCTCGCCGGTTCATATCAATCGCGGGAGCAGAACCAACCGCCGAGCCCGCGAGCGCAGGTAGCGCGCCTGCCCGGCGGCCTGCATTGCCGAAAATGACCGCCGTGCCGTTTCCCTGATGGACGTCGCAATCCACCGTCATGGCGCGACGAATCTTGCCGCGCTTCTGCATGGCCCGAATGGCGACAGCAAAATCGTTGATCATACAAAAGCCTTCGCCGTGCTCTGGAAACGCGTGGTGAAATCCGCCGCCCACATTGATGCAGACACCGTCCTCCAGCGCACGGTCAGCCGCCAGAATTGAGCCTCCGGTGTGCAGCATGAAGGCATCTACTACTTGCGGCGAGAATGGAATCTCCATCTCCAACTCCTCGCGCGCACTCAGGCTGCCCTCCATCAACTTGTTCACGTAGAGCGGTGAATGCACCAGCATGACATCGTCTTCGCTGGCGCTTTGCGGAACCACGAAGTCAGAAGCTTCGGCAACCCCTTGCTGAAGCAGGCGTTCACGAATGAGGCGAAATTTGTCGGCGCGAAAAATGTGCTCACCGATGGGCAGGAAATACTTTTCGCTATAGACGAGCTTGAAAGGGAGCATGGGCCGACTATCCGGGTTACTCACAGCCAACCCATGATTCTAGACCCCGGAGGCAAATGCCGCGAAGGGCCTGCCTTTTCGTGGCACAGGGAGGTCTGCCACCCTACCCGATTCGTGATGCAGTTGTCTTCCATCAAGGTCTGAGGAAAGTAAATCGACGTGCGGGAACACGGCCATCCAGCCAGTTTTAGCTTTACGAGAAGCCGCGAATAGGGCACACTCCGCACATCACAAACAAGGAGGCTGTACATGAAGCAAGCTTTGCGGCTGGCTGCCGCAGTGTTGTGTATCACCCTCGTGTCTCTGGCCACCGCCGCGGCGCAAGACCAATACACCGAGGGCCCGGTGGACCGTGTCGTTCTCGTTCACATTCTTCCCGGGCACTTCAACGCGTTCATGGATGACCTGAAGAACAACATCAAGCCGATCTGGGATGCCGAGAAGAAGGCCGGGATCATCGAAGGCTATGGCATCTTCCTGAACCAGACGAAAGCCAGCGTGGACGACTGGGACATCGGCTTCGAGCTCACCTACAAGAACATGGCTGCTCTCGATGGACTTTCCATGAAAGTCCTTGAGCTGCGCATGAAACAATATGGCGACAAGAGCAAAGAGCAGCAGGTCATCGACAAGCGAGTCGAGCACGGACGGACGGTCGCCAGCTATCTGACCCGGGACATCACATTGAAATAGCTACCTGAGCCGGAAATTCCGAGTGCTGGGCGGCACTTTCGAAAGAACGCCGCCCTATTCATTTACCATGATGCAGCATGGCGTGCACCGCTCAACTGATGACCTTCCGCCGGGCTGCCGGCTATAACCTGCTCGCCTCCGCGGGCGTGGTGATGGTCGCCATCTTCCTGTTGTGCGCCGTGTTCGCGCCCTGGATCGCTCCCCACGATCCGGCGCAGATCAATCTGCCGGCCCGCCTAGTGGCACCTTCGGCCGCGCACTGGTTTGGCACCGACGAACTGGGACGCGACATTCTCTCCCGCGTCATCTACGGGGCCCGCATCTCGATGCTGGTGGGCAGTTGCGTTGTCGCAGCCTCGCTCACGCTGGGGCTGATCTTGGGTTCTATCGCCGGTTACTACGGTGGGGCCATCGACCGTGTGCTGAATGTGGTCGTCATGAACGCGTTCATGTCGTTCCCCGGAATCCTGCTGGCGATCGCCTTTGTGGCATTTCTCGGGCCCGGCGTTTTCAACCTGATTCTGGCGCTCTCGATCGGGGGATGGGTGGGCTATGCCCGATTAGTGCGCGCCCAGGTGCTGGCGGTCCGCGAACGCGAATTTGTAGAAGCCGCGCGCGCATTGGGGGCGAGCGATCTGCGGATTGTCGTGCGGCACATTCTCCCCAACATCATTCAGCCGATCATCGTACAGGCGGCGATCGGAATGGCGGGCGCCATTCTGGCGGAGGCCACCATGAGCTTCCTCGGACTGGGCGTGCCGCCTCCCACCGCCAGTTGGGGTTCCATGCTGAACGACGCGCGCTCTCACCTGTTCGATTCGCCGCATCTGGTGCTGTTCCCCGCCGCCGCCGTCATGCTGGCGGTGCTGTCGTTCAACTTCATTGGCGACGGTCTTCGGGATTACCTCGATCCCCGCTCAAGAATTGAGGTTGGGCTGTAATATCTTTTTGGGGTGTCATCCTGAGCGACGACAAGCAGCCATTGTGGTTTTTTCGTTGCTATAGGGGGGCCTTCGACTCCCCTTCACGAGGTTCGGGGCTGCTCAGGATGAGAAACCAGGAAAGCATTCTCGTGCCGCATCAGCCTTGCAACTAGCCACTAGCCACTGACCACTAGCCACTGGTTTATAGTGTTCTGTGCTGCCGGTGAAACCTTCCTCTTCTCGCAACATTCGCATTCCGCTGTTGGCCCTCGCGATGGTTTTGCTTGTGCTGGGCTGCGCATGTAAGCGCGGATCACTTGCCAAGCATGAGTACATGTATGTCTCGGCCCAGGAGACCAGCCTGCGCGATCGCGTAGCCACCATGTACAACAAGATCGGTGCGGTGCATAGCGGCGACCGCGTGGAGGTCCTGGAGAAGCAACGTCGGTTCCTGCGAGTGCGCACCGACGGCGGACAGGAAGGCTGGCTGGAAGAACGCAGCCTGGTTTCCCAGGACGTTTACGATGCTTTCCAGAAACTGGCCAGCGACGCTGCCAGCCAACCGGTGCAAGGCCACGGAGCCACGCGCTCCGAACTCAATATGCACATGACCCCGTCGCGCGAGAGCGAGCACCTCTATCAACTGAAGGATGGAGAGAAAGTTGAGGTCATAAGGCGCACCACGGCGGAGAAGAATCCCCCGAAGGCACCGGCTCCGGCGGAGAAGAATCCGCCGAAGACGCCCGCCACGGATGCCACGCAAAATCCGAAGAGTGGCGGAACGACTCAGCAGGCACAACCTAAGACCGCGCCGGTGGCGGCTAAGCCGGCTGCGTCGGCCAAAGCAGCCCCCGGCCAGCCCGCGGAGCCCCCCAAGCCAGTGATGGAAGACTGGTTTCTGGTGCGCAACTCCGCCGGACGTGTGGGCTGGGTGCTGCTGCGCATGATCGACCTCGATGTCCCGCTGGAGATTGCGCAATATGCCGAAGGCCAGCGCATCATGGCCTATTTCATACTGAACACGGTACAGGAGGAAGATAAACAGGTGCCGCAGTATCTGGTGCTGCTGAACGAGCCCAAGGACGGACTGCCATGGGACTTCAATCAGCTTCGAGTCTTCACCAGAAACCGCGCCAAGCATCGCTATGAAACCGCCTATCGCGAGCACAATCTGGAGGGCTACTTCCCGGTGAAGACGGGCCATCAGGATTTCGGCAAAGAAGGCGACCTTCCTACGTTTACCATCCGCAGGAAACTGAACGATGGGACGATGGCCGACATTACCTACAAATTAAACGGCCCTATCGTGCGCCGGGTGCTGACCCCACAGCAGGAAGCTGCTGAGAAGTCCACGCACGGGGCTGCACTGGCCACCCACTCCGCACAGCACAAAAAGCCAGTGCCGGTCCATCCGCGCAAGAAGCACAAGTGATGAGAAGGTCGATTGCTGCACGCATACAGGACTAAGCATTCAACACAGAGAAGCACTGAGACCACGGAGACGAGTCAATCATTACTAAGACTCCGTGCTCTCCGTGTCTCCGTGGTGAATGAATTTTTGTCCTACCGGCTATAGAATTCGGCGATGGCCGCCACCACGCGCTGTTGCTCGTCCTCACGCAGCTCAGGAAACATGGGTAGCGCCAAAACTTCTTTCGCCGCGCGCTCCGACTCCGGAAGGTCGCCCGCTTTGTAGCCCAGGTAAGTAAAGCATTCCTGCAGGTGCAGCGGCACGGGATAGTAAATCTCGGTTCCGATTCCCTGCTCGGTCAGGAAGGCCCGCAGTTCATCGCGTTGCAAGGCGCGCACCACGTACTGGTGGTAAATGTGATAGGCGTCGGACATGGTCGCCAGCAGCGCGATGGGCGCCTCCGCGCTCACCAATTGCTCGCCGTTGCGTACCAGCCCGCAATTCGTAAGTAAACCGTGATAGCGACAGGCCAGCATCCGGCGCGCCTGGTTCCAGTCGTCGATATGCTTCAGCTTCACCCGTAACACCGCAGCCTGCATGGCATCGAGGCGGCTGTTCCAGCCAATCTCCTCGTGGTAATACCGCCGGCGGCTGCCGTGATTGCGCAAACGTCGAACCTGCGCGGCCAGTTCCTCATCGTCGGTGGTAACACATCCCCCATCGCCATAGGCGCTTAAGTTCTTCGTGGGATAAAAGCTGAACGCCGCAGCCTTGCTTAGCGCTCCCGCTTTCTTGTCGCGCCACTTCGCGCCGAAAGCTTGCGCGGCATCCTCGACAAGGGTCGCACCATATTGCTCGCTGAGGCCGGCAAAGATGTCCATGTCGGCGCACTGTCCGTACAGGTGCACCGGCATCACCGCGCGCAGCTTGTACGAGCGCCCACGCTTCAGCGCTCTCTCGGTCGCGGCGGGATCAAGGTTCAGCGTTGCCGGATCGATGTCAGCCAGAATCGGAGTGGCGCCGCAGCGCACGATCGAACTGACCGTGGCGAAGAAGCTGAACGGCGTGGTGATCACGCATGCCTCCGGTCCAACACCGGCGGCTGCCAGGGCCAGCCAACAGGCATCCGTTCCCGACGCGCAGCCGACACTCTCTCTCACCCCCAGGTAGCTCGCCGACTCCCGTTCGAAGCCGTCAAGTTCCGGGCCGCCGATGAAGTGCTGGCTGGTCAGCACACGGTCGATAGCTGCGTGAACGTCGTCCTTGATCGCCTCGTACTGACGGGTGAGATCAAGCATGGGAACGGGACCGCGCTGGCTCGCGGAACCCACAAGCGATTGCGGGGACGTTGATGGCATGGCGAACTCTGATTCTATAGTGAATTCCCGGTTGAGTGACATGGGGTATCACGACAACGTTAAGGTTTATGACCCAGATGTTGGTTTCGCCGAGACCTGAATCTTTCGATCACCGATCGTTCTGCGGCGTCGCAATTTTAAGAAATCATCCGTGCCGTGCGTCACAACTACCTGTGATCTGTTTCGCAGTATCCGCTACCTCTTGCGTCCACACTGGTAAGTGTCCGGAACCCGCACACTCATGTCCACTCCTGTTGCAATCGGCGCGCCTGCTGTCCCCGAGCGCTTGCGCGGGCTCGCCAGACTCATAGGCAATACTCCGCTCCTGGCCATCGAATACGAAATCTGCGGCCGCCGCCGCACCATTTACGCTAAGAGCGAGCAGATGAACTTCACCGGCAGCATCAAAGACCGGATGGCCCTGCACATCCTGCGCAGCGCTTATGGCGCAGGCGCCATCCGTTCCGGCGACACCATCGTCGAGGCCACCAGCGGCAACACCGGCATCGCTTTCGCCGCTATAGGCCGCGCCTTGGGGCATCCGGTCACCATCTTCATGCCCAACTGGATGAGCCGCGAGCGCATGGATTTAATTCAGAGCCTGGGCGCGAACATCGTTCCGGTCACCAAGGCGCAGGGCGGATTTCTGGGCAGCATTCGACTGGCGGAGGAACTGGCGGCGCAAAGGGACGATGTCTTCCTGCCGCGTCAATTCTCGAACGCGGCCAACGTCGAAGCCCACGAGCAGACCACCGGACCGGAGTTGTACTCGCAACTGCAGCAGGAAGGACTGTCGGCCGACGCCTTCGTCGCCGGAGTCGGCACCGGCGGCACGGTGATGGGCGTGGGACGGTTTCTTAGGAGGATGACGCCCGTGACGCGGGTCTACCCGATGGAGCCGGCGGAATCTCCGACGCTCACCACCGGATGCAAAGTCGGGCAACATCGCATTCAGGGAATCTCCGATGAGTTCGTGCCCGACATTCTGCACTTGCAGGAGCTAGAGCCCGCCATCAGCGTAAGCGACGGGGATTCCATCCTGATGGCACAAAAGCTGGCAAGTGAGCTTGGCCTCGCCGTGGGCATCAGCTCGGGCGCGAATTTCCTCGCCGCCGTCAAGGTCCAGGATAGTTTGGGCGACGATGCCGTCGTGGCCACCGTCTTTCCCGACGATAACAAGAAATACCTCAGCACCGATTTGCTGCGCGACGAGCCGGTCAAGCCGCATTACGTTTCGCCTGGTATCGCCCTCATCAACTTCCGCCCGCTCGACCGCGTCTGCAAGATGTGCACCGCGCTTCGGGATTGAGCTTGCAAATCGCTGACAAAGGAACGCAAGGCTCGATTCACCTAAAGGCAAATGCCGGCACCCAACGTTGGATGCCGGCCAATGTGGACGAACAGAATTTTCGTTACGGTGTGATTTCCCAGATGCCACCGTGGTCATAGGTGCCACCTGACGTTGTGGTGCCGTACAGGTTACCGTGAACATCGATTACAACATTGCTCTGGGGACACTCCCCTTCACTACCGCTGAAGTCATGGAGCGACGTGTACGTCCAGCCGCTCGGCGAGTGTGTCAGCTTGAAAACCGAACCCATTCCATACAATCCGTCATCAAACGTCGTGCCGTAGAGGCTGCCAGTTCCATCCATTGTTAGTCCCGCCCTCGGTCCGCCCGCAGATTGCGCAACAAAGCTGTAGAGCACTGTAAACGTCCAGCCTCCCTCGCTAGGGGATAGCTCAAAAACCGTGCCGCCTCCATTGGCCCCGCCCATGACGGTGGTTCCATAGAGATTTCCGAACCCATCAGAGATCAGTGTGCCGTACGGGTCTGCTCCACTATCACCTGGCCATTGGAAATTATAGAGGACCTTCTCTGTCCACCCGCTCCCCGAAGGGGTCAGTTGGAAGACGGTTCCGAATCCGTTATCGCCACCGGCGCGGGTCGTGCCATACAGGTTCCCAGCATTGTCAAAAAGCAGTCCTGCTGCAGGTACCGCACCGTCAGGGCCGGTGAAAGCGTAAAGGACAGTCTCTGTCCATCCACCACTGGAAGGCGTCAGCTTGTAGACAGTGCCGCAGGTCCCGCTGCCGGGACATTCGTGACCTCCTCCCAGCCCGGTGGTGCCATAGAGATTGCCGGCTTGGTCGAAGACAACCTCGGCGTGAGGTTCAATTCCGTCACCAGGCCGGTAAAACGCGTGAAGTTGGGTTTCCCGCCAGCCAGCGGGGGCTATCACCCCGGGTTTCAGCTTGAAAACTGTGCCATAACTACGATAGCCTGGGCCCGCGCCACCTCCTGCCGTCGTTCCATAGAGAGCGTTGTCGGGTCCGAAAATAGGCCTGGCCATTGGAGCGCAGCTATCCATGCCGCGACCAAAACCGTAGAGTTTCGTAAAGACCCAGCCGGATGGCCCTGAGTCCGCTAACCTAAAGACCGTGCCGCAATCGTTGTAGCCCACGGCGGTACCGTAGAGGTTTCCCACTTGATCCATTGTTAGGCCGCCATAGGACCACATCCCCTCACTTCCGGCATTAAACGTGTAGAGCACCTTGTAGGTCTGTCCTCGCAACGGTTGCACAGCGACAGACACGAATAGAAGTATGAGCACGATGGCGAGCGCCGCTCCGCGGGGTCGTTGGCTCGCGCCGAAAAACACAGTTGGGAATCGCCCCTTGTTGTGCATTTTGTCTCCTTGTTGCCAAGCGGCCCGAATTGAAATGAACCAAGCCGATGGGCGCACTCGAATGCCGGGGGAGAAGGAAGCTGGAGGGTCTTGTTTCTCGCGAACTCGACAGGAGTGGGTGGAAAAAGGCCGGGAGTTCTCCTCCCGCGATACTCAATAGAATTTCACGCCTGCGGCAATGGTTTGTCAGTGACCTTTGCCGCAGCAGGTAGTGACAGCCTCGCGCTGACAATCACAGTCCGCACCCTTTGACCGGTGTTGGGAAGAGACAAGCAGGCGAAGAATCTGCAATGAAGTCCGTTTAGCTCCCCGCAAACAGAATGTAATGGCTGGCCGCGCCCATGAAGAACAGCATAGGGAACGACAGCCAGAAATTCAGACGGGTACACAGCATCGCGATTCGTGCCACCTTGGGCGTCTCGGGAGGCATCGCCGTTCCTTGCGTGGCATTGGCCTCGGTCCAGCGGATCATCTTCTTCTGCATGCGCCACACCACGCCCCAAACGTTCAGCAGCATGAACCAGCCCAGTCCGCCACCAATGCCGATCGCCAGCGCGCGATTGCTCTCCCAGCCGTGCTGATTCAAGCTGAGAAAGATGTACGACGCCGCGACCACCGCGATCCCGACGATTAGGCCCAGGACAGGGCCTTTCCTCAGCCCCTCGGCCGGGGACATCAGCGCTCCCATCTCAATCACAAACGCCAGCGTCCAAAGCCCGAAGAAGGTGCCGAACATCATCCCAGCGGATGCTGGTTCTCCTGCCGACACCGCATTGCGAACGTCGCTGGCCACGATGTGCATCCAGTAGGCGATGCCGGCCAAAACGGTCACCACCGCACTCCAGCGAAACCACCACAAAGCGCGCCCCATCAGCCTGGGGACGACAATTCCTCTCGATTTTGGGTCGAGTTCCTGCAGGAACGGCATGCCCACCAGGTTGAAGAAGTACAGCAGTCCGACCCAGGTGATGCCGGCGACAAAATGGATGAAGCGGACCGCCATCAGCGCGGTGGCTTCGCCTCCGGGGAATTGGATCTGCGGCGAGAAGAGCAGCGCCGCTAGCCAGTGTGTCATCTTCGATCTCCTCCGACCCTGTTATCCTGCGCAATTTCCCCAATTCCGGGCGGTGCGCGAATTCTACATCACAACGCCTTGTGAGAGTTGTAGTTGAAATTGTGCGGCTATCGCCTTATCGTAAACTGGATTATGGTTGCTACTGCAGCCGTGTTATGTTCGCCTGCGAGGCGGTTTTTGCAGGCTCGGAATCGTAAGGGAGCTGCGAATCGGGTCGGTGCTGTTTTTTGCATGTTGCCAGGGAGGAACCTATGGAAAACAAGGCAGCACAGAACATCCAGGACGGATTTCTGAATACTGCCCGCAAAGACAAGTTCATAGTTGCCATTTACCTGCTCAGCGGCGTGAAACTGACAGGAAGAATCCGTTCCTTCGACAAGTATTCGATAGTCCTCGACACCAACAACCAGGAGCAACTGATTTTCAAGCACGCTGTTTCCACGGTGGTTATGTCGCGCCCCAGTCATTCCGAGCGTCACGTTGAGCACCGCGCCACTACCGAACCAGGGGCTCCGCCGGAAACCGAGACGGCGATCACCGCCTCCGAGGGCTAGTCTATTTCTCACGCGGATGGAATGAAATCCAGAGCGAATAGCCGCTCATGGCAAACCGGCCGGGCCCAGCCGGAGCGGGCCTTCCTGGTTGGAGTGGAATTCACCTCCCGCCCGGCAGCGCGCAATCCTACGACTGCTTCCTCCAAGAGTCGGCAAGCAGACTCCGATACGCCGCTGCGCCCTCGGTCGCGATCCCTTGGCAAGGTTCCGCCCAGCGCGCGTGTGGCCCGCAGCGCGGCCACCCCTCACTTGCACCCTGAGGGTGAGGAGCATCGCGGATTCTCCGCCGAAGAATCCATGGCCGAGTTACGCGAGTTGGTCACCAGCGCGGGAGCAGTCGTGACCGGCGAATTCCAGCAGCGGCGGCCAAAGCCAGATCCAGCTACCCTCATCGGCAGTGGCAAGCTGGAGGAACTAAAAGGCGCAGTCGCCTCCAGTTCGCCTGATCTGGTCATCGTCGATCACGAACTCACGCCCTCGCAGCAGCGCAACCTTGAGCGCGAACTCGACTTGAGGGTGCTGGACCGCACCCAACTCATCCTCGACATTTTTGCGCGTCATGCCCGCACCCGTGAAGGACAGATGCAGGTCGAACTGGCACAGCTGCAATACCTCCTGCCGCGGCTGGCGGGACGCGGCGTGCAGATGTCGCAACTCGGCGGCGGCATTGGGACCCGCGGTCCCGGTGAAACTCAACTCGAGACTGACCGCCGCAAAATCTACCGGCGCATTCGACATGTAAAAGAGCAGCTGGAAAATGTTCGTCGCATCCGGGGACAGCAGCGACAGCGGCGCGAGTCGGCCCCCATTGCGACGGTGGCGCTGGTCGGCTACACCAATGCGGGGAAATCAACGTTGTTCAATGCGTTGACCCAGGCGGGCGTGCTGGAGAGTGCGCGCATGTTCGCTACCCTCGACCCCACCCTGCGCAGCGTGACCTTGCCTTCCCGGCGGCAGGTCCTGCTGTCTGACACTGTGGGATTCCTCCGAAACCTGCCGCACACGCTGGTTTCGGCGTTTCGCGCCACTCTGGAAGAGGTACAGCGCGCTTCCCTGCTGCTGCTTGTGTCCAACGTCACCAGCCCAACCGCGGCTGAGCAACAGGCCCAAGTCGAAGAAGTGCTGCGTGAACTGGAAGCCCACGACAAGCCGCGGCTCTATGTGATGAACAAAATCGATCTGCTGCCAGAGAAGAAACGCGAGAGCTTGCGCGACACAAAGAACGCTGTGCACGTCTCCGCCGCAAAGGGTCTTGGGTTGGACAGGTTATTGCAATGCATCGACGAACTCATCGCCGAAGATCCGGTGCGGCGGGTGCATCTGCGCGTGCCTCAGTCGGAAGGCAAAGCGCTGGCCGCGCTCGACGCCAAGTCGGTTATATTTGCGCGCGAGTATCGCGACGGCAATCGTTGATCTTGAGGTGGAAGCCCGGAATCACTGCTGCGCAAGATGAAGAGTTTTGTTAGAGACTAATTCCGCAAGCTGCTCTAAGTATCCGCCGACATTTACGCGATTCGCGTTCCGGCATCGGCCTGCTCGTCGGCGTGATAGCTGGAACGCACCAGCGGCCCAGATTCGACATGGCGGAAACCCATCTTCAACGATTCTTCTTTTAGGAAGCGGAACTCGTCGGGCGTGTATAACCGCGCTACGGGAAGGTGGTCCTTCGATGGCCGCAGGTACTGGCCGACGGTGAGGATGTCTACGTTGTGGGCCGCGAGATCGCGGAAAACCTCGAGCAGTTCGCCGGTGCTCTCGCCCAGACCGACCATCACGCCGCTTTTGGTCGGAATCGCCGGATTCATTTCCTTGGCGCGCGCCAGCAGCCGCAACGTGCGCTCGTAACGCGCGCCGGAGCGGGCGACGCGATACAGGCGGGGCACAGTCTCGGTGTTGTGATTGAGGATGTCGGGCCTGGCGTCCATCACGATGCGCAGCGGCTCTTCCAATCCCTGAAAGTCGGGAATCAGCACTTCCACGCGACATCCGGGAACACGTCGGCGGATCTCGCGGATGGTCTCGGCGAAGACGCGCGCTCCCCCGACATTTATGCTCGGCGGTGTGACGAATCTTTCATGTCGAAGTCGTAGATTACCCACAGCCTTGTGGCTTCCACTACCTCGACCGCTGGTGTTGGCATTGTCGGATTCGCCTTGTGCTGCAGCAACTTAACTGAATGTGCTCCATGGGCGCGGAAGTTTGCAAGAGCGGTTTGCAGCCTATCCTGTACGTATGGTGAAGGCCGCAGCCGCAGGCCAACACTGCTTCGCATGTGGGCTATAACCTCACGCTCCTCCAAGGTAAAATGATGAGCCATCGCGGGGATTCCATTCGAAAGGGTTGTCCTGGAAAACCACCCATTCGAATGCCCCTGCGATGTTTTCACCTAGATCAATTGTTTACGCCATTTGCAATCCAATTCTGGCGGTACCGACTCGTATAACCTCTCAATAAGGCCAAGACGATCCACGCATAGCAAAGGCACGAATGGAGATTTCAAAGAAGACACTGAACCCATCTCAGCACCCAGGTAACCTCCCTGGCGGGAACGGGTGCATGATTCCGCTGAACTGGTGGAAAAAGGCGCGTGCCGATACCGATACCGTCCTGAAGGAGCTTGGATCGCAACTGGGCGGCCTGAGCGAGGCGGAGGCCGGTTCTCGCCTGAAGCAGGTCGGGACGAACGAGATTGGCCGAGAAAAGCACCAATGGCCCTGATGCGCCGGTTGGGAACCTCAAGAATCCACTGGTCCTCCTGCTCATGGTGCTGGGCGTGCTTTCCTTTCTAACCGGTGACCTGCGGGCGACGGTAGTCATTTTCGTGATGGTGGTTTTGGGCGTTGTGCTGCGATTCTTTCAGGAAATGCGCGCCGATACCGCGGCCCAGAAGCTCAAAGCGATGGTCAGCAACACGGCGACGCTGGTGCGAGACGGCAAGGAAGCGGAAGCGTCACTCAAGATGTTAGTGCCTGGCGACATCGTCCGGCTGGCAGCCGGCGATATGGTGCCGGCCGATGCACGCGTGCTTTCCGCCAAGGACCTGTTCCTGAATCAATCGGCCCTCACGGGCGAAGCCCTGCCTGTGGAGAAGAAAGCCGGCCCCGGCGTCGGCAGACGTTCAGAACCCGCTGGAACTTCCCAACCTCGGCTTCCTGGGCTCCAACGTGGAGAGTGATCTGCGACCGCCGTGGTCATCCACACCGGGAACCGGACCTACTTTGGATCGCTGGCCGCCAGTATC